>NZ_JBSHLF010000001.1:368793-907054 GCF_053644215.1 Microbacterium sp. NPDC055442 | reverse complement strand
GCGCAGGGCGGGACGGCGGCACAGCGGCGCGGCGGGACGGCGGCGCGGCGGGACGGCGGCGCGGCGGGACGGCGCGCGGCGGGCGCGGCGGAGGTCACCGGCGCCGACGGCGTCGCCGCGGCGGGGGCGCGGCATCGGGCTCCGGCTCGGCCGTTGTGCGCCGCTCGCGCCATGCGCGCAGTTCGGCGTCGACGTCGCGCGTGGGCGTCACGACGGGCGGCCCGCCGAGCAGCTGGCGCCGGGCTTCGACGACGCGACGGTTGAAGTCCTCGACGTACTCCCGGGCGTCGTGCTCGTTCGCGAGGGCGTCGATGCGCTGAGCGAACTCGGCGTGCTCGACGCGCAGCGAGAGCGCGGGCGGTCCGAGGCCCGTGAGCTGCTCGTGCTCGATCTTGCGGCGGATCCACCAGTCGGCGTCGTGGTGCGCCCCGAGTCCGCGGATGGGCTTTCCCGCTCCGGGTAGGTTGTCGAAGTCGCCGCGGCGGATGGCCTGCTGGATCGCCGTCTCGACGTACGCCGCGCGATCGAGCGTGCTCGAGCCGGTGGGCGAGCGCGGAACCTCATCGGATGCCGCGGGCTCGGGCGGCTCCGCCGCGTCGCGCTCCTGTCGGTAGCGCGCCGCTGTGAGCCGCGGGTCCTCGCTCACGGGCGGCCTCGCGGCGTGGCCGGCGTCACCGGCCCGGACGTCGTGGCGAGGCGGCGCAGGCGTTCGCGCGCGAAGTCCTGCGCGCGCGGCCCCGACCCCAGCGCACGGGCGGAGATCGCCAGCACGACGCGCGTGAGGGTGATGACGGGGAACGGTGACCGGCGCAGGCCGAGCAGCTTCCGGTACCGGTGGGGCAGGCTCGCCACGGCGGCGGCGAACAGCACGCGATACGCGATGCGCATCGACCCTCGAAACGGGATGCCGCGCAGGAACCGCACGACGTCGTCGACGCGTTCGTCGCGGCGCAGCTCGTGGCGGTCCAGGTATCCGTCGAGGCGTCGGCGCAGCTCGGCCTCGGATTCGGGCGGGTCGGCGACGTGCATGAGGCGTCCGGCCGTCGCCCACTCGCGGACGTACGCGTCGGGGCCGCCCGGGATGGGACCGCCCCACAGTTCGTGCGCGCCGAGGAACGCCTCGGTGAAGGCGAGGTGCACCCACTCGACGAGATCCGCGTCCGACGCCGAGTACGCGCGGGGGCCGCTCGCCGACTCGAACGTGCCGCTCACGCGCTCGTGCATGCGCCCGACGCGGGCGGTCTCGCGTTGCGCCTGCTCGGTCGAGCCGTAGGTCACGCAGATGATCCACCGCACGGTGCCGGCGAGGCGTCCGATCGGGTCTTCGCGATAGCGGGAGTAGTCGTGCACTCCGGCCATCGCGCCGGGGTTCAGAGCCTGGATGAGCAGCGCGCGGATGCCCGCGACGAACGTGCCGAGTCCGGCGTGCACGGTCCACACGGCACCGCCGTCGGCGAAGTAGCCGTCATCGTCGCCTGCCGCGAGGGCACGCACCCATGGCGGGGTGCCGTCGGGGTGGCCCGACAAAGCCGTGAGCAGTCGCGCGCGCAGGGGTGCACGGCGCGGGGGAGCGGCATCCGAACTCATCACTCCAGCGTGCCACGCCTCACTTCGCAGCTCCTGCGAAGATGCCGTTGACGTAGTGACGCTGCAGCAGGAAGAAGATGATGAGGCAGGGCACCATCGACACGACGACACCCGCGTCGAGCAGTCCCCAGTCGACCGTGCCGAACCGGCCGATCTGATTGCTCTGCAGCACGACGGGCAGCGTGAACTTGTTCTGGTCGGTCAGCAGCACGAGCGCCGCGAGGAACTCGTTCCACGCGTTGAGGAACGCGAAGATCGCCGAGGTCACGATTCCGGGGACGACCAGCGGAAGGAACACCCGCAGCAGACTCGTCCATCGCGTGCAGCCATCGATCAGCGATGCCTCTTCGATCTCGTCGGGGATCGCGGCGAACGAGTTCCGCATGATGAAGACGCAGAACGGCAGTTGGTAGGTCGTGTAGACCAGCACGACACCCAGCAGCGAGTTGAACAATCCGAGTTCGCGCAGCACGACGCTGATGGGGGTCAGCAGCACCGTGAACGGGATCATCATGCCGGCGAGGATCACGGCGAACACGACTCCGGATCCGCGGAACCGATAGCGTGCCAGGCCGTACCCGGCGAGGACCGAGAGCGCAACCGCGAGCGCGACGGTGCCGCCCGCGACGACGAGACTGTTCAGGATGCCGCGCAGCACGCCCTCGCCCGGATCGAACATGCGCTCCCACGCGTCGAACGAGATCTCCGTCGGAAGAAGGGTCGGCGGACGCTGCCTGAGCTCTTCGGGCGACTTGAGGCTGCCCGTGAGGGTCGTCACGAGCGGCAGCAGGAAGAGGGCGGCCAGGAGCAGGCCTCCGACCCACCACCACACGCCCGCTCCCGAGCGACGGGTACGGGTCCAGCGGCGCACGTCGCCGCCTCGGCGGATGCCGCGGTCGGTGGTGAGCGTGGCCGTGGCGAGCTCGGCTGCGGTTTCGTCGCGCTCGGTGTCACGAACGGCCACGGTCGCCTCCTCTCAGGAGCCGGATCTGCAGGGCCGAGACGACGACCAGCAGCACGAGCATGATGACCGACAGCGCAGCGCCGTAGCCGAGCTCGAACTTCGTGAACGAGATGTTGTAGATCCAGTAGACGGCGGTGACCGTCTCGTTGTCGGGGCGACCCTTCGTGATGAGGAAGAACTGTTCGAACGCGAGCAGCGATCCCGCGACCGAGAAGACCAGCACCAGGATCACGGTCGGGCGCATGAGCGGCAGCACGACGCTGAAGAGGCGACGCCACCATCCGGCGCCGTCGAGCTGAGCCGCCTCCAGCACGTCCTCGGGCACGCCGTTCAGGCCGCCGAGCAGGAGGATCATCTGGAAGCCGACGACCTTCCACGTCACCATGACGCACACATTGATCAGGCCCGGCCAGGTCTGCGTCGTCCACGCGACCTGATCCAGCGGCATCCCCAGCGCCGCAGTGATCGCTGCGACGGGTCCCGCCGTCGGATCGATGAACCACAGCCACAGGAAGCTCGCCGCGGCGAAGCCGATGACGTACGGCGTGAAGAACACGGTGCGGAAGAACGCACTGCCACGGCTCGATCGACGGATGAACAGGGCCAGGGCGAACCCGAGCACGAACAGCACGGGCGTGATGATGAGGGTGTACAGCAGCGTGAACCCGAGCGAGCCGAGGAAGGTGGTGTCGGTCGTGAACGCGCGCACGTAGTTGTCGAGGCCGATGAACCGCGGCTCGCCCAGGAGTGGCCAGCGATGCAGGCTCATCCACAGCATGAGGACGACCGGAACGACGAACAGCGCCGTGGTCAGGGTGAGCGCCGGCACCGTGGCGAGAAAGCCCGTCCACGCCAGCCGGGTGCGGAGCCGAGTGCTCGGCGGGGTGACCGCTCGCGTCATGGTGAATCCTTCGGGATGACGGTGGGGACCGCGCGAGGCGGTCCCCACCGTGCCGTTACTGTCCGGGTTCGTCGACGATCTGCTGTGCGGTGCGCTGCGCCGCTTCGGCCGCGGCGGGCACGTCGCTGCCGAACACGCCGGCCTGCATGAGGCTCACCCAGGGGCCGTTCGGGTCGCTGAACAGGGCGTTGAAGGCGACCGTGTAGGGCACGCGTCCCTCGAGGGTCGCGGCGGCGAGAGCGGCCCACTCCGGGCCCTTCGCGCTGTACACGCTGTCGTAGAGGTCCGTTCGCACCGGAGTGAACCCGTCCTCGGCGAGATGGGTCTGCGCGTCGTCGCCCGTGACCCACTCGATGAACGACCACGCGGCATCCGGGTCGGGGGATCCGGCCGGGATCGCGAGCACGTCACCGCCCGCGAACGATGCCCCTTCGCCCGCCGTCTTGCCCGGCAGCGTCGCGACGCCGACCTCGAAGTCGGGAGGCGTGCTCTGCAGCTGGCTCAGGTAGAACGAGCCGCTGGCGACCATGCCGAGCATGCCGCTGTCGAACGAACCGCCGTAGTTCTCGCCTCCGTCGACCTGGCTCGCCGTCGTGATGCCGCCACCGGCGACCATGCCGTTGAGCAGCTCGACGAACTCGACCACGACGGGATCGTCGAAGGTCGCCTCGGGGTTCAGGGATCCGCTCGCGGAGTCGATCGGGTCTCCGCCGGCGGCCCAGATCATCGGGTTGAGCGCGAATGCGGCGCATCCGCCACAGCCTGCTGAGAAGTGGTAGCCCTCGTAGTCGGGGCCCAGGGCGCCGATCGCGTTGGCAGCGGCGGCGAACTCGTCCCACGTCTGCGGGGGAGTCTCGGGATCGAGGCCGGCCTGCGTGAACAGGTCCTTGTTGTAGAACAGCACGGAGGAATCGGCCGTGAACGGCACCGTGAAGTTGCGACCCTCGTACGTGCCAGCGTCCAGCTGACCTTCGAGCAGGTCGCCGGCGTAGGGGAGTGCGCCGATCTGATCGGTGACGTCCTGGAAGGCGTCCGCTGCGATGAAGAAGGGCGCCTTGACGACGTCGATCGCGACGACGTCGGGGCTGTCGCCCGCGCTGATCGCCGAGCCGAGCTTCTGCTGGACCTCGCTGTTGGGGATCGCGGTGACCTCGACGGTCGTACCGGGATTGGCGTCTTCGTACTGTTTCGCGAGGTCGCGCATGTAGGACTCGCCGTCGGTGCGCGTCCAGACCGTGAGGGTCGAGGAGTCGCCGTCCCCGCCGTCGCTGCCACAGCCGGCGAGCGTCGCCGCCGCCACGGCCACGACGCCGACGACAGCGGCGCGTCGTGCGATGTGCTTGTGCATGTGATGGGTTCCTTTCTGGGGTGGAAATCAGGAGTCGGCCGGGAGCCAGACCCGCATCGCGTCGACGCCGTTGTTGCCCCACGTCGCGTAGGGTCGCAGGACGAGATCGGCACGCTTCGCCGGTGCAGCGGGAGCGTGGGTGCTGTACAGCGGCGCGTCGTCGGGGATCGGCACGACGCCGACGGCAACGCGCGCCAGAGGGCCGATCTCGGTCGATACCTCGAGCGCGGTGACGATCGAGTCGGGCGACAGCTGCGCCGCGTCGACGTCGATGTCGTTGTCGCCCTGCTCGGCGCAGTAGACGACCGGTCCCCGCGAGATGGCGACACTGCCCCGCAGGGCGTCGGCACGGCGGTGCGGATGCCGCACGTCGAACGTCATCGGCAGCTCGAGATCGATCACGGCGCCGTCGCGCAGCGCGTCCTCGAGCGCGATCCAGCCCTCACCGACGGACGCGGCGCGCGGTGCGCCGTCGACCAGTACGGACACCCCTGACGGATGCGCCCATGCGGGAACGCGCAGGCGCAGCGTCGTGCCGGGGGCATCCCCGGCGACGGTCACCGAGACGGCGCCCGTCGCGGGGTAGTCGGTGCGCACCGTCAGGGTCGCCTCGCCGTAGCTCACCGATGCGGGCAGATAGTGGGCGATGTCGATGGCGCCTGCGCCGGCGGCGCCGACGTAGTGCTCGAGCGATCCGAATGTGCGCATCAGGTTCGGCGGGCAGCACGCGCACGAGAACCACGACAGCCGCTCGGACGATTCCTCCTGGCGACTCGCGACGTGCTCACGCCGCCGCTGCAGGGGGTTGCTGTAGGTGAACGTGTCGCCGCTGTCCGAGATGCCGGCCAAGACGACGTTGTGCAGCGCGATCTCTCCGGTGTCGAGATACCGCGCCTCGCCTGTCGCGAGGTACATGCGCCATGCCCAGCCGAAGAGGGCGATGCCCGCGCACGTCTCGCTGTAGGCGCGATCCGCGGGCAGCTCGAAGCCCGCGCCGAACGCCTCGTCCTGATGGCGCGATCCCGTGCCGCCGGTGATGTAGATGCGGCGCGAGACCATGTCGTCCCACTGCACGCGCATCGCCGCGAGCGCATCGCGGTCTCCGCCTTCCAGGTACAGGTCGGTGACCCCCTGGTTGAGATAGAGCGCGCGCACGGCGTGGCCGCGCATCGTCGTCGTCGACAGGACGGGCAGGTCGTCCTGATAGTAGGGGGCCCCGTACACGCCTTCGCCGATGAAGCCCGAGCCGCGGCGGCGGAGGAAGCTCTCGGCGAGGCGGAGCGCGGCAGCATCCCCCGTCGTGCGATACATCTCGATGAGCGCCGTCTCGATGAGCGGATGCCCGCAGTACTCGACGCGGTCGTCGGCGCCGAACAGTTCGTCGACGAGCGCGACGAACCGCTGCGACACGCGCATCAGGCGGTCATCGCCCAGAGCGCGTTGCGCTGCGACGGCGGCCTGGATGAGGTGACCGAGGCAGTACAGCTCATGCCCGTGCACGAAGTTGCTCCACGGCTCCCGGTCCGGATGGTCCTGATAGGCCGAATCGAGGTAGCCGTCGGCGCGTTGCGCGCGCTCGAGGAGAGAGATGGTGTCGTCGAAGAACGTCCGCAGCTGCGCGTCATCGGCGCGCCCGAGTTCCCACGCGACCGCCTCGAGCATCTTGTAGACGTCGGAGTCTGCGAACAGCTGCCCGCGGAACGGCGCATCGGACTCTCCGGTCAGCCGGCGGAGGTTGTCGAGGTTTCCCTGCGATTCCAGCTCTCGGATGCCGTGGGGCAGCGAGGTCCTGCGGTTGCGTGCGTGCCAATCGGCCAGCCGGCCCGAGGCCGTGCTGTCGGCGGGAAGCGCCGTGCGAAGCCCGTGCGTGCCGTTTCCGATGGGCCCGCGGGCGAGAGGAGAGTGCGGCATCCGTGCCCTTTCGATCTCTGTGCACGACGACGTGCGATGTGCTGCAATGGGACGCTACAGCAGACCGAAAGCGGTTTCAAGAGTTTCGCGCAGAGTGATCTATGCCCTTGTCTTCCAGGGCGATACTGTGGAAATCATGAGATCGGGGTTTTCGCCGCTGCCACACTCAGGCTTCGCGTGGTGATCCCGCGCAAGCCGCGGCTGGCCGACGTCGCCGCGCTCGCGGGTGTGTCGATGGCGACGGCGTCGAAGGCGCTCAACGGGCGCGACGAGGTCGCGGCGGGCACACGCGCGCGCGTCCACGAGGCCGCCGCTCAGCTCTCGTTCGAAGGAAACTCGATCGCCCGAAGCCTCTCGACGGGGCGCATGGGTGCGGTGGGCCTGCTGACATCCGACCTCGAAGGCCGCTTCAGCCTTCCGATCCTCATGGGCGCCGAAGACGCGTTCGGCGCGGAGGAGACGGCGATTCTGCTGAGCGATGCGCGAGGGGACCGTGTGCGTGAGAAGCGCCATATCCGTGCGCTCATTCCGCGCGTCGACGCGCTGCTGGTCGTGGGCAGCCGCACCGATGCGCGTCGATCTCTCGGGGACCTGCCGATGCCCGTCGTGTACGTCTACACGCCGTCCGATGATCCGGCCGACTGCTCGCTGACGCCCGACAACGTCGACGGCGGCCGACTCGCGGCACGCCACCTGCTCATGACGGGGCGCCGGCGCCTGCTCCACATCACCGGCCCGCCCGCCGATGCGGCCGCGACGGACCGGGCGCAGGGAATCGACGAAGTGCTCGCGACCGGTTCGTCCGGTGCGCGACTGTCCCTGCGCACCGAGTACGGCGAGTGGACGGAGCGGTGGGGGCGCTCCGCGACGCAGTTCGCCCTGCGCGACGGCATCGACTTCGATGCGATCCTGTGCGACTCGGACCAGATCGCCCGCGGTGCGCTGGATGCGCTGCTCGTGGCGGGCCGCCGCGTGCCCGAGGATGTCGCACTCATCGGCTACGACAACTGGGAGCTCATCGTCGCCGACACCAGTCCGCCGATCTCGAGCATCGACATGAACCTCGAGGCGATGGGTCAACGCGCCGCGCAGCTGCTCACCGCCGCGATCGCCGGCGTCGATCTTCCCGCCGGGCCGCAGCTGATGCCGTGCCGGGTCGTGGCGAGGGGTTCGACTCTGAGCTGAGCGGATGAGCGCGGTTCCGGCCGCGCTCCCTCACGCGTCAGGACAGCAGAACGGATGCCGCGGTCTCGATGTCGTCGAGTGTCGTCGTCGCGTGCACCGAGAGCCGGATGCGGTCGGGCCCGTGCAGCGTCGTGGTGATGCCGGCATCCGCGAGTCTCCGCCGACGTTCTCCGGCAGAGCCGTCGCCCCATCGCGCCACGACGATGCCGGCGCGATCCGACGCCGCGGCGGGCGAGACGACATCGGCGCCTCCCGCGCGCAAGCGGTCGTCGAGCGCCGTGACGCGCGCGGACACCAGGCGCTCGATCTCGGGCACGCCGACGTCGGTGACGAGCCCCAGAGCCGCCGAGAGCACGTGAGCGGATGCCGGCGAGCCGTTGGTCACGCGCATGTGCTGCGCGCCCGCGGCGAGCGGGTGCCGCCGGCCGTCGTAGCTCGTCGGCCGCTCGACGGCCGTCCAGCCGCTCAGGCGCGGAGCAAGACGTGTGCGGGCGCGCTCGGATACGGCGACGAATCCCGTGCCCCACCCCGCGCGCAGCCACTTCTGCCCGCCCGCGACGACGACGTCGGCGAGATGCCACGGCAGATCGACGACGCCCGCAGCCTGGATCGCGTCGACGATGAGCAGCCGGTCGCCGATCGTTTCGCGCAGACCCGCGAGGTCGGCGCGCCATCCCGTGCGGAAATCGACGGCACTGACGGCGACGGCTGTCGTGCTCGGGCGCAGCGCCGCAGCGACACGTTCGGGTGTCACGGGTGCCGTGAGGCGGGCGCCCGGCATGTCGCGCACGCGCAGGATGCCGAGTTCCTCGGCGCGCCACCAGGGGTAGAGATTCGCGGGGAACTCGCCTCGCGAGACGAGCACCTCGGCCCCGCGCAGCGCGAAAGCCGTGTGGAACAGGCCGAGCGACGTGTTCGGGATGAGCGCGATGTCGTCGGCCGCGAAGCCCGTGAGTCGGGACACTGCGACGCGTGCTGCGGCGTCTTCGGACGCTTCATCGACATCTCCCATGGTCATGCGAGACCAGTACGCGGCAGCGGCCTGCGCCGTGGAGCGCGCGGGCGGGCCCGAACGGGCGAAGTCGAGGTGCCCGGGGCATGGCTCGAACGCGGCCAGGTAGCTCGCGATGGTGGGGGAGGGTTCCGAATCGGGCACGCCGTAAAGATAACAATCTGACAGTGCAGTTGTACATTGCACCGTCATGTTGTTTCATGGTCCGAGTCACTCGACGCAAGGAAGCAAGAGAAAGGGATGGTCCACCCATGGACACCAGGAAGAAGGCCGCCGGGCTGCTCGCCGCAGGCGTGACGGCGGCGTTGCTGCTGACGAGCTGCGCCGGCGGAGGCTCGGCCCCCGAGCAGTCATCCGGCGCCACCGGTGAGGCCCAGCCGGGCGGCACCGTCCACATGCTGCAGAACACCGACTTCTCCTACCTCGACCCCGCTCGCGGCTGGGACGGCGGCGTGAACGCTTTCTATCGCCTGCTCTACCGCGGTCTGACGATGCAGGCCGCCGGAGACGCGGAGGACCCCAACGCGATCGTCGCCGACCTCGCCGAGTCGCTCGGCGAGGCATCCGAGGACGGCCTGACGTGGACCTACACGCTGAAGGACGACCTGGCCTTCGACAACGGCGACCCCATCACCTCGGCCGAGGTCAAGTTCGGCGTCTCCCGCGCGTGGGACCCTCAGATCGGCATCGGCTCGCCGTACCTCAAGAACGTCATCGACGCTCCCGAGGACTACCAGGGCCCGTACGTGTCGGGTGACCTGCCGACGATCGAGACTCCCGACGACAAGACGATCGTCTTCCACCTCAAGGAGCCGTTCCCCGAGTTCGACAACGTGCTCGCACAGGCCAACGCCGCGCCGTTCCCGGTCGGCACGGGCGGCGGCGACGAGTTCATCAACGACGTCATCGCATCGGGTCCGTACACGCTGGAAAGCTACACGCCCGGCAGCACCATCAAGCTCGTGCGCAACGAGCACTGGAACGCCGACACCGACGACGTGCGCAAGGCGTACCCCGACGCGTGGCAGTTCGACATCGGCATCGACCCCGGCACGATCGACGAGCGCATGATCGCCGGCCAGGGTGCTGACGTCAACGCGATCTCGAGCAAGCTCAGCGCCGCCGTGCTTCCGCGCATCCAGACGCCCGAGCTGCAGGAGCGTGCCGTTCCGGCGCCGGCCTATTGCACGACGTACATGTCGCTGAACACCACGAAGGAGCCGTTCACCGACGTCCGCGTCCGCCAGGCGGTCAACTTCGCGCTCGACCGCTCGGCGCTGCAGAACGCTTCGGGCGGCAACCAGCTCGCAGACCCGGCCACGACGATCATTCCGCCGTCGGTCAGCGGACACAAGGAGTTCGACCTGTACCCGGGCGTCGACGGCGCGGGCAACATCGATGAAGCCACGGCGCTCCTGGAAGAGGCCGGCCTCGCCGACGGGTTCGAGTTCACGCTCGACATCCGCACCACCCCGCTCGCTCAGGCGCAGGCTGAGGCCGTGCAAGAGGCGCTGGCGAAGGCCGGCATCACGGTCAAGCTCAACGTCATCGACGCGGCGATCTACTACGAGACCATCGCGACGCCCTCGCAGCAGAACGATGCCGCGATCACCGGCTGGTGCCCCGACTGGGCCTCCAGCGCGAGCACCTTCATCCCGCCGCTGTTCGACGGAGCCATGATCACCGAGAAGGGCAACCAGAACCTCGCGCAGATCGACGATGCGGATGTCAACGCCCGCATCGCCGAGATCCAGGCGATGACCGACGTCGACGCCGCGAAGCAGGCCTGGGGCGAGCTCGACGAGCAGATCATGCAGCTCGCGCCGATCGCACCGCTCGTGTTCGAGAACGCGATCTTCCTGCCCGGCTCGAACATCGCCGGGTACTACCCCAGCACGAGCATGACCGACCTGACGATCATCGGTCTGAAGGATCCCTCGAAGGGCTGAGGATGACCTTCAGTCCGACCAATCTCGAGGTCGAAGCCACGCCGGGCGGCGACCCAGTGCTCGAAGAGTCACTGGAGTCGCCCCCGGCCTCTGGCCGGCGGCTCCTCCGAGGGTTTCTCACCGATATCCGCGCGCTCCTCTCGCTCGGCTACATCGCGCTGATCCTGCTCATGGCGATCTTCGCGCCGCTGATCGTCGCGATCAGCGGCTGGGGGCCGTACGAGTTCGACCAGACAGCCATCGATCCGAACATGGGCGCGATCCCGATCGGTCCGCTCGGCGGCATCAGTGCCGAGCACTGGTTCGGCGTCGAGCCCGGCAGCGGCCGGGACATCTTCGCCCGCATCGTCTACGGTGCACGCGTCTCGATGACGGTTGCGCTCTCGGCGACCCTGCTGACGACCATCCTCGGCACCGTGTTCGGACTGCTCGCGGGTTACTTCGGCGGCTGGGTCGACAACGTCATCTCCCGCGTCATGGAGTTCCTCATGGCGTTCCCCGCGCTCATCTTCATGATCGCGATCCTCTCCGCGCTTCCCGCGGACAACCGTGTGGTGCTCCTCGTCGTGGTCATCTCGCTCTTCGGCTGGCCGTACCTCGCGCGCATCGTGCGATCACAGACGCTGTCGTTGAAAGAGCGCGAGTTCGTCGAATCGGCCCGCGCGTCCGGTGCCGGCGGCGTCGCGATCATCTTCCGCGAGATCCTGCCCAACCTCATGTCGACGATCGTCGTCATGTCGACGCTCGCCGTTCCGGGCTACATCGGAACCGAGGCGGGACTGTCGTTCCTCGGTGTCGGAGTCGTGCCGCCCACGCCGAGCTGGGGCCAGATGATCGCCGCGGCGGCACCGTGGTACGCCGTCGACCCGATGTACTTCATCATCCCGGGCACGTTCCTGTTCCTGCTCGTGCTGTCCTTCACGACGCTCGGTGATCGCATCCGTGCGCTCGTCGGCAACACCGAGGTGCGCGCATGACCCGGATGATCCTCTCCCGTGCAGCCGGCATGGTGCTCGTGCTGTTCCTGGTGACGCTGTTCACCTATGTCATCTTCTTCGTGCTCTCGCCCGACCCCGCGGTGCAGATCTGCGGGAAGAACTGCACCCCCGAGCGCATCGACCAGATCCGGGCGAACCTCGGAATCGACCAGCCCTTCTGGACCCAGTTCCTCGGCTATGTCGGCGGTCTGTTCGCGGGACGCGAGTTCGAAGTGGCCGGAGCGGTCATCTCGTGCCCCGCGCCGTGCCTGGGCTACTCGTTCCAGACCGGCCAGCTCGTCAACGACATGATCGTGCAGCGGCTGCCGATCTCGGCGACGATCGCGATCGGTGCGGCCGTCCTGTGGCTGGTCGGCGGCGTGATCGGGGGCGTGCTCAGCGCGGCCAAGGAGGGCAGGTTCACCGACCGGTTCTTCGCCGCACTGACTCTGGGCGGCATGTCGGTTCCGAACTACGTGCTCGCGCTGCTCCTGCAGTTCGTGCTCGTCGTCGCGCTCGGATGGCTGCCCTTCCCGCAGGCGGTGCCCTTCGCCGCAGATCCGGTGCAGTGGTTCCTCAACTTCCTCATGCCGTGGATCGTGCTCGCGGTCGGCTACGCCGCCGTCTACACGCGCCTCACACGTGCGAACGTCATCGATACGCTGCAGGAGAACTTCGTGCGCACAGCGCGCGCGAAGGGTCTCAGCCCCGCACTCGTGTGGCGACGCCATGCGCTGCGTCCCGCGCTGACCCCGATCGTCACGATCTTCGGCATGGATGTCGCGGGCCTGCTCGGAGGCGCGGTGATCACCGAGAAGGTGTTCGGTCTCAACGGGGTCGGAAAGCTCACGGCCGATTCGATCGCGGCGAACGACCAGCCGGTGATCATGGCGGTCACGCTGCTGTCGGCGTTCTTCGTGATCATCGGCAACTTCGTCGTCGACCTGCTCTACACGGCGATCGATCCGCGTGTCCGAACGGCTGCACGCGCATGACCGGGGGAACGATGCACCAGACGGATGCCGGCGAGCTGCTGCGCGTCGAAGGTCTCACCGTGGAGTTCCGCACGGCCGGGGGCGCTGCGCGCGTCGTCGACTCGCTGGACTTCACCGTTCCCCGCGGGGGAGCCCTCGGGATCGTGGGTGAGTCCGGTTCGGGCAAGTCGATGACGAGCCTGGCGATCATGGGACTGCTTCCCAAGGGCGGCTCGGCGAGCGGCTCGATCCGCTTCGATGGGCAGGAGCTGCTGACGCTCCCGGAACGCGCGATGCGTCGCGTGCGGGGCGATCGGATCGCGATGATCTTCCAGGACCCGTTGTCGTCGCTGAACCCGTACTACACCGTCGGCACGCAGATCGCCGAGGCGTACCGCTCGCACCGCTCCGGGGTGTCGGCCCGGGCGGCGAAGAAGGTCGCGATCGAAGCCATGGAGCGCGTGCACATCCACGACGCCGCGCGGCGCGTCGATCACTACCCGCATCAGTTCTCCGGCGGCATGCGCCAGCGCATCATGATCGCCATGGCGCTCAGCATGGAGCCCGAGCTGATCATCGCCGACGAGCCGACGACGGCGCTCGACGTCACGGTGCAGGCGCAGATCCTGGACCTGCTCGCCGAGATCCGTCGCGACACGGGCGCCGGACTCATCCTCATCACGCACGACCTCGCCGTCGTGAGCGAAGTGACCGACAGCATCGTGGTCATGCGCAACGGCGAGCTCATCGAGCGGGGCGCGGTGGAGACGGTGTTCAGCGATCCTCAGCGCGAGTACACGCGGCGACTGCTGGATGCCGTGCCGCGCATCGACGACGAGATCGGCGAGTTGCGCACCACATCGGCGACGCCGGTCGCGACCCCTGAGGAGGGACAGCGATGACAAGCACGACGCCCCTGTGCCGGGCAACGGCGCTGGTCAAGGAATTCCCCGGTCACTCGGGCCTGTTCTCCCGCTCGCGACCGTTCCGCGCCGTCGACGACGTGTCGCTCGAGGTGCACCGCGGCGAGACCCTCGCGCTCGTCGGCGAATCGGGCTCGGGCAAGTCGACGACGGCGCGGATCGTGGCGCGCCTCATGGAGCCGACGTCGGGCACGATCGAGTTCGAGGGGCGCGATGTCACGCGGCTCACGGGCCGCGCGCTGCACGAATTCCGCAGCGATGTGCAGGTGATCTTCCAGGATCCGTACTCGTCGCTGAACCCGCGGCACACCGTCGAGACTCTCGTGACGGCGCCCTTGCGATACCAGAAGCGCCGGGTTCCGGGCGGTGCCCGCGCCTTCACCCGGGCGCTCATGGAGCGCGTGGGACTCAATCCCGACCACTCCGGCCGATATCCGGCGCAGTTCTCGGGCGGACAGGCCCAGCGCATCGGCATCGCCCGGGCTCTCGCCGTCGGACCGAAACTCGTCATCTGCGACGAAGCGGTGTCGGCGCTCGACGTCTCAGTGCAGGCGCAGGTCATCAACCTGCTGCGGACGCTGCAGCGCGACGAGGGGTTCGGCTACCTCTTCATCGCGCACGACCTCGCCGTCGTGCGTCAGATCGCGACGCGCGTCGCCGTCATGAGTCGCGGGCGCATCGTCGAGCAGGGCGAGCGCGACGAGTTGTTCACGAACCCGCGAGACGAGTACACCCGCACGCTGCTGGCTGCGGTTCCCCGGATCAATCCGGAATGGGATCGCAGACGCCGTGCGGCCGAAGCGGCTCGCCGAGCGGTGTCGCCCCGAACCGAAGGAGCATCGAGCGCGTGACCACGTCCTACCATCTGCCCGGCATCCACGTCACTGAAACAGAGGTCGCGGTACCGCTGGATTGGAGCACCCCCGAGGGTGAGCAGATCACGGTCTTCGTGCGCGAGCTCGTCGACCCGGATCGGGTGAACGACGACCTGCCGCTGCTGACGTATCTGCAGGGCGGGCCGGGTGGCGCCAACCCCCGGCCGCTTCGCCGCGACGGGTGGATCGACGAGGCGCTGCGGACCTATCGGGTCGTGCTCGTCGATCAGCGCGGCACCGGCCGCAGCCATCCGCTCGAGGCGGTCGATGTCGAGGGGATGAGCGCGGAAGCGGGCGCCGATCTGCTCGCGCTCTTCCGCGCCGATTCGATCGTGCGCGATCTCGAGCACGTGCGTGCGACGCGGTACGGCGGGCGACGGTGGGCCACGCTCGGACAGAGCTTCGGCGGCTTCCTGACCCTCACCTACCTCTCGACGGCGCCGCAGGGTCTCACCGCCAGCTACGTATGCGGCGGCATCCCGGGCACCCCGCCGCGCGCCGACGAGGTGTATGCGCGCACGTTCGATCGGGTCGCCGACAAGACGCGCGAGCTGTACCGCCGCTTCCCCGGCGATGCCGCAGTGGTCGCGCAGATCGCCGACCGATTGACCGACGGCGATGTCACGCTGCCCGACGGGGACGCGCTCACAGTGCATCGCTTCCAGTCGCTCGGCACCGACCTCGGCATGAAGCCGGGGCACGAACGCCTCCACTGGCTCATCGAGAAGGCGTTCGCTCGTCCGGGTCGCCTCTCGTCGGGCTTCCTGCAGGACGTCATGACGCTCACCTCCAGCGCGAACAGCGCTCTGTTCTGGACGCTGCAGGAGTCGATCTACGGCGATCCGTCCAGCGGTGCATCCGCATGGTCGGCGCAGCGCGCACGCGAGAGTCGTCCGGAGTTCGGACCGGAACGCCGCCCGCTGCTGTTCACGGGCGAGATGGCCTTCCCCTGGATGTTCGACGAGGTTCGGCTGCTCCGCGGCTTCCGCGACGCCGTGCACGTGCTCGCCGAGCGCACGCGGTGGAGCCCGCTCTACGACGCCGACCGCCTCGCGGCGAACGAGGTCCCCCTCGCCGCGGCGGTCTACTTCGACGACATGTTCGTCGACGCGCACCTGCAGCTGGACACGCTGTCGCGGATCGGTGCATCCCAGTACTGGGTGACCAACGAATTCGAACACGATGGGATCGGATCCGGCCGCACGTTCACGACGCTGCGCGAGATGGTCCGAGACCGAGGAGGAGAGCAGTCATGACCGCCCCCGAAGCGACGACGCGTCCGCCCTACGCCGGAACCCGGTATCCGCGCCTCGCGCAGGTGCCTGCCTTCACGCGCTTCGTCGAGCAGGCATGGGACGACGTCGCCGTCCACCCTGATCTGCCCGACGGCACGGCTGCGGCGGCAGCGGTGCACCGTGCGCGGCTGAGTGCTGCCCTTCCCGGTCAGACGCTGGTCGCCGCGGCCGGCAGCGCGCCCATCCGCAACGACGACGCCGCGTACGGCTTCCGCGCCGACAGCAGCTTCGTGTGGCTCACCGGCTGCCAGGTCGAAGGTGCCGTCCTGGTCATGTGGGCGACCCGCGGCGGGCATGACAGCGTGCTCTACCTGCCTCGCCCCTACCGGCCGGGAGATACCGGCTTCTTCGCGGACGCCGCACACGGCGAGCTCTGGGTCGGCCCGAGTGCGGGTCTGCCGGAGTGGGCTGATGCCCTCGGGATCACCGTCGAGCCGCTCGAAGCGCTCGAACCCCGCCACGCCGGACTGCGCGGTGCGCAGGCGGCGCGGTCGGCGGCCGCGCTCGCCACATCCGTCGGCGCGACCGTCTCCAGCGAGCTCGAGCGCACGCTGTCGCAGCTGCGCATGGTGAAGGACGACTGGGAGATCGGACAGCTGCGTCTGGCTGTGGACGCGACGGTCACCGGCTTCGCCGCGACCGTCGCGGAGGTCCCGCGCGCGATCCGCGACGGGCTCGGCGAGCGCTGGCTGCAGGGGACGTTCGATCGGCATGCGCGCACCTTCGGCAACGGTCCGGGGTATTCGACCATCGTCGGGTCCGGACCGCACGCGCCGATCCTGCACTGGGTGCGCTGCGACGGGCCGATCCTGCCCGACGCCGCACTGCTGCTGGATATGGGCGTCGAAGCGCGTTCGCTCTACACCGCCGACGTCACCCGCACCGTGCCGGCCGGCGGCAGCTTCAGCGCGCCGCAGCGCGCCGTGCACGACCTCGTCGAGAAGGCGCACCGGGCGGGGCTCGACCTCATCCGCCCGGGCACGCCCTATCTCGACTTCCACTTCGCCGCGATGGAGGTCATCGCGCAGGGCCTCCACGACTGGGATCTGCTGCCCGTGTCGGTGGACGAAGCGCTCTCGCCCGATGGCCAGCAGCACCGCCGCTACCTCGCATGCGGAATCGGCCACCACCTCGGTCTCGACGTGCACGACTGCAGTCAGGCGCACTACGAGGACTACATGGGTGCGGACCTGGAGCCGGGTGTCGTCATGACCGTGGAACCGGGTCTGTATTTCCACGCGCACGATCTCACGCTGCCGCCCGAATTGCGGGGGATCGGCGTGCGCCTGGAAGACGATGTGCTCGTCACACCGACCGGTTCCGAGGTGCTCTCCGCAGGACTGCCGATCGACGCCGAGGGCGTCGAACGGTGGACGCGCGCGCAGCTCGGCGCATCGTCGTGACGACGTCGCCGAGCCGCAGCATCCGGGAATTCCCACTCGCCGACGTGACGCTGCTCGAGGGCAGCGTGTTCGTCCGCGCGAGGGACGAGATGCTGCATCTCGCTCGCACGTATCCGATCGACCGTCTCCTCGCGGTGTTCCGGGCCAATGCCGGGCTGGACACCCGTGGTGCCGCCGCACCCGGTGCCTGGGAGGACTTCGGCCACCCCGACGAGCAGCCGTGGAGCGAGCACGACTATCCCGGCCGCGAGGGCGCTCCGACGGCGAACCTGCTGCGCGGACACTACGCCGGTCACTTCCTGTCGATGCTGTCGTTCGCCGCGGCCGGTGAGGGGGACCAGGCGCTGCGAGCGAAGGTCGACGAGATGGTGGCCGGGCTGGCCGAGGTGCAGCAGGCGCTCGCCGCGACCGGCCGGTTCTCGCATCCCGGCTTTCTCGCGGCATACGGCGAATGGCAGTTCTCGCGGCTCGAGCACTTCGCCCCGTATGGCGAGATCTGGGCGCCGTACTACACGTGCCACAAGATCATGGCGGGGCTGCTCGACGCCCACGAACTGACCGGCAGCGGGCAGGCGCTCGAGGTCGTCACGGCGATGGGTCACTGGGTGCACGGCCGGCTCTCGCTGCTCGACGACACGCGCCGCCAGCGCATGTGGTCGCTGTACATCGCGGGCGAGTTCGGGGGGATGAACGAGACGATGGCGCGCTTGAGTGCGGTCGCCGACGAACCGCTCTTCCTCGAGACGGCGCGACTGTTCGACCAGAGCGATGTGCTCGATGCCGGCGCCGCGGGCGAGGACATCCTCGACGGGATGCACGCCAACCAGCACCTGCCGCAGCTCATCGGGTACGTGCACGAGTACGAACTGACCCGCGACCGGCGATACCTCGACGCCGCGATCGGCATGTGGAACCGCGTCGTGCCCGGTCGGATCTACGCGCATGGCGGCACGGGCGAGAGCGAGCTGTGGGGGCCGGCCGACGTGGTCGCCGGTGACATCGGCCATCGCAACGCCGAGACGTGTGCGACCTACAACCTGCTCAAGCTCGCGCGGCTGCTGTTCGCCCACACGCTGGATCCCGCCTACATGGAGTACTACGAGCGCGGCCTCCTCAACCACATCCTGGGTTCGCGCCGCGACGCCCGGTCGGACACGAGTCCGGAAGTCACCTACATGTTCCCCGTGCATCCGGGAGCCCTGCCCGAGTACGACAACATCGGCACGTGCTGCGGCGGGACGGGCCTGGAGAACCATGTGACCCACCAGAGCGCCGTCTTCTTCCGCGGCACGGGCTCCCGGCCGGAGCTGTGGGTCAACCTCTACACGCCCGCCGAGCTCCGGTGGCGCGAGCACGGAGTGACCGTGCGCATGGAGACCGACCTGCCCTTCGCCGGTCGCGTTCGCCTGCGGATGGAGCCGACGGATGCCGCGGGCGTGCCGGTCACGGTGCACGCGCGCATCCCCTCGTGGGTCATCGGCGAGCCGACGGCGCGTATCGCCGGTGAGGAGATCGCGCTCGCTGCGGGCGCCGGCGAGTATGCGACCGTGACGCGAACGTGGGCACCCGGCGACGAACTCGAGCTCGACCTGCCGATGGGACTGCGCGCGGCGGGGACGATCGACGATCCCCGGCTGCAGAACGTGAGCTTCGGGCCGTCGGTGCTCGTCGCGCGATCCGATGCCACGACGCTGCTCGACGTCGCTCTGCACAGCCGGCGAACGCTGCGAGGCACGATCCTGGCCGACGACCCGTCGCCCGCGGCCGCGCTCGAGCGCGATGGCGCGGTGCGCATCGGAGGTCTGCCCTTCACGCCCGTGTGGACCGGAGCCGACGAGCGATACCACATGTACGTCCGCGCCGACGACGAGACGATCGCCTTCGCGGGTGCCGACACGGGCGTCGCAGCCCGACGTCGCGCCGACGGCGGCAGCGTGCTCGACGACGTCTGGGCCGAGCCGGTGCCGACGACTCGACCGGCCTTCCTCGCACGCGTCATGGCCGCCGTCGAGCGGGGCTGCGCCGACGGAGTTCTCGGCGGATCCGAAGCCAAGACGGTGCTGCGCGCGGCCCTCGAGGCCGATCCGTTCGGCCCGGGACCCGAACCCGGCGAGAGCATCGCCGACGTCGAGGCCGCCCGCCGCGAGGTGCAGCTCGCCCTCGGGCGACTGGACGACGCCGCACCGTCGGCGCCCGCGGTCGAGCTGATCGTGCACCCGGATGCCGCGCCATCCGGGTGGCATCTGCAGCGGCCCAGCGTCGAGGTCAAAGTCCAGACCTGGGGCGAGGACGATGCCGATCCGGTCGTCGAGATGCGAATCGATGACGGGCCCTGGTCGCGGTACGACCGACCCGTCGTGCTGGATCGGGAGGGCACGATCCGGGTCGAGGCCCGCGCCGTCGCCTCGGGGCGCACGGGTGTCGCCGTCCGCACGCTCCACATCGACACGGTCGCGCCGGTCACCACCGCGACGGTCGCTCGACTCGGCGCCGCCGTCGAGATCACCTTCACCGCCCGAGATGACATGTCGGGGGTGGAGCGCATCCAGTGGCAAGGCGAGGGCACCTTCATCGCGACATTCCAGGAAGCGTTCGTCCGCGCGCTCGGCGACGAGGAGCAGGTGATCGTCTACACCGCGACCGATCGCGCGGGCAACGAGGAGCCTCGGCGCCGGCTCGTTCTCCCCTCACGGGAATGACGCTGGACTTCCCACCCTCCGGCGTACTAACATTGCAATTGTACCTAGCGGAAAAGGAACGCACATGACCGAACACAAGCCGTGGCACGGTGTCAACCTCGCCACCACGCTCCCCTTCAACTCCGACTTCTCGGTGGACCACGATGCCTATGCGGAGCTCATCCGCTTCACGACCGACAACGGCGTGACCGGCATCATCCCGAACGGGTCGCTCGGCGAGTACCAGACGCTCACCGAAGAGGAGCGTCGCCAGGTCTTCCTGACCGCTGTGGAGGCTGCCCCCGAGGGTGTCGTCGTCATCCCCGGTGTCGGTGCCTACGGGGCGCTGGAGAGCGTGCGCCTGACCGAGCACGCCGCCGAGCACGGCGCTCCCGCCGTCATGCTGCTGCCCCCCAACGCCTACCGCGCGAGCGACGAAGAGGTCATGGACCACTTCCGCCGCGTCGGCGCCGTGGGCCTGCCGATCCTCGCCTACAACAACCCGCTCGACACCAAGGTGGACCTGCGTCCCGACCTGCTCGCGCGCCTCTACGACGAGAACCTCATCGTGTCGGTCAAGGAGTTCTCGGGCGACGTCCGCAACTCGTTCGCGATCCGCGAGCTCGCTCCGGGCCTGGACATCTCGATCGGCACCGACGACGTCGTGTTCGAGCTCGGCATCAACGGCGCCCGCGGCTGGGTCGCCGGCTACCCCAACGCCATCCCGAAGACGACCGTCGAGCTCTACAACCTCTCGACGTCCGACGACCCGCAGGACTGGGTCAAGGCGCGCGAGATCTACCGCGACCTGCACCCGCTGCTGCGCTGGGACTCCAAGTCGCTGTTCGTCCAGGCGATCAAGCTCTCGCAGCAGGTCGCCGGTGTGCTGTCGAACATCACGACACGCCCGCCGCGTCTGGCGCTGCCCGAAGAGATCAACGCGCAGATCATCGCCGACACCGAAGCGGTCCTCGCCAAGGGCTACCGTTGATCCGAATCTGACCCCGAAGGACCATCATGCGTACGCAGCGTGTCTTCCACGCCGTCGACTCGCACACCGAGGGCATGCCCACCCGCGTCATCGTGGGCGGAGTGGGCATGCTCCCCGGGGCGACGATGGAGGAGCGCCGTCAGCGCTTCATGGCCGAGAACGACGACATCCGCACGTTCCTCATGAACGAGCCGCGGGGTCACTCCGCCATGAGCGGGGCGATCCTGCAGCCGCCGACGCGCCCTGACGCGGACTGGGGCGTGCTCTACATCGAGGTGTCGGGCTGCCTGCCCATGTGCGGGCACGGCACGATCGGCGTCGCGACGGTCCTGGTCGAGACGGGCATGGTCCCCGTCGTCGAGCCCGTCACGACGATCCGGCTCGACACCCCCGCGGGCCTCGTCGTCGCCGACGTCGCGGTCAAGGACGGGCACGCCGAGCGCGTGACGATCCGCAACGTCCCGTCGTTCGTCGTCGGGCTGGACCAGACCGTCGAGGTGCCCGGGCTCGGCACCGTGACGTACGACCTCGCGTTCGGCGGCAACTTCTACGCGATCGTCACGCTCGACAGCATCGGCCTGCCCTTCGAGCGCGCGCGCAAGGACGACCTGCTGCGTGCGGGCCTGGCGATCATGGCCGCCGTCGACGAGACGAACATGCCGGTGCATCCCGTCGATCCGACGATCCGCGGATGCCACCATGTCTATCTCGAGGCACCGGGTTCGACGGCGCAGCACTCGCGCCACGCCATGGCCATCCACCCGGGGTGGTTCGACCGGTCGCCCTGCGGCACCGGCACGAGCGCGCGCATGGCGCAGCTGCACGCCCGGGGGCTGCTGCCGCTGCACACCGACTTCATCAACGAGTCGTTCATCGGAACCTCGTTCACCGGCCGCCTCGTCGAGGAGGCCTCGGTCGCCGGCATCCCGGCGGTCATCCCCACGATCACCGGGCGCGCGTGGGTCACGGGCACGGCACAGTACATGCTCGACCCGTCCGATCCGTTCCCGAAGGGGTTCCAGCTGTGAAACTCGTAGATGCCGCCACGATCGATCGCACGCTCACCCGGCGAGACGCCGTCGCCGCGATCGAGGACGCCCTGCGCTCGGGCTGGGACATCGAGAACGACCACGAACGACTCTTCGCGCCGCTCGCCAAGGGCGAGTTCCTGCTCATGCCGTCGCAGTCGACGACGACGGCGGGAGTCAAGGTCGCCACGATCGCGCCCGAGAACACGTCGCTCGGGCTGCCGAAGATCCACGCCTGGTACCTGCTCTTCGACCGCGAGACGCTGCAGCCGATCGCGATGCTCGACGGTACGCGACTGACGACACTGCGCACGCCGGCGGCGACGACCGTCGCGATCGCCCACCTGCTGGCCGCTGCGCCGGGTGGTGCTCCCACCGCGCCCATCCATCTCGCCGTCATCGGCTCGGGGCCGCAGGCGATCGAGCACGTGCGGACGATCGCCGACACGGTGCCGGTCGGTCGCGTCTCGCTCATCGGACGCACCCCCGATCGTGTGGCGGCGGCCGTCGCCGAGCTTCGCGCCGACGGCCTGAACGCGGATGCCGCCGAGCAGGACGCCCTGCGCACGGCCGATGTCATCGTGACGGCGACATCGGCGACGACCCCCGTGGTCGACCTCGGCGATGTGCGTGAGGACGCCGTCGTCGCCGCGATCGGATCCCACGGCACCGAGAACCGCGAGCTCGGCGCCGACCTCGTGCGTGCCGCCGACCTCGTCGTCGAAGCGCGTGGCTCGGCCTTCCGCGAGAACGGCAACCTCGCCGGTGCGCGCAGCGACGAGGAATGGGCGTCGGGGGAGCAGCCGGTCGCCAACCTCGCCGACCTCGTGCGCGGCACTGTGCGCCGCCGGCCCGGTGCGCCCGCCGTCTACACCGGTGTCGGCATGGCGTGGGAAGATCTTGCCGTCGTAGAGAAGATCATGGAAGCTGTCGGCATCCGTGAGCAGCAGGGGTCAGAGGGGACATGAGATGAGCGTTTCCGAGCCCCGCAACGTCGTCCGTCTCAACAAGCAGCCGAGCATCCGCGACACGGTGACCCGTGCGCTGCGCTCGGCGATCATCAGCGGCGAGATGCAGCCGGGCCGCGTGTACTCCGCGCCCAGCCTCGGCGACGAGTTCGGCGTCTCGGCGACCCCCATCCGCGAGGCGATGCTCGACCTCACGCGCGAGGGGCTCGTCGTCGCACTGCCCAACCGGGGCTTCCAAGTGACCGAGGTCTCACCGCGCGATCTGCACGAGGTCACCGAGCTTCGTCTCATGCTCGAACCGCCGGCCATCGAACGGGCGACGCCGTTCGTGCCCGAGTCGGCCTTTCCCGCGCTGCGCGAGCAGTCCGCCGCGATCATCCGGGGCGCCGAATCGGGCGACCTCATCGACTATCTGACGGCCGACAGCGACTTCCACCTCGCGCTGCTGCAGTACGCGGGCAACAGTCGCCTCACCGAGCTCGTCGCCTCGCTGCGCTCGCAGACGCGTCTTTTCGGTCTCTCGGGTCTGCGCGAACAGGGGCACCTCGTCTCGTCGGCACGCGAGCACGACGCCATGCTCGACGCGATCGAGGCGCGCGACGCCGTACGGGCGCGCGAGCTCGTGCACGCGCACATCGAGCACGTCCTCACCGATTGGTCCGGCGACGGGCGCGGCGCGGATCACATCGGCACGGTGCCCGCGTCATGACGGCGGCCACCGCACGCGCTGACGTCCTCGTCGTCGGCGCGGGGATCATCGGCGCCGCCGTCGCCTACTTCGCGGCATCCGCGGGACTGTCGGTCACCGTCGTCGAGCGCGGGTCGATCGCGGCCGGGACGACGAGCCGCTGCGAGGGGAACCTGCTCGTCTCGGACAAAGAGGTCGGCCCCGAGCTCGAGCTGTCGCTCTATTCGCAGACGCTGTGGCGGGGCGAGCTCGCCGAGCACGCCGCGGATTGGGAGTTCGAGTCCAAGGGTGGACTCGTCGTCACCTCCAGCGCACGGGGCAAGACCGCGCTCGATGCCCTGTGCGTTCACCAGCGCGGACTCGGGATCCGCGTCGACGATGTGCCCGACACGGCCGGTCTGCGCGCGATCGAGCCGTATCTCAACCCCGAGATGGTCGGCGGGGCGTTCTATCCCGACGACGCGCAGGTGCAGCCGATCCTCGCGGCGCACCACCTGCTGCGACTCGCCCGCGATCGCGGTGCGCGCCTGCTGACTCACACCGAGGTCACCGGCATCCGTGTCGTGGGGGGTCGAGCCGTCGGCATCGAGACGGCAGCGGGTCGCATCGACGGCGGCGCCGTCGTGATCTGCGCCGGGCCGTGGAGCGGCGAGGTCGCCGCGCTCGCGGGCGTGCAGGTGCCGGTCATGCCGCGACGCGGCTTCGTGCTCGTGACCGAACCGGTGCCCGTCACGGTGTACCACAAGGTCTATTCGGCGTCGTACGTCGAGAACGTCGCGAGCTCCGACGCGGGCCTGCAGGTCTCGGCGGTCGTCGAGGGCACGCCGAGCGGCACGATCCTGATGGGCGCGAGCCGGGAGCGGGTCGGGTTCGACGCGTCGTTCTCGGCCGACGCGGTCGGCCTGGTCGCGCGCGCGGGCACCGAGCTGTTCCCCGTCCTCGCGGACGTGCAGATCATGCGCACCTATTCGGGCTTCCGCCCCTACTGCCCCGATCACCTGCCGATCATCGGCGAGGACGCACGGATGCCGGGACTCTGGCACGCGGCGGGACACGAGGGCGCCGGCATCGGTCTTTCGGTGGGGACGGCGAAGCTGCTCGTGCAGTCGCTGCGCGGTGAGACGACCGACATGTCGCTCGAGCCCTTCCGCCCGCACCGCTTCGATGAGAGGAGCGCGGCATGACCGGGCCCGAGCTCACTTTCGACGGCGTGCCCGTGCCCTTCCGCGAAGGGCAGACCGTGGGTGCCGCCCTCACGGCCGCGGGTATCTCGTCGTGGCGGTCGACCCGCGGTCGCGGCGAGCCGCGCGGGCTCTTCTGCGGTATCGGCGTGTGCTTCGACTGCCTGCTCACGGTCGACGACCGCCGCGCGCAGCGCGCGTGCGTCACACCCGCGTGCGACGGGCAGACCGTCCTGAGCGATGACCCGGCCCGGCCGCTTCCGGGAGCGAACCATGACTGACTCGAGCTTCGATCTCGCCGTCGTCGGGGCGGGGCCGGCCGGACTCTCGGCCGCGGTCTCCGCCGCCGAGCGGGGTCTGCGCGTCGCCCTCGTCGATGCGGGGGAGCAGACGGGCGGCCAGTACTGGCGCCACCCTGATGAGCGGCATCCCGCATCGTTCGAGCTGCCCGAATCGACCGGACACCACCACTGGGCCCACTACACCGCGCTGCGTGAGCGTCTGGGGCGCGCCGTCGCCGACGGTCGCATCACCCATGTCGCGGGGCGTCAGGTCTGGCGCGTCGACCGCGATGAGAGCTTCGTGCTGCGCACGACGGCCGTGGCGGGCACCGACACCGTGCCTCCCGCCGACCGCGCCGTGCGCGCACCGCGGATCGTGCTCGCGACGGGTGCCTACGACCGGCATTTGCCGATCCCGGGCTGGACGATGCCGGGCGTCATGGCGGCCGGCGGGGTGCAGGCGCTCCTGAAGGCGAACCAGGTCGCCGCGGGGCGACGCGCCGTCGTCGCCGGAACCGGGCCGTTCCTGCTCTCGGTCGCCGCCGGACTCGCCGAGGCCGGCGTCGAGGTCGTCGCGGTGTGCGATGCCAATGCGCTCTCGCGCTGGGCGCGTACCCCCTTCCGCGCCGTGCAGGAGCCCGGCAAGCTGCTCGAGGGAGTCGCGTACGCGGCGACGTTCCTCCGCAACCGCATTCCGCTGCGCACCCGCACGGTCGTGACCGCCGTCCGCGGCGAAGGCCGCGTGCGCGAGGCCGTGCTCGCCCGCGTCGACGCGCGCGGCCGCGTGCGCGCCGGCACGGAGCGCACGGTCGCGGCCGACCTCGTCGCGCTCGGCTGGGGATTCACACCGCAGCTCGAACTCGCGGTCGGACTCGGGCTCGCGACCCGCATCGACGTCGACGCGTCGCTCGTCGCCGAAGCCGATGCCGACCAGCGTTCGAGCGTCGACGGCGTCTATCTCGCCGGAGAGGTGACCGGCATCGGCGGGGCCGTGCAGTCGTGCGCCGAGGGCGAGCTCGCCGCGCTCACGGCGGCCGCCGACGCGGGTCGCCCGGACGACCCCCGCACGCGCCGCCGCCTGCGCCGCCGCATCTCGCGCGGTCGTCGCTTCGCCGTGGGGATGCACCGTGCTTCGCCCGTGCCCTCCGACTGGTCGACCTGGCTCGCGGACGACACCCTCGTGTGCCGCTGCGAAGAGGTCGATGCGGCCCAGGTGCGGGCGACCGTCCACTCGCTCGGCGCCGACGATGCCCGTGACGTGCGGGTGACGGCCCGACCGGGCATGGGCATGTGTCAGGGTCGGGTGTGCGGCTTCGCGCTCTCGTGCCTCGTCGGCGCGGAATCGGGCCGCGCCCCGGCCGCCGCCGACCTCGAACATCTCGCCAAGCGCCCCGTGGGGATCCCCCTGCGGGTCGCCGACCTCGCCGAAATCGCCGACGCAAAGGACTGAATCCATGAACGTTCCCGTCACCGCCCCCGCCGACGTCGACGCCATCGTCGAGCGTGCCGCCGCGGCATCCGCTCTGTGGAAGAACTCCACGATCGCCGAGCGGGTGGGCGCCCTGAACGCCATCGCCGATGCGCTCGACGCACACGCCGACGAGCTCGTGCCCATCGCGCAGCGCGAGACGAATCTCGCCGAGGGGCGCCTGCGCGGAGAGCTCAAGCGCACGACGTTCCAGTTGCGCCTGTTCGGCGAGGTGCTCGAAGAGGGCACGTGGCTGGATGCGCGCATCGACCACGCCGACGCCGACTGGCCCATGGGCGCTCCGCGCCCCGACCTTCGCCGGCAGCTCGAGGCCATCGGTCCCGTGCTGATGTTCTCGGCGAGCAACTTCCCGTTCGCGTTCTCGGTCGCCGGCGGCGACACCGCGAGTGCGCTCGCGGCCGGCAACGCCGTCGTCGTCAAGGCGCACCGCGGACACCCCGAGCTCTCGGTCGCGACGACCCGCGTCGTCCGTGACGCGCTCGCCTCGGTCGACGCTCCCGAGGGGCTGTTCGACACCGTCTACGGAACCGAATCCGGCGTGCGGGCGCTCAAGGCGCCGCAGATCCAGGCGGCCGCGTTCACCGGCTCGATCTCGGGCGGACGCGCACTGTTCGACATCGCGGCGTCGCGCGAGCAGCCGATCCCGTTCTTCGGCGAGCTCGGCAGCGTCAACCCGGCCTTCGTGACGCGCTCGGCGGCGGCTTCGCGTGGCGAGACGATCGCGACCGACTTCCTCGCGTCGGTGACCGGGAGTGCGGGTCAGCTGTGCACCAAGCCCGGCGTGCTGCTCGTGCCGTCGGACTCGAACCTCGAGGCTCTCTTCGCCGGTGCGTCGCTGCCGGCGCCGGCAGCGCTGCTGAACCCCGGCATCGCCGACGGATTCCGCACGGCCGTCGAGCAGACCGCGGGCCGTGACGACGTCTCGGTGCTCGTGGGCGCTCCGACCGCCGACGGCGACCCCGCCCCGGTGCTGCTCAAGACGACCGCCGCGGCCCTGCGCGAGGACCCCGAGGGGCTCATCGCCGAGATGTTCGGCCCCGGGGCACTCGTCGCGACGTACGAGGACGAGTCCGAGCTCGTGGAGGTCGCCGCGGTGCTCGACGGGCAGCTCACGGCGACGATCATCGGCGAGGCCGACGACGCCGTCGCGGGCGAGCTGATCCCGATCCTGGCGACGAAGGCCGGTCGTGTGCTGTGGAACCAGTGGCCGACGGGCGTGTCGGTGACGTGGGCGCAGCAGCACGGCGGACCGTACCCCGCGACGACGGCCGTGGGCACGACGTCGGTCGGCGCCGCCGCGATCACGCGGTTCCTGCGCCCCGTGACCTACCAGAACGTGCCCGATGCACTGCTGCCGGCCGCGCTGCAGGACGCCAACCCGCTCGGCATCCCGCGTCGCGTCGACGGGGTATTCGCCCCCGCGTCCTGATCCTTCGCGGGTCGCGGGTCGCGGCTCGGGTCGCCGGGGTCGGTGCGATTCGACTCCGGTCCGGTCCGGTCGGCTCGGCGGGGCTCGGGGCGTGGCTTGGCTTGGCTTGGCTTGGCGTGGCTTGGCGTGGCTCGGCGTGGCTCGCCGACTTGGTGGGGTTGCTTCGGCTCAGCTCGGTCCGGCGCCTCGCCGGCCGGGCCCCGCTGGCGACGGGCGGCATCCCTTCGTTCGCCTGACTCCGTCGCCTCCGGCGAGCGGGCAGGACGTTCCGGGGCGAGCGAGTTTCAGCCGCGCCGGCATCCGTTGTTCGGATGGCGGATGCCGCGACGCCGGCCGCCCACGGCACGGCGAGGAGCGTCCCCGGCGACGCGGGAGGCGAGATGAGCGCCGGTAGGGTGAGCGCGATGGGCGAGAACGAGACCGAACCGGCGCGCCGCGGGCGCGTGGGCGTGCGGGACGTCGCCCGCGCGGCCGGAGTCTCGGCCCAGACCGTCTCCCGCGTGCTGAACGAGCACGCGAGCATCCGGCCGGAGACGCGGGCGCGCGTGCTCGCGGCGATGGCCGAGCTCGGCTACCGGATCAACAACGCCGCCCGCACACTCGGAACGCGCGAGACGCGCACGCTCGGTGTCATCGCGTCGGATGCGACCCTGTACGGGCCGTCGGTCGGCATCGCCGCGCTCGAAGCCGCGGCGCGCGAGGCCGGCCGATGGACGGCGACCGCCTACGCTGACGCTGCCGACCCCGAGTCCGTCGTCTCGGCGGCCGACCGCCTGCTCGCGCAGGGAGTCGACGGGCTCGTCGCACTCGCGCCGCATGCGGCGAGCCTCGCCGCGCTCGAGCACGCCGTCGCGGGAACTCCGCTCGTCGCGCTGCACGCCGGCCGAGGGACCGACAGGCAGCGGGCGGGTATGGCGCTCGCCGTCGAGCACCTCGTCGCGCTCGGCCACCGTCGGATCGCGCGCGTCGCGGGTCCGGCCGACTGGCTCGAGGCCGTCGCGCGTGACGAGGGCGCCGAGCACGCCCTGCGTGCGGCGGGCATCGCGGACGGTCCCCGCTGGAGCGGAGACTGGAGCGCCGCAGCCGGCGCCCGGCTCGCGAACGAGGTCGCCGTCGCCGCACGTGACGGCCGCGGACCGACGGCCGTCGTGGTCGCGAACGACCAGATGGCGCTCGGGCTCGTCGCGGGCCTGCGCGGAGAGGGGGTCGAGGTGCCCCGCGACATCAGCGTGACGGGGTTCGACGACAACCCCGACGCTGCTTTCTACGCTCCCGCGCTCACGACCGTGCGCGTCGACCTGCCCGGCGAGGCCCGCCGCGCCGTCGCGGTCGTGCGGGGCGGGACCGAACCGCCCGTGGCCGCCCCCGTGCTCGTCGTGCGCGACTCGACAGCGCCCCCGCCGCATCCCCTCTCCTGACCGCGAGAATGCAACCGCAGCTCGAGACTGCGGCGTATACCCGCAGTCTCGGCGGCCCGTTGCGGTCTCGCGGTCAGGGCAGAGCGGGCGTCGGCTCGGCTCGGCTCGGCTCGGCTCGGCTCGGCGACGGTCGACGCGGCGCGGGCAGCGGGTGGTCGATCGCGCGTGGTACCGGTAACATCGACGCGAAACCGATGGAGGACATCGTGACGACTTCCGACGCGGCTGCTGCGGGCCGCACCTTCGCCCCCGACGTCGAGGCGGCCATCGCCGCGACCCGCGACGACGTCGCGCGACTGCACGGCGAGCTCGTGCGCTACGGCCTCGTCGTGTGGACGGGCGGGAACATCTCCGGACGCGTGCCCGGCGCCGATCTGTTCGTGATCAAGCCGTCCGGCGTCTCGTACGACGAGCTCACCGCCGACGACATGATCCTCTGCGACCTCGACGGCCTCACCGTCCCCGGTTCGCACGGCAGCCACCGCAGCCCGTCGAGCGACACGGCCGCCCATGCCTACGTCTACCGGCACATGCCCGAGGTCGGGGGAGTCGTGCACACGCACTCCACCTACGCCGTCGCCTGGGCCGCGCGCGGCGAAGAGATCCCGTGCGTCATCACGGGGATGGCCGACGAGTTCGGCGGGCCGATCCCGATCGGCCCGTTCGCGATCATCGGCGACGACTCGATCGGGCGCGGGATCGTCGACACGCTCACGGGTCACCGCAGTCGTGCCGTGCTCATGCAGAACCACGGCCCCTTCACGATCGGCGTCACGGCGCGGGACGCCGTCAAGGCCGCCGTCATGTGCGAAGACGCGGCGCGCACGGTGCACCTGGCGCGCGAAGCCGGCCCGCTGATCCCGATCCCGCAGGAGTCGATCGACCGCCTCTACGAGCGCTACCAGAACGTGTACGGGCAGAGCGGGGACGATCGCCGATGAACGCCATCGCAGCCGGGCGCACGGCGCTCGGGATCGAGCTCGGATCGACGCGCATCAAGGCGTGCCTCGTCGACGCCGACGAGCCGTCGATCGTGCTCGCCACCGGTTCGCACGAGTGGGAGAACCGCTTCGAGGACCGTGTCTGGACCTATTCGCTCGACGACGTCTGGGAGGGAGTCCGCTCGGCCTACGCCGCGCTCGCCGCCGACGTCCGCGAGCGTCATGGCATCCCCCTCGAGCGGATCGGCGCGATGGGCGTGTCGGCGATGATGCACGGCTATCTGGCCTTCGACGAGACCGACGAACTCCTCGTGCCGTTCCGCACCTGGCGCAACACCACGACGGGTCCTGCCGCCGCCGAGCTGACCGATCTGCTCGGCGTCAACATTCCGCTCCGCTGGTCGGTCGCGCACCTGCGACAGGCGGTGCTCGACGCCGAGCCGCACGTCCGGCGCGTGCGATTCCTGACGACGCTCGCCGGCTACGTGCACTGGCGCTTGACCGGCTGCAAGGTGCTGGGCATCGGCGACGCGTCGGGCATGTTCCCCATCGATGCGGCGACCGGCACGTATGACGCCGCTCTCGCCGCTCGCTACGACGGCCTCGGCGGTCCGGCCCCGATCGCCGAGCTGCTTCCCGAAGTGCTCGCAGCGGGCGATTCCGCCGGGCGGCTCACCGCCGAAGGAGCGGCGCTGCTCGACCCGTCGGGTGCCCTCGAGCCCGGCGCCCTGCTCTGCCCGCCCGAGGGCGATGCGGGCACGGGAATGGTCGCGACGAACGCCGTGGCCCCCCGCTCGGGCAACGTGAGCGCCGGCACCAGCATCTTCGCGATGGTCGTGCTCGAGCGTCCGCTCGCGCGGCTGCACCACGAGCTCGACGTCGTCACGACGCCCGCGGGAGACCCCGTCGCGATGGTGCACTGCAACAACGGCGCGAGCGAGCTCGCCGCGTGGGCGGGCCTGTTCGCCCGGTTCGCCGCGGCCGCCGATGCTCCCCTCGAGCTCGACGCCGTGTTCGACGTGCTGTTCCGCGAAGCGATCGACGGGGCAGCCGACGCGGGCGGGATCCTCGCCTACAACCACCTGGCCGGCGAGCCGATCGCCGGTCTCGCCGAGGGCCGACCGCTCGTGGTGCGAACGCCCGACAGCGTCCTCACGCTCGCCAATCTCATGCGCGCCCAGCTTTACGGCGTCTTCGGAACCCTCGCGCTGGGCATGCGCGTGCTCACCGACGAGGGCGTCGCACTCGATCGGATGTTCGCGCACGGGGGCCTGTTCCGCACGGCCGGCGTCGCCCAGCGCTTCCTCGCCGGCGCACTGGCGGCACCCGTCTCGGTCCGCGACACCGCGTCCGAGGGTGGCGCGTGGGGCATCGCGGTGCTCGCCGCCTATGCGCGCACTGCCGCAGCCCACCCCGGCACGCTCCTCGAGCCCGCGGCCTCTGGAGCGGGCACGTCCGACGCCTCTCTTTCCTCGTATCTCGATGACCGCGTCTTCGCGGACGCCGTCGTCGTGACCGCCGACCCCGACCCCGCGGACATCGCCGGGTTCGACGCGTACCTCGAGCGCTACCGCGCCGGGCTCGCCGTCGAGGCCGCTGCCGTCGCCGCTCTCTGACCCCGTTCCGCTCCGCAAATCGCGCGAAGCCGGCCCCGCATCCGGATTCCCGGCTCGCGCGACCTGCGCTCATCGAAGGACATCCTCATGACCCGCACACCCCTTTCCACCTCCCTCGACGGCTACGAAGTGTGGTTCGTCACGGGCAGCCAGGGCCTCTATGGCGACGAGACGCTGCGTCAGGTCGCGTCGCAGTCGCAGGCCGTCGTGGAGGGTCTGGCGGACCTTCCCGTCACCGTCGTGTGGAAGCCCGTGCTGACCGACGCCGACAGCATCCGCCGCCTCGCGCTCGAGGCCAACGCCCGCGACGACGTCATCGGCATCATCGCCTGGATGCACACGTTCAGCCCCGCCAAGATGTGGATCGCGGGACTCGATGCGCTGCGCAAGCCGCTTCTGCACCTGCACACGCAGGCGAACGTCGAACTGCCGTGGTCCGAGATCGACTTCGACTTCATGAACCTCAACCAGGCAGCGCACGGCGACCGCGAATTCGGGTACATCCAGACGCGCCTGGGCGTCGCCCGCAAGACCGTCGTCGGTCACGTGACGAACCCCGCCGTGCGTCAGCAGATCGAGGATTGGCAGCGCGCGGCGGCCGGGTGGGCGGCATCCCGCACGCTCAAGCTCGCGCGGTTCGGCGACAACATGCGCTACGTCGGCGTCAGCGAGGGCGACAAGACCGAGGCCGAGCTGCGCTTCGGCGTGCAGGTCAACACGTGGGGCGTCAACGAACTCGCCGAGGCGGTCGGGCAGGTGACGGATGCCGCGATCGACGACCTCGTCGCGGTGTACCTCGACGAATACGACGTCACGGGGGAGCTGCGGCCCGGCGCTGAGCGCCACCAGTCGCTCCGTGACGGCGCGGCGATCGAGCTCGGCCTGCGCTCGTTCCTCGAGGAGGGCGGCTTCGGTGCCTTCACGACGTCGTTCGAAGATCTCGGCGCCCTGAAGCAGCTGCCGGGCCTGGCGGTTCAGCGGCTCATGGCCGAGGGGTACGGCTTCGGTGCGGAGGGCGACTGGAAGACGGCGATCCTCGTGCGCGTCGCGAACGTCATGGGTGCGGGCCTGCCGGGCGGGGCCAGCCTCATGGAGGACTACACGTACGACCTCGTCGCCGGTGAGGAGAAGATCCTCGGCGCGCACATGCTCGAGGTGTCGCCCTCGCTCACGAACGCGCGGCCGCGTCTCGAGGTGCATCCGCTCGGGATCGGCGGCAAGGACGACCCCGTCCGGCTCGTCTTCACCGCCGATCCGGGGGCGGCCCTCGTCGTCGCGATGAGCGACATGCGTGACCGGTTCCGCCTCGTCGCCAACGTCGTCGAGAACGTCGAGGCGCCCGACCTGCCGAATCTCCCGGTCGGTCGCGCCGTGTGGAAGCCCGCACCCGACTTCGCCACGTCGGCGGCCTGCTGGCTGACGGCGGGCGCCGCGCACCATACTGTGATGACGACCGCCGTCGGCGTCGAGGTGTTCCGTGACTTCGCGGAGATCGCCGCCACCGAGCTCGTCGTCATCGACGAAGACACCACGGTCCGCGGGTTCCAGCGCGAGCTGCGGTGGAACCAGGCGTATTACCGACTCGCTCAGGGAATCTGATCCATGGCACGAACCGCGACCTCCGGCACTCAGCACGCGCTGCGCGCCGGCGACTACGAAGCCGTCGTGGCGAGCGTCGGCGCGACGCTGCGTTCGCTGACCTACCGGGGGCGAGATCTCGTCGTGCCCTTCGGCGCCGATGACGTGCGTCCCTCGTACCGCGGGGCGACCCTCGCGCCGTGGCCGAACCGCGTCGTCGACGGCGCGTACTCCTTCGGCGGGCGGGACTTCCGCCTGCCGCTCACCGAGCCCGCGCGCGGCCACGCGCTGCACGGCCTGGCCGCGTGGCTCGACTTCGAGGCGATCGACAAGGGCCCCGACCATGTGACGCTCGCCGCCGCGATCCAGCCGCAGACCGCGTACCCGTGGCGCATCATCGTCTTCACGACCTATTCGCTCGGGCCCGACGGTCTGACGCAGACCGTGACGGCGCGCAACGAGTCGAGTGAGCCGGCCCCGTGGGGCGTCGGACCGCACCCGTATCTCGTCGCCGGAGAGGGCACGGTCGACGACTGGACCCTCGAGCTCCCCGCCGGCGAGGTGCTCGAGGTGACGGCCGACAGGCTCGCGCCGACCCGGGTCGTCGCGGTCGACGCCGATCCCGAGCGGTTCGACTTCCGCAGCGCGCGCCGCGTCGGCTCCGTCGAGCTCGACCACGCCTACACGGGCCTTCTCCGCGGCGAGGACGGCGACGTGACGGTACGGGTGACGGATGCCGCCGGCTCAGGCGTCGCGATGTCGTGGGGCGCCGCGTGCCCGTGGGTGCAGGTCCACACCGCCGACAAGCCCGAACCCGCACTGAGCCGCCTGGGTCTCGCGGTCGAGCCGATGACGTGCGCGCCCGACGCCTTCAACGCCGACCGCTATCGGCATGACTCGGGGCTCATCGCGCTCGAGCCGGGAGCGGAGGCCGAGGCCGGCTGGCGCATCTGCGCGATCGGCTGAGGCGTCGCGAAACGAGGACGCCCGTCGGGATGCGTGGCATCCTGACGGGCGTCTTGCGCACTCATTCACCGGATGCTGCGAAACCCCCGAGTACTCTCCAGGGTCCCGCGCATGCTCGGCGACGGCGCAGTGTGGTCAGGGAATCAGTCCCTGAGGTCTTCTTTGATCTCGTTGCGGGTCTTCACCGAGTCCCGTTCGGCTTCGGCACGCTTCACCTCGGCGTCGGCCTTCATCTCGTCGGCTTTGTCTCCGATGCGGTCCGTGGTGTCCTCCCACGTGTCCTTGATCTTGTCGCCGACAGCATCGGCCGTATCCTTCGCGTCATCCAGGAATCCCATGGTCCTGCTCCTTCCGTGGTTTCGCGTGACATCGACGTTACGGGGACCGCCGCGAAACTCAGCGGGGGTTGCGTTCGCGCGTGCAGATTGCTACCGACGCGCGTGTCGCCGGTGGCAGAATCGTGCCATGCGATTCGAGACGACGCTGTTCTTGAGCGGCAACAACACCGGGATCGAGGTCCCACCGGAACTCATCGACGAGCTCGGCGCCGGCAAGCGGCCGCCCGTCGACGTCACGGTGAACGGGTTCGCGTACCGCAGCACGGTCGCTGTGATGGGTGGCAAGTACCTCATCCCGTTCAGCTCGGACAAGCGTGCCGCGACGGGGCTGAATGGCGGCGACCCCATCACCGTCGAGATCACCCTCGACACGGCGCCGCGCGAGGTCGACGTGCCCGATGATCTGGCGGCCGCGCTCGCCGACGCCGACGTGCGGGCGGCGTTCGACCGGCTGGCGCCGAGCGCACGCAAAGCGCACGTGACGAACGTCGAGGGCGCGAAGGCCGCCGACACCCGCGCGAGACGCATCGCGGCGATCGTCGCCAAGCTCTCGGGCTGACTCGCGGCATCCGACTCTCGCATGTCGCCCCGGACGATAGCCTCGTGGGGGGAGGTGCTGTGAGCAAGACCACGGACGCGATCGCCGAGGGCGTGTCCATCGCGTTCGCCGCAGCCAGACTGGTGGTGCGCAACCACATCCTCGTCGAGACGATCGCGCACGGCGCCCCCTTCGACGTCGAGCGCTTCGCTCCCGTCGCGCGTGATGCCCTGCTCTCGCTCGCGACCGAGCAGGAGGCCGCGGCAGACCTCGCGAAGCAGCAGCGCCGCCGCGCGTGGGGCAAGTTCACCGACCCCGACGGAACGCACGACTACCGTGACCGGGATACCCGCAACCTCCGCAAGCGCCACAAGCAGTACGTCGGTGTCGCGAAAGAGCTGCGCCAGCGGGCCGACGATCCCGATGCCGTCCGGTCGCTGGTCGAAGCATCGAGGGATGCCGCGTGGGGAGACGTCGAGGCGAATCTGCAGCGCCGCCTCACGGTCGAGGGCATGCGGCCCGACCTCGACCCCGATTACGAGCGCATGCGCGCCGCCCGGATGCAGTCCCTGCGCCTCATCGATCTGCCGCGTCTCGCCGCGCATCGGCGTCGTTCCGCCGACCCGCAGGACTCCGACGCGGAGGAGTGACGTCGATTCGCGACGAACGCGAGCGTGGGGTATTCTGGACGCTGGCCCGAGCGCAAGCGCGGGCCATGCGCCTCTAGCTCAATGGATAGAGCATCTGACTACGGATCAGAAGGTTGGGGGTTCGAGTCCCTCGAGGCGCGCGTACTGTGTTGAGACAGTCATGATCGAAAGCCCGCGAGCAATCGCGGGCTTTCGTGTCTCCGCTGTCGGCCGGCTCACGCGGTCACGTCGTCCCAGCCCTCCTGCGCGGTGTCGCACGTCTCGCGGAACACGAACTGCGACGGCAGCTTGCGTTGAGAGCTCGACCAGTCGATCGCGGGGCGCCGCTGCTCGGGCGGCAGATAGCCCAGTCGGTAGACGGCCATGAGCTCGAGGTCGTCGGGAACCCGCAGCAGATCGACGATCTCCTGCCACCGCCCCGGTGCTTCCATCGGGAACGAGATGAACTGGATCCCCATCCCGAGCTCCACCGTCGTGAGCCAGACGTTCTCCATCGCGGCGCCCATGCTGAAGACCGAGTAGAACGACGACAGCTCGCCCGGCCGGTACTCGCTGCGATCGAGCATGACGGCCAGAAGCAGTGGAGATCCGGCGACCAGCCTGCGGTTCTCGGCCCCGAGGGTCTTCGGCACGCCGAGAGCGTTCATGAGCTTCTGGCCACGCGACGTGAACACCTGGCCCGTGAAGGGCCGCAGCGGTGCCGGGAGCTTGTCGAACAGCATCCCGCTGCGCTCGTGCTCCATCTCGGCCTCGCTGAAGCGGAAGTACGGCTTGTCGCGCTCGAAGAACGTGCCGTTCGACATCACCTCGGTCATGCTCTCGCCCGAGATGCGCGCGATCGTCTCGATCGTGTCGCGGTGCTCGATGACGATGAAGCGCCACGGCTGACTGTTCAGCTGCGACGGGGCACGGCTCGCCGCCTCGAGCAGCAGGCGCTGATGCGCCGGCGACACCGGGTCAGGAAGGAACGGACCGTTCGTCGTCTTGCGACGGCGGATGACATCCAAGAACTCCATGGGACTCCTCACGCTGATCGGATGACGGCGGCGATCACGAACGGCGCTGCGGTCAGCGCGAGGATCGGATGCCGCCGCGTGTGTGTTCCGGCGAAGGGGATCGCCGCGAGGGGCCCGACCGCGGGAGCGAGCGCCAACGCCGCTCGACGACTCCGATCCCGCGGGCGCCCCCACCACGCCGAGCTCACCGCAGCCGCGGTCAGCGCGGACGTGGCGATGTAGAGCGCGTGGTGCACCCAGCGCGCGCGACGCGTGTCGACCCACCCGAGGGCGACCGTGAGCCCCAGCGCGCAGTTGGCGGCGTAGCATCCCGCCGTCCAGCCGAAGATGCCGGTCGTGCGTCGACGCGGGGTCGCAGCGAGCACGGAGGATCGCGTGTTCAGAAGACCGGCAGGCCGCCGGTCACGCCGACGACCGTCCCGCTGACGTAGCTCGCCTCGGCGGGGGAGGCGAGGAAGACATACGCGCCGGCCAGTTCCGCGGGCTGGCCGATGCGGCCGAGCGGAGTGTCCTTGCCCATGTTCGCGACGGCGGCGGGTTCCTTCGTCGCCGGCTGCAGCGGGGTCCAGACGGGGCCGGGGGCGACGGCGTTGACGCGGATCCCGTCGGGTCCGAGCTCGCGCGCGAGATTCACGGTGAGGTTGTTGATCGCCGCCTTCGTCGCGGCGTAGTCGATCATCGTGACCGACGGATCGTACGCCTGCACGGAACTCGTGTTGATGATGCAGTCGCCGCGGTCGAGGTGCTCCAGCGCCGCCTGGCTGACCCACAGCGTCGCGTACAGGTTGGTCTCGACGGCACGGTGCAGGTCTTCGGCCGCGAGCCCCTTCAAACCCTCTTCGCCGCGCGCCCAGTGGAACCCGGCATTGTTGGCGACGATGTTGAGTCCGCCGAGTTCCTCCGCGGCACGGGTCACGACGTCGCGGCAGGTCTGTTCGTCGCGCAGGTCTCCCGGCAGCAGCACGGCCGTGCGGCCGGCCTTCTCTATCCAGTGCGCCACGTCACGCGCGTCCTCTTCCTCCTCGGGCAGGTAGCTGATCGCGACATCGGCGCCCTCCCGCGCGAACGCGATCGCGACGGCCCGGCCGATCCCCGAGTCCCCGCCCGTGATGAACGCCTTCAGCCCGTCGAGGCGTCCGCGGCCCTGCCAGGACTCCTCGCCGTGGTCGGGACGGGGATGCATAGGCGCGGTCAGGCCGGGAGGGGACTGCTGCTGCTCGGGCATGCCTCCTTCGTCATCGGCGAGCGACTGGGCGTGCTTGGCGACGGGTGCTTCGGGCATGGTGGGCTCCTTCACTCGCGGGATTCGACCCTCAGAGTAAGGAGCGCGCCGCGGCGATGTCTGCCCCCTATCGACCAGGGGTGATGGATGCTACGCCCCGGTGTCGCGGCTCAGACGAGAGGTTCGGGAGCCGGTGCCGGCATCGAGAAGTCCCCGGCGTCGAGCCGCAGCTTCGCGATCGACTGTGTCAGCGGCGGGATCACCTCTTCGCAGACCTGCGCGAAGACCTGCTCGTTGAGCGCGGCCGTGGCAGCCTCCGTGATCTCGTACCCTGCCGGCGTGATGGTCAGCAGCGCGGCTCGACCGTCGCGGGGGTGGGGATCGCGGCGCACGAGCCCGTCGCGTTCCAGCCGGGCGACCGTGTTGGTCACGCTCGCGGGGTGCACCTGGAGTCGGGCTGTCGCGCTGGCCATCGGCATCGTGCCTTCTTTGCTGAACGCCAGCAGTCGCAGCATCTCGAACCGGGCGAAGGACAGCGAGAACGGCCGCAGGGTCTTCTCGACCTCGGCGAGCATCAGCTGGTGCGCGCGCATGACCGATGTCACGGCCGCCATACCGTCCGCCGCTTCGCCCCAGCCGTGCGCGATCCACTGACGCCGGGCTTCGGCGATGGGGTCGACGTGCAGCGGCTTGGGGGGCAAGAGGGGCTCCTTCCTGGCATCCACCGTATCGCCGGGGGCGCGTCGATCCGTCGATCGCGATCTTTTGATTGCAGATTAGATAGTTGAATGTCATAGTACTTCTATGACGCGAGAACTCACCCACTTCATCGGCGGCGCTCGCGTCGCCGGCACATCCGGCCGCTTCGGCGACGTCTTCGACCCGAGCACCGGCGAGGTGCAGGCCCGCGTTCCGCTGGCGAGCACGGCCGAAGTGCAGGCGGCGATCGGCAACGCCGAAGCGGCGCAGGTCGAGTGGGCGGCGCAGAACCCGCAGAAGCGGGCGCGCGTGCTGCTGAAGTTCCTCGACCTCGTCGCGAAGGACACGCCGACCCTCGCGCGGATGCTGTCGAGCGAGCACGGCAAGACCGTGCCCGATGCGATCGGAGACATCCAGCGCGGTGTCGAGGTCGTCGAGTTCGCTGCCGGAGCGCCCCACCTGCTGAAGGGGGAGTACTCCAGCGGTGCCGGCACCGGGATCGACGTGTACTCGATGCGCCAGCCGCTCGGCGTCGTCGCGGGGATCACGCCGTTCAACTTTCCCGCCATGATCCCGCTGTGGAAGGCCGGACCGGCGCTGGCCGCGGGCAACGCGTTCATCCTGAAGCCGAGCGAGCGCGACCCCTCGGTTCCCCTGCGCCTGGCCGAACTCTTCCTCGAGGCCGGGCTCCCCGAAGGCGTGCTCAACGTCGTCAACGGCGACAAGGAGGCCGTCGACGCGATCCTGCACGATGACCGCGTCAAGGCCGTCGGGTTCGTCGGCTCGACCCCCATCGCGCAGTACATCTACGAGACCGCCGCCGCCAACGGCAAGCGCGCGCAGTGCTTCGGCGGCGCGAAGAACCACATGATCGTCATGCCGGATGCCGACCTCGATCAGGTCGCCGATGCGCTCATCGGCGCCGGCTATGGGTCTGCGGGCGAGCGCTGCATGGCGATCTCGGTCGCCGTGCCGGTGGGCAAGCAGACCGGCGACGCGCTCGCCGCGAAGCTCGCCGAGCGCGTGGCGACCCTGAAGGTCGGCCCCGCCCTCGACGAGAGCAACGACTACGGTCCGCTCGTGACGGCCGAGGCCAAGCAGCGCGTCGAGCACTACATCCAGGTCGGCGTGGACGAGGGGGCGACCCTGCTGGCCGATGGCCGCGGCTACGAGGTCCCCGGCTACGAGAACGGCTTCTACCTCGGCCCGACCCTGTTCGACCACGTCGAGCCCGAGCATACGATCTACCGGGAAGAGATCTTCGGGCCCGTGCTGATCATCGTGCGCGCCGACGACTACGAACAGGCCCTGAGCCTTCCGTCGACGCACGAGTACGGCAACGGCGTCTCGATCTTCACCCGCGACGGGGATGCCGCCCGCGACTTCGCCGCCCGCGTCGACACCGGGATGGTGGGGGTCAACGTGCCCATCCCCGTGCCGATCGCATACCACACGTTCGGCGGCTGGAAGAAGTCCGGATTCGGCGACCTCAACCAGCACGGTCCCGACGCGTTCCGGTTCTACACCAAGACCAAGACCGTGACGAGCCGCTGGCTGTCGCACGATCTCAAGGAAGGCGCGAGCTTCGTCATCCCGACGATGCACTGATCATGAGCGCGGGAATGACAGAGGAGCGCGCCGCCCTCGTCGAGGCGGTCCGCGATTTCGCCGAGGCAGCGCTCGCCCCGCACGCGGGCACGTGGGATGCGGACAAGCATTTCCCGATCGACACCTTGCACCAGGCCGGTCAGATGGGTCTGGGCGGCATCTATGCGCGCGAGGAGTTCGGCGGGTCGGGCCTGTCCCGTCAGGATGCGCTGGCGATCTTCGAAGAGCTCGCCAAGGGCGACACGACGATCGCGGCCTACATCTCGATCCACAACATGGTCGTGTGGATGATCGACACCTTCGGTGACGCCGAGCAGCGGGCGCGGTGGATCCCGAAGCTCGCGACGATGGAGGATCTCGGCAGCTACTGCCTCACCGAGCCGGGCGCGGGCTCGGATGCGGCGGCGATCACGACGAGCGCGCGGCGCGAGGGCGACGAGTACGTCATCAACGGCGTGAAGCAGTTCATCTCGGGCGCGGGTTCGTCGGCCGTCTACATCGTGATGGCCCGCACGAACGGCCCGGGCTCCCGCGGCATCAGCGCCATCGTCGTTCCCGCCGATACGCCGGGGCTGTCGTTCGGCCCGAACGAGAAGAAGATGGGCTGGAACGCCCAGCCGACCCGCCAGGTGATCCTCGAGGACGTGCGCGTGCCGGTGGCGAACCGGCTCGGCGACGAGGGCGACGGATTCGGCATCGCCATGAAGGGCCTCAACGGCGGCCGTGTCAACATCGGCGCCTGCTCGCTCGGCGGCGCCCAGTGGGCCCTCGACCGTGCCGTCTCGTATGTCCAGGACCGGCACGTCTTCGGGCTGCCGCTCACGGCGAACCAGACCATCGTCTTCCGGCTCGCCGAGATGGAGACGGATCTGCAGGCCGCACGAGCGCTGCTCGAGCGGGCCGCCGAGAAGATGGATGCCGCTGCCCCCGACGTCGCCGTCGCGTGTGCGCTCGCGAAGCGTTTCGCGACGGATGCCGCCTTCGATGTCGCCAACGCCGCGCTGCAGCTGCACGGCGGCTACGGTTATCTGCACGAATACGGCATCGAGAGGGTCGTGCGTGATCTGCGCGTGCATCAGATCCTCGAGGGAACGAACGAGATCATGCAGCTGATCGTCGGTCGCGCAGTGATCGAGCAAGGCCGATGACCGGCGACGAAGGGAACCCCATGAGCACCATCGCATTCATCGGACTCGGCCACATGGGCGGACCCATGGCGGCGAACCTCGTCAGAGCAGGGCACCGTGTGCTCGGCTTCGACCTCGTCGCCGAGATCCGCGATGCCGCCGCCGCCTCGGGAGTCGAGCTCGTGGCCGCCGGCACCGAGGCCGCCGCAGCGGCGGACATCGTGATCACGATGCTTCCCGCCGGCCGACACGTCCTGGCCGCGTACGGCACCGCGGACGAGCCCGGGCTGCTCGCCGCGGCGCGCCCCGGCACGCTCTTCATCGACTCGTCCACGATCGCCGTCGACGAAGCGCGTCTGGCCGCCGAAGCCGCGATCGCCGCCGGTCACCGCGCGCTCGACGCCCCCGTCTCGGGCGGCGTCGTCGGGGCAGAGAACGCGACACTCGCCTTCATGGTCGGTGGCAGCGACGCCGACTTCGCCGAGGCGCTGCCCGTGCTCGAGGCGATGGGCAAGCGAATCGTGCACTGCGGAGGCTCCGGCCTCGGGCAGGCCGCCAAAGTCTGCAACAACATGATCCTCGGCATCTCGCAGATCGCCGTTGCCGAGGCGTTCGTCATCGGTGAACGGCTGGGACTGTCGCATCAGGCGCTCTACGACGTGGCATCCAACGCGTCGGGTCAGTGCTGGGCGCTCACGACGAACTGCCCCGTGCCGGGCCCGGTGCCGACCAGCCCCGCCAATCGGGACTACCAGCCGGGTTTCGCAGGGACCCTCATGGCGAAGGATCTGTCGCTGGCCGGTCAGGCGATCGACCTCACCGGAGTCGACGCGCGGCTCGGCTCGCTCGCGCGGGACATCTACGTCGCCTTCGCCGAGGGCGACGGAGCGAATCAGGATTTCTCGGGGATCATCAACACGATCCGCGAGCACAGCGCGGCAGCATCCGTCGCCGCGGACTGACGCCCGCGCGACAGGTTCGACTTCCCTCGGGGGCTGGGCTATGGTCGGCCGGAATACCCACCAGCTGTCACAAGGGAAGTGAGTATCCGATGGCAACGAAAGAGAACGGCAAGAAGGCGGCGCAGCTGTCGCTGAAGGAGAAGCGGGCGCTCAAGCGCGAGAAGTCGCAGGAAGACGTTGTCCGCACGCGCAAGCGCTGATCGTCGGCTCGCTCTCGCGGTCGCCCGTCATGCGCGACCGCGAGAGCGATCGGCGGTCAGCCGTGGGGGACGGCCGCGATGATCTTGACGGCGATGTTCACGCCGTTCGGGGCGCGATAGGTCAGGCGGTCTCCGGGGTGGGAGCCGACGATGGCCTGCCCCAGGGGCGATTCGGGCGAGTACACGGCCATGTCGCCGACCGGGCCCAGCAGTGCGCGGGCGCCGAGCAGGAACGTCTCCTGCGAGTTGTCGGATTCGAATTCGACCGTGACACGCATGCCCGGCTCGACGAGTCCGTCATCGGCCATCGATCCGACCTGCGCGCGGCGGATGAGGCCGCGCAGTTCGACGATGCGAGCCGACGAGACGTCGTCGGCGACGTCGCTCTTGGTGAGATCGTCCAGTTCCTGCTGCAACTGATTCAGGGCATCCTGCGTCAGCCAGATCGGCTCTTCTGCAACAGACACGGCAACCTCCACGAAGTGAACGGATGAAGTTTCGATCCTACCGCCGTTGGCCCCGAAACACCCCTTCCGTGACGCGACGACGTAGCCTGGTGATGTGAGCGCATACGTCTCGGCGTTCGAGTTGTTCTCCATCGGAGTAGGCCCCTCGAGCTCCCACACGGTTGGTCCCATGCGGGCGGCCCTCGATTTCGCGACCCGTCTTCGCGAGCTCGGACTTCTCGGCGACGTCGCGCGCATCACGTGCACGCTGTACGGGTCGCTGGGGGCGACGGGGATCGGTCACGGCACGCCCGACGCGATCGTCGCGGGCCTGCAGGGACTCGAACCCGAGACGGTGGATCCGGATGCCGTGCGGTCGGCCTGGAGCGATTGGCCGGACGGCGCCGATCTCGTGCTCGCGGGGGAGCGCTGCGTGCCGTTCGCGAAGCGCGACGTCGTCTTCGCGCCGCGCACGCGCCTGCCGGGACACCCGAACGCCATGTCGCTCGAGGCGTGGTCTCGCTCGACGGCAGGGCCGATCACGGCGGCGGGAGCGGTCTTCCGCGAGACGGGGGCGGCGATGCTGCCCCCCGCGCCGGTATCCGACGAGGGCCTCGTGCTGCGCGAGACGTACTACTCCGTCGGGGGCGGGTTCATCCGCCGCGACGGCGAGCCGCCGCGCGTGCAGGCTCACGCGTATCCGCTCGACTTCGCCAGCGCCGACGAGCTTCTCGCCCTGTGCGACGAGCGCGGCATCACGATCGCCGAAGCGGCGCGCATCAATGAGCAGGCGCTGCGCAGCGACACCGAGATCGCGGCGAAGCTCGACGGCATCTGGGACGCCATGGCCGGGTGCGTCGGAGCCGGGCTGAACGCCGACGGTGTGCTCCCCGGCATCCTGCAGGTCAAGCGGCGTGCGGCCTCGATCCGCGCGCAACTCGACGAAGCCGAGTCCTCGGGCCACCGTGAGCTTCCCGGTGAATGGCTCGGCGCGTTCGCGCTCGCCGTCAATGAAGAGAACGCCGCGGGCGGGCGCGTGGTCACGGCGCCGACGAACGGCGCCGCGGGGATCGTGCCCGCTGTCGCGATGTACTGGTGGCGCTTCCTCGCGGACTCGGGCCTCGGCGCCGGCAATGCCGTCACCCCTTACGGCGAGCTCGTCGGCAGTGCCCTGATGGGGTTCCACCCGCCCGTGCCCGAGCTCGTCGAAGGCTCGCCGGCCGCGCTCGCCGAGGCGAACCGGCGGCGCGGCATCCGTCGGTTCCTGCTGACGGCCACGGCGCTGGGCTCGCTGTTCAAAGCGAACGCGTCGATCTCGGGGGCCGAAGGCGGATGCCAGGCCGAAGTCGGCTCCGCATGCGCCATGGCGGCGGGAGGCTTGACGGCGGTCATGGGCGGCACGAATCGGCAGATCGAGAACGCCGCCGAGATCGCCATGGAGCATCACCTCGGTCTCACGTGCGACCCCGTCGGCGGGCTCGTGCAGATCCCCTGCATCGAGCGCAATGCGATCGCCGCGTCGACCGCCGTCACGGCGGCCCGGCTCGCGCTGCGCGGCGACGGCTCGCACTTCGTCTCGCTCGACACCGTCGTCGAGACGATGCGTCAGACCGGCATCGACATGTCGACGAAGTACAAAGAAACGAGCGAAGGCGGCCTCGCGGTCAACGTCATCGAATGCTGATCCCGCTCCAGGGGATCTCCGGCCTAGGATCGAACGCACCCCCTGGATCGTGAGCAAGGATGCCGATGTCCCGAGATCGCCTCGCGCCCGCGAGCGAGCCCACCCGGCGCCTCGCGCCGCTGTCCGGTCGCGTGTGGTTCACGGTGGTCCTGCTGGGCCTCGTCGGGCAGCTCGCGTGGACCGTCGAGAACATGTACCTCAACGTGTTCGTCTACGACACGATCTCGACCGATCCGACCGTCATCGCGATCCTGGTGGCGGCCTCGGCGATCGCCGCGACCTTCGCCACGATGCTCGTGGGGGCCTGGTCGGACCGTGCGCGCACGCGTCGCCCGTTCATCGCGGTCGGCTACATCCTGTGGGGTCTCACGACGGCGACGTTCGGGTTCGTCCAGCCGACGGCGGGCACGGATGCCGCGCTCGCGGTCGGCACGGCGGTCGTCGCCATCGTGGCCCTGGACTGCCTCATGTCGGTGTTCGGATCGGGAGCCAACGACGCGGCCTTCAACGCGTGGGTGACCGAGTCGACCGAGCCGGGTAATCGCGGACGTGTCGACGGCGTGCTCGCGATCATGCCGCTGCTGGCGATGCTCCTCGTCTTCGGTGCGCTCGACGGGCTGACGCAGGCGGGCGAGTGGCGCCTGTTCTTCGCGATCGTGGGCCTCGCGACGGCGGCCGTGGGGGTGCTCGCCTGGTTCCTCGTGCGCGATCCGGTCCACATCGCGCCCAGCGCCGACGGATATCTCTCGTCGGTCGTCTACGGCTTGCGCCCCTCGTCGGTGCGGGCGAACCCGCGACTGTATCTGCTGCTGCTCGCGTACGCGATCGTCGGCACGAGCACGCAGGTGTTCGTGCCGTACCTGATCATCTACATCCAGCGGTACCTGCGCATCGACGGCTACGCGATCGTGCTCGGCAGCGTCCTGATCGTCGCCTCGATCGCGAGCGTCCTGGGCGGGCGCGTCATCGACCGGATCGGCAAGGTCCGCGCGATCCTGCCCGCGACGGCGATCCTCGTCGCGGGTCTGATCGGAATGGCGTTCGCGCGCGACATGGTGAGCGTCATCGTCGTGGGTGCGGTGATGATGAGCGGCTTCATGCTGTCGGTCGCCGCCATCGCCGCGAGCGTGCGCGATGCGACGCCCCTCGACCGGGTCGGCGTCGTGCAGGGGCTTCGCATGATCGCCGCCGTGCTGGTGCCGATGGTCGTCGGTCCCTTCATCGGCGCCGCCGTCATCATCGGTGCGAACGAGACCTACACGGATCTGGGCGTCGTCAAGCAGGTGCCCACGCCCTGGATCTTCCCGGCGGCCGCCGTCGTCGCGGTGCTCGTCATCGTCCCCGTGCTGCTGCTGCGACGCGTCCGTAGTGCGGTCGACGAGGTCGGCGCATGAGCCTGCGCACACCGTGGGCGGACGCCCTCGATCCCGACGCGCCGCTGCCCGAGTATCCGCGGCCGCAGCTCGTGCGAGGCGACTGGCGCAGCCTCAACGGGCGCTGGCAGTACGCGGTCACGCCCTTCGCGGCATCCGATCCCCTGGCCGTCGCCGACCCGGCCAACCCGCCCTCGGCGTGGCAGGGCGAGATCGTCGTGCCGTTCTCTCCCGAGACCGAGCTGTCCGGCGTGGGGCGCGTCCTCGGCGCCGACGAGACGCTCTGGTATCGGCGGAGCTTCGCGCTGCCTCGCACCCTCGCCGAGGGGGCGCGGGTGATCCTGCACTTCGGCGCGGTCGACCAGTCGTGTCGTGTCGCGGTCGACGGTGTCGAGGTGGGCGCCCACACGGGCGGATACCTGCCGTTCGCGATCGATGTGACCGACGATCTCGCGCACACGGGCGAGCACGAGATCGTCGTCGCGGTGCGTGATGTGACGGATGCCGCCTGGCTGTCCCGTGGCAAGCAGTCCACGCGGCCGGGCGGCATCTGGTACGCGCCGCAGTCCGGGATCTGGCAGACCGTGTGGGTCGAGATCGTGCCGCGCATCGCCGTCGACGCGCTCGTCCTGACGCCCGATCTCGCCGCGGGCGAGGTCGTGGTGATGGTCGGCAGCGCGCACGCGCGGGCAGAGGATCGAGCCACCGTCGAGATCAGGGCGGCGGACGAGCTCGTGGCGACGGCATCCGTCCCGATCGGCGAGCCGACGCGGGTTGCTCTCACGGGGAGCGTCCGAGCGTGGAGCCCGGAGGACCCCTTCCTCTACGACGTGCGCGTCGTTCTCGGTGACGATCGCGTCGACTCCTACGTCGGCATGCGCTCGTTCGGCGTCGGAACGGACGCCTCCGGCCGGCGGCGCCTGCTGCTCAACGGCGAGCCGTACCTGCCCGTCGGACTGCTCGATCAGGGCTACTGGCCCGACGGCGGATACACCGCTCCCGCCGATGCCGCGCTCGAGTACGACATCCGGCTGGCCAAGTGCATGGGCTTCACGATGCTCCGCAAGCACATCAAGATCGAGCCGCTGCGCTGGTACCACCACTGCGACCGGCTCGGCATGCTCGTGTGGCAGGACGCCGTCAACGGCGGCACGCGCTACAACCCGCTCGTCATCACGGCGCCCGTCTTCGGCGCCCCCGCGCTCGACGACCGCCGGTACGCGAGGTTCGGGCGAGCGGATGCCGCGGGTCGGGACCAGTACGAGACCGAGCTGCACGACATGATCGAGCATCTGCGCAGCGTGCCGTCCATCGCGCTGTGGGTGCCGTTCAACGAGGGCTGGGGACAGTTCGACGGCGCGCGGATCGCGGACGACGTGCGGCGCCTGGATCCGACGCGTCCGATCGATCACGCGAGCGGATGGCACGATCAGGGGGCCGGCGACGTGCGGAGCCTGCACGTGTACTTCCGTCCCGTGCGGGCACCCCGTCGTGCGGATGCGCGGGTGCTCGCCGTCACCGAGTACGGCGGCTACAGCCTCGCCGTCCCCGGGCACACGGCGAGCGATCGCGTGTTCGGATACCGCCGCTACCGGTCGCGCGAGCGTCTCGTCGCCGCGCTCGAGCGGCTGCACGTGCGCGAGATCGAACCCGCGATCGCCCGAGGTCTCGCGGCGACCGTGTATACGCAGCTGTCCGACGTCGAGGACGAGGTCAACGGACTGGTGACCTACGACCGGCGGTTCGTGAAGGTGCCCGAACAGGCCATGCGGCGCATCAACGACGGGCTGCGCGCCGCAGCCCGATCCCACGAGGTGGAGAAGCCATGAACCCCACGCCCCTGCCCGAGCTGATCGAGCGCGTGCCGCTTACGCTGCCGAACGGGCGCCTGAACCGCGCGGCCGTCGGGTGGGCGCGCCAGCCGGTCGTGGACACCGCCGGGATCGGCTCGGGGTTCTGGGGTCGCAACAAGCGGTGGGAGTACTGGGGCATCACGACCCCGACGCATCTGCTCGCCCTCACGGTGTCGTCGATCGATTACGCCGCCGTGCACGAGGTGTGGGTCTTCGACCGCGCGACCGAGCGAGAGTGGCGTCACGGGGCGACGGTGCTGCCGGCTCGCGGGTTCACTCTGCCGCCGTCGCTCGGCGAGGGGTCGGCGCAGGCGCGCGCCAAGGGCCTCGAGATCGACATCGATCCCGCGGAAGCCGGGGGCACACGGCTGCGTGCCCGCATCGCCGATGCCTCGTTCGACGTCGTCGCCGAACTGCCCGACGGGCACGAGCGACTCGCGGTCGTCGTGCCGTGGAGCGACACCCGATTCCAGTACACCGTCAAGGACGTCGCCCGCCCCGCGTCGGGCACCGTCACGATCGAGGGCGTCTCGTACGATGTGCCCGCGGGGGAGTCGTGGGCCGTGCTCGACCATGGCCGGGGGCGGTGGCCGTACGACATCCGGTGGAACTGGGGTGCCGGGTCGGGCATCTCGCACGGCCGGGTCATCGGCATCCAGGTCGGGGCGAAGTGGACAGACGGTACGGGGTCCACCGAGAACGCCGTGGTCATCGACGGGCGCCTCCACAAGATCCACGACGAGCTCGTGTGGGACTACGACATCGCCGATTGGCGACGACCGTGGCGGGTCGTCGGCGGCGGGCTCGCAGCATCCTTCACTCCGTTCCACAACAAGGAGACGCGCACGAATCTCGGCGTCGTCGCGAGCGCGACGGATCAGTGCTTCGGGCACTGGGACGGAACCTTCCAAACGCAGGACGGTGTCTCGATCCCGTTCGCCGGTGTGCTCGGGTGGGCCGAGGAGGTGCACAACCGCTGGTGAGCGCGGTGCCTTGACCCGTACCCTGCCCGGAACGATAATCGCGCCGTGGCGAATGTCGTGGTCGCAGAAGCGGTACTCGTGCGGGATCTTCGCGTGCGGCGCGGCGGATCCGAGATCTTCGCAGGCCTGGATGTGACGATCCCGCGCGGCCAGATCACGGGCCTGCTCGGCCCGTCGGGATGCGGCAAGACAACGCTCATGCGCTCGATCGTCGGCGTGCAGAAGGTCACGGGTGGCATCGTCACCGTCCTGGGGGAGCGAGCAGGGTCGCAGCAGCTGCGCGGTCGGGTCGCGTACGACGCGCAAGCGGCCTCGGTGTACGGCGACCTCACGGTGCAGCAGAACCTGCGCTATTTCGCCCGGCTGGTCGAGGCTTCGCGCGGCGATGTCGACCGCGTGCTCGCGCAGGTCGGGCTGACCGGACAGCGGTATCAGAGAGTCGGATCGCTCAGCGGCGGTCAGGAGAACCGGGTGTCGCTCGCCGTCGCGATGCTGGGCGCGCCCGAGCCCATCGTGCTCGACGAGCCGACCGTGGGGCTGGATCCTGTGCTGCGCGCCGAGCTCTGGGAGCTGTTCCGCGACCTCGCCGACGACGGCGTGACGCTCGTCGTGTCGAGTCACGTCATGGATGAGGCGCTGCGGTGCGACCGGCTCCTGCTCATGCGCGAGGGGCGGATCATCGCCGACACGACGCCCGAGGGGCTTCTGCGCGACACTGGGGCGCCGGATCCGGATGCCGCGTTCCTCGCGCTGGTCGAGCGCGGTGGGGCGCGTCCGGGGGATGCGGCGGCGCATGACGGCGCGGCATCCGCTCCTCCCCTCACCCGGCGACGGGCCCGCTCACGCCGTGCCGGTGGGGGCCGTGCGTGATCGGCGCGCGGACGCTCGCGACGGCGGGCCGGGTGCTCACGCAGCTGATCCACGACCCGCGCTCGATCGCGCTCATGCTCGTCGCGCCGAGTCTGCTGGTCGGACTGTTCGCGTGGCTGTTCAGCGAGCAGGAGGGAGTCTTCGATCAGTTCGGCGGGGCGATCCTGGCGTTGTTCCCGTTCATCGTGATGTTCCTCGTCACCTCCATCACGACGCTCCGCGAGCGGCGCTCGGGCACCCTGGAGCGGCTCATGACGACGCCGCTCGGCAAGGCCGATTTCATTGCGGGCTACGCGCTGGCCTTCGGGCTCATGGCGATGCTGCAGGCGGTCGTGACGGTCGTGTTCGCCGTCGGAGTGTGCGGCCTGAGTGTTGATGGTCCGCTGTGGCAGCTCGGCCTCGTGGCGATCGTCGACGCGGTCCTCGGCAGTGCGCTCGGGCTGCTCGCGAGCGCGTTCGCACACACCGAGTTCCAGGCGGTGCAGTTCATGCCGCTGCTGGTGTTCCCGCAGATTCTTCTCGGCGGTCTGTTCATGCCGCGCGAGGACATGCCCGATGTCCTGCACGCGATCTCGGACTGGTTGCCGCTCGGCTATGCGATCGACACGATCGACGCCGTCATGGCGGGGGAACAGGGGTGGGACGTCTTCGGTCCGCTGCTCATCGTCGGTGCGTTCGCGCTCGGTGCCCTGGTGCTCGCGTCGGTGACACTGCGGCGGCGCACGCCGTAGACCTCAGGAGCGCGGACGTCCGGATGCCCGAAGCTTGGTCGTGATGTCGCGCAGCTGAACCAGTTCGTCGTCGCTGAGCACCGACATGCGCTCGGCGATCGACGATCCGTGGGCGGTCGCGATGCGGCGGAACGCCGCGACGCCGTCGTCGGTCGCCCGCACGAGCGAGCCGCGGCCGTCTTCGGGATCCGGCGCTTTCGTTAGGAGTCCCCGCGCGACCATGCGGTCGACGAGGCGCGACACGCTTGGCTGGCTGATGAGCATGTTGGCCGTGACATCTCGCAGCCGCGCGGTGCGGTCCTTGGCGCGCGTCACCGTGAGGAGCACGTCGTACTCGGCCTGCACGAGGCCGGCGTCTTCGAAGTCGCCGCTGATCTCTGCGAAGATCTCGTGCTGTGCGCGGAAGAGGCTTTCCCAGGCGGCGATGGCGAGACGGCGATCTGTCATGGCGTCAAGGGTACGACCTGGCCGCGCACATAGGCTGTTCTGCATGACGCGCGCCGTCGGCACCCCCTCGCATCGGACCCGTCTCATCGTGTTCGCGATGATGGCGATTCTGCTGGCCACCTTCGCCCCGGCGACGGCCTCGGCGGCCGCGGACGTCGAAGACTTCACGTTCGAGAGCCTCGAGGTCGATTACGTCCTGTCACGCGCCGACGATGGCACGAGCCGTCTGCATGTGACCGAGACCTACGTCGCGGTGTTCCCCGAACACGATCAGAATCGCGGCATGCGTCGCACGATTCCCGACGAGTATCTCGGGAGTCCCCTGCGACCGCGTCTGATCTCGATCACCGACGGGGACGGCGCTGCGCGCGCCGAGGAGACCTCATCGGATGACGGATGGTTCTCGATGACTTCGCGCGCCCGCGACTACGTGCACGGTCGGCAGACCTACGTCTTCGCCTATGAGCTCGAGAACGTCACGCGGTTCTTCGCGGACACGCGCGCGGACGAGTTCTACTGGAACGTCAACGGCACGATGTGGGCCCAGCCGTTCGGGCGGGTCACGGCACGCCTGACCCTCGATCCTGCGCTCGCCGGTGCCGCGACGGGGGCGGCGTCGTGCTACGTCGGACGCCAGGGCTCGAGCGACACGTGCCGAATCGAGACGGATGCCGCCGCGGGCGGGATCGTCGCAACGGCGGGACCCCTGGATCCCCGCGAGACCATGACGATAGCGGTCGCGTTTGACGAGGGAACCTTCTCGGCGTTCGACGCCTCGTATCTCGCGTCGCCGTGGGGCTGGCTGCAGGGCATCGCAGGGCTCGGAGTGGTCGGCGCGCTGGTCGGTGCGGGAGTCGTGCGGGGTCGGCGACTGCGTGATGACCCGGGCCGGCCGACCATCATCGCCGAGTACACACCGCCGCCCGGCATCGATGCGCTCGAGAGCGCCGTGCTTCTGCACCGCACGTCGAAGGCGATTCCGGCCGAAGTGCTGGAACAGGCCGTCGTGGGCAGCATCCGGATCGTCGAGGGAGAATCGCGGCGGTTCACGGGGCGCGCCCCGCTCACCGCCGAACTCGTGGACCCGTCGCGCGCCGACGGCGACGGGCTCATGCTGCTGCACGGGCTCTTTCCCGACGGAAAGCCCGGCGACACGTTCGAGTTCGGGCGCTCCGACACGAGGTTCTCGACGGCGGCGCAGGGCATCATCGCTGCCGCGACGAAGCAGCTCACGGCCCGCGGACTGTGGCGACGGGTGTCGCCGTCGCGGTACTTCGCCGTGCTCGGTGCGATCGCGGCCACCGTGCTGGTGTTCGCTTTCGGCTTCGTCGCGCTCGACGGCGGCGTCGACGGTGCCGTGCCGATCACGCTCATGGTGGCGTCGGGCCTTGCTGTCCTGGTCACGGTCGTGCTCGTCTCGCGTAAGCCGCTCACGTCGGCGGGAGCCGAGGCGCGCGATCATCTTCGCGGGCTGCAGCAGTTCATCGAGTGGGCCGAAGCCGACCGGATCCGGATGCTGCAGTCGCCCGCCGGTGCCGAGCGCGTCGCCGTCGACACGCAGGATCCCCGTCAGATGCTGAAGCTGTACGAGACTCTGCTGCCGTACGCCGTCGTGTTCGGCCAGGAGAAGGAGTGGGCGCAGCAGCTCGCCGTGCTCTACGGCGACGGGCACTCGCCCGGCTGGTACGCCGGGACGAGCGGATTCAACGCGGCTTCCTTCTCGGCCGGCATCTCGACCCTCTCGGCGAGCACCGCGTCGTCGTCGTCGACCTCTGGGGGTTCGAGCGGCGGTGGCTCTGCCGGTGGGGGCGGCGGAGGAGGCGGCGGCGGGGGCGTGTGACGCGCTCATCCCGCCCGCTTTCGTCGTCGTCGTTCGAACTCGACGGCGGCCGAGCGCCGCACGGGTCGCCACAGCTGGAGCGGATCGATATGGCGGGGTGCCTTGACCTCGGGGATGCCGTCGACCATCCGCACCCGCCACCCGCTCGTCTCCAGGGTGCGATGGTGGTGCCAGCAGAGCAGGACCCCGAAGTCGACGTGGGTCGGACCACCTCGTGAGTGCTCGATGGTGTGATGCACTTCGCACCAGACGGCGGGGACGTGGCATCCGGGAATGATGCAGTTGCCGTCTCGCACGGTGATCGCGCGGCGCTGATGACCCGTGAACACACGCTGCGGTGATCCCAGCTCGATGATGCGGCCATCGTCGGAGAGGACGACGCGTTGGGTGCCGTGGGAGCACGCGATACGTCGGGCGACGGCGGCGGGAAGGTGCTGATCGGTGCCGTCGACGAACGCGACGCCATTCTCGGCTTCGAGCTCGGCGGCTGAGATCGTGACGAGCAGTGCCGGCGCCGCGCCGCCGATCGACGGGCTCTCGGTCGACCGTGCGGCGACCCCGAGGATCGCCGCGAGCGCATCGTGCTGCTTCTGCGCACGGGTGCGCGTATCGATTTCGGCGAACTCGTCGGGCTCGTGAGACTCGACGAATCGAGGACCCCCAACGAACTCGGTCGCCGTGCTCCCGATCGACTCGGTCGCCGTGCCCCCGGTCGTTGTGTCTTTGGCCGCTGTGCCCTCGGTCGTTGTGTGTTCGGTCGCTGCGCCCGCGACGCGGGGTGACATGTTCGCATCGAACAAGCGCTGCAGTTGCGCGGCGACGTCGGGCAGCAGACCGCCGGTGACGGGGATGAGGCCGTCGCGCACGCGCCCGAGCGTGAAGCCGCGCCGGCGGGCGGCGCGTTCGTATTCGGGCAGCACTCCGTCGGGATCGAGGACGAGTGCCCAGACCTGCGCTTGGCAGCGGAGGGTGTCCGCATCGCACGAGGGCTCGCCGGCAGCACCGACCGCGGCGCCCACGAGCTCTTCTTCGGCGGCCGCGAGCTCGGTCGGGTGACACCGTGTCGAGATCGGGCCGAGTGTGGTCGTGATGGCGGTCACGCTGTCGATCCCGATCTTTCCCTCTTCGAGCGCCGTGCGGAGCCGGGGGAACGCGGCGGGGATGTGTTCACCCGTCAAGCTCATCGACGGCGCGATGGGACGCGACGCGCGCAACCGCGCACGAGCCGTCGCCGTCGACACGCCCGTGAGCCGCGTGAGTGCCTCGGTCGCGGAAGTGCAGCCGAGCGCGTGCACCAATCGGGTGCCATCGGGCGTCGTGCGCCGTTCCATCTCGGCGGCGCCGATCACGCGTGCCGCATCGACCCGGCGTCCGATCGATTCGACGAGACGAGTGAACACGAGGAATTGGTCGTTCGACATCGCGCGCTGGCCCGCCTCGGTCAGCGTGGGGGACAGCACTTCGGCGAGCGCCTGCGCGAGCCCGTCGAGGGTCTCGAGTGCGGCATCCACCTGTGTTGTCATACCCTCAATTGTGGTGAGGGGTTCCGACATCGGAGTCGGAAGAGACCAGATCAGCCCTGAAAACTGTGGATAACTCCCGACCTCGTCAATCGGTGGAGGAACGGATGCCGCAGGCCCCTCGAAGGGCACGAGTAAGGGCCGGTCGGAGAGGCTCCCGACCGGCCCTTGTCCCTTGCACCAAGAGTGTCCTGCAATCACATGTCGGCAGCTGCCACAGCAAACAACTGCCGCCATCACTCTATAACGACGAGGTAACGAAAGGGAAGGCCCGCCGTTATCTTTTCGTGATCGTCCGTGTCCATGTCGTGTCTCACTCCAGTTGTCCGATTTTCACGGACCTGTCGAGTCGTCTCATTCCAGTTGTCAGATTCTCACTCCAGTTGTCCGGTGCTCGGCGCGCCGCGTAGTGCTGCTCCGAGGCCCAGGGTTCTTCCCGGCATCGCGGGCAAGACAGATGAAGCCGCGCCGCGCAGCCGTGTCATCCGCGGGTGGCGGTCCGGGGCCGATACACTCGCGATTGGATGAGTCGCGTTGCGCTCCTCCGCTCGCGACTTCGGCGGGATCGGTGCTTGGGCCGCCGGTCAGGCAATTCTGAAAGGCGCAGGCTGGGATGAGTTGCGCGGCAAGATTCCGGCCGTGAACAACAAGGCGACCTATCGCCAGCAGTACGACTGCCACGTGCTCGGTGCTTACACGCCATGGACCGGGGGGAGTTCCTGGGACCTGGAAGGCTGGCGGTCAAGTAACCCGAACTGGCTGAACAACGTGGCGAACCACAAGTGCAACTGGTGATCTGATGACGCAAGCTAGAACGCGGAGAACGAATAGGCGCATGGTCATCGCGCTCGTTCTCGCGGTCGCGCTCGTCCTCACCGTTCTCGTTGGCTTGGGGGTGTGGGTTGTCAAACGAGACTCCCGCCAGGATCTCAGCATTGCCGAGATCCTGGCGTCAGCGTCTCAGAACGGCGGCTACGCTTCGGAAGCGCTTCAAGGCATACAGGACGAAACCGTCGAGCTCTGCGCAGAAGTCAACGGATGCATCGAAGGGTACGAGTCGCCGACCGTCCAGCTCCTACGATTCAGCTCCAAGGAGAGCGCGGCAGTATTTGCGTCCTCGTCATCTGACGTACATCAGTCTGACTGGATCGTCATCGTGTACGTCAATAATTCGTTGACTGATAAGGGGCGGACCGAACTGGAGACATTAGTCGACGAGATGTGGACATCGGGGTAGCGGCTACAGGACCGGGACCCGCCGTCAGACGCAAGAACGATTCTGGTTGGTGAGGCCCACGTTGATCACCGGAAATCCTTCTTGCTGACGCCAAGACCAACACCCACACAGCGCGTACCTCGCGTTGAGTTCCTACGGTTCCCGCGCCAATGCCTCGATCATCCCTCGGGAGACACGGGGCGTGTCTGGGTGGGGCGATTCAGCCGATTCATGGCACGTCCGGTGAGACACGCGGGCACCGAGCCTTGTAGACACACCGTGAAATACCCAGGTCAGCCCCTCCCAGGATCTGACAACTCTCGTGAGATCCGACAGTCCATCGTCAAAGTTTTCGTCCGCTGCTCGGAGACTCGGACGAGACTGGCCGACTCGTCGGAGAGATCGTCGAGCAGATTGGGGTACGGCGCCGTCGCGGGGACGTCGCCGTAGTCAGCCCGCATTGCGCAACTCGAACTTCTGCACCTTTCCGGTCGCCGTGCGGGGCAGTTCCTCGACGATCCTCACAGCATCCGGGACCTTGAAGCCGGCAAGCCGACCGCGAACGTGGTCGAGGAGCTCACCCACCTGCACCGACAGGCCGGGCCTTGCCACGACGTACGCGAGCGGACGCTCCCCCCAGCGCTCGTGGGGAATGCCGATGACGGCGACGTCGAGCACGGCCGGGAATGAGAGGATCGCGTTCTCCACCTCGATGGTGGAGATGTTCTCTCCGCCCGAGATGATGATGTCCTTCGCGCGGTCCTTCAGCTCGACGTAGCCGTCGGGGTGCATGACGCCGAGGTCACCGCTGTGGAACCACCCTCCCGCGAATGCCGCCGCGGTCGCGTCGTCGTCGTGGAAGTAGCCCAGCATGACATTGTTGCCGCGCAGCACGATTTCGCCGACGGTGACCCCGTCACGGGGGACATCGTTCATGTCCTCGTCGACGATGCGTGGGGCATCGGCCTGGATCATCGCCACGCCCTGCCGGGCCACGCGGTCGGCGCGGTCGGCGGCGGGCAGCTCGTCCCACGCCGGCTGGTGCTCGTTGATGGTGAACGGTCCATAGACCTCGGTGAGCCCGTAGACGTGCACGACGTCGAAGTTCAGCCGTTCGAGCAGCTCGATGATCGTGGGGGAGGGGGCGGAGCCCGCGGTCGTGATGCGGACTCGCCGGTCGAGGGGATGCGCCTGGTCGGCGTTGGCGATCGTGGAGCACACCGTCGGCGACCCGCACAGGTTGGTCACGGCGTGCTCGTCGATGGCATCCCAGACCGCCTGGGGGCGTACGGCGCGTAGGCAGACGTGGGTGGCGGCGGCGGCGGTGACCGCCCACGGCGTGCACCATCCGTTGCAGTGGAACATCGGAAGCGTCCACAGGTAGGTGCTGTCTCGGCCGAAGCCGTTGTGGATCAGCTCGCCCAGAGCGTTCAAGTATGCGCCGCGGTGGGAGTACATCACGCCCTTGGGGCGCCCTGTCGTGCCGGAGGTGTAGTTGATGGAAATGGTCTCCAGCTCGTCGCAGACCTCCCATGACAGCGACTCGGGGTCGCCGTGGGTGGCGCTGTCGACGAACGCCGTGAAGCTCGTCGCACCCTCGGGGACGAGCGCTCCGAACTCCGGATCGGCGATCGAGATGATCTCCGGCGGCGCAGTGAGCGCTTCGGCCGCCGCTTCCGCCGTCGCCAGCAGTTCGGCGTCGACGAACAAGAGCTTGGCTCCCGAGTGCTCCAGGATGTACCCGATCTCCGCAGCTGACAGGCGGGAGTTGAGTGTGACGAGCACACCGCGCGCCAGCGGGACGGCGAAGTGCGCGATGAGTGTCTCGGGGATGTTCGGTGCCAGGAACGCCACACGGTCGCCGGGATGGATCCTCGCGCGGATGGCCGTTGCCAGAGACTCGGCGTCCGCACGGAACGCGGCGTAGTCCCAGCGCCGGGCGCCGTACACAATCGCCTCCTTGGTCGGGAACACCTCCGCCGAGCGCCGCAGGAATGACAGCGGGGTCAGCGGTGTGTAGTTGACGGCTGCGGAGGTTTCCGTGGTGTGTGCGGACATCGTCGTCGTCCTCATCATCGTGATCGAGCAGGCTGCATCCGAGGTTCACGCGTGCGCCCGACATTCGCAAGCAAACCCGTACTTTGGTAGGTGCTCCTGCGGTCGGTCAGGGGATGAGGCCCGCTGCTTTCGCGGACAGCACTGCCTGGAGCCGAGACCGGGCCCCCACCTTGCGCATCACCGACGACACGTGGCCTTTCACCGTGGTCTCCCGCAGATTGAGCCGCTGCGCGATCTCGGCGTTGCGCATGCCCGTCGCCACCAACGCGATGACATCCAGCTCGCGCACGGTCAGGTGAGGGTCAACGGAAGGGAGAACGTTCTGGTGTGCCGGGGACTCGCCGTCGGCGTCGCCGCGGTCCCGCTGCTGCGCGACGAGCTGCGCGACGCGATGATCGACCTCGTCCCGCACGGAGATCTCCCAACTCATCCGCTGCGCCGCAGCGACCAGGACGTCCAGTGCCTTGGCGCCGATCTGCGTGGGGATGCGGAAGCCGCCGTACAAGATCGCCCGCACGCGCGAGCAGACGACGACGGGCGCCGACGCGAGAGTCACGATGTGTTCGGCCGCGACCTCGCGCTCGTAGCGGTGGGTGATCGATCTCGCCTGTCGGTAGTCTGTGGTGTACCTCAGCGACCGGGTCGCCATGACCTTGCCGCCCAGGCCCTCACCGGCCTGGATCCCCAGGCCGTGGATGCTCCGCCCGATCGTGTTCGAGTAAGCGCTCAGTGGCGCGAACTGGGAGTCGACGAGGCCGCCGAAGCCGAGCTCGAACCCGCCCCGCGCGGTCGTCCAGTCGACGGCATCCGCCATCAGCTGAGCATCACGCGACTGCGTCGTCACCTCCCGCATGCAAGCGAGAGTAGCCGATGCGACCCGGCTCACTGGTTCTCGAAGAGGGCGACGCGCAGTTCTTGGCATAGTTCGCCGAGGGCCTGCGGAACGGCCTTGCTGATACGGGGGAACGCCATGAACCCGTGAGGCATGCCGACATAGGTCGTCGTGCGGACGGGGACCCCGGCCTTCCGGAGGGCGGCGGCGTACCGTAAGCCGTCGTCCCTGAGCGGGTCGTGCTCCGCGACCTGGATCAAGGCCGGCGGCAGATCAGCGAAGTCCGCGGCCAACAGGGGGGATGCGTACGGGTCCCGCGGGTCCTGGTCGGCCATGTAGTGACCCCGGAAGGCAAGGAGGTCCGCCTTCGTGAGGATCGGGGCGTCCGCGTTCTCGTCGATCGACGGACTTGCGAGCGTCAGATCCGTCACCGGGTAGATCAGCCCCTGCAACGCGATGGACGGACCAGACCGGTCGCGTGCCATCAGCGCTACGACGGCGGCCAGGTTTCCGCCGGCGCTGTCCCCGACGACTGCGAGGCGGGAGGCGTCCACGCCCAGTTCAGACCCCCGGCCGACGAGGTCGACGATGGCGTGATACGAGTCGTCGGCAGCGGCCGGCCAACGCGCTCCAGGCGCGAGTCGGTAGTCGAGCGAGGCCACCACGGCTTGCACGCCACTGGCGATGCTGCTCCCGAGCCAGTCGTAGGTGTCGAGAGACCCGGATGTCCACCCGCCCCCGTGGATGAGCACGACGAGCGGGGGAGTGCCCTGAAGACTGGTCGGGCGGTAGACGCGCACCGCGATCGGACCGTCGCCGCCCGCCGCGGTCGTGTCTCGGACCGAGACGCCCTTGACCAGACCGCCCAGCAGCAGGTCCGTGAGGGGGTTATGGCCGATCACCCGGCGCTGGTCTGCGAGGATCTGCTCCTCGGAGCGCCTCGTCACTGAGGTCCTTCTGAGCAGGCGGCCCAACATCTTCGTTCGCCGATCGAGTGCGACCATGACTTCTCCTCGCCTTTTGGCAATCGATCGTAGAGCCCTGGGCTACCCGAGACGATCAGACGGTACGAAAGAACTACAACGGCCGATTCATGCCCGCGGAAGGCGTTCGTCCGGGTCGTGGGATCTTCGTCGAGCCGAGGCCGACGAGCAGGTGCGCGTCTTCAGGTCGCGGGGTCATCGCGCCGTCCATCGCGGCCACTGGCGACAGCGACGGATTCGCGGTGCGTCATTCCGGTCATCCGCATGAGGTCGACGAGCGCCGAACGTGCCGAGACCAGCAGCACCCGCACCGCCGTCGTCGTGTCGTCGCGCAGCTGGGCGGTGATGGCACGGCCGACGTCCCGCAGTTCGCTCCGCAGCGCCAACGTCGCCTGCGGGTCGGCCGCCGCCGTCGCCCACTGGCCGACACCCCGGACGACCCGGGCGAGTGCGGCCACACGGATCGCAGCATCCGTCGCGTCCTCGTCGTTGCGATGAACGGCACGCGCTGCTCGCGCGAGGGAGACCAGCGCCGAGGTCAGTGCGAACCACTCGTCGCGCACCCGCACGGCGCGGACACGAAGATGCGCGCTCTTCCGCCCGCGCCTGCCCAAGCGAACGCTCTCGCGCGATGCTCTCACCGCGTCGTCGAGTTCGGCCACCGCTCCTGTCGCTTTGAAGACCTCCGCGACGAGCGCGTCGAGATCGGCGCCGGGTCTGCTCAGCCCCGCCGAAACTCTCTCGAGCGTGTCGGCGAGCTCATCCGTGGCGGCTGACACGGTGCTCACCAGCAGCCGGTCGCCGCGGAAGGCCGCGACCACGGCGATGAGGAGCGCGACCGCTCCGCCCACCAGCGCGTCCGCGATGCGCAGGAACGGGGGCGCCTGGGCGATCGGCGTGAGCACCAGGGTCACAACGGCTGCGACCGCGGCCTGGTTCGTGAAGAGCGCCGTGGCGCGCACGGCGACGGCTGCACCCATCGCCACCGCGACCGTGACCCCGAGCAGGACCGCGACGGGAAGATCGAGCAGAGCCACGAGCTCGCCGGCGATCACTCCCACCAAGACACCGCCGAGGACCTCGAGTGAGCGCTGCACCCGCTGCCCGCCGCTGAGACCGACGCAGATGACGGCGGCGATCGGCGCGAAGAAGGCGTTCTCGGTGCCGAAGAGCGCCGACGCAAGGGCATAGGCGAGCGCCGCGGCGACGGCGGCCGCGATGACCGACCCGCCGTGACGACGGACGCGCACGACCACCCCAGCCAGTCCCGGTCCTCGTCGATTCACGGCGAAACTTCACCCGTCGTGCGGGAATCCGAGGGTGGTGGTGCTGGCCAATGCGGCCTGCCTCGTATCGAACCTCGTCAGCTGAGCGACGATCGGGCGGTCGCTCGAGACGACGAGCCCATACGGCACACCGAGGGGAATCGCGTGCGGGTCGATCAGATCATTGATCCGCACATGGCACACGCGTCGTGCCGCCACGGTGAGGCGGTACGGTCCCGACGGCCCGTCGTCCTCGAAGTAGACCGTCGCCTCGATGCTCGCATCGACGCCGCCGGTGTTGAGGAGGCAGAGCTCGTCTCGGCTCGTGAACTCGGGCTCCGATCCGGTCGAGCCCACGGGCATGTAACCGCCGGAGAAGACCCAGGTGCGAGATCCGAGGGCATTCATGCGTCCTCCTCGAACAGCGTGCGCAGATAATCGTTCATGAAGACTCCGTCGGGGTCGAGCCGGCGTCGGATGCGTTGGAATTCGTCCCACTCCGGATACATGCGACGCAGATCGCTCGCCGTGCGCGTGTGCTTCTTGCCCCAGTGCGGTCGACCGCCGAAGTCGAGGAACATCGGCTCCATGTCGGAGAAGTAGTCGTCGTGGTCGAGCACGGAATTCTGCAGGAGCGCGATGGTCACGGTCGGCCCCGTGTTGCAATTGCTCAACATGGCGTCGTCCCCGGCAACCGTGCGCACGAGCACCCGCCAGCCGACGTGCTGCCGGTGACGCTCGATGACTCGCTGCCGCACAGCGCGGAAGACCTCCATGCCGCGCTCCAGCGGAAACATGTACTCCATCTCGTCGAACCGCAGTTCACGTCGGTTGGTGATGATGCGGTGACTCGGGCCGATCTCGTTCGCCTTGCGCTCGCGCATCGGCACGTCGATGAGATCGAGGTGACCCGGCAGGTCCATGAACCGCAGCTTGACCTCGTCGCGTCGCGGATACCAGTAGAAGTCCATGTGCCGGCTCGTCCTGGTGAGCTGATCGAACTCGTCGATCGCCCAGTCCGTGCCGGCGATGACGTTGCGCCGATGCAGGTCATACGCGTGGAGCACCCGCAACGTGAGCGACGTGAACATGCCGAGCGACCCGAGGGAGACCTGCGCCGCTCGAGTCATCGCGTCGGTCCCGTCGGTGCCGGCCTCGACGCCGAAGGGCACGAGGTCGCCGGTCCCGGTCACGAGGCGGCCGCCGACGACGGTCGAAGAGACGTTTCCGAGTCCCAGGCCCGTCCCATGCGTTCCCGTCCCGACCGCGCCGGCGATCGTCTGGTACGCGACGTCGCCGAGGTTCTCCATGGCCATCCCGACGTCCTCGAGCAGGCCCCCGAGGTCCTCGAGGGTTGTGCCCGCCCCCACCGACGCGGTCATCGCCGTGACGTCATGGGAGTCGAGCCCGGTGAAGCGACCGAAGTCGACCAGCGTGTCACGCGTCTGGACGAGCGGAGTCGACGAGTGCCCGGACCCCACCGGACGAACGCAGAGCCGGCGTGCGCGCGCATCGGCGACGAGACGCCGGAGGTGCTTCTCGCCTTTCGGTCGTGCTCGTCTCTCGTAGGCGAATTCGACGCTCTCCGACCAATTGCGGAATCGCTCAGCCATGGGCCTCCTCATCTCCACACTGCACCGACGGCGCGGCCGCAGCACCGGGTTGACAAGGGGACATCATCTTCGAACGAGGAACGGTCAGGTTCCCGAGCCGGTGCGGCCGCGTCGGGGTCAGACGTCGAGTTCGCCCACGATCTCGCCGAACAGTTCACCCGTCTTGCGGAATCCGAGGCGAAGGTAGAACTGCTCCGGCCCGTCGGGCCCCGGCTCCCACAAGACGGTGATCTTCTCGATGCCCCGCCGACGTGCTTCGGAGGCCACCTGCTCGACGGCGAATCGGCCGATGCCCCGGCGCTTCGCCTCGTCAGCGACGTTGAGGCGCCACACTCCCGCGCGGAACGCCTCGATTTCGTGGTTCGGATCCCAATTGGCCATGACGAACCCGACGATGTCGTCGTTGTCGGCGATGAGTCGCGGCCACGCGGTGGGCGTGACGTACGCCTCGGCGATCGAGTAGACGACGGGGGCGACATTCGCCTTCTCGCCGACTGCCGGAGGGATGCGGAGTGCGGCGGCCAGGTTCTCAGCGCTGAGTTCGATGAGCTCGAGGTTCATGACGGCACGGTAGCGCCGGCATCCGACATGCGAATCGTGCAGGATCTCGCCGGGAACACGGAAGGTCGGGACGATGCGTCCCGACCTTCCGTCTGCGGCGGCTTACTTGAAGGCGTCCTTGACGTCTTCGCCGGCCTTCTTCAGGCCCGCCTTCGCCTGATCCATGTGGCCTTCGGCCTCGAGGCCCTTGTCGTCGGTGGCCTTGCCGACGCCTTCCTTGGCCTTGCCCTTCATGTCTTCAGCCGCATTCGAGATCTTGTCGTCCAGACCCATGGTGTCTCCTTCGTCTCGGACAGCGCGGGGATCTCCTCGCGTGTGGATCCATCGCACACCGTCAGCGCAAAGGCGTCCAAGGGGTTGACGCTCCCACCTCCGTGTGCAAAGTTCGCGGCCCCTTTCTCCCGCGAGACCGCATCGGGCCTCCCGCGAGACCGCATCGGGCCGCCGAAACCGTGGGTATTACCCGCAGTCTCGGCCTCCCGACGCAGTCTCGGCGTCATGGGGTCGTGCGGTGGGCGGGAGTGATACGGGTGGGCGGGAGTGTAGTCCGGCCCGTCGTGAAGGGCGAGTGCCTGTCCCGCGGCATCCGCGGTGCCTAGCCTGGCAGCATCCATCGCACGAAGGGAGATCTGTCATGGCACGGTTCGAGAACAAGGTGGCCCTCGTCACGGGGTCGGGTTCGGGTATCGGCAGAGCGGTCGTCGATCTGCTGCTCGCCGACGGAGCCCGGGTCGTCGGCGCCGACCTCAAGCCGGGCGATGAGGCCGAGAACTACGTTCCGGCGGTGTGCGACGTGACGAAGGAAGCCGATGTCGAAGCAGCGGTGGCGACGGCCATCGACCGATTCGGTCGTCTCGACGCCGCCTTCAACGTGGCCGGGGCGTCGCGCGCGGGAATGATCGTCGACCAGTCCGAGGAGGACTGGGACTTCACCGTCGACCTCGTCCTCAAGGGAGTGTTCCTCTCGGTCAAGCACGAAGCCCGGGCGATGACCGACGGCGGTGCGATCGTCAACGTCGCGAGCCTCAACGCGCACGTGCCGATGTGGTTCGGTGCGGCGTACGCATCCGGCAAGGCGGGAGCCGAGATGCTGACGAAGTCGGCGGCGCTCGAGCTCGGTGGACGAGGCATCCGTGTCAACGCGGTGCTTCCCGGGCTCGTCGAGACTCCGCTCACGAACTCGATGACCGAGAACCCCGCCCTGATGGAGGACTTCCGCAACAGCATCGTGCTCACCCGCGCCGCCGACCCGGTCGAGATCGCGAAGCCCATGCTCTTCCTCGCGAGCGACGATGCGTCGTACATCACGGGCACTTCGCTCGTCGTCGACGGTGGGTGGGAGATCACCGGCTACCCGAACCTCGCGAAGCACATGGGGTCCGCGCCCGGGGAATGACCCTCGCGCGTGACCCCGTGAGACTGCATCGGGGCGCCGAGACCGTGGGTAACACCCGCAGTCTCGGCGCCCCGATGCAGTCTCGGCGTCAATGGCGTGCATAGGCTGGGAGGGGCAGGGCGAGAGGGAGGAGCGGACATGATGCATCCGCAGAGCGGTGAGGTCGTCGACGACAGTGCGAGGCCGTGGCTGTCCGCGTACGCCGACGGGGTCCCCGCCGACATCGCCCCCGTCACAGAGACGCTCGTCGACCTGCTCGACGCCTCGGTCGCCCGGTTCGGCAAGAGGGACGCCCTGGAGTACTTCGGCGCGCGCACGACGTACGCCGACCTCGGCGAGCAGGTCGAGCGGGCGGCATCCGGTCTTCGCACGTTGGGGGTGAAACCCGGCGACCGGGTCGCCCTCGTGCTGCCGAACTGCCCGCAGCACGTCGTCGCGTTCTACGCCGTGCTGCGCCTGGGGGCCATCGTCGTCGAGCACAACCCGCTGTACACGCCGCGCGAGCTGCGCCACCAGTTCGAGGTGCACGGCGCTGTCGTCGCGATCGTGTGGGACAAGGTCGCCGATGTCATCGCCGCCCTGCCCGACGACGCCCGCCCCGCGAAGATCGTCGCCGTCCGGCTCACCGACGCCATGCCGCGCGTCAAGCGTGTGGCCCTGCGGCTCCCGCTCGCTCGAGCGCGCGCAGCGCGGGAGCGGCTCACCGCGCGGCCGACCGCGAAGGGGATCATCCCGTGGACGCGGGTGACGAAAGCGCGGCGGATCTCACGCCGCATCCCTCGTCCGCAGCTGGGGGACACGGCGCTGCTCCAGCTCACGAGCGGCACGACGGGTCATCCGAAGGCGGCGATCCTCTCGCACGCGAACCTGCGCTCGAACGCCGCGCAGGGGCGTGCGTGGCTGCCCGGTCTGCACGAGGGCGAAGAGGTCGTCTACGCCGTCCTGCCGCTCTTCCACGCGTACGGCCTCACGCTGTGCCTCACCTTCGCGATGTCGATCGGGGCGAAGGTGGTGCTCTTCCCGACCTTCGACGTCGATCTCGTCATCGCCGCGGCCCGCACGTCGCCGCCCACATTCCTGCCGGCGGTGCCGCCGATCTATGACGCCCTCTCGCGCGCGAGCGCGCAGCGGCGGATCGATCTGCGCAGCGTGCGGTTCGCGATCTCGGGCGCGATGAGCCTGCCCGTGCCCACCGTGACCCGCTGGGAGGAGGCGACCGGCGGACTACTGGTCGAGGGCTACGGGATGACCGAGACCTCACCCGTCGCTCTCGGGAACCCGGTCGGACCGTCGCGGCGGCCCGGGACCGTCGGTGTGCCGTTCCCGAGCACCCACATCCGCATCGTCGACCCGGACGACCCCGCGAGCGAGCGTGGTCCCGGCGAGGTCGGCGAGCTGCTCCTGCGCGGGCCCCAGGTCTTCCAGGGGTACTGGAATCAGCCGGCCGAGACCGCGGCCGTCCTGCTGCCGGGAGGCTGGCTGCGCACGGGTGACGTCGTGACGATGTCGGAGGACGGCTTCGTCACGGTCGTCGACCGCGTGAAAGAGCTCATCATCACCGGCGGGTTCAACGTCAGCCCCACCGAGGTCGAGCAGACGCTCCTGCTCCACCCCGATGTGGAGGGCGCGGCGGTCGTCGGCCTGCCCCGCTCCGCCGGCGGCGAAGACGTCGCGGCGGCGGTCGTGATGAAGCCGGGCACGGTCTTCGACTCCCGCGCGCTCCGCGACTTCTGCCGCGCGCACGTGACGGCCTACAAGGTGCCCAAGCGCATCGTCGAGGTCGATGACCTGCCGCGTTCGCAGATCGGCAAGGTGCTGCGCCGCGTCGTCCGGGACGACATGCTCGCGCGAACGGACTGAGGCGCGCGCGTCGCCACGTCAGGGCTGAGCGAGCAGGCGTTCCACGTCGCTGCGGTCGGGATACGACGACTGCGCACCCGGATGCTGCACCGCGATGGCCGACATCGCGGTGGCGAAGCGGACCGCGTCGGCAAGGTTCGCACCACGGGCCAGCTCGCACGCTGTCGCACCGACGAACGCGTCGCCCGCTCCCGTCGTGTCCACCGCGCGCACGACGTGAGCCGGGATCGAACGCAGTCCGTCGCCATCGGCGACGAGCGCACCCGCCGCTCCGAGCGTGATGACGACCGAACGTGCACCGGCCTCGAGCAGACCGAGAGCGAGGCCCGCGGTGTCGAGCGTTCCGTTGCCCAGGACGATGCCCGCCTCGTGTTCGTTGACGATGAGCGGATCGCACCAGCGCAGCACGTCCTGGTCGAGCCTCCGGGCGGGAGCAGCGTTGAGCACGATCCGCACGCGGGCCGTTCCGGCGAGCTCGAGCGCGTAGGAGACGGTGTCTTCGGGGATCTCCATGCTCACGACGAGAACGGATGCTGCGCGGATGGCTTCGGCGGCAGCATCCACCATCGCACGATCCACCTCGCGGTTCTCGCCGGGCGAGACGACGATCGAGTTCTCGCCGTCGGGGGTGAGCAGGATGAGCGCCGTGCCGGTCGCCCCGTCGCCCACACCCACCGCCGTGGTGTCCACGCCGGCTTCGGCGAGGCGCGTGCGCAGAAGGCGGCCGTGATCGTCGTCGCCGACGCGCCCGATGAAGGCGGTGCCCACGCCTGCCCGCGCGGTGCCCACGCCTGCCCGCGCGGCGGCGGCGGCCTGGTTGGCGCCTTTGCCGCCGGGATGCACGCGCAGATCCGAGCCGAGCAGCGTCTCGCCCGCGCCCGGCCGTCGCTCGACCTCGACCACGAGGTCCGCGTTGGCGCTTCCCAGGACGACGACGCTGCTGTCGGACATGTTCTCCACCTCTTCGCTCGGCGGCGCCGGGCTCGACGGCATCGTACGCCGCGAGTGGGGCGATGACGTCGTCTTCGGCGACATCGCGCAGCACGGCGGCGGTTCGGTGTCCGACCCGCCGAGCGGCGGGCCGGTGAGGATTCGTGGCAGAGTCGAGGGGACCGAGACCGCGATGGAGAGGCGATGTGCAGATGAGCGACGAATCGATGAAGTTCGGCGAGATCGGCGTCTGGCGGGCGTCGCGCGGGCTCGACCCCGATCTCGCGCGCGGAATCGAGCGGCTGGGCTATGCGGCGCTGTGGGTCGGCGGGTCCCCCGCGGGCGATCTGCACGATGTCGAAGCCGTCGTCGCCGCAACCGAGCGCATCGTCGTCGCCACGGGCGTCGTCAACATCTGGCACGCCGACGCGACCGAGGTCGCCGCGTCGTACCACCGCATCGAGGAGAACCACCCCGGCCGGTTCGTGCTGGGCATCGGCAGCGGGCACCGCGAAGCCGACGCCGCGCGCACGCGCCCGCTCGCGGCGATGCGGGACTACCTCGACGTGCTGGATGCCGAGGGGGTGCCGGCCGACCGCCGCCTCCTCGCCGCCCTCGGCCCGAAGACCCTGCAGCTCTCCGCCGAAAGGTCCCTCGGCGCGCACCCCTATCTCACCACCCCCGCGCACACGCGCTTCGCGCGCGAGGCCCTGGGGCCGGACGCCTTCCTCGCGCCGGAGCAGATGTTCATCGCGACCGACGACCCCGAGGCTGCACGCAAGATCGCGCGCGGCACGCTGCGCAGCTACCTGAAGATGTCGAACTACGCCGACATGCTCGTGAAGTTCGACTTCGATCGCGCACAGCTCGAGGGCGAAGCAGACGACGCCGTCATCGACGCGCTCACGCCGTGGGGCGCGCCCGAGACGATCGCATCTGCCGTCCGGGCGCACCTCGATGCGGGCGCCGACCACGTGTGCATCCAGTCGCTGCCCATGCGCGAGGATCCGCTGGGTGCACTCGAGACGATGGCCGACGCGCTCGGCATCACGCCCGGCTGATGGAGCACGCCGGACGCCTCCCCGAGGAGGCCCCCGATCCGCGGATCGAGCGTGAGGAGATGCTGAAGCGCATGCCGATCCCCGTGCTCGTGTTCGCGCCGCAACCGGCTGTGGGACACGCCGACATCGGCGTCGGCACGGGCACCGACGCGGCGGGACTCCAAACCATGACGGCGAGCGTCACATCGACGCTGTGGCGCAACCCCGACGACAAGGACGACCCGGTCAACCTCGCCGATCTCGACGACGCGACCCGTCGCTCGATCGACGAGGTGCCGCCGTGGCCGCGGCCGCGCTGGCTGATCGAGCAGGTCGAGCGGATGCGGTATCGCACGCTCTGGGAAGCGGTCCAGACGACCTGGTACCGCGAAGCATCCGAGTTCACGACCCTCGGGTACCTGCTCGTGCAGCACGCGAACCACATCCTGATGAACCAGTTCCGAGAAGAGCACGCCGTCGGGCTGCACGACTGGGGCTCACCCGCCCTGACGTCGGAGCGGGTCATCCGGCGCGGCGTCGACGTCGTGATCGACGGCGAGATCGTCGTCGGCGCCGAGATCGACACCGACCCCTTCGTCTATGCGATCGGCGCCGAGCTCGCCAACGGGGGAGTGTTCACCGCCGTCATCCCGCGCGAGGACCTTCCCTACCTCGATCTCGCGTTCGCGACGCGGGCCGGTTAGGGCTCGTCGAGGAACCGCTGCCAGCCGTCGGCGTCGGCGTGCTCGAAGACGAGGTTCGTCTCGGTGTGGGCGACCGCGGGATGCCCCGTGAGGTAGGTGAGCACGAACTCGCGCAGTTCGCCCGCGTCGCGCGCGAGCACGTGCAGCAGGAAGTCGTCTGCGCCGGCCATGTGGAACAGCCGCACGACGCCGGGAAGCCCCGTCGCGGCACGCCGGAAGGCCTCGATCTCGGTGCGGGCGTGCTTCACGAGGCGCACGGCGATGAGCGCCTGCACGGTCGCGCCGAGCCGGTCGGTGTCGAACTCGACGCGGTAGCCCTTGATGACGCCCTGCGACTGCAGACGGCGCAGCCGCAGCGACACGGTGGACTCCGCGATGCCCAGTTCTGCGGCCAGCGCTGCGCCCGATGCGCGAGCGTTGTCGCTCAGGGCGCGCAGTAGCGCCCGATCGGTCGGATCGAGGTCGAAGGACCGTGACACCGCGGCATCCTCTCGGTTCGTTTTTCGCAGGATCTGCGATGATTTCTGTAATTGTAGGCGGTGCTTCATTACGACTTGAGGATGCCGCGAGAATCTGCTGTCCTGAACCTCATGCAACCCGAGCGCCATCGGTGGGAGACGCGTGCTGTGCACGGCGGTATGGCCGGCCTCCGCGAAGCCGGTTCCCACGTCCCGACCATCGACTTGTCCACGACCAATCCGCTGCCCGACGTCGAAGTCGGAGGCCTGTCCTACGAGGAGCTCGCGACAGGTCACGACCTCGGCCCCGGGCGCAGCGCCGTCTATCAGCGGCTCTGGCAGCCCGGCGTCGCGCGGTTCGAAGAGGCGCTCGCCGATCTCGAGGGCGCCGAGGGCGCCGTCGCGTTCGCGAGCGGCATGGCCGCGCTGACGGCGTGTCTCATCGCGACCGTCTCGGCGGGCAAGCCGCACGTCGTCGCGGTCCGTCCGCTCTACGGCGGCACCGACCACGTGCTCCAGAGCGGCCTGCTGGGCACCGAGGTGACGTGGTCGGCACCCGGCGACGTGGCCGCGCACATCCGTCCCGAGACGGGGCTGGTCATCATCGAGACGCCCGCCAACCCCACGCTGGAACTGCTCGACATCGCCGCCGTCGTCGCGGCGGCGGGCGACGTGCCGGTACTCGTGGACAACACGTTCGCGACCCCCGTGCTGCAGCGTCCCATCGAGCACGGCGCGACGCTCGTCATGCACAGCGCGACGAAGTACCTCGGCGGGCACGGCGACGCCATGGGCGGCGTCGTCGCGGGTCCGACCGCGTGGGTCGAGCGGCTCCGCCAGGTGCGCGCCCTGACGGGCGGCATCCTGCACCCCATGGGCGCCTACCTGCTGCATCGCGGTCTGCGCACCCTCGCCGTGCGCGTTCGCGCGCAGCAGGAGACCGCTCAGGCCCTCGCCGAGCGCATGAGCGCGCACGACGCGGTCGCACGCGTGTTCTACCCCGGCCTGCCGGGCCAGGACCCGCAGGGTCTGCTCGGCCGCCAGCTGGCCGGCGCCGGTTCGATCATCGCGATCGAGCTCGCGGGCGGCTATGTCGCCGCGGCGCGCTTCACCGAGGCGTGCGAGCTCGTGACTCACGCCGTGTCGCTGGGCGGCGTCGACTCCCTCGTGCAGCACCCGGCCTCGCTGACCCATCGACCTGTCGTGGGCGACGCGAAGCCCGGCGCGGGCATCGTGCGACTGTCGATCGGTCTCGAGCACGTCGATGACCTCACCGCGGATGTGCTCGCGGCGCTCGACGCCGCCGACGCGCCGGCCGAACGCGTCGTGATCGCCGACGAAGGGCTCGTGGGTCAGAGCTGACGTCTCGCGCAGCATCCGTCCGAGCGGGATGATGGGGGGATGCTGCGCATTCCTGACGTGACCCTCAACGACGGCACCCGCTTTCCCGAGCTCGGACTCGGCACGTACGGGCTCGAGGGCGACGAGGGTGTGGAGGCCATGGCCGCCGCCATCGGGAGCGGCTACCGGCTGCTCGACACGGCCGTGAACTACGGCAACGAGAGCGACGTCGGTGAGGCGGTGCGCCGCAGCGGCGTCGACCGCGACGACCTCGTGATCACCTCGAAACTGCCCGGCCGGCACCACGGCTTCGACGAGGCCATCGCGAGCGTGGAGGGCTCGCTCGACGCGCTCGGGCTCGAGCGCATCGATCTGCACCTCATCCACTGGCCGAACCCGAGCGTCGGAAAGTGGCTGGACACGTGGCGCGGCCTCATCGAAGCGCGCGAGCGCGGGCTCGTGCGGTCGATCGGCGTCTCGAACTTCACGATCACGATGATCGAGCGGCTCATCGCCGAGACCGGCGTCACGCCCGCCGTCAACCAGATCGAGCTGCACCCGTACTTTCCGCAGGCGACATTGCGCGCGTTCCACGCCGAGCACGGCATCCGCACCGAGAGCTGGAGCCCGCTGGCGCGGCGCACCGAACTGCTCGGCGAACAGGTCATCGCCGACATCGCCGCCGTGCGGGGGGTGTCACCGACGAAGGTCGTGCTGCGCTGGCACATCGAACTCGGCTCGACGCCCATCCCGAAGTCGAGCGATCCCGACCGTCAGCGCGAGAACGCCGACGTCTTCGGGTTCTCGCTCGACGAGGCCGACATCGCGGCGGTCTCCGGGCTCGAGCGAGGACGGCTGTGGGACGGCGACCCCGACCGGCACGAAGAGATGTGATTCACGCGTCGGGGAGTGCGTCGAGCCACTCCGCGAAGGTCTGACGGCCGCGTACGGCATCGGGGCCGGCCAGCAGCGCACCGCTGCGCTGGGCCCGGCCCATCGCTCCGGGAAGGCTGAGGGGCGGCATCCACCCGCAGTGCCCGATCGCCCGTGCATACGCGCGCATCATGTCGGCGAGGCTCTCTTCGCGCGGTCCGCCGAGGTCCGTCGCGCGGCCGGCGGGTCCTTCCTGGGCGCGGCTGACGAGGTGCTCGGCGACTTCGCGCGCGGCGATCGGCTGCGTGCGCGCACGCAGAGCGAAGCGCAGCGGCCCGGCTGCGGCGCGCACGTACATCTGCGCCGCGAACTCGTGGAACTGCGTCGCGCGCTGGATCGTCCAGGGCACGGGGCCGGCCGCGACGAGGCGTTCCTGTGCGAGCTTGCCGGCGTAATAGCCCTCGGGCGCGGCATCCGCCCCCACGATCGACAGCGCGATGTGATGGGCGACGCCGGCGGCGCGCTCGGCGGCGAGCAGCGAACGCGTGGCACCGGCGAAGAACGAGATCGACTCGTCGGCCCTGAGGGTCGTGACGTTCGACACGTCGATGACGGCGTCGACGCCGACCAGGGCGCGGGGGAGTCCGGCTCCGGAGAGCAGCTCCACGCCGCGGCTGCGCGCCAGCAGGACCGTGTCGTGCCCGCGCTCGCGGGCGACGTCGACGACGTGCCCGCCGGTGAGCCCCGTGCCGCCGGCCACCGCGATCCGCATCCGTCCTCCCCATCTCGTCGCCCCCCGGCGGCCCCAGCTTACGACCGCGAGACTGCAACGGCGCGCCGAGACCGTGGGTAGACCCCGCAGTCTCGGCGTGCCGTTGCGGTCTCGCGGTCAAGGAGGGTCACTCCCACAGCACGACGCGGCGGCCGGCGATCGCCTCGACGCGCACGGGGGTGTCGTAGAGCGCTGCGAGGCATTCCTCGGTGAGGACCTCGTGCACCGGGCCATGCCGCACGACGCGCCCGTCGCGCATCGCGACGATGTCGTCGGCGAACTGCGCCGCGACGTTGATGTCGTGCAGCACCACGACGATCGTCATATCGCGCTGCGCGCTCTGTTCGCGCAGCAGCTTCATGAGGCTCACCGCGTGCCGGGGGTCGAGGTTGTTGAGCGGCTCGTCGAGCAGCAGGTGATCGGTGTCCTGCGCCATCGCCATCGCGACGAAGGCCCGCTGCCGCTGGCCGCCCGACAGCTCGTCGAGGAACCGCGTGCGCACGGCCCCGAGGTCGAGCAGGGCGAGGGCGTGCTCGATGCGCTCGCGATCCTTCGGCGTGCGTCCCGGTCCGCCGTGCGGAAAACGGCCGTACGACACGAGGTCCTCGACGCTGAGCCGAATCGCCAGATGATTGTCCTGCCGCAGGATCGCCAGACGCCGCGCGATCTCCCGCGTGCCCGTCGTGGACACGTCGAGACCGTCGACGGTGATCGTGCCTGCCGTCGCACCGATCAGGCGTCCGACCGCAGAGAGCAGCGTCGACTTGCCCGCGCCGTTCGGTCCGATGATGGCCGTGACGCCGCGGCCGATGTCGAGGGTCACGTCGTCGACGGCGACGAGAGTGCCGTGGCGCTTCGCCACGGAGTCGATCCGGATCATGTCATCGGGCCCTTCCGGTCAAGACGAGGACGATGAAGAACAGCCCGCCGACGAACTCGATGACCACCGGCAGCTCGGTCGCGAAGCCCAGCACGCGGGCGAGCAGGAACTGACCCCCGACGAGCGCGATCGCGCCGATCGCGACGGCGGCGGGGATGCTGCGCCGGTGCCGATGCCCGACGATGCCGTAGGCGAGGTTCGCGACGATGAGCCCGAAGAACGTCACAGGACCCACGAGAGCGGTGGATGCCGCGACGAGGGCGGCGATCACGACGATGACGTGCATCACGATGCGCCGGTGCTCCACGCCCAGTGAGATCGCCCGTGCCTCGCCCAGCGAGAGCACGTCCAGCGCCCGACGGATCGGCCACAGCGACGCGATCGCGATTGCGACGAGCGCACCCGTGGGAAGGAGCAACTCCCGGTTGATCGAGGTGAAGCTCGCGAAAGCGAGGTTCTGCACGATCGCGAAGGTGTCCGGATCGAGCAGACGCTGCAAGAACGACGTGACCGAGCGGAACAGCACGCCCAGCACGAGACCCGCGAGCACGATCACGTGCAGGTCGAGGCGGCGCCGCTGAAAGAGCCACCAGTACAGCAGCACGATCGACCCCGCCATGAGGACGAGCTCGACGGTCCACGACGCGAGCGGTGGAGCCGACACCAGGAGGGCGGGACCGATCGCGAACGCGACGAGCACCTGGATCGCCATGAAGACGGCGTCGAAGCCCATGATGCCGGGGGTGAGGATGCGGTTGGCCGTGATCGTCTGGAACAGCACGGTCGCGACGCCGATCGCAGCGGCGGCGATCACCATTCCGATGACGGTGCGTGAGCGCAGGTCCAGCGCATACTGCCACGCACCGGGAAGGCCCGTGAACAGGAACAGCGCGATCGCGGCGATCGCGACGACGATCAGGGCGGCGAGACGCACGGCCGGGGAGCGATAGGCCGACGCGATGCGGTCGGTGCGGACGAGAGTCGTCATCGGCGGGCACCTGCCCCCGCAGCGGGAGTTCGAGAACGGTGCGGGCGCGCCGCATCCGACGGCTGGGCGGTGCCCAGCAGCATCCACAAGAAGACGACCCCGCCGATGACGCCCATCACGATCGAGATCGGCAGCTCATAGGGGAACCGCACGACCCGACCGATGATGTCGCACAGCAGCACGAGCGCGGCCCCGAGGAGGGCGACGACCGGGACGGATCGGCGCATGTTGTCGCCGACGAGACGGCTGACGATGTTCGGCGCGATGAGCCCGAGAAAGGGGATCGCACCCGTGATGACGACCATGACGCCCGTCACGATCGCGATGATGCCGACGCCGAGCCCCATGACGGCTCGCGTGTCGAGGCCGAGCCCGCGCGCGGTGTCCTCGCCGAGCCCCGCGACGGTGAAGCGGTCCGCGGCGATCCAGGCGATGAGGGCGGCCGCCGCCGCGACGTAGAGCATCTCGTAGCGGCCTCGCATGACGCCGGAGAAGTCGCCGATGCCCCAGCTCATGAGTTCCTGCAGCACGTCGGACCGGTACGCGATGAAGGTCGTGCCCGCGCCGATGACGCCGGCATAGAGGATGCCGACGATCGGCACGAGCACGCTCGAATGCGACGGGATCCGGCGGGCGAGGGCGAGGAACCCGACCACGCCGACGAGGGCTCCGGCCGCGGCGATCACGGCCTTGACCCCCAGAGGCAGGCCGGGGGCGGCGAGAAGGAGCAGCAGGAGCGCGAAGCTCGCGGCATCCGTCGCTCCTGTCGTGCTCGGCTCGACGAACCGGTTGCGCGTGAGCAGCTGCATGATCAGGCCCGTCACCGCGAAGGCGATGCCGGCGAGGATGAGGGCGAGCGTGCGGGGCACCCGGCTCGCGACCAGGATGAAGACGTCGAGCTCGGCCACGCCGATGAACAGCGAGACCGTCGCGAGGGCGATCACCGTGACCACCCCCGCGACGATCAGCGACGTCGGAGAGAACCGCTTCAGAGGTCTGCGCTCCCGGTTCGCCGTCGTGGGATCACGCGTCAGCCCGTGATCGCGTCGTGCACCGTCGTGAGGACGTTGTCGATCGCGGTGAGGCCGTTGATGACGATGTAGAGCTCGTTGCCCGGCAGTTGCACGATGCGCCCCTCCTGGGCGGCCGTCGTGCGGTCGACGATCTCGTTGTCGAGCGTCTCGGTCGCGGTGCTCTCGCCGCCGGTCGCGGCGCCGCGGTCGAAGGCGAGGATCCAGTCGGGGTTCGCCGTCAGGATGAACTCGTTCGTCACGGTGTCGCCGTGCGACGAACCGTCGGCGCCGGGAAGGTCGGCGGCGACGACCGCGGGGGTGAACCCGAGCGAATCGAAGAAGTAGCCGAAGCGCGAGCCCTCGCCGAAGGCACCGTACTCGCCGCCCGAGATCGACAGCACGAGCGCCGTGCCCGAGACTTCCGCGCGGATGGCGGCGAGCAGATCCTCGATGTCGGCGGTGAGCTCGGCGACCTCGTCCTCGCGGCCGAAGATCTCGCCGAGCTGACCCGCACGGGCCAGCCCCGCCTCGACGTCGAACGTGCCGCCCGACGTGCCGGTGAGGTCGATCGTCGTCGCGATCTGCGAGAGCTCGTCGTACTGGCTCGTGCTGCGGGCCGCCGTGATGATCAGCTCCGGCGCGAGCTGGGCGACGGCTTCGAAGTCGGGCTCGAAGAGCGAACCGACCGTGGGCAGATCGGCGTACTCCGCCAGGTAGTCGGGCAGGGTCGCGTCCGGGATGCCGACGACGGCGTCTCCTGCCCCGATCGCGTGCAGGGTGTCGAGCGACGCGATGTCGAACGTCACGACGGATGCCGGTTCCCGGGGTACCACGACGGAGTCGCGCGCCGCGTCGCCGTCTTCGCGCCACACCGTTTCGCCGTCTTCCTCGACCTGGATGAGGGTGGGCCGGGCGTTCTCGACGAGGATCGTCGCGGCAGCATCCGAGGGGGCGTCTTCTTCGGCGGTGGCGGACGGTGAGGCGCAGGCGGTCACGGTCAGGGCGAGAGCGGCAAGGCCCGCGAGCGGCCACAGCGTTCGAGTGCGATGAGTCATGTAGGTAAGGCTAACCTTAACTCGCGCATTCGGAAATCCACGCCGTAACATCGCGCCCGGTCCGGGCGCGGCGTCAGGCGAGCGTCAACTCAGAGGCGAGCGCCGTCGTCGTCGCGGTTCTCGATGCCGACCTCGCGACCGCGCCAGGACTCGTACGCGATGAGCCAGCCGATCGACACGGCCGCGGCCAGCAGCAGGCCGAGCCACACATTGCCCCACACCATGCCGAACAGGATGCCGAGCGCGAACACCAGCGCAGTTCCGAAAGCCCATCCGGTGTGGCCGCGCTGCCAGCCAGGTCGTCGATTCGCCATGGTGCCCAGCCTAGGGGCACACGGCGCTCAGGACCGTTCGGGACCCGCGGACGCCCACCCGACCGCATCGTCGAGGGCCGCGACGCGGAAGAACCGCAGCTCGCACGGGAAGAGGAAGGCGATGGCGTGGATCACTTCGCCGACGATCGTGTGGTCGGTCACGAGGGCGATGCGCCCCCAGGCGCGCGCGGGTCTGCTCTCGAGCTCGGCATTCTGCCACAGCGCGCCGAGGGAGTAGCGGTCGAACTCTTCGCCGAGCACGAAGACGACGTTGACCTTCGCATCGTGCTCGATCGCCGCATCGATCGCGGGATCGACGACGTTCCGGTAATCGGAGGCTTCGACCGTGCCGACGGCGCGGAAGCCCACAACGCCGGCGGGGAGGTCGGGGAGTGACTCGATCATGACGTCATCCTCGCGTCCCGGGGGCGCGAGCACCAGAGCCCGGGTTCAGCGGGCGCGGTGGTCTTCGGGGTGCAGGCGCGGTCCTCGCCGCGGCTCGTGTGCGCCACTCACCCTGATCAGCCGGATGACCCGCTGCCGCTGCCCCGGCCACGCCGCGAGCAGCTCGAGCATGCCGTCGTCGTCGACGCGGTGGCCGGTCAGGGCGAAGCCGACCTCGTGCGCGAGATGGTAGTCGAAGACGCTCACGGCGTCGGGGTCTCCGAAGGCCCGGATGCGCGTCTCGGCGCTCGTCCACAGTCCGACGCCGCGCACCGCGGTCAAGACACGATCGCGCTCATCGCTCGTCGCGGCCGCCGTCACGGCCCGCACGACGGACTCACCGCGGCGTGCCGCCTCGACGACGGCCCGCGACTGCGGCGGCTCGAGACCCGCGCGATGCCACGTCCACGAGGGGATGCGCCGCCACTGGTCGATCGTGGGCGGCGCGAACATCGGGCGCGGCGTGGGTCCGGGAGCGCGCTCGCCGTGCCACGAGACGATGCGTCGCCACCCGCCGAAGGCCTGCAGGCCCGTGACCTTCTGCTCGAAGATCGCGCTCGCGAGGGCGTCGAAGACGAGGTCGGTGCGGCCCAGACGCAGACCGGGATGCCGGCGGTGCGCATCCGCGATGAGGGGATGCTGCGCCGCATCGAACCCGCGGGGGTCATCTCGCGCGCCGCACAGCGCCGGCAGCTGCTCGATCGCCCACTCGGCGCCACGGCCCCACGCGGCACCGCGGACGGCCCCGTCGGATGACTGGCGCAGCGCGAGCGTCGCGATCCCCGCGGGGGTGCGGGCCGCACGCCAGATGACGTGGCCCGCCGTCGTCATGGTCGGGTCGTTCGCGCCGTGACGCTGGTGCAGCACGGTGCGCCGCAGGTCGAGAGGGTGCGCGGGGCGGTACTCGGTCTCGATCGGGCGCGACGACGAAGACTGCGGCTCGACGAGGGGCCGACGGGCACCCGCCGGCAGGCCGCGCACGGCGGCGGCGTGCGCCCAGCGTCGCGCGGGCGCGCGGTTCGCGGAGGATGTCGTCACGCCTTCACACTACGTCGGCTCTCCGACGTCGGGATCAGACGCGGTCGGGCGACGGCGTGCCGTGGCCGAAGCGGATGACGACATCGGCGTGGCGGTCGAAGCGGTATCCGACTCCCCGCACCGTGCGGACGATGTCCTCGTATCGGCCGAGCTTCGCGCGCAGGCGGCGCACGTGCACGTCGATCGTGCGTTCGCCGGGGATCTCGTCCTCGGTCGCGGTGCGCCACAGCGACGAGACGAGTTCGGCCCGCTCGATCGTGCGGCCCTCGCGCAGCACGAGATACTGCAGCAGCTCGAGCTCCTTGAAGGTGAACGCGGCCGACTCGCCGTCGATCAGCACGCGCTTGCGCGAGATGTCGACGACGACGCCGCCGGGCGCGTTCTCGTCGTCTTCGGGCTCCTCCGGCGTCGCGCGGGCGAGGGCGGAGGGCTCGTGCAGTGCACGGCGCACGACATCGACATCCCGGCCGCCCGCGCCCGTGGGGGCGAGCGCGACCGTCGCGTACGTCTCGGCGCTGGGTGCCAGGTCGGCGAGCGTGCGGCGCAGGGCGTCGACCAGCACGCCGAGCGAGACGCCCGACGCGTCGACCTGAGCCTCGTCGAAGCCGACATAGAGGGCGAAGCCGCGGGGCGTCGTGCCCTCGGGCAGATGGCGCACCGGGGCGGGCGCGGGCGCGGCCGCGGGAGCGGCGGCGGGAGGAATGATCGCGACGGGCGACGTGACGGCGCGGAGGTGGCGGGGCTGCGAGACGGCGGGGCGTTCGAGGAGAGCGGTGTTCGACATGATGATGAGGGTCCTTGCGGAAGCGAACCCGAGCGGGTTCCACGTGCGGCGATGAGCCCCGGAGGGGGCGGGTGCGCGGCATCCGGATCCAGGATCCGAAGCGGCGGGAGACTCGCGGCCGGCGCGCGTTCAGAGCGGGCGGCGGCGGTCTGCGGCGATCAGCGCGTCAGCGGCACATTCGACAACACAGAGCAACGCGGCCGGGCATCATCATCCCGGCAGTCCCGTTCGCCTTCCAGGCGGACAGAGAGCGTGCGTTGTCAGACATGACGCCGATTATGACCGAACGTGTCGCAATGCGTCAAATCGCTCGGTGAGCGCGCCGCCCGGATGGTCGGATGACGCAGAGTGCTCAACGCCGGGAACCGGCGTCGGTGACCGCCCCCGGCACGGCGTGCGGGGGATAGCCTGACGGCATGACTGAGCTGCGCTTCTCGCATGAACCGGATGCCTCGCGGTACACGCTGCACCGCGGCGACGATCTCGTCAGTGTGCTCGACTACAACGACGACGGTCGCTCGGTCGCGATGACGCGCGCCTACACCGTCCCGACGTTCCGCGGACACGGGTACGCGGCGATCATCGTCGACCGTGCCGTAGCGGCGCTCGAGGAGAGCGGCGACCGCACCGTCATCCCCGTGTGCTGGTACGTCGCCGATTGGTTCGCGGCGAACCCCGATCGCGCGGCGATCGTCGAGCCGCGCCATCGGGCATGATGCTCGACATGGAGGACCTCTTCACGACCGTCGCGGTCGTGTTCGAGGTGATCGGCGCGCTCGCGATGGTGGTCGGCTTCGTGATCGCCATCGTGCTGGGAATCCGCTCCCTCGCGCGTCGTGAGGGCGGCGGGACGGCGTTCCAGGTGCTGCGCACGACCCTCGGATCGGCGATCCTGCTGGGCCTGGAGGTGCTCGTCGCGGCCGACCTCATCCGCACGATCACCTCGAAGCCCTCGATCGAGGACGCCTTCATCCTCGGGCTCATCGTGCTCATCCGCACCGTGCTGTCGATGTCGATCCAGATCGAGATCGAAGGGGTGCTGCCGTGGCGGCGCGCTCTGCTCACGAGCGGCGGGCAGCTGCTCGGCGAGGCAGTCGCCCGAGACCGCGCCGCGTCGCGGGACGCAGCGACGACGGATGCCGCGACGCGGGGTCGCGGCGCCTAGTCACGCTTGTCCGACGCTGTCAACGGGGTGCGCCGCATCGCCGCGGCGCGCGACGCTGGTGGGGACGAAAGGAGTCCGCGATGGACCGCGATCTTCCCGAGGGCGTCGACGAAGCCGATGCGCCGGCCGGCCGCGAGCCGATCACCGACGGCGCCGCGAGCGATCAGAACGCCGCCGTCGAGGGATCGCCCGATCTCGTGGACGACACGTCCGCGACCGAGGCCGGTCTGCTGACCGACGCCGCCGCGCCGCCCGACGACCCCGTTGCGGGCGAGCGCGTGCGTCGCAATGCCGACCCGGACCTCAGCGCGGACCGAGGAGAGGAACCATGATGAGCACGACGGGCAACGAATTCGAGCAGCCGGGGATCAACCTCCCGGACCGCAAAGACGCCGACGGCGCCGAAGCGACACCGGCCGAAGGCGAGCCGACGCGCGAGGACGTCCCGGCGCAGAACGAGCCGACGCACACCGCCGTCGGTGTCGGCGTGGTGTCCGAGGGCGCCGACCACCACGGTCAGGACGGCACGCGCGACACCCTGACGGCAGGGGAGGCGCAGCGCGAGGGAGGCGCACTGGGCAGCGAGCAGACGCAGAACCTGCCGGCCATGGACCAGAACAACGCGTCCGAGGTCGAGAAGGTGGCGGGCATCCTCGCGCAGACGCGGTCCGACGTCTTGCAACTGCCGCGCGAGCGCGTCGTCGAGGTGCTCCACCAGCGCCTCGAGCAGGCCGGCATCGCGCTCCCGGACGCCGAGGTCGAAGAGCTCGCGGATCAGATCACGACGGGCGACGCCTGACGATCAGCCGACGAAGCCGAGGATGAGGGCGGCCGAGGGCGCGGCATCCCGGATCATCGTCTCGTGACCGTGCCCTTCGACCTCGGCGAGCCGCCCGTCGGGGAGCGCGCGGACGACCTCTTCGCACCAGGAGCGAGGCGCGACGACGTCGTGCTCGCCGCGGATGACGAGGGTCGGCGCAGCGACGGCGGGGAAGACGTCTTCGGGTCGGTGCTGCAGCATCGCGCGGAATTTCATGCGCAGCCGCGGTCCGGCCCGGACGTATTCGCGCGCACCCACCGCGATCACCTTGGGGCTTTCGACGGCGATGTCGCGCACGAGCCGCCACAGCTGCCGCAGCGGCGTGCGGGCGGCCGGATCGCACGCCGGCCCGAGCAGCACGACACGGTCGACCAGACCCGGATGCCGCGCCGCCAGCTCGACGGCGATCTGCGCCCCCATGGAGTGGCCGGCGACGACGACCGGGGAATCGGATGAGGCCCGCACGAAGGCTGCGAGCAGGTCGGCCGTGCGCTGGATCGTGAGGATGCGGACGGGCTCGGGCGCCTCGCCGTAGCCGGGCAGGTCGACCGCGACGACGGGAGCGACGTCGCTCAGCACCTCAGCGAGATCTCCGAAGACGCTGCGCCCCATGCCGATGCCGTGGACGAGCAGGAAGGCGGGACGACGCTCGCCGGACGCGGGCCCCTCGTGCTCTTCGGCGATGAGGGTCGCGCCGGCGTACGTGAAGGATTCCGTGCGCGGCATATGTGAAGCGTAGCCACAACGGTGTCCGAACGCGCCGCCGGGCTCAGGGGCGATGTCGGAGGGGTCGCCTACCGTCGAGACATGCGCATCCTGCACACCTCGGACTGGCACATCGGCCGGTCGTTCCACGGGAACTCGACGCTCGAGGCCCTCGGCGGCGTGCTGACCACTCTCACCGACCAGGTGCGTGAGCACGGCGTCGACGTCGTCATCGTCGCGGGCGACGTCTTCGACTCCGCCGTGCCGGCGGCGGCGTGCTATTCGCTGCTCTCCGACACGCTGCGCGGTCTCGCCGACGCGGGCGCGCGCGTCATCGTCACCAGCGGCAACCACGACTCCGCCGCGCGACTGGGATTCCAATCCGCGCTGCTGCGCGACGACATCCGGGTCGTGACCGATCCGCGCAGGGTGGGTGCGCCCATCACGATCGACGACGCACACGGGCCCGTCCACTTCTACGGCATCCCGTACCTCGAACCCGCGCTCGTGCGCTCGGTCTGGCCCGACGTCGGGATCCGCTCGCAGGCGCAGGCGGTCGCACACGCCATGTCGCTCGTGCGCGCCGACCTCGCCGAGCGCGGAGGTCGCTCGGTCGCGATCTCGCACTGCTTCGCGGCGGGAGTCGAGGCGACACCGGGGGTCGAGCGGGACATCCAGCAGGGCGGACTCGACGTCGTACCGCTGTCCGTCTTCGACGGTCCCGACTACATGGCGCTCGGGCACATCCACGGGCGCCAGCAGCTCTCCGAACGCGTGCGCTACGCGGGCGCGCCCCTGCACTACAGCTTCGGCGAGTGCGACAAGCCGCGCGGGTCGTGGCTCATCGACCTCGACGCCGACGGCCTGACCGGTGCGGAGTGGATCGCGCTTCCCGTGCCGCGCCGGCTCGTTCGCCTCGTCGCCCCGCTCGACGAGCTGCTCTCCTCCGACGCGTTCACGGTGCACGAAGACGCCTGGGTCGATGCGCGGTACACCGACGCCGCTCCCCAGCGCGATCCCATGCGGCGCCTGCAGCAGCGGTTCCCGTTCTGCGCCAAGGTGACGCACGCGCCGACCGAGCGGCACACCGCCGGCCAGGACACCTACGCCGCCCGCGTGCGCGCGGCGCGCACCGACGACGAGCTGATCGACGCGTTCCTCGCGCACGTGCGCAACGGCGTCGGCGCGACTCCGCGCGAAGCCGAGATCGTGCGCGACGTGCTCGCCGCGCACGCGTCGGCGGTCCCCGGCGACGAACGGCCCAAGGTCACGACATGAAGCTGCACCGTATCGACCTCGAAGGGTTCGGGCCGTTCCGCGACCGTCAGACGGTCGACTTCGACGCGTTCGACGCCGACGGGCTGTTCCTCATCACGGGGCGCACGGGCGCGGGCAAGTCGAGCATCCTCGACGGCGTCTGCTACGCGCTCTACGGCACGGCACCCCGGTACGACGGCGGCGACCGCGGGCTGCGCAGCGACCACGCCGAACCCGATGAGGCGACGATGGTGCGCCTCGAGTTCACCGCGGCGGGGCGTCGCTGGCGTGTCACGCGCGCGCCCGAATACGAGCGGCCGAAGGCACGCGGCGCGGGCACGACGGTGCAGAAGTCGACCGTGCTCGTCGAAGAGCTCGCAGACGAGGTGTGGCACGGCCGCGCGACGAAGTACCGCGAAGCCGCCGAGATCCTCGACGAGATCCTCGGGCTCACGCGCGACCAGTTCCAGCAGGTGATCCTGCTCGCACAGAACCGGTTCGCCGAGTTCCTCCTGGCCAAGAACGACGAACGACAGGCGCTGCTGCGCACGCTGTTCGGATCGCTGCGCTACGAGGAGTACGAGCGCGAGGTCGACCGCCTGCGCTGCGACGCGCGCGCCGCGCTCGAGGGCGACAGCGCCACGCTCGACGCGCTTCTCGTGCACGCCGAGGCTCTCGTGCGCGACAACGCGCTCGACGGGGCACCCGCCGAACCCGACGACGAGGCGACGACGACGGCGGCGCAGCGGGTCGAAGCGGTGTGCCGGGCCGTGCCACGCGCCCGATACCGCGCAGAGGGCTCGGGTCGGCGGCGTGACGACGCCCAGGCCGCGCACGACGCCGCCCTCACGCACTACAGCGCGCAGAAGGCCCTGCGCGAACGCCAGGAGCGACGCCTCGCGTCGCGGCGCGCGCTCGCCGCACTCGAAGAGCGCGCGCCGCAGGTCGACGCCGACCGCGTCCGACTCGAGCGGTCGGCGGCGGCCGAAGCGCTGCGTTCGCCCCTCGGCGCCGCGGAACGGGCCACCGCTGCGGTCGCACGCGCCGTCGAGCGCGAAGCACGCGCACGGGCGACGTGGGTCGAGCGGGTCGGGGCCGACACCGCAGCCGCCACCGAGCCGGACGACGCCGCGGCGCTCGCCGCTGTCGTCGATGAGCTCTCCGGAGATCTCGCGATCTGGGCCGCAGCCGCCGAGCACGAGTCCGCTGTGCCGGCGCTCGCCGACGCCGTGCGCCTCGCCGACACCGCGATCGACGGCCTCCGGGACGAGACGGAGCAGCTCCGTGAGGTCGCTGCGCGGCGAGCGACCAGACTCGCCGAGCTCGAGCCCGAGATCCGGGCGCTCGAGGCTGCGGCTCCCGCCGTCGAGCCCGCCCGCGACACCCTCGCAACGGTCACGACGCGCCTCGAGGCGGGGCGTGAAGCGGAGCAGCTCGCACCGCTGGCACACGCGGCCGAAGCCGAGCACCTCGAGGCGACGCGGTCGCTCGAACAGCGCACAGCCGCCGTTCGAGCTCTGCTCCAGCGCCGACTCGACGGCTACGCCGGTGAGCTGGCGGCCGCGCTCGTCGACGACGAGCCATGCGCCGTCTGCGGGGCGATCGAGCACCCGCATCCTGCCGTCCCGGCCGGCGATCCGGTCACCGACGAAGCGGTCGCCGAAGCCGAAGCGGCCGTCGAGCTCGCGTCCGCGACGGCGACGGCCGCGTCCGCCGCCGCCCGTGCAGCGCGTGCCGCCCACCACGACGCGCTCGCCCGTGCGGGCGGAAGCTCCGTGGTCGACCTCGAGGCCGCCCACCGCGCCGCCGAGGAACGACTGGCCGCCGCAGAAGCCGCGGCGACGACGATCGCGACGCTGGCGGCCGAGGTGCGCGAACTGCGTGAGATAGAGGCGGCGATGGGCGACGAGCAGGCCGCGCTGGCGGCCCGGCTCGCGGCGGCGAAGGAAGACCGCGCCGCGCGGGCCGAACGGCTCACGGCGGCGACCCGGGCCGTCGCCGCCGCACGCGGGGACCACCCTTCGGTCGCGGCGCGCATCGACGAGGCGACCCGCGTGCGCGACGCGGCCCGGGCCCTCACGCTGGCGATCGACGATCGGCTGCGGGCCGAGCAGGTGGCCGCCGACGCGCAGCGCGACCTCGAGGAGCGTCTGGCCGAATCGACCTTCGACGACGCGGCATCCGTCGGCACGGCACTCCTCGACACCGCCGTGCGCGAGCGGCTCGCTTCCGACCTGCACCGTCACGACGTCGACGTCGCGACCGAGCGCGAACGGCTGTTGGCGCTCGAGACCGAGCTGGCCGGCGCGTCCGACGAACCGGTCGATCTCGCGCCGGTCGCCGAGGCGGCATCCCTCGCGCGCGAAGCGTGGAACAGCGCCGTCACCGAAGCGGCGCGCGACACCGAAGTCGCCGCACGGCTCGCCGAGGCGGCCGAACGGGCGACGCGGGCCCACGCGGCATCCGCCGAGCGCGAAGCCGAGCACGAGATCATCGCGGGGCTCGCGGACGCACTCGCGGGCCGAACCGACACCCGCATGGACCTCGAGACCTTCGTGCTCGCCGCCGAGCTCGAGCAGATCGTCGACGCCGCCAACCTGCGGCTCGAGGTCATGTCGTCGGGGCGATATCGGCTCGAGCACTCCGACGCCGTCGGCCGGCACCGCGCGGCGTCCGGCCTCGGGCTCGCGGTGTTCGACTCCTACACGAGCCAATCCCGGCCCACGACGTCGCTGTCGGGGGGCGAGACGTTCCTCGCGTCGCTCGCACTCGCGCTCGGCCTCGCCGAGGTCGTCACCGCGCGCAGCGGCGGTGTGCGGCTGGACACGCTCTTCATCGATGAGGGCTTCGGCTCCCTCGACGACGAGACGCTCGAGCTGGCCATGCGCACGCTCGACGAGCTCCGTCAGGGCGGACGCACGGTGGGGCTGATCAGCCACGTCGCCGCGATGAAGGAGCAGCTGCCCGCGCAACTGCGGGTCGAGGCGACGCCGCAGGGGCCGAGCATCATCCTGCAGGACAGCGCGGTCCCGGCGGCGTGAACGCCGAAGGCGGCACCCGGGATCGGATGCCGCCTTCGAACTGCCCGCGGGTCAGCCGGCGAGGTGCTTCTGCGCCGCGGTGAGCACGGTGTCGATCAGGCGCGTCGCCTGCTCCTCGGTGAAAAGCCCGCCCGTGGCGGTCGAGAACGACGAGATCATCGCGTCGCGAGCGGCGTCGCCGCCCATGAGGGTCGTCTCGCCGAGGGTGATGAGGATCTCGTCCGAGAAGGCGGCGTCGATCATCTCCTGGGTCACACCCGGCTCCGCCTCCTGCATGATCTCGGTGAGCACGGGTCGCACCTCGGCGATGTATGCCGCCTCGCCGGTGCCGGACACGCCGTCGCCGGCATCCGTGTCCGTGTCGGTGCCGTCGGTGGAGGCGTCGTCATCGGTGGAGGGCGCCTCGGACGCGGTCGCAGCCGGGGGTGCCGGCTCGAACGTGCCGCCCGAATCCGAGGCCGACAGACCGATGAGCAGCAGCGACCACACGAGCGCTCCGACCCAGGCGGCGCCACCGAGGACCGAGACGATGATCGCGCCGATGCCCAGGCCCTTGCCGCCCTGCTTCTTGTTCGCCAGCGCCACGATGCCGAGCACCAGACCGACCAGCAGCAGGACGCCGCCGATGATCGCGAGCGCGAACGACACCCACAGCAGCGGGATGAACGCGATGAGCACGAGGACGAGACCGGCGATCGCCGTGCCGAGCGCGGCCCAGGCCAGGCGCTTCGGGCGCGTGTCGGGCCCAGCCGGCGCGCCGTGTGCCGGCGGCTGGCCGTACGCGGGCGGCTGCCCGTATGCGGCACCGGGCTGGCCGTAGACGGGCGGGGCGGACTGCGCCTGCCCGTAGCCGCCGGCGGCCGGGTACGCCTCGGTGGGCTGCGCATCGCCGGGGGTGTATCCGGGGTAGGCCTGCGTGGGGGCCTCATCACCGGCCGGGTAGGCCTCGGGGCCGCGGTCGTCGCCCGTGGGCTGCGACGGGTCAGTGGGGTTCGACATGGGTCCTCGATCTGAGTCGTGGTCGTGCAGGGTTCGCCACCGGATCGTCATCGCGAGCGGAGCGACGGCGCTGAAGTACCTAGGCTAGTCGTTATGAGCAAGGGGACAGGCTGGACCATCCTCGGCGTGATCGTCGCCGTGGTCATCGCGTGGGTGATCGTGAACGTGCTGTTCTCGGTGCTGTGGTTCATCGGCAAGCTCGTGGTCGTCGCCGTCGTCGCGCTCGTCGTCTTCCTCGCCCTGCGCGCCGCGTTCTCGCGTCGCGACTGACCCACGACCGCGAGACCGCAACGGCGCGCCGAGACTGCGGGGTCCACCCACGGTCTCGCCGTGCCGTTGCAGTCTCGCGGTCGGGGTCAGGCGCCGAGTACGGCGACTGACCCCACGACAGGGTCAGACGCCGTACTCGGCGCGGATGAGGTCGCGCAGCTGCACGCTGCAGGCGGCGACCGTCTCGCGCCAGTCGGTGCGGGCATCGTCCTGCGCTCGGTCGGACACCGACTTCAGCACGCGGATGGGCACACCGAACTGCTGCGCGACCCAGATGTAGGCGTACACCTCCATGTCGACGAGGCTCGCTCCGAGGGGCCGGATCGACTCGAGGGCGACGGCGTCGTCGACGAACGAGTCGCCGGTCGCGATCGTGAGGCCGTCGCGGCCGAGGTCGACGCGCGCGGGGAGCGAGACGTGTTCGCCGACGATGCCGTCGAAGCTCGCGACATCGTGCTGCACGGCCGCGGTCACCTCGTACACGGTCGACTCGAGGCGCGGATCGATCGCACCCGCCGTGCCGACCACGACGATCTCGTCGTAGTCGTTCGCATCGAGCGCACGCGTCAGGGCGAAGGTCGCCATCATCTTGCCCGGTCCGGTCACGAGCCGGTCGAAGCCGGGGAGCTCAGCGGGAAAGGCGACGAGTTCGGCGTCCAGCGCCGCGACGAGGAGTTTCACCCGTCCATTGTCCCCCGTACGGGCGACTAGCCTGGACGCGATGTCGACTCCCTCCCCGTCGCAGCCCGCGACGGCCTCGATCCCGCTGTCCTCCGCGGCCCGCTGGCGCGCGTTCTGGATCTGCGTCTCGGTCGCCGCGATCACGATCCTCGACCTGACGAAGGTCAACGTCGCACTCCCGTCGATCGGCGAGGTCCTCGACGCCAACTCCACCGAGTTGCAGCTCGTCGTCTCGGGCTTCGTGCTCACGTTCGGACTCGCGCTCGTGCCGTTCGGCCGGCTCGGCGATCAGCGCTCGCGCCGCATGCTCTTCGTCATCGGACTCTCGCTGTACACCCTGACGAGCATCATGTGCGCGCTCGCGCCGAACGCGACGATCCTGCTCATCGCCAGACTCGCGCAGGGCGTCGCCGCCGGCATCCAGATGCCGCAGGTGCTGGGCATGGCGCAAGAGCTCTTCCAGGGCAAGGAGCGCGGCCGCGCCTTCGGCCTCTTCGGCGCGACGATCGGTCTCGCGACGGCCTTCGGCCCGACCCTCGGCGGCTTGCTGATCGCGATCGGCGGTCCCGAGGACGGCTGGCGGCTCACGTTCTGGATGAACGTGCCGCTCTGCCTCATCGCGATCGCGCTCGTGTTGTGGATGCTGCCGGCCACGCGAACCCGTTCGGCCAGGAGCGTGCGGCTCGATCCCGTCGGCCTCGTGCTGTTCGCGGCATCCGTCATCTGCTTCATGTGGCCGTTCCTCTTCACGACGGGCGCCCCCGAGGACGACCCGGCCCGCTGGTGGCTGCTCGTCGGCTTCGTGCTGTTCACGGCCGCCTTCATCGCGTGGGAACGCCGCTACTCCGCGAAGGGCGGTACGCCGCTCGTGCCGCTGCCGCTGTTCGGCATCGCGTCCTATCGCAACGGGACGCTGCTGCAGACGGCGTACTTCACGGCGATGCCGGCCATGTTCCTCACGACGACGCTCTTCCTGCAGTTGGGGCTCGGGGTCGAACCGGTGTACGCCGGCATGGTGTCGATCGGCTTCGCGCTCGCGAGCGCCGTGACGTCGTGGATCGGCGGCAACCTCGTCAACCGGTTCGGCCGGCCGATCGTGCTGTGGGGGCTCATCGCGATGCTCGTGAGCGCGGGCGGTCTCGTGCTCACGGCCCTGTTCGCCGACCCGCTCTGGACGCCGTACATCATGGCGGCCGTCATGATCGTCGGCGGTGCCGGCGGCGGATTCGTGATCGCGCCCAACCAGACGCTCACGCTCGCCGATGTGCCCGTGTCGCAGGGTGGCGTGGCCGGCTCGGTCGGACAGCTCGGCCAGCGCATCGGCACGGCGGTCGGCATGGCCGTCGCCCTGTCGCTCTTCTACGCGACGATCTACCGCGAGACCGGGATGCACGATGACCTCGTGGTCTACCAGGATGCCTACGCGTACGCCATGATCTCGATCGCGGTGTTCCTGGGCCTGGCGTTCCTCGTCTCGATCCTCGATCTCACCGACCGCCGCCGCGCCGGCAGAGGCGGCCGCGCGCGGCACTGAGCTCAGCCGAGCGCGATCGGATCGACCACCGTCCGGCGCTGATCTCGTCGCCAGCGCTCGCGGGAGACCCGGAACTCGGCCCGTGTCGTGAAGCGGTACCGATACGCCACGACCCGCACGGAGCGGGGCCGTGCGCCGGCGAAGGGATCGCGCGCGAGAAGTCGCAGCGTCGACTCGTCGGCTTCGAGCAGCCGCACGAGGAACACCGCGAACCAGTCCTCGAGCGACCTGCCCAGCGGCAGGAACCACATCAGCCAGTCGAGCCGCAGATGGTACGGCGCGACCCACGGCGGCACGCGGCGCAGGTCCTGCGGCTTGCCCTTGAAGGCGTACTCGCGCCAGTCGACGCCGTCGAGCGTGCCCTCGACGACGTATTCGATGCGCGTCGTGGTCACGGTGCCGAAGGCGCCGTACGCGTTGGCGAGCTGCCAGCGGTTGAAGCTTGCGTTCATGAGCTGCCGCGACGCGGCGAGGTTGCGCACGGCCGGCCAGCTGATCACGACGTAGAGCGCCCCGACGGTGCACGTCGTGACGAGCCAGACCAGCGGCATCCCGTCGATCAGCCAGGGAGCGTCCGTCACCGCACGCGCGCTGGTCGGCAGCCCGATCGCCGTGAACGCGATGACGATCGTGGCCCAGTTCAGCCAGGCGAAATTGCCCGTCGCGACGAGCCACAGCTGAGTCACGATGACGATGCACCCCGCCACGGCGCCGACGACGGCAGGACAGGCCGCATCGATCCACAGGCCGAGGATCGGCGTGAAGAGCAGCCACGGCACGACGAGCTGGGCGATGTGGTTGCCGACGACCTCGAGTTTGTGGAACCAGCGGGGGAGGAGGTGGGCCTGGCGGCTGAGCGGCCCGGGCATGGGCTGCGTCTCGTGGTGGTAGGTCAGCGCCGTGAGGTCGCGCCACTCCCGCCCTCCGCGGATCTTGATGAGCCCCGCCCCGAACTCGAGACGGAACAGCAGCCACCAGAACAGGACGATGACGACGACGGGCGGCGGCTGGGAATCCGAGCCGAGGAAGGCCGCGAGGAACCCCGCTTCGAGCAGCAGCATCTCCCAGCCGAAGCCGTAGAAGGTCTGCCCGATGCTGACGATCGACATGTACCCGATCCACAGCGCGAGGAAGCACACCATCGGCACCCAGGGCGGCCCCCATTGCGGGATGCCGCACACGAGCGCCGCCGCGATCACGAGGCACACCGTGCACAGGGCGACCAGACGCCGATCCGTGTACCGCCACCGCCGGAAGATCGTCGGGCGCAGCAGGCGCGCTCCGCGCGGTGAGGACCGCGCCCACTCCAGCAGCTCGGGTGCGGGCAGCAGGCCGCGCTCGCCCAGCAGCGGGCGGAACTGATTCAGCGTCGAGACGAAGGCGACGAGGTACAGCGCGGCGATGCCCCGCTGCAGCACCTGCCGCGCGAACTCGAAGTCCACCGCCGCGAACCCGTCCATCGGTCCATGATCGGCCCCTCGTGCCGCGGGACACGAGGGCTGGACAGGGGTCAGACGAGTCGGTAGCCGACCCCTCGGACCGTCTCGATGCGATCCGACCCGAGCTTCTGCCGCAAGTACCCGACGTAGACGTCGACGACGTTCGAGCCGGGGTCGAAGTCGAATCCCCACACGCGGCTGAGCAGCTGCTCGCGGCTGAGCACCTGGCCGGCGTTGCGCACGAGCTCTTCCGCGAGCGCGAACTCGCGGGCCGAGAGCTCGACGGCCGCGCCGCCGACGTGCGCGAGCCGGGTCCGCACGTCGAGGACGAGGTCGCGGTGCGAGAGATCGATCGATGCGCCGGCGGAATCCCGGCGCATGCGCAGGCGGATCCGCGCGACGAGCTCGTCGAAGCGGAAGGGCTTGCCGAGGTAGTCGTCGGCACCGCCCTCGAGCCCGGCGACCGTATCGGCGAGCTCGACGCGCGCCGTGAGCATGATGACAGGCATCGTCGACCCCGAGCCGCGGATGTTCTCGAGCACCTCGAAGCCGTCCATGCCGGGCAGGTTGACGTCGAGCACGAGCAGATCGAACTCGCCGCTGAGCGCGAGGTCGAGCGCCTGCGGACCCGTCGGTGCGACGCGGGTCGCGAAGCCCGCGGCGCGGAGCCCCTTGTCGATGAAGCCCGAGATCCGCGATTCGTCATCGGCGATCAGAATGGATGCCACGTCAGTCCTCTTCGTCGACAGCGGGTGGGAGCGTCGCGGGTCGCGGTGGAAGCGGCGGGCGCGGCGGGATGGGCCCGTGCGCCGCGGCGGCGGCACGCACGAGGGGCAGCGAGATGACGAACCGGGCGCCGCCCCCCGCGGCGTCGGCGACGCGCACCGATCCGCCGTGCGCGCGGGCGATGACCTGCACGATGTGAAGACCCAGACCGCTGCCCGAGCGCTCATGCGCGTCCGCGCCGCGGTGGAAGCGGTCGAACACGTGCGGCTTCGCGTCGTCGGCGACGCCCGGGCCGTGGTCGCGCACCGAGATCTCGAGGGCGTCGCCGGCGACGCGGCTCGCGATCTCCATCCGCCCGCCACCGTGGGTGACGGCGTTCTGGGCGAGCTGCAGCACCGCCTGCGTCACGCGCGCGGCATCCAGAGCTGTGACGACCTGGGCGATGTCGCCGGCGATCACGTCGCTGCCCTCGATGCCCTGCGCCTTGCGCAGGATCTGCTGCACGAGATCGGCGGCGTCCGTCGGTGCCAGGCGCACGGGCGACGGCCCGTGCAGTGCCGCGTCGGCGGCGAGGTCCTGCACGAGGCGGCTCATGCGCTCCAGTTCGTCGACGACGAGGTCGCGCGTCGCGCGCACGTCGGATGCATCGTCGGGATCGACGACCTCGAGGTGGCCGCGCACGATCGTGATGGGGGTCTTCAACTCGTGCCCGACATCGCTCAGCAGGCGCCGCTGCGAGTCGAGCGCCTCGTCGAGCCGGTCGAGCATGTCGTTCATCGTCTGCGCGAGCTCGGACACGTCGTCACGGCCGACGATCGGCAGCCGCTCGGTCAGCGACTGGGCCGACACGCGCTCGGCCGTCTCGCGCATCTGCCGCAGCGGTCGCAGCAGCCGCGTCGTGACGAGCACGCCGACGACGGCGATGACGACGAGGGTCACCAGCGACGCGATGAGGAACACCCGCGCGGCGCTGTTGATCTCGGCGAGCTCGGCGTCGATGTCGTACGCGATGACGAAACCGGCCGTCGCCGTGGCATCCCCGTCGATCGTCACGGGCACCGCGAGGTAGCGCCACGCGACATCGTCGCCCGTGTAGGTGCCGATCACCGGTTCGGACTCGGGCGCCGTCTTCAGGATGTGCGGCACGAAGCCGGGCGCGCTCTGCAGATCGACGTCGAGACTGATCCCGGGCACGAGCGCCGGGGCGCCGTCGACGAGACCGATGACGCCCGTGTTGTCATCGGGTGCCGTGCGCTGCACGATGGTCGTGAGCGCCTGCTCGGCGGAGTCCCACGTGCCGGAGTCGTCCGCACCCTGCTCGACGAGGAACCGCGCGGACTCGAGGTTGGCGGCGAGCAGCTCGTCGATCTGGCTCAGGATGCGCTCGCGCTCTTCGAGATAAACCACGAAGCCGACCGAGAGCAGGCCGATCGCCGCCACGAGGGTCATCACGGCGATGAGCCGCGTGCGCACCGAGACGACGGGCACACGGAGCAGGGACCCCCGCGATCCGCCCTCACCCATGCTGTTCAGTATCGCGTGCGGCACGAGCGGCGGGCGCCAGTGTAAGAGAGATCTCATCCCGTTGCGGCCGCACCCGTGCTGGGATCGAGGGATGGACATCGACCCTCCCGAGCGCGCGCTGCTCGTCGACGCGCTCGACCTCGCTCCCGACGCGCGCGTCACGCTGCTGAGCCGTGAGCCGCTCGGGCGAGGAGCGGTCGCGGGCTTCGACGTCGCGGTCGACGACGAGACGGTGACCTACTTCGTCGACACGTCGCGCCGCGCCGTCGCGCGCGAGACGGGCATGGTCGCCGGCAGCCTGGACGATCCGGACGTGCGGGTGTGGGTGCATCCCGCGGATCCGCACCTGCCGGCGTTCGCCGCCGTCGCGTTCGCGCACGCCGCCGAATCGCTGCTCGCCCGGCTCGGGATCGCGGCGACGGGTCTGCCCGAGCTCGTCGTCTATCGCGCGGGGCGGCGGGGCGTGCTGCGGATCCCGACGACGGAGGGGCCCGCGTGGGTCAAGGCCGTGCCCCCGAGCCGCATCGCGGCGATCGTCGAGGCGCACACGGTGCTCGCGGCGGCGGGGATCCCCGTGCCCGCCGTGCGCGGCTGGTCCGAAGACGGCGTCATCGTGTGGGACGCCGCGCACGGCACCCCCGCCCCGGATGCCGCGTGGTCGCCCGTGACGCTGCTCGACGCCGTCGACGACCTGCGGGCCCGCTTCGCGGCCGCGCCGCTGCGTCAGCCCGCGCGCACGCGACTCGACCGCCGCCTGGACTGGTACGACGAGCGCCTGCACGCCGTGCTGCCCGACGCGCAGGCCGCGAGCGCCGCCGACATCGCCGGGCGCGCGCGCGAGATGTGGCCCGATGAAGCGCTGACGGTCATCCACGGAGACCTGCACTTCGGACAGCTCTTCCTCGGCGAGGGCGACGTCGTGACGGGCGTCATCGACGTCGACACGGCGGGGGAGGGAGCCGCGAGCGACGACACGGCGGCGTTCCTCGCGCACGCCGTGGCCAGCGCGCTCCTCACCCCGGCTCCGCGCGACGCGCGCGTGTGGGAGCTCGCCCGTCACGGGTTCGAGCGGTGGGACGGGCCCGCGCTGCGCGCCCGCGCGGCGACGCACCTGCTCGGTCACGCGCTCGGGGCGGCCGAGGCCGGCGACGACGACCGTGCAGAGCGGATGCTGCGGGTTGCGGCATCCGTTTCTCGAGGCGATGCGGAGGCGCTCGGCGCAACGTAAGAGGCGTCTCATGTCCGGCTTCGAGGCCGCTTACCCCGGCCTTGCAGACTGGAGATGCCCCGGCGGGGTCCGACCCCCCGCCGGACCGAAAGGAAGAGAGACATGATGAACAAGAAGAAGAAGTGGATCACGTACGGTGTCGCCGGCGCCCTGGGCCTCTCGCTCGTGGGTGGAGCCGCCGCCGCGACGGCGGCCAACATGGACCTGCGCACGGGTGACGGCTCGGTCGTCCCCGGCGGGCCCGTCGTCGGCTCGTCGGGTGACGTGCTCGACCGCGACACCGTGAAGATGCGCGCGACGGACACGTCCGCTTCGGTCATCTCGACCCCGTCGGTGAACTCGGCCCCCAGCCGCCCCTCGCCCGTCTCGGTCGTCAGCGCGCCGTCGCCCGTGGCCCCCGCCCCGGCTCCCGCACCGGTGGACTCGCCGCCGTCGCCGGCATCGGTCCCTTCGCCGGATTCCCCGCCGTCGCCGGCATCGGTCGCTTCGGCCGGCTCGGACTGACGTCTGGATCGACGGGCGGCGCCTCCTCGGGGGCGCCGCCCGTCTTCGTGTCTTCCGGGGGCGGCGCGACCACGCCAAGATGAAGGGGCGGCACCGCCGCGCGAAGCTGCAGGAAGAAGGGCGAACCGATGGAATCCGTTCTGCTGGACACCCCCGCCGGAATCTCGGCTCGTCTGGGGTGGGACCCCCGGATGAGCGAGCACGATCGCAAGCGCGCGCTCGCGAAGGAGCTCGTCGCCGCGCGCCTCGGCGTCGAAGAGAAGGACGTGCGCATCGAGCGCGAGGCGCCGAAGACCTTCGGCTTCCACACCCAGCTCATCGCCGTCGTCGACGGGCAGGAGGTGCCGCTGCGGATCCGCAACGCGAACGCCCGCGCGGCGTCGCTGGTCACGGTCTCCGAGCCCGATGTCGTCGTCGGGATCGACCTGCGCGACGCGCACCCCGACGAGGTCGAGCTCAACACGATGAAGCGGCACTCGCACCTGCTCGATGAGAGTGACCACGCCGCGCTGCTCGCGCACTGGACGCGGGTGCAGGCCGTGCGCGACGCCGACGGACGCGGCACGCGGGTCGCCGGCGAGCACGTGCGGCTGAACTCGGCGCACACGAAGGGCTGGGTGCCCGATCGTCGGGCGCAGTACGACCTCGCCGACCTCTCGCGCGACGGCTGGATCATCACTCTCGCCTACGCCACCCCCGCGTGACCGCGAGACTGCAACGGGCCGCCGAGACTGCGGGTGAACCCCGCTCGTTCGGCGCGCCGTTGCAGTCTCGCGGTCAAGGTCTCGCGGTCGGGAACGGCCGGGGGAGGGATGCCGCGGGGCGGCGGCGACCGCCGCTCAGGCGGGGCGCGCCGAGGCCGGCAGCGCGGCGTCGAGCTCGGCGAGCCAGACGCGCGCATTGCCGTCCGACGGTGCACGCCAGTCACCGCGCGGCGACAGCGAGCCCGCGGGTGAGACCTTGGGTCCGTTCGGGATCGCCGAGCGCTTGAACTGCGCGAACGCGAAGTACCGCTGCAGGAAGACCCGCAGCCAGGTCGCGACGGTCGGCAGGTCGTAGGCATAGCGGTCGGCCTCGGGGAAACCGGGAGGCCAGGCCCCGGCATCCGGATCGTTCCACGCGTGCGACGCGAGGAAAGCGATCTTCGACGGGCGCATCCCGAACCGCAGCACGTGGAACAGCGCGAAGTCGTGCAGCGCGTACGGACCGATGCGGTCCTCGGTCGACTGCAGCTTGCCGTCCTGCCCCGCCGGCACGAGCTCGGGCGAGATCTCGGTGTCGAGCACGGACTGCAGCACATCGGCCGCGGCGTCGTCGACGCCCTCGCGGTGCGAGATGACCCAGCGGATCACGTGCTGGATGAGCGTCTTCGGCACGCCCGCGTTGACGGCGTAGTGGCTCATGTGGTCGCCCACACCGTAGGTCGCCCAGCCCAGAGCGAGCTCGGACAGATCGGACGTGCCGATCACCATGCCGTTGTTCTGGTTCGCCAGACGGAAGAGGAAGTCGGTGCGCACCCCGGCCTGCACGTTCTCGAATGTCACGTCGTACAGGGGCTCACCACCGGCGAACGGATGCCGGATGCCCTGCAGGATCTCGGTGGCGGCGGGCCGGATGTCGATCGTCTCGATCGACGCGCCGACCGCCTGGGCGAGAGCGACGGCATTGGACTTCGTGTGCTCGCTCGTCGCGAACCCCGGCATCGTGTAGGCGAGGATGTCGCTGCGCGGGCGCCCCATCCGGTCCATCGCGCGCGCCACGACGAGCAGGGCGTGCGTCGAGTCGAGGCCGCCCGAGACGCCGATGATGGGCTTCGGGTCGCCGATCGCGCGCAGGCGCTGCACGAGCCCGGACACCTGGATGTTGAACGCCTCGTAGCAGTCCTGCGCGAGCCGCGCGGCGTCGTCCGGAACGAACGGGAACCGGTCGAGCGGCCGGCGCAGGCCGATGTCCTCGTGCGGCGGCTCGAGCAGCGTCTCGATGTGCAGGAACTCCGCCCCCGTCGCCACCCGGTTGTCGTCGAAGGTTCCCTGGCGCAAGCGGTCCTGGCGCAGCCGATCGAGGTCGACGTCTGCGACGCTGCGCCGCGCGCCGTCGGGGAAGCGCTCGGTCTCGGCCAGCAGCATCCCGCCCTCGTAGATCATCGTCTGCCCGTCCCACGAGACGTCGTTCGTCGATTCGCCCTGGCCCGCAGCGGCGTAGACGTATGCCGCGAGGCACCGCAGCGACTGCGACTGGCACAGTGCCCGGCGCTCGTCGGCGCGCGCGATCGTGATGGGACTGCCGCTGAGGTTCACCAGCACCGTCGCACCGGCCAGGGCGGCCTTGGACGACGGCGGGATCGGCACCCAGACGTCTTCGCACACTTCGGCATGCAGCACGAGGCCCGGCACATCCTGCACGTCGAACAGCAGGTTCGTGCCGATGACGGTCTCGATCTCGCCGATGCGGATGCCCTCGCCCGACCACGGCTCGCCCGGCGCGTACCAGCGGCGCTCGTAGAACTCGCGGTAGGTCGGCAGGTAGGACTTGGGGGCGACGCCGAGCACAGCGCCGCGGTGGATGACGACGGCGCAGTTGTAGAGGCGGTTGCCGTGCCGCAGCGGCGCTCCGACCACGAGGACGGGCAGGAGGTCTTCGGATGCCGCCGTGATCCGCTCGATCGCGGTGTCGACGGCGTCCAGCAGCGCATCCTGCATCACGAGGTCTTCGATCGCGTAGCCGGTCAGGCACAGCTCGGGGAAGACGGCGACGGCGACCGACTCGTCGTGGCACGCACGGGCTTCGGCGAGGACGGCGTCGGCGTTGGCCACGGGGTCGGCGATCGCAACGGGGATCGTGCAGGCGGCGACGCGGGCGAAGCCGTGGCGGTAGGCGCTCTCGAACGGCAGGCTCATCGCTCCAGTGTGGCACCGCGGCTGCGGGTGCGGCGAGGGGGAGCCGGGCGGGTTGCAGGAAGGGGCGCGACCTGTGATGCTTCGCGCCCGCGACACGCCGACCCGGGATGTGCTTCCTGCAGATCGCACGCGACGGGGGTGTCTGAGGGCGCGGTTAGGGTCGTGGAGGAAGGGGAGACATGCGCTATATCGAGGGTGAGAGCCGGATCGTCTGGAGTGCGAGCGATCTGAAGGCGGCGGCCGAGTGCGAGTTCGCCTGGGCCCGCGCGATCGACGCGAAGCTCGGGCGCATCGCCGCCGTCGACGAGCCCGAAGACGAGACGCTCAAGCGCGCCGGCCGCCTCGGCACGGCGCACGAGCGGCGTGTGCTCGCGGACTACATCGAGCAGTTCGGCAGCGAGCGGGTCATCGAGATCCCCGAGACGAGATCGACGGATGCGGCGGGGCTCGCGCACGCCGTCGCCCTGACCGACGCGGCGCTCGCCTCCGATGCCGCCGTCGTGTATCAGGCCGCGTTCGCCACCGACGAGTTCGTGGGCTTCGCCGACTTCCTCGTGCGCGACCCTTCGGCAGGCTCAGGGACCGCGTTGGGCTCAGGGAGCGGTCCCGGCGGGGCGTGGATCGTGCAGGATACGAAGCTCGCGCGACGCGCGCGGGTCACCGCGCTCATGCAGCTCGCGGCCTACGTCGACCAGCTCGACCGGCTGGGCGTTCCGCGCGGCGACCGCGTCGAACTGCTGCTCGGCGACGGCACGACCAGCGCGCACGAGATCGACGACCTGCTCCCCGTCTTCCGGCTGCGCCGCGCCCGGCTCGCGGCCCTCATCGCCGACCGGCGTGTCGACCTCGGCGCGGCGGGCGAACCCATCGCGTGGGGCGACGACCGCGGCGACCTGCGCGTCGTGGCGTGCGGGCGCTGCGCGACGTGCGACGCCGAGGTCGCGGCATCCCGTGATCTGCTGCTCGTCGCGGGCATCCGGCCGACCCAGCGCGAACGGCTGCGCACCGCCGGCATCATGACGATCGACGACCTCGCCGGCGCTCGCGTGCTGCCCGCGAGGATGAACGCCGACACGTTCCGGATGCTGCAGACCCAGGCCCGGCTGCAGCTCACGAGCCCCGCGGGCGGACTCGACGAGGTTCCGAGCGGCGGTGCACCGCCCGTGCCGACGTTCGAGGTCGTCGAGCCGAAGGCGATCGCGGCGCTGCCGCGTCCCGACGACGGTGATCTGTTCTTCGACTTCGAGGGCGACCCGCTCTACAGCGAAGAGGCCGACGGCGGCGCGCGACGGTGGGGGCTCGACTACCTCTTCGGCTGGGTCGACGACCGCGAGCAGTACACGGCGCTGTGGGCCCATTCGTTCGACGAGGAGAAGCGTGCGCTCGAGACGTTCCTCGACATCATCGCGCTGCGCCGGGCGCAGTACCCGGGCATGCACATCTACCACTACGCGCCCTACGAGCCGACGCATCTGCTCGCGATGGCCGCGCGCTACGGCGTGCGCGAAGCCGACGTCGACCGACTCCTGCGCGACGCGGTGTTCGTCGACCTGTATCCGATCGTGCGCCGCGCGCTGCGGGTCGGGTCGCGCTCCTACTCGATCAAGAAGCTCGAGCCGCTCTACATGGGCGACGAGGTGCGCACGAGCGATGTGCAGAAGGGCGACGATTCGATCGTCAAGTACGTCGAGGCCCGCGCGCTCGCGGACGAGGACGACGCCGCGGCGAATGCGATCCTCGACGACCTTGCCGACTACAACCGCTACGACTGCGTGTCGACGAGGCGCCTGCGCGACTGGCTCGTCGACCGGGCGCGCGAGGCGGGCCTTCGTCCGACGCCGAACCCCGAGCCCGACGAGCACGTGTACGAGCCCTCGCCGCGCGCTCTCGCGCTCACCCGATCGGCCACCGAGCATCCCGAGGATTCCCCCGAGGCCGTCGCGCTGCGCCTCGGTGCCGCCGCGATCGACTACTACCCGCGCGAAGTGAAGTCGTTCTGGGCGACGCACTTCCTGCGCCTGCGCGAACCGGTGTCGCTGTGGGAAGAGACGCGCGACGTCGTCGTGATCGACCCCGACCGGTGCCGGGTCGTCGACGATTGGCACGTCGCCGAGAGCGGCCGCGGCGCTGAGCGCCGCACTGTCGAGCTGCGCGGCGAGCTTGCACCCGGTACACGGCTGAGCGTGGGGTCGAACCCGTTCGCGCTCTACGACCTGCCCGCACCGTTCCCGTACGAGGCGATGCCGCGTTGGATCCATGCGACGCGCGCCGTCACGGTCGTCGAGGTGCTCGACGACGGCGTCGTGGTGCAAGAGACGGCGGTCGACGGTGTGACGTGGAGCGACCTGCCCCTCGCGCTCACGCCGGCCGCTCCGCCGCGGGCCGGGAACCAGCAGCTGGCGATCGACACGTGGGCCGACGCGATCAGTGCGGCCGCACCAGCGCTGCCCGAAGACCCCGCGACCGACATCCTGCTGCGACGGCCGCCGCGCGTCCTCGGGGGCGCTCTGCCGTCGTCGACGGCGGGCGACGTCGACACGATCGTGCGCGCTCTGCGCGGCCTCGACCGCAGCTACCTCGCCGTGCAGGGGCCGCCCGGCACCGGCAAGACCTATGTCGGATCGCACGTGGTCGCCCGCCTCGTGCGCGAGCACGGATGGAAGATCGGCGTCGTCGCGCAGTCCCACGCCGTCGTCGAGAACATGCTCGACCGCATCATCGACGCTGGAGCGCCGGCCGCGCAGGTCGGCAAGGCGCCGAAGAACCCCGAGACCCCTGTGGCGTTCACGGTCATCCCGAAGAACGGCGTCGCCGCGTTCGCCGCCGAGCACGCGGCATCCGGATTCGTCGTCGGCGGGACGGCGTGGGACTTCGCGCACGAAGGTCGGATCCCGCGGGGCAGTCTCGACCTGCTCGTGATCGACGAGGCGGGGCAGTTCTCGCTGGCATCGACGATCGCCGTCTCGCTCGCGGCACCGCGGCTGCTGCTGCTGGGCGATCCGCAGCAGCTGCCGCAGGTGAGTCAGGGCACGCATCCCGAGCCCGTCGACACGTCGGCGCTCGGGTGGGTCATGGACGGATCCGACGTCATCCCCGCCGAGCTCGGCTACTTCCTCGCGCGCACGCGCCGCATGCGACCCGAGGTGGCCGCTCCCGTGTCGGTGCTGTCGTACGACGGCGAGCTCGCGGCGCATCCGGCCACCGCGATGCGGGTGCTGGAGGGAATCGAGCCCGGGGTGCACGCTGTGCCCGTGCGGCACCGCGGCAATGCGACGCAGTCGCCCGAAGAGGCCGAAGCGGTCGTGGACATCGTGCGCGATCTCGTCGGCCGCCAGTGGCGCGACATCCGGTTCGAAGAGGGCGACGGAGCCGCTCCGTGCGATCCGCGGCCGCTCGAGCAGCGCGACATCATCGTCGTGACGCCGTACAACGCGCAGCAGGTCATGGTCGAAGAGGCGCTTGCCGCGGCGGGCTTCGCCGAGGTTCCCGTCGGCACGGTCGACCGATTCCAAGGTCAGGAGGCCTCCGTCGCGATCATGTCGCTCGCGGCCTCGTCGGGGCGCGATGCTCCCCGCGGCGTCGACTTCCTCCTGCTGCGCAACCGCCTCAACGTCGCGATCTCACGCGCCATGCATACGGCCTACCTCGTGCATTCGCCCGAGCTGCTCGACGATCTGCCGCGGACGCCCGAGGGCGTCGCGCGGTTGAGCGCGTTCGCCCGGCTCGTCGGACGCGCCTGAGCGGCGACGCGTAGACTCGTCGAACACCGAGTCCCGACGGAGGTACCCGTGGCCGACGACGCCCCACGACAGTTCGAGATCGATCTTCCGCCCGAGCAGATCCCCGGTTCCTACGCCGATTTCGCGAACGTCTGGCACACGCCGACCGTCTTCGTGATGGACTTCCTGACTCTCGCCCAGCCCCCGCACGAAGAAGTCGATCAGGCGACGGGCGAGCGCCGGACGGTCGTGCCGGCGCGCGTCGTGGGCCGCATCCGGATCCCTCCCGAGCAGGTCTTCGAACTCGCGAAGGCGCTCACCCAGCAGCTGGAGTTCTGGGAGCAGGAGACGGGCAAGAGCCCGCCGACCGAGCCGGCGCGCTGAGTCAGACGGTGCCGTAGAGACGGTCGCCGGCGTCGCCGAGTCCGGGCACGATGTACGCCCGCTCGTCGAGTCGCTCGTCGACGGCGCCGAGCACGAGCGTGACGTCGCGCCCCTCGACCTGCTTCTCGATCGCCGCGAGTCCCTCGGGCGCCGCGAGGATGCAGATCGCGGTGACATCCTGCGCTCCGCGGTCGAAGAGGAACTCGATCGCCGCGCCGAGCGACCCGCCGGTCGCCAGCATGGGGTCGAGCACGAAGCACTGCCGGTCGCTCAGATCGTCGGGCAGGCGCTCGGCGTAGGTCGTCGGCTCGAGGGTCTCTTCATTGCGGGCCATGCCGAGAAAGCCCACTTCGGCCGTCGGCAGCAGCTTGACCATGCCCTCGAGCATGCCGAGTCCTGCGCGCAGGATGGGCACGACGAGCGGACGCGGCTCGCCGATCCTGACCCCCATCGTCGAGGTGACCGGCGTCTGGATCTCGATCGGCTCGACTCGAACGTTCCGGGTCGCCTCGTAGGCGAGCAGCGTCACGAGCTCTTCGGTCAGCTGACGGAAGACGGGCGAAGGAGTACGCGCGTCGCGCAGAACCGTGAGCTTGTGCGTGATGAGCGGATGATCGGCGACGTGCAGGCGCATAGGGCAAGGGTAGTCGCTGCGGTGCCGCCGCACCGTACGCTCGTGTCGTGACGTTCGACTCCATGGATGCCGCCGCGATGCGACGTGCGCTCGAGCTCGCCGCCGAGGCCGGAGCGGCGGGCGACGTGCCCGTCGGTGCCGTCGTGACGGATGCCGCGGGCACGGTCATCGGCGAAGGGCGAAACCTGCGCGAGGCGACGGGCGACCCCACGGCGCACGCCGAGATCGTCGCGCTGCGTCATGCCGCGGCATCCCTCGGCTCGTGGAACCTCGAGGGGTGCACGCTCGTCGTGACGCTCGAGCCCTGCGTCATGTGCGCCGGGGCGGTGCTGCAGTCCCGCATCCCGCGCCTCGTGTTCGGCGCCTGGGACGACAAGGCCGGCGCCGCCGGATCCATGTACGACCTCGTGCGGGACCGGCGCCTGCCGTACCGCGCCGAGGTCGTCGGCGGCGTCGCCGCAGAGGCGGCATCCGCTCTTCTGCGCACCTTCTTCGACGCCCGCCGCTGACGCCCCCGCCGCCCTTCCCTCCCGCGCCCGCGCCCGCGGTCCTCCGCCCCCCGCGCCCGCGGTCCGCCGGCGCCCGGCTTCCCCTGTTGACTTGCGGCTTGTGCGCGCGGCGCGCGGCGTGTCGTCGACACAATCCGCAAGTCAACACAAGGTGCGTTGTCCTCCGGTGCGCGTTGTCCCACGCCGCGCCCTCCCACGGTCACGGCGCCGCCGCACGTCGCACCCGTTGTCCACTTGCGGCTTGTGCTCCCCGCATCCGGCGTGTCGTGGGCACAAGCCGCAAGTCAACGCAACGCGCATCGACGCAACGCGCATCGACGCAACGCGCATCGACGCAACGCGCGACATCACCGTGCGTCAACGCGCATCGACGCAACGCGCGACCTCACCGCGCGCAACGCGCGGCGAGGCGGCGGGGTCACGGGGTCAGCGGGGGAGGAGAGGCAGTACCTCTTCGCCGAGGAACGAGACGTGGTCGACGTCGCGCAGGTCCATGAGCTGGAAATGCACGCGCTCGGCGCCGAGGTCGCGCAGGCGAGCGACCTTCTCCGCGATCTCATCGGCGCCGCCGACGATGCCTCCGCGCTCGCGTGCGGCTCCGACGGTCGTCCCCGCGTTGGCGGCGCGCCGCTCGAGGTCGGCGGACGTCGCACCCGCGAGGGTCGGCAGGGCGACCGACAGCTTGAGGGTCGCGGGGTCGCGATCGATGCGCTCGCACGCTGCGCGGACGCCGTCGAACTTCTCAGCGACGACGTCTTCGTGCTGGAAGCCGATGTTGAACTCCGTCGCGTAGCGCGCCGCGATCGCCGGGGTGCGACGAGGCCCGCCTCCGCCGACGATGACGGGCATGCGCTCCTGCACGGGCTTGGGCAGGGCGGGCGCGTTCACGAGCGTGTAGTGCTCGCCGTCGAACGAGAAAGTCTCTCCGGCCGGTGTCTCCCAGAGCCCCGTGATGACGGCGAGCTGCTCTTCGAAGGGACCGAACCGCTTCGCGGGGAACGGGATGCCGTAGGCGCGATGCTCGTCCTCGAACCATCCCGTGCCGAGGCCGAACTCGACCCGTCCGCCCGACATCGCGTCGACCTGTGCGACCTGGATCGCCAAGATCGCGGGTGCACGATGCGTCGCCGAGGAGACGAGCGTGCCGAGCCGGATCCGGCTCGTCTCGCGGGCGAGGCCGGCGAGCGTCGTCCACGCGTCGGTCGGTCCCGGCAGGGGGTCGCCCGGGCCCATCCGCATGTAGTGGTCGGAACGGAAGAAGGCGTCGAAGCCGAGGCGCTCGGCGGTCTGCGCGAAGGCGAGCTGGTCGTCGTACGAGAATCCCTGCTGCGGCTCGGTGAAGATCGTGTACTCCATGCCGTCAGTCTGACAGCGCTCAATCGACCGAGCGGATGACGATCTCCTCCGTCGAGGGCTCCGCGCTGTCTCCGCGACGGTAGACATCGGGCTCGAGATAGATGACGCGCGCGGCCGGCACGGCGACGCGGATGCGCGCCTCGACGATGTCGATGTCGTGCGCCGCTTCGACGAGCGGCCTGTCGGACGGCAGGGCGATCTTCGCCGCCACGAGCAATTCATCGGGACCGAGGTAGAGCGTCTTCATGTGGATGAGCCGCTCCACTTCGGGACCCGACTCGATCGCGGCGACGATGAGGTCGTGGTCGGTCTGTGTCGCACCCTCGCCGACGAGCAGGCTCTTCGTCTCGACGCCGAGGGTGATCGCGACGACGATGAGCAGCGTGCCGATCATGAGCGTGCCGATCGCGTCGAAGATCGGGTTGTGCGTGACGGCGGACAGCCCGACCCCGAGCAGGGCGAAGACGAGACCCGTGAGGGCGGCGATGTCTTCGAGGAGCACGACCGGAAGCTCGGGGGCCTTCGCGTGGCGGACGAACGACACCCAGGACTGCTCTTTCGGGCGCACCAGGTTGCTCTCGCGCACGGCGGTGCGCAGCGAGAACGACTCGAGCCCGATCGCGATGACGAGCACGAGCAGGGGGACCCAGACGTGGTCGAGCTCGTGAGGATGAGTGATCTTCTGGACGCCTTCGTAGATCGAGAAGAGGCCTCCGACCGAGAAGAGGATGATCGCCACGACGAAGGCGTAGACGTACCGTTCGCGTCCGTGACCGAACGGGTGCTCGCGGTCGGCTGCGCGTTTCGCGCGACGCCCGCCGAGCAGGAGCAGCAGCTGATTGCCCGAGTCGGCGACGGAGTGGATCGCCTCGGCGAGCATCGAAGCCGAACCCGAGATGAACCACGCGACGAACTTGGCCGCGGCGATGCCGAGGTTGGCCAGGAACGCCGCGATGATGGCCTTCCCGCCACCGGACGCGCTCATGGCGGAAGCCTATGCCCGAGCGCCGTGCGGCGTCAGTCGGCCGAGCGCAGGATGATCGCTTCCGTGGGCGGCGCGGGGTTGGCCGGGATGCCCACATAGCCGATGCGCGTGAGCAGGGCGTGACGGAACTCGGCCGGGCGCTCGAGGTGCGGCGAGTGCCCGACACCCTCGAGATCGATCTCGGTGACATCCCCGCCTGCATCGGCGTACGCGCCGAGCACATCGCGCGTCTGCGACACCATCTCCTGAGCCGGCGCGATCTCTTCACCCGGCCAGTCGGCGAGGATGCCGAGTTGGCCCAGGTAGTTGACGTCGTAGAACGAGGCGTCCGAGACGATCGCGTCCGCCGTGCCGTGGATCCACAGGATCGGCGGCTTGGGCGCGAGGTCGACGATGCCCGACACGTTGAAGTGCGCCGGCGTCATCGTGTTGAGCACGCCCAGCGGACCGGCCGCGAATCCCGGCCACGCGTCGCTCGCCACGCTGTCGCCGGGGTAGTTGCCCTCGGCTGTCGAGGTCGTGAGCATCGATTCGACCCAGACGTCTTCGTGGTCGGTGCGGTAGCCGGGTGCGACATAGCCCGAACGGAAGACGTTGCGCGGCGAGGTCTGCGCTTCATCGCTGCGGTCGCCCTCGGCGAGCCGCCGGATGAAATCGGGGTTCGCGCCGCCGGCTCCGGTGCCCGCGTCGTCGTCGGTCAGACGGGAGCCGTCGCGGCGCGTGCCGCCGAATCCATACGGCGAGACGGGTGCCTGCAGCGTGAGGCTGAGCACCGGGTGGTCGAGTGCGTACTGCATCACGACGCCCCCGCCCATCGACCAGCCGACGAGATGAGCCGTCGGGATCTCGAGGGCTTCCAGCGTCGAGCGGACGTCGTCGCTGAAGTCCCGCACACCGCGCGTCGCGTCGACGGGGGCGTGCTCGGTGCCGCCGAAGCCCCGCAGATCGATCGCGATGACTCGGAGGTCGCTCGGCAGATCCTGCATGATCTCCTGCCAGAACAGGCTCGAAGAGACGTTGCCGTGCACGAACACGACGGTCTGATCGACCGGCGTCTTCGGATCGTCGCCCGCGCGCTCGAGGATGTTCACGTTCAGCCTCGGCGTTTCGATGACGCGCGAGGTGATGCCGTCGAAGAGGGTCATGAGCGTGCCTCCGGATGCTGACCGCGCGAGGGCGTCCCGGCCCCCGTCGTCCTTCGACTATATCCGGCGACCCGGTGCGGATCCGGGGTCGGGGCGCGGCATCCGGATCAGGTTCATAGGATGGCGGCATGGCAACAGATACGACCGTCCTCCCGCCCGTCGCGATCCTCGGTGCAGGTTCGATGGGCGGTGCGATCCTGCAGGGCGTCGTGCGTTCCGGGCTCGCCAGCAGCGTCGTCGCGACGAACCGCACGGCCGAGAAGGCCGCTGAACTCGCGGGCCTCGATGCCGTGACGAGCATCGCGCTCGCCGAGCAGCCGACGGGGAACACGGATGCCGCGGCCGCGGCCGACATCGTGCTGGTCGGTGTCAAGCCGGTCATGGTCCCCGATCTGCTGCGTGAGATCGCGCCGTCCCTGCGTCCGGGCACGATCGTGGTGAGCCTTGCGGCGGGTGTCACGATCGCGACGTTCGAGGCGCTCCTGGGGCCGTCGATCCCCGTGCTGCGGTCGATGCCGAACACCCCCGCCGTCGTCGGGCAGGCCGTCACGGGCCTCGCCGCCGGCACGACGGCTGCGGCCGGCGACGTCGCCGTCGTGCGCCGCCTGTTCGAGACGTGCGGCGCCGTGATCGAGGTCGCCGAGTCGCAGATCGACGCGCTCTCGACGATCTCGGGGTCGGGTCCGGCGTACGTCTTCCTGCTCATCGAGGAGCTCACCAAGGCCGCGCGCGGCAAGGGCTTCGACGAGGATCAGGCGCGGCTCATGGCCGAGCAGACCTTCATCGGCGCGGCCGCGCTGCTCGCGGCATCCGGTGAAGACCCCGCCGAGCTGCGTCGCCGTGTCACGAGCCCCAAGGGCACGACCGAGCGCGCCGTCGGGGTTCTGCAGGCCGCGCGGCTCGACGTCGTCTTCGAGACGGCGACGGACGCCGCCCTCGCCCGCGCCCGCGAACTCGCCACCGGCGACTGACGCCCCGCGTCCCCGGGCGGCACCCGACCGCGAGACTGCACGGGAGCGCCGAGAGTGCGGGGTTACCCCGCACTCTCGGCCCGCCGTTGCAGTCTCGCCGTCAGAAAGGGCGGCGGGTCAGCGGTCGAGGGAGGCGAAGCGCTCGATGTCGGAGTTCGTCCCCGACACGATGATGAGGTCGTGGTTGGTCACGACGGTGTCGGCCTCGGCGTAGCGGAAGGGCTTGCCGGGGCTCTTCACGCCCACGACGGTGACGCGGTACTTCGTGCGCACGCCCGATTCGTTGAGCCCGACGCCCCGGATGAACCGCGGCGGGTACATCTTGGCGAGCACGAAGTCGTCGTCGAAGCGGATGAAGTCGAGCATGCGGCCGCTCACGAGGTGCGCGACGCGCTCTCCGGCCTCGCGTTCGGGGTAGACGACATGGTTCGCGCCGACGCGCGCGAGGATCTTGCCGTGCGACTGCGAGACCGCTTTCGCCCAGATCTGCGGGATCTTGAGGTCGACGAGGTTCGCCGTGATGAGCACGGACGCCTCGATCGACGTGCCGACCGCGACGACGGCGATCTGGAAGTCCTGCGCTCCGACCTGCGTCAGCGCGTCGATGTTGCGCGCGTCGGCCTGCACGGTGTGCGTGACCCGCTCCGACCACTTCTGCACGAGATCGAGGCTCGCGTCGATCGCGAGCACCTCGCGGTCGAGACGGTCGAGCTCACCCGCGCACGCGGCGCCGAAGCGCCCGAGCCCGATGACGAGGACAGGCGCATCGCTGCGGATCTTCTCAACCAACGATGGGCCTTTCCACGGGCAGCGAATACAGCTGCGAACGGGATGACGCGGCCACCGCCGCGGCGAGAGTCACTGTACCAACGCGGCCCATCAGGATCGTGATGGCCAGGACGTAACTCGCGGCGTCGGGCAGCTCGGCCGTGAGACCTGTCGACAGCCCGACCGTCGCGAAGCCCGAGATGACTTCGAACAGCACGTCGCCGAGGTCGGCCTTCGTGATCTGCGTGATGATGATCGTCGACAGCGCGACGATCGTGGCGCCCCACACGACGACCGAGAGCGCGACGCGCAGCACGTCGCTGGGGATCCTGCGGCCGAAGACCTGATTGGATGCGCGTCCCCTGGCCTCCGACCAGACGGCGAGGCCGATGACGGCGAGGGTCGTCACCTTGATGCCGCCCGCCGTCGAGGCGGATCCTCCGCCGACGAACATGAGCATGCACGCCATCAGCAGGCTGGACTGATTGAGCTCGCCGACGTCGAGCAGGGAGAAGCCCCCCGAACGGGTCATCGCGGAGAGGAAGAACGCCTGGAACGTCGTGTCGAACGCATCCTGCGGGCCGAGGGTCAGCAGGTTGTCGTACTCGAGGATGAGGAAGACGACACCGCCGGCGAAGAACAGCGCGACGGTCGTGATGAGCGTGAGCTTCGTGTGCAGCGACCACCGGCGCACGTGCCACAGGTGCTTGCGCAGCGTGTAGATGACCGGGAATCCGATCGAGCCGAGGAAGACCCCCGCCATGAGCGCCGTGAGGAAGACGTAGTCGTGCGCGAACGGCGCGAGACCCTCGGCGTTGGGCGTGAAGCCCGTGTTCGTGAACGCCATCGCCGCGAAGTACAGCGCTTCCCACGCGGCGGTGTGCCAGGGGATGCCGGCGAGCAGGAGCCCCGGATAGAGCAGGACCGCCACCACGGCCTCGATGACCAGCGTGGACAGCGCGACCGTCGCGAGCAGACTGCCGATCTGCCCGAGCTGAACGGTCTGCCCCTCGTTGACCGGACCGCCGTGGCTGCGCAGCGGGTTCGAATCGCTCGCCGCCATGAGCTTGGCGCGCAGGCCCAGCCGACGCGAGATGACCAGTCCCAGGATCGACGCGATCGTGAGCACGCCGAGCGCCCCGATCTGCACGCCGAGGAAGACCAGGACCTGACCGAACGGCGACCAGTGCGTGGCCATGTCGACCGTCGCGAGCCCCGTGACGCAGATCGTCGAGACGGCGGTGAAGAACGCGTCGGCGAAGGGGGTCACGCCGCCGTCGTCGGCGGCGACGGGCAGCGAGAACAGCCCCGTGAACAGCAGGATCAGCGCGACGTAGACGAGGATCGCGACCCGGGCGGGGGAGCGCTGCGTCAGATCGCGGAAGAACTCCATGACGTCGTGGCCCACCCGCTGGAGGACCGACCTGCCAGACGCGCGTCTCGCGTCCGCCATAGGCGTCCTCCTCGTCACCGTCCCACGGTAGGGCCTCATGGTACTCCGCGGAGCGCCCGGCTAATCTGAGCACATGGCGGACATCTTCGACGTGATCGCGGACGGTACCCGTCGCGACATCCTGCGACTCCTGCTCGACCGCTCCGCCGCGAGTGAGCGAGGCACGAGCGTGTCGCAGATCGTCCAGGAGCTCGGGGCGAGCCAGCCCACGGTCTCGAAGCACCTCAAGGTGCTGCGCGAGGCCCATCTCGTATCGGTGCGCGAAGAGGGTCAGCACCGGTTCTACAGCCTCGCGCCCGAACCACTCGACCAGATCGACGACTGGCTCATGCCGTTCCTGAGCGACGGCACCGACTACGGCCTCGCCGCTGCGTCGACTCTTCCCGAGTCCGCCGCGCACGCGGCGGACGTCGTCGGCCGGGCCGCGGCATCCGCTCGGTACGCCGTCGCGAACGCGCTCAAGAGGCTGCCCGGACGCTGACTCCCGCCGACGCCCGGGCGGTCCCCGGTGCTCAGCGGCGGCCGGCCTTGCGGCGGAACAGCCAGGAGCCCCACGCGATCGAGACCGCGAGGATGGCGGCGCACCAGCCCAGCGCCCACCACGCCGAATCGCCCATCGGCGTGCCCAGGAGCAGGCCCCGGATCGTCTCGATGACGGGCGTGACCGGCTGGTGCTGCGCGATCGGCTGCAGCCAGGACGGCATCGTGTCGATTGGTGCGAAGGCGCTGGACAGGTAGGGCAGGAACAGGATGATGAAGCCGTAGCCGTTCGCGCCCTCGGGGCTGCCGGCGGCGAGTCCGATCGCGGCGAAGAGATAGGTGATCGTGAGGATGTAGAGGGCGATGACCGCGACGGCGCCGATCCAGCCCCACACGTCGGCCGTGGGGCGGAATCCCACCAGCAGCGCGACACCGATCACGATCCCCGTCGCCAGGAGGTTGCGCAGCAGGCTCGCCACGACGTGTCCGGTGAGGACCGCGCTGGCGCGCATGGGCATCGTGCGGAAGCGGTCGATGATCCCCGCCTTCATGTCGCCGGCGACGTAGACGGCCGTCGACGAGGCGCCGAAGCCCGCGCAGGTCAGGACGATGCCGGGCACGACGTAGTCGACGTACCCGCCGGACGGGTCGATCGCGCCGCCGAACACGAACGTGAACAGCAGCATGAGCATGACCGGGAGCATGACCGCCATGAGGAGCGACTCGCCGTCGCGCAGCGAATGCCGGAGGCTGCGGCCGACGAAGACGCTCTCGGCGGTGAGTCCCGACACGCGCGGCCGCAGGGCGGGGGCGACGGTGGTCCGGGATGGGCCCGCGCCTCGCGACGCGTCAGCGGCGGGTGACGTCGGCGCGGGGATCATGCGAGCTCCTCGACGGGGCGCGCTGCGGCGCGACGCGCCTCGGGCGAGGTGAGGGTGAGGAAGACGTCGTCCAGGCTCGGGCGACGCAGAGTCACGGTGCCGTCGACGCCCTGCTCGTCGAGGACGTCGAGAGCACGTCGCAGACCCGACACCGTGCCGTCCGTCGGGACTTCGCGGAGGAGGCCGCCGTGTGCGTCGTGCAACTCGACGGTGTCGCCGCCGATGCGCGCCTTCAGCTGCGCGGCCGTGCCGATCGCGACGACGCGTCCGCCATCGAGAACCGCGATGCGATCGGCGAGGTGGTCCGCCTCTTCGAGATACTGCGTCGTGAGGAAGACGGTCGTGCCGGCGTCGGCGAGGGATCGGATGACCTCCCACAGCTCGCGGCGGCTGCGCGTGTCCAGACCCGTCGTCGGCTCGTCGAGGAACAGGACCTCGGGGGCTACGACGAAGCTCAGCGCGAGGTCGAGGCGACGGCGCATTCCGCCCGAGTAGGCGCCGACGCGCTTGCCCGCGGCATCCGTCAGGTCGAAGCGCTCGAGCAGTTCCGCCGCGCGTTCCCGCGCGCGGCGGGGCGCGAACCCGGACAGGCGGGCGAGCATGACGAGGTTCTCGGTGCCGGTCAGCACGTCGTCGACGGCGGCTGCCTGGCCGGTGAGGCTGATGCGTCGTTTGACCTCGTCGGGCTGTCGGACGACATCGATGCCGATGACCGACGCGGTGCCCTCGTCGGGTTGCGCGAGGGTCGTGAGGATGTTGATCGTGGTCGTCTTGCCGGCGCCGTTGGGGCCGAGGAGGGCGAAGACCTCGCCGCGTTCGACCGTCAGGTCGAGGCCGTCCAGGACGCTCTGCCGACGGAACGACTTGCGCAGGCCCCGGACCTCGATGGCGGGAGCGGGCATCGGATCGTTCATGGGAACCTCTCTGTATAGGGCGGAAACTGTTTACAACGGTAACTGTTTATGACGGTAACACACTGTTTACACGCTAAACAGTCCTAGACTGAGCCCCATGACGGATGCCGCAGATCTCGAGCTTCCCCGCGGTGTCGCTCTCGCGTGGGGTATCGCCGCGAACCCGCAGCGCGGACCGAAGCGCGAGATGAGTGTCGAGCGGATCGTCGACGCCGCCGTCGAGATCGCCGACGCCGAGGGGTTGGGCGCCGTGTCGATGGCGGCCGTTGCCGCGCGTCTCGGGTTCACGCCGATGTCGCTGTATCGCTACATCACCGCGAAGGACGACCTGATCCTGCTGATGCAGGAGGAGGCGACCGGGCTGCCGTCCGAAGCGGCGCGCACGGCCGGCAGCTGGCGTGAGCGGCTCACGGCGGTCTACCGCGAGCAGCTGCAGCGGTATCTGCAGCATCCGTGGATGCTCGACATCCCCATCAGCGGAGCGCCGACGACGCCGAACAGCGCCGCGTGGATGGATGCCGGTCTCGAGGCGCTCGCCGGGACGCCGCTGTCACACGAAGAGCGGCTGGCGGCGCTGCTTCTCGTGACGGGGCACGCGCGGTGGGCGGGGACCGTCATCGCCGGCTATCTGCGCCGTCAGAACGAGATCGGTGTCGACGGCGACGCGATCACGGCGAAGGAGGACGCGCTCTATCGGGTGCTCATCACGGCGGACGCCTATCCTTCGCTGCGCGAAGCGATCGACGCCGGGGTGTTCCTCGACGACTCGGATCCGTTCGGCTTCGGGCTCGAGCGCAGCCTCGACGGTCTCGAGGCGCACATCGCGGCGGTCGCGGCGGGAGATGCCCCCGAGCGGGCGGCGTGGGTGGGCGTCGACGATGCCGACATCGAGGGGGACAAGAAGTTCCGCGACGCGCGCAAGGCTGCGCGCGACGCCGAGAAGGCACTGCGGGATGCCCGCAAGCTCGAGCGCCAGGTCGCACGCGATGCCCGCGAGCGGGTGGCGCGACAGCGGCGAAGCGACTGAGCACTCCCGTCCCAGCATTCACACGTGCCACGCGGGTTTACACGCGTATGCTCGTGACTCTAGAGTGTGCACATAACTGGGGATACATGGAGGAGGGGCGGCATGGCAGAACTGCCTGACGTGCGGTTCTTGACCGTCGCTGAGGTCGCAGAGTTGATGCGCGTGTCGAAGATGACGGTGTATCGGCTCGTGCACGCGGGAGAGCTTCCCGCTGTGCGCTTCGGCCGCAGCTATCGCGTGCCCGAATCCGCCGTGACCGCAGCTCTGCAGCGACCCATCGCCGACGTCGGGTAAGCTGTCACGAGGCATTTTTTCCGTATTGCCCGTTCCCGGGCGCAGACGACTCTGCGTCCAGACCCCGATCTAGTGAGGTTTCCGTGGGTTCTGTCATCAAGAAGCGCCGCAAGCGCATGGCGAAGAAGAAGCACCGCAAGCTGCTTCGCAAGACTCGCCACCAGCGCCGCAACAAGAAGTAAGCGGCATCCGACACCAAGCGCCCCCGGGCAGGCTCTCCGCCTGCCGAAGGGGCGCTTCGTGTCTTGCCGCCGACCGGAGGGAGACCCATGCAGACGATCGACGTGCATGAGCTGAAGGACCGCACCGACCGCCCGCTGATCGACGTCCGCGAGGCGTGGGAGTACGAGGCCGTTCGCGTCCCCGGCGCCATCAACCTGCCGATGTCCACGCTCGGCGGACGCCTCGACGAGTTGCCCGCCGAGGGCTTCGACGTCATCTGCAAGTCGGGTGTGCGCTCGGGGCAGGCCGTCGAGGTGCTCGAGGCCCGCGGCTACGACGCCGCGAACGTCGAGGGCGGCACGGACGACTGGGTCGCGGCGGGATACCCCACCGAAGACGGACTGCGGTGACGACCCTCACCCTCATCGGCAAGCCCGACTGCCACCTGTGCGACGTCGCACGCGAGGTCATCGAGAACGTGCTGGCGGACCTGCCCGACGACGTTGCCGACGTCATCGAGGTCGAGGAGCGCTCGATCGTCGACGACGCCGCGCTGTACGCGCAGTGGTGGGAGAAGATCCCGGTCGTGCTCGTGGACGGCGACCTGCTGGGTCACTGGCGCATCGCGCCCGACCGTCTGCGCGCCGCCCTCACCCCCTGAGTTCGCCCCCGGACGTGCCCCGGCCCTCTGACGCGCCCCGCCGCGCAGCATCCTCGCGGAACGGGTCAGGCGGTGAGGCGGGTGCGCAGGGCAGCGAGCTCGGCGTCGGTCAGGCCGCCGGACTGCAGGTACGCCGCCGAGCCGCCCTGCGCGTCGACCCACGCGAAGGCCTGCTCGATCGCGGCGGGGGGTGTCGCCGCGATGAGGTCGCGGATCTGGTCGGTCAGGGGGATCCCGAACTTCTCGACCATGGCATACATCTGCTGCGCCCACGGTCCCGCCAGGTTCTGCTGCGACGCGGCGTAGTCGGCGACGACGGCGGAGCGCTCCACGCCGACGGCATCGAGCACGAGCGCTGTGCTGACGCCCGTGCGGTCCTTGCCCGCCGTGCAGTGCACGAGCACGGCGGTCGGCGGGTCGACCGTCGCAGCGCCCACGAGGCGCGCGAGCTCCGCGAACGAGGGCGCGCCGTGCTGCAGCATGCTGACGTACATGTCGCCCAGGGCGGGGATCGCGGCGAGCATCTGCTGCATGGCCTGCGCCTTCGCGGCGGGGTCGCCCCCCTGCGCGACGGCCTGCAAGCCCTGCTGCGCGAGACCCGTCACAGCGCCCTCGAGCAGGGGCAGCTCGACGACGTGGAACGGCCTGCTCGTCGGCAGCCGGTCGGGCGCCATCTGCTGCTCGGTCGGCGTGCGGAAATCGACGATGACGCCGATGTCGCTCGCGGCGAGCTGCTCGAGCCCCTCGGGAGTGAGGGCGCTGAGAGCGTCGGATCGATAGAGGATGCCACCGGTCGACGTGCCGCCGCCGGTGAGCGGCATCCCGCCCGTGTCTCGGAAGTTGAAGGTGCCTGCCAGCGTCGTCGTCATGCGCTCAGCCTATTGAGCACGCTCCTCGATTCCGCCCTCGTCCAGGGTGAAACGGGGGTGAAACGGGGATGACTCGCGGCGGAACGGGCGTCAGGGCTCCAGGCGTGTCGGGCCCCGGAAGAGGTACGTCACTTCGCGGATCGAGTCCTGTCCGAGCAGCAGCATGAGCACGCGCGCGAGGCCCATGCCGAAGCCGCCGTGCGGCGGGGCGCCGTAGCGGAAGAAGTCGAAGTAGAACTCGAGGTGCTCGGGGTCGAGACCCTTCTCCTTCGCCTGCTCGATGAGCACGTCGACACGGTGCTCGCGCTGCGCGCCGGTCGTGATCTCGACGCCGTTGAAGAGCAGGTCGTACGACTTCGTGAGCCCCGTCTCTTCGTCGCGCATGTGGTAGAAAGCGCGGATCTCGGGGTGGTAGTCGGTGATGAAGACGAACTGGTGTCCGTAGGTCTCCTGGACGTATGCCGCGATCTGCCGCTCGCCCTCGGGATCGAGGTCGCCGTCGGTGCGAGGGATCTCATAGCCGCGCGCTGCGACGATGTCGCGCGCCTCGGCGAGCGGGATGCGCGGGAACGGGATCGCCGGCACGGTGATCTCGAGTCCGAACAGCTGCTCGATCTCTTCGCCGTGCTTGTCCTTGACCGCCTGGATGGCGAACTGCAGGAGCTCCTCCTGCATGCGGGCGACGTCTTCGTGCGAGTCGATCCAGCTGATCTCGGCGTCCACCGACGTGAACTCCGTCGCGTGGCGCGACGTGAACGACGGGTCGGCGCGGAAGGCGGGCGCGACCTCGAAGATCTTGCCGAAGCCGGCGACCTGCGCCATCTGCTTGAAGAACTGCGGCGACTGCGCGAGGTACGCCGTCTGGTCGTCGAAGTACTCGAGGGCGAACAGTTCGGCGTTGGACTCCGACGCCGACGCCATGAGCTTCGGCGAGTGCACCTCGATGTAGTCGCGCTCGATCCAGTAGGTGCGGAAAGCGTGCTCGAGAGTCGTCTGCACGCGGAAGATCAGGTTGTTGCGGCGCTGGCGCAGGTCGAGAAAACGCCAGTCCATGCGCTTGTCCAGGCCGCTGTCGGCGGCGATGGGCGTCTCGGGCAGTGCCGCCGCCGAGATGTCGAGGGAGCCGATCTTGATCTCGACGCCGCCGAGCTTGACGCGTTCGTCGTGCTTGAGCTCGCCGTGCACTGTCAGGAAGCTGCCCGTCGCGAGGTTCGAGATCGTGTCGGTGAGCGCGAGCGCTGCCGCGTCCTGCGCGGTGCCGTCCTCGGCCGGGCGGGTCGCGGGATTGACCAGCTGCACGGCGCCGGTCTCGTCACGCAGGATGACGAATTGCACCTTCTTCTGATCGCGGACGGTCTCGACCCATCCGGACACCGAGACGGGCCCGCCTTCGCGGGCGTGGAGCTGGGAGACGAGAGTGCGTTCGGTCACGAGGGTTCAGTCTACGTGCGGGTACGTTCGAAGGATGCCGCCGCACTCGCCAGAAGAAGACGCCAGCACCGAGTCTTCGCGCTCCCGCGACCTCTCGCAGTCGGATGATCGTCCCACGGACGTCCCGCCCCTGCCCGTCGACACTCCCCGCCCGGATCGGCGGTTCCGGCCGGGCCACGTCATCCTCAACGTCATCCGCGGCGCGCTCATCGGTCTCGCCGAGCTCGTTCCCGGGATCTCCGGCGGCACCGTGGCCCTCATCACGGGGGTGTTCGAGCGTCTCATCGACGGGGCATCGCACGTCGTGTCGGCCTTCAAGCGTCTGATCGCCGGTCCTGACCGCGGCCGCGGCTTCATCGCCGAGATCCGCCGGGTGGACTGGTGGCTCGTCGTGCCCGTCCTGGCGGGGATGATCGCGATCGTCCTGACACTCGCCGGCCCGGTGGAAGCTCTCGTGAGCGGCAACGTCGAAGCCTCGCGCGGGCTGTTCTTCGGCCTCGTCGCCGTCAGCATCATCGTGCCGCTGCGACTCATCCCGAAGGAGGCCCGCGGTGCTGCGGCCCACGTCGGAGGCATCGTTCTCTTCGTCGTCGCCGCTGTGCTCGCCTTCGTCCTCGTCGGGCTCGCCGGTGCGGAGGCTACGGTCGACCCGCCGCTGTGGGCCGTCGCGATCGCGGCCGCGATCGCGGTCTGCGCGCTCGTCGTGCCCGGCCTGTCCGGGTCGTTCTTCCTGCTCGCGGTCGGTCTCTACACGCCGACGCTGCGTGCCGTCGCCGAGCGCGACCTCGTCTACATCGGCATCTTCATGCTGGGTGCGATCGTGGGTCTGGTCAGCATCGTGCGCGTCGTCAAGTGGCTGCTCGACCGTCATCGTCGCCTGGCGCTGCTGGCGATGGCGGGACTGATGCTGGGATCCCTGCGCGCGCTGTGGCCGTGGCAGGCGACGGCGGGCGACTCCCATGGCGTGGGTGCGCTGCTGCTGCCGACCGACCCCATCGGTCTGCCGATCCTCCTCGCGGTGGTCGGAGCCGCAGCCGTCGTCGCCCTCCTGGTCGTCGAGCATCAGCTGCATCGCCGCACGTCGGCGCCGACTCGCGTGCCCAGCCTCGACATCGAGTGAGCGCGGGCGCTGACGACCCGCGCTCAGCGGCCCCACAGACGGCGCCCCCGTAGACTGGTCGGGTGCCCGCCGATCGCCTTCATCTCGTGCGCCACGGGGAGGTCCGCAATCCTCGCCGAGTGCTCTACGGTCGGCTTCCCGGATTCGGGTTGAGCGCCGACGGGCGAGGCATGGCGCGGCAGGCCGCCGAGTACGTCAGAAACCTCGAGCGCCCCGTCACGGCGCTCATCTGCTCGCCTCTGCAGCGCACGCGCGAGTCGGCCGAGCCGTTCACCGAGCTGTTCGGCATCGAACCCGTCATCGACGACCGCGTCATCGAGCCGACGAACGTCTTCGAGGGCAAGCGCATGACGCGGGCGCTGGCCAATCCGTGGAACTGGCGCCACCTGCGCAAGCCCGCCCTGCCCAGCTGGGGTGAAGCGTATGCCGAGGTCGTCGCCCGCATGGACGCCGCCATGACCGACGCGTGGAACGCCGCGCCCACCGGTGACGTCGTCATCGTCTCGCACCAGCTGCCCATCTGGATCACGCACCTCGCTGTCGCGGGACTGCCCCTGCGCCACGACCCCCGGTCACGACGCTGTGCGCTGTCGAGCGTCACGTCGTTCGAGCTGGTGGACGGCACCTGGGCCGAAGTGTCGTACGCGGCGCCCGCGACAACGGCCGGTGCGATCGACGTGGGGGCGGTGTGATGCGCGATCTGCCGGCACGCCGACGCGGCCGACGGCTGCGAGCCGCGGCATCCGCTCTTCTGGCGCTGACGCTCACGGCGTCCTTGGCCGCGTGCACGCAGGACCCGCTCGCGGAGCAGTACCGCGAGGGCAGCAACAAGGGCTACATCTCGGGCGATTTCCGCGTCGACGAGATCCCCGTCGACGAGCGGACGGAGCCCATCGATTTCGAGGGTGTGCTCGACACGGGCGGCACGACGACATCGGACGACTACCGCGGCGACGTGCTCGTCGTGAACTTCTGGTACGCGGCGTGCGCGCCCTGCCGGGTCGAAGCGCCCGTGCTCGAAGCCGTGCACGAGGAGTTCCAGGTCGACGGGGTGAACTTCCTCGGCATCAACCTGTACGACGGCGCCGAGGCCTCGCGCGCGTTCGCCGACACGTACGGCGTCGGCTATCCGAGCGTCCTGACGACCGAAGACGGCTCGATCAAGCTCGCCTTCGCGGGGCAGACTCCGCTGAGCGCCGTGCCCGTCACCCTCGTGCTCGACCGCGAGGGTCGCGTCGCGGCACGGGTCATCGGCATCGTCGAAGAGGAGTCGATCCTGCGGTCGCTCGTGCGCGACGCCATCGGAGAAGCGTGAACCCGGCCGCCGCCGTCGCCGACGGCTCGCTGCTCGTCGCCGTGCCGATCGCGATCCTCGCCGGTCTCATCTCGTTCCTCTCACCGTGCGTCCTGCCGCTCGTGCCGGGCTACCTCGGCTTCATCGCCGGCGCCGCCGCGCCGCGCCGCCCCCGCCCGACGCCTCGCGCCGAAGACGGCGCACTCCGGACAGCAACGGAGACCGAAGCGGATGCCGCACCCCCGCGCGGCCGACTGCTCGCGGGCGTGCTGCTGTTCATCGCGGGGTTCGCGGTCGTGTTCATGGCGCTGAACTTCTTCGCCGGCACGGTCGGGATCTTCTTCCTGCAGTACGCTGATGTCATCACGCGCATCCTGGGCGTCGTCGTGATCCTCCTCGGTCTCGTCTTCATCGGCGTGTTCGGATTTGCGCAGCGCATCGCGCGCCCGCAGGTGCGCGGGAACATCGGGCTCGTCGGGGCGCCGCTGCTCGGCCTCGCGCTCGGCATCGGCTGGGCCCCGTGCATCGGGCCGACGCTCGCCGTCATCCTGAACATGTCCTTCGACGCCGCGTCGGCCGGACGCGGAGCGCTCCTCGGGCTCGCGTACTCGCTCGGTCTCGGCATCCCGTTCGTGCTGCTCACGCTCGGGTTCGGCTGGGCGACGCGCTCGGTGTCGTTCCTGCGCCGCCACATCCGCACCGTCAACATCATCGGCGGCGTCCTGCTGATCCTCGTCGGGCTGCTCATGGTGACGGGCGTGTGGTCGATGTGGATGGCTCAGCTACAGGGGGTGTTCCAGAGTGTCCCGACGATCCTCTGACGTGTCGGATTCGCCCGTCGAGGGCACGCTGCGCCCCGCCGATCACGCGGATGCCGCGTCGACCGACATCCAGCAGCCGTCGCTCGGCGTCGTCGGCTGGATGCGCTGGATCTGGCGGCAGCTGACCTCGATGCGCACGGCCCTCGTGCTGCTGCTGCTGCTCGCGATCGCCGCCGTGCCGGGCTCGCTCGTGCCGCAGCGCAGCGCCGACCCCAACGGCGTCACGCAGTACTACACCGACAATCCCGACCTCGCCCCGGTCCTCGACAACCTGAGCATGTTCGACGTGTACACGTCGCCCTGGTTCTCGGCGATCTACATCCTGCTGTTCGTCTCGCTCATCGGGTGCGTCATCCCGCGCACGAAGCACCACTGGAAGGCGATGCGCTCGCGCCCGCCGCGCACGCCCGCGCGGCTCGAGCGCCTCGCCGCGCACCGCGTGAGCACGGTCGACCTGGCTGCCGGTGCGGACGCCGCGGATGCGGCATCCGTCGCCGTCGACCTCGCCGAGGAGCAGCTGCGCAAGAGCGGCTACCGCGTGCAGCGGTACGACACGCGCGGTGTGCCGTCGGTCTCGGCCGAACGCGGCTACCTGCGCGAGACGGGCAACCTCGTCTTCCACTCGTCTCTCGTCGGCGTGCTGCTGGCCGTCGGGATCGGGGGAGGCTTCACGTACACGGGACAGACCGTCATCATCGAGGGCCGCACCTTCGTCAACACCCTGCTGGACTACACCTCGTTCAACCCGGGACGCTTCGTCGACGCCGACGGCCTGACCCCCTACGCGCTCACGCTCGACCGGTTCGATGTGACCTACATCCCCTCGGGCGAGCAGGGCGGCGGTCAGGCCGGCGACTTCGTCGCGAACCTGACGGCGCAGCAGGTCGACGGCGACCCGCACCCCGTCGAAGTGCGGGTCAACCACCCGCTCGACATGGCCGGCGACCGCATCTACCTGATGGGCAACGGCTACGCCCCGGCCCTGACGATCCGCGACGCCGACGGCGAGGTCGTCTTCTCCGAGGCGGTGCCGTTCCTGCCGCAGGACGCCGCCATGACATCGCTCGGCGTCATCAAGGTGCCCGACGGGCTGCCCGAGCAGATCGGCCTCGTCGGGTTCTTCTACCCGACGCAGGTGGAGCTGCTCTCGGGCGCCTTCACGTCGAGCTACCCCGCGCTGATCAACCCCGTCGTGACCCTCGAGGTCTACCAGGGAGACCTCGGCATCAACGACGGTGTCCCGCGGTCGGTGTACACGCTGGACACGTCCGAGATGGAGGAGCTCGCGGGGCGCACGAACGGCGACTCGATCGAGATCGCGCCGGGGGAGACCGTCGATCTTCCGGACGGCCTCGGCACGCTCACGTTCGAGAACGCCGCGCCCGAGGGCGCCGAAGGCTATGACGGGTCGGTGCAACGCTACGTGTCGCTGTCGATCCATCGCGACGCGTCGGCGACGTGGGTGCTCGTGTTCGCCGTCCTGGCGACGCTGGGTCTGCTCACGGCGCTGTTCGTGCCGCGCCGTCGCGTCTGGGTCAAGGTCCGTCCCGACGGTCAGACGCTGCGCATCGAGTACGCCGGTCTCGCGCGCGGCGAGGATCCGACCCTCACGACGGCGGTCGACGAGGTCGCCGAACGCCACTCCGCCGCGCTCGCACAGCGAGGCCCCGGCCGGGATGCGGCATCCGCGGCGCACGTAGACTGAGAGTCATGTCCGACGCCATGCTCAGCCTCGATTCGGTCTCGGTGCTCCTGGTCTGGACGGCCATCGCGATCTACGCTCTCGCGTTCATCGCCTACGCCGTCGACCTGGCACGCCGCTCGGCCTCGACCGTGGCATCGCACGATGCCGCACGCGAACTGGTGGGAGCGGGGTACGCCGGGTCCGGGCGCGCGTCGGCGACGGCGACCATCGAGGCGCCCGTGTCGCAGCGACCCCGCATGCTGTGGGCGCGCATCGGCACGTCGCTCACGGTGCTGGGCTTCCTCTTCCAGACGGCGGGCGCCGTGACGCGCGGCATCGCGGCCGAACGGGTGCCGTGGTCGAACATGTACGAGTTCGCGCTGACCGGCACGTGCCTCATCATCGGGGTGTACCTCGTCGCGCTGTTCCGGTACGACCTGCGCTTCCTCGGCACCTTCATCACGGGCCTCGTCGTCGTGCTGCTCGGAGGTGCGACCCTCGGGTTCTATGTCGAGGTCGTGCCGCTGATGGACCCGCTCAAGTCGGTCTGGCTCGTCATCCACGTCTTCGTCGCGTCGCTGGCGACGGCCCTGTTCGGCCTCGCCTTCGGCCTGTCGATCACGCAGCTGATGCAGGCGCGGCGCGAGCGGCTCACGGCCGCTGCGGCGGCATCCGGCGATCCCGGCAAGACCGGACCGGGGTTCCTGCGCACGCTGCCGAATGCCGACACGCTCGAGACGCTCGCCTACCGGTTCGCGATCCTCGGCTTCATCTTCTGGACGTTCACCCTCATCGCCGGCTCGATCTGGGCCAACGACGCGTGGGGCCGCTACTGGGGCTTCGACACGAAGGAAGTGTGGACCTTCGTCATCTGGGTGCTCTACGCGGGCTACATCCACGCGCGTGCGACGCGCGGCTGGCGCGGTACGCGGTCGGCGTGGCTGTCGATCATCGGCTTCACGGCCGTCGTGTTCAACTTCACGATCGTGAACATGTTCTTCAAGGGGCTGCACGCCTACTCCGGCCTGAGCTGACCCCCTCGGCTGTTCCCCGGCTGTTCCCCGGCTGTTCCCCGGTCGTTCGTCGAGCGGGTCGTTCGTCGAGCGGGTCGTTCGTCGAGCGGGTCGTTCGTTTGCCTCAGACTGTCGACGTCACTGGGCTGCAGCATCCATGTGAGGCAAGTGAACGAGCGGGAGTCCTGTTCATTTGCCTCGAACAGTCGGTGCATCGGGCACGCGGGAGCGATGTGGGGCAAACGAACTGATCGTGGAATGCCTGGGGCGAGCGGACTGATCGTGGAATGCCTGGGGCAAACGAGCTGATCGTGGAATGCCTGGGGCAAACGAACTGATCGGGGGATGCCGCGGGCACGCGCGCCGTCGCGGCGGTCAGGCGATCGCGGGCGAGGCCTTCAACAGCGCGCGAGCGCTCGTCGTGCGACGGCGGACGACCGCGAGGACGGTCGCGCCGAAGGCCAGCACGGCCCAGACCAGGAGCCCGGCCCAGCCTGCGCCGAGCCCTTCGGCCGAGGTGAGCGCGGCGACCATGCCGTTGTATGCGGGGGCGGTCGGCAGCAGCGCGGCGATGCCCGACAGGGCACCGGGCACGGTCGAGACGACCCCGGTCGCGACGGCGAGCACACCGACGAGAGCCGAGATCCAGCGTCCGGCTCCGCCGAACACGGCCACGAGCGCCTGGTTGACGGCGGCGAAGGCGATGCCGGCGACGACCGCGACGCCCGCGAACGTCCACCACTGACCCCAGTCGTACGAGGCGGCGAGCTGCACGACGCCCGCGACGAGGACGCCCTGCGCGGCGCCGAGCGCGGCCGCCGGAAGGAACGCCCGCAGCGCGAGCGTCGCCGACGACTCGCGAGCCGAGAGCGCCCGGCGCGAGACGGCCTGGAGGGCGATGAAGGTGCCCAGTCCGCCGAACCACAGCGCGAGCATCGCGAGCAGCGGGATCGCCGACGCGCCGAAGATCGATGTGCCCACCCCGTCGGCTCGGACGGGGTTCGCGACGACTTCGGCGAGGCTCGCCGCCTCGGCCTCGGTGTAGGTCGGAACCTCGTCGACCGCGGTCCCGAGCCCGGTCGCGAGCTCGTCGGTGCCGTCGGCGAGCTGCTGCACGCCGTCGGCGAGCGAGATCGCGCCGGTTCCCGCCTCGTCGATGCCGCCCGCGAGCTGCGAGGCGCCCGAGGCGAGCTGCCCCGCGCCTGCCGCCGACTGGTCGATGCCGCCGGCGAGCTGGGCGACGCCTCCGCCGAGCGAAGCGACGTTCGTCGAGATCGTGCGCAGCTGACCGGCGAGCTGGGCGGGCGCCTGCTGGGCGAGCTGCGCGAGACCGCCGGACGTGTACTGCGTGAGCGCGACAGCGCCGGGGTTCGCCTGCGTGCCGTCGCCGGTGAGGATCACGGATGCCGTGCCCGCGGACAGCGCGGCATCGGCGAGCTGCGCGCAGAACTCCGCGGACTGCGTGCACGAAGCCGCGAGGGTCTGCAGGCTCGCCGCCGCCTCGCCCGCGCTCGTCGCGGCCATTCCCGTCGCCGTGGCCGCGCCGTTCGCGACGCTCGTGAGTTCGGCCGGCACGATGCCCGTGGCCTCGAGCTCAGCCGCACCGGCATCGACACCGGCCGCCAGCCGGCTCGCGCCGGTCGCGGCGTCCCGGGCGCCGGTCCCGAGCTGCCCGAGCCCCTGCTGCAGTGCCGTTGCTCCCGACGCGAGTCCCGTCGCCCCGTCGGCGAGCTGCGGCATCCCGTCGGCGAGCTGGGACGCTCCGTCAGACGCCTGGGTCGCGCCGTCCGCGAGCTGCGTCGCACCCGACGCTGCGTCGCCGAGCTGGTCGCCGAGGGTCGTGAAGCCGAGCAGGACGTTCTCGAGATACACCGTCGAGAGCTGCTCTCCCATGACGGATGCCGCAGCCGAGGCCACCTGCGCCGTGATGGCGTCGTCGACGATGAGGCTGTCCGGGGGCGTCTGCACTTCGATCGTCGCTCGCTCGGGCGTCTCACCGGGGCGGGTCGAGGTCGCCGCGGCCGAGAAGTTCGACGGGATCGTGATGACGGCCGCGTACGTGCCGTCGGCGAGTCCCTCGCGGGCATCGTCGGCGTTCGAGATCGTCCAGGAGAGGTTCGAGGGCTGGTCGTCGGAGCCCTCGACGAGCCCCGCGGTCAGTTGCCGGCCGAGCGGCACGAGCTGGTCGTCGATCGTGACGGCCTGGTCCTCGTTCACGACGGCGGCCTGCAGCCCGTCGAGCCGCTCGACGGGGTTGTAGAGCGCCGCGACGAGGATGCCGCCGATGATGACGGGCAGCAGGAGCACGCCGAGCAGCGTGAGCCAGGTCACGGGGCGGCGCGAGCGAGCGCGTTCGATCGGGGCGTGGAGTGTCATGAGGTCACCTCTGCGGTCGCCGTGCGCGCTCCGGCACGCAGAGCGAGAGTGGTCAGGTCGGGCCGATGGGCGTCGGCGAGGAGGGCGAGGGCAGGACCCTCGGATCGTGCGGTCGCCACGACGGTGAGCGCCGTGCGGGCGGAGCCGGCGGCATCCCGCAGCAATGCCGCGACCTGGTCGCGCGCGGCGGCGTCGAGGGCGTCGAGCCCGTCGATGACGACCAGCTGCGTGCGTCCGCGCAGCGCGCGGCGGACCTCGCGCACGGGGTCGTCCGCGTCGGCGAGCAGTGCGACGCCGACGTGCGCGCGCACCCACGCGCCGCGGCCGGGCAGCAGATGGCCGGCGACGCGCAGGCGCCCGTCGCTCGGGGTGAGACGGCCCGCCACCGTGAGCGCGAAGGCTCGCGCTGCGCGCGGGTCGCCCGTGGCCAGCAGGGTCCCGCCGGGCTCGACGCGGAACGATGCGTCGTCGTACAGAACGACCTCGCCCGCCGTGCGGCCGGTCTCGGCGCGCACCGTGACGCGCTCGCCGACGACGGCAGCCGTCGTGGCGGGCTCGGGCCAGTCCGCGAGGGCGAGCTCGCGCTCGACCGCTTCGCCCTCGATGTCGAAGTGGGGCAGCAGCCGGTCGAGCCAGCGCGGCATCCACCAGGCCTTGTCGCCGAGCAGCGCCATGAGCGCCGGGATCAGGGTCATGCGCACGAGGAACGCGTCGACCGCGATGCCGACGGCGAGACCGAGCGCGATCGGTTTGATCGACGAGTCCCCTTCGGGCACGAATGCCGCGAAGACGGCGAACATGATGAGCGCCGCCGCGGTGACGACGCGTGCCGAGGCGGTGAACCCCGACCGCACCGCACCGACCGCGGTGAGCCGGTCGGCGCGACCCTTGCGGGCGCGCGAGGCGTGCACGTAGTCCTCGCGCATGCGCGAGACGAGGAACACCTGATAGTCCATCGCGAGGCCGAACAGCACGCCCATCAGGACGATCGGCATGAAGCTGATGACCGGGCCGACCCGGGCGACGTGCAGCAGGTCGGCGAACCAGCCCCATTCGAAGACGGCCGCGACGACGCCGAACGCGGCGAGCACGGACAGCAGGTACCCCAGGGTCGCGGTGAGCGGCACGGCGATCGAGCGGAAGACGATCATGAGCAGGATGAACGAAAGTCCGACGACGAAGATCCCGAACGGCAGGAGGGCCGCACCGAGACGGTCCGAGATGTCGATCGCGACGGCGGTGAAGCCCGTCACGGTCAGATCGATGCCGTATTCGTCGTAGAGGCGATCGGCCTCGGCGCGAATGTCGCGCACGAGCTGTGCGGTCTCGGGTGCATCGGGCGCCGTCTCGGGCACGACCTGGATGATGCCGGTGTCGGCCGTCTCGTTCGGGGTTGCCAGGGCGATCTCGGCGACGCCGGGCACCCGCTCGATCTCGGCGGCGAGATCCTCCATGAGCCCGAGGGGATCGGTCGACGTGACGATCGTGCCGGTCAGGATGAGCGGGCCGTTGAAGCCCGGCCCGAACTGCTCCGCCGTCAGGTCGTAGCTCTGCCGCGCCTGCGAGGCGGCCGGCTGCACGCCGGCGTTCGGCAGCGCGAGCGCGAGGCTTCCCGCGGGGATCGCGAGGACGCCGAGCCCGACGACGACGGCCACGGTCGTGATCACGGGATGCCGCGTCACCCCCGTGACCCAGCGGGTCGCGAATCCGCGGCGAGGCCGCGACGATCGGGCGGGTGCGCGGCGCGGCATCCGTCCCTTCACGCGACCCTTGACGAAGCCGAGCAGGGCGGGCGTGAGCGTGACCGCGACGGCGACCGAGATGGCGACGGCGACGGATGCGGCGATGCCCATCGTCGTGAGGAACGGGATGTTCGCGAAGCTCAAGCCCACGAGCGCGATGAGCACCGTGACACCGGCGAAGACGACGGCCGATCCCGCCGTGCCGGTCGCGCGGGCGACGGACTCCTCGGGATCCATGCCGCCGCGCACCTGATCCTGATGTCGCGCGGCGATGAACAGGGCGTAGTCGATGCCGACCGCGAGTCCCAGCATGAGGGCCAGGAGCGGCGTCGTCGACGAGACCGAGGCGACGGCCGTGGCGAGCAGGATGAGGGCCATCGACAGGCCCACGCCCACGAGCGCCGTGGCGAGGGGGAGGCCCGCGACGAGGAAGGAGCGGAAGGTCACCATCAGCACGAGCAGCGCGATCAGCACGCCGACGAGCTCGGTGACGGTGAGGCCGGGCACCGACACCGAGAAGAGGTCTCCGCCCAGAGCCACCTCGGAGCCGGCGGGCAGACCCTCCGCGAGCGCGTCGGCGACGTCGGTGAGTTGTGCCGTGGTCTCGGGGGAGACATCGGTGGCCTGGCCGTCGAACTGCAGGCGGATGATGGCGGCGCTCTCGTCGTCGTTCACGAGGCCCGAGATCATCTCGTCGAACGGATCGGTGACGCCGAGGATCTCGTCGATCGCGCCGAATTCGGTCACGGCGGCCGTGATCGCGTCGGCGTATGCGCCGTCGACGACCCGATCGCCGTCGGCGGCCACCACGACGAGCTGTGCGCTCGTGCCGCTCACCTGCGGGAAGGTGCGTTCGAGCTGCTCGAGGCCGGCTTGGGACTCGGTGCCCGGGATCGTGAAGGCGTTGTCGGTGCCCTTGCTGAACGCGAGCGCTCCACCGCCGGCGATGCCGAGCAGCAGGATCCAGGCGACGAGGACGCGCCAAGGGTGGCGGTACGACCAGCGGCCGAGCGAGTACAGAAGAGTCGACACAGCGTCTCCGGCTTCGTGGGTTCAGGCGGGGTGGATACAGTGCTGTATCGGATACACGAATGTATCGTAAGGTGTGCCGAGGCTCTCAAGCTGGGCGGCCCGTGTGAAGATGGCCCGAGGAGGATGCGCATGAGCGATGTGACCGTCACGCGTCGCCGCGAGGCGACCCGGCAGAAGCTCCTCGACGCCGCCGCACAGGTGTTCGCCGAAGTCGGCGTGGATGCGGCATCCGTCGAAGTCATCTGCGAGCGCGCCGGCTTCAGCCGCGGAGCCTTCTATTCGAACTTCGAGACCAAGGACGAGCTCATGCTCGCGCTCACCGAGCGCGTCGCGGAGCAGAAGATCGACCTCGTCACGGCCCGCATCGCCGAGTTGAGTGAGACGGGCGAGCAGTTCACTCCGGCGGACATCGTGCAGCGCGTGCTCGACGTCGCGATCGACGAGAAGATGGGCATTCTGCTCACGAGCGAGATCCGCACGCGCGCCATGCGCGACGCGGCCCTCGCGACGGCGTATCTCGCGTGGCAGGCGGGCCTGGTCGAGCGCGTCGCCGGCGTCATCGCCGAACTCAGCGCCCGGTACGGGCTGACGCTGCGGCTGCCCGAGCGCGATTTCGCCCAGCTGATCCTGCAGCAGTGGGAGGACACGGCGGCTTACGCCGTCATGGCCGGCCTCGACTTCACGGCGATGTGCGCACTCGTCAACGAGCGCACCGCGAACCTCGCGACAGCGCTCGTCGAACCCGCCTGACGCGGGAGCCGTCGGCGCCCTGCGCGCGTGGCGGTGCGGCCGGGGTGCGCCGGGTCAGCGCGCCTCGAGCAGGGTGTGGCGGTGCGGCCGGGGCGTGCCGGGTCAGCGCGCCGCGAGTAGCGTGTGGCAGCGCTCCACACGATCGAGCCACCACGCCCGACGCTCGGCGGATGCCGCGTGCTCGGCGAGCAGGGCGGGGTCGGCGCTCACGCGCCCGACCGGCAGTGACCCGCCGCGCGGAGTGAGCGGGGCGGCGACCACGTCGGCCGTGAGGAGCGACGCCGTGCCGAGCCCGCAGTCGTAGTCGAGCTCGGGCAGGGCGGCGGCGAGGGCGACGCCCATCGCGAGCCCGATCGAGGTGTCGAGCGCGCTCGAGACGACGGCCGGCAGCCCCGCGGCCTCGACGATGTCGAGCGCCCGGCGCACGCCGCCGAGCGGCTGCGCCTTGACGACGAGCAGGTCCGCCGCGCCCGCGCGGGCGACGGCGAGGGGGTCTTCGGCCTTGCGGACGCTCTCGTCGGCCGCGATCGGGATGCCCATGTAGGCCACGCGCCGGCGCAGTTCCGCGAGCTCGTCCAAAGTCGCGCACGGCTGCTCGGCATACTCGAGGTCGTATTCGGCGAAGGCGTGGATCGCGCGCTCGGCTTCGTCGATGTTCCACGCGCCGTTCGCGTCGACGCGGATGCGGCCCTCGGGCCCCAGCGCCTGGCGTACGGCCGCGACGCGCGCGATGTCGTCGGCCAGTGTGCTCTCGCCGCCGACCTTGACCTTGGCGGTGCGGCAGCCGTCGAAGCGGGCGAGGACGCCGCCGACCGACGCGGCGGGAACGGCCGGCACCGTGGCGTTGACCGGCACGAGGTCGCGCCGCGGCGCCGGTTGCCGCTGCCACCCGTAGTCGATCGACGCGGCGAGCCACGTCGCGGCCTCGGCGTCGTCGTACTCGGCGAAGGGCGAGAACTCCGTCCACCCCTCGGGTCCCTCGAGAACGACGGCCTCGCGCACGTCGATCCCGCGGAAGCGTGTCGCGAGCGGCAGGGATACGACGTGCGCGTTCGCGAGGATGTCGGCGAGGGGAGGCGGGGTCATGCCCCCATCCTGCCGCGAGGAGCGTCGACAACTCCGGACTTTCTTTGAGGACGCCCGGTTTGGGCCCTCGATGTGCCGGTTCCTCCGGAGTTGTCGGGCCGATGTGCGGATTCATCCGGAGTTCTCGACGTCGACACCGTGAACAATGATGTGCTCTTGCCAATAGTGTGTGTCACACGGTATCGTGTCAGGCGTGAGCGAAACGGAAGCCCTCGAGACGCACCGGCAGGAGCTGCGGCGCGGCACGGTCGTGCTGGCCTGTCTGCGCCTGCTCGAACAGCCCGGCTACGGCTACGGCCTGCTCGAAGAGCTGCGATCCCGGGGCTTCGACACGGATGCGAACACGCTGTACCCGCTCCTGCGCCGGCTGGAGAAGCAGGGGCATCTGACGAGCGAGTGGAACACCGACGAGGCTCGGCCCCGCAAGTTCTACCGCACGAGCGACGCCGGCGCGCGTCTGCTCGCCACTCTCACCGACGACTTCCGCTCGATCGCCGCCGCGATCGAGGGGCTCCCTCAGGAGGACTCATGAACGCCATGACCCTGACCGACCGCTACATCGACGCCGCGATGCGCACGGTGCCCGAGAAGCAGCGCGCTGACTTGGCCGCCGAGCTCCGCGCCTCCATCGACGATCAGATCGACGCCCGCCTCGACGAGGGCCTGGCGCGCGACGATGCGGAGCACGCCGTGCTCACCGAGCTCGGCGATCCCGACAAGCTCGCCGCCGATTACACCGACCGGCCGCTGTTCCTCATCGGGCCGCGGTACTACCTCACGTGGTGGCGCCTGCTCAAGCTCCTGTGGGCGATCGTGCCCGCGTGCGCCGTCGTCGGCACGACGCTCGGCATGTCGCTCGCGCAAGAGCCTGTCGGCGAGATCTTCGGCACGGCGTGGGCCGTGCTCATGGGCAGCATCGTGCACATCGCGTTCTGGACGACGCTCGTCTTCTTCATCGTCGAGCGCGCCGCCCGCGGCGCCGATGTCGGGTTCGTCGGCGAGTGGACCCTCGATCGGCTGCCCGAGCCCCGCGAACGCGGCGCGACGCTCAGCGATCTCGTCGCCTCGCTCGTGCTGCTCGCGGTCATGGCCGGCGCGGTGCTGTGGGACCACTTCGTCGGCGTCGTCTACTTCGCGGACGGCGGGGGCTGGGTGTCGTTCCTCGCGCCCGACCTCTGGCCGGTGGGGATCGCCGTGCTTCTGCTGCTGATCGCCCTCGAGGCCCTGCTCGCGATCGCGGTCTACGCGCGAGGCCGATGGGACACGCGACTGGCGACGATCAACGTCGTGCTCAACCTCGCGATCGTCGTGCCGGCGGTGTGGCTGCTGCTCACCGATCGCCTGCTCAACCCCGAGTTCTTCCCGACCTTCGTGCCCGATGACGGCGAGACCGTCACGACGATCATCGCGGTGATCTTCGGCTTCGGAATCGTCGGCATCGCGGTGTGGGATGCGATCGACGCCTTCCTCAAGGCCCGTCGCTCGCGCTGACCTCGCCCGTGAGGCGGCGGACGTAGGCTGAGGCACATGCTCTTCGACACTCCGGTCCGGCTGGGCGTGCAGTTGCAGCCCCAGCACGTCACCTACCCCGACCTGCGCGACGCGGTCCGCCGCCTCGAGGACATGGGCGTGGACGTCCTGTTCAACTGGGATCACTTCTTCCCCCTGCGCGGGGAGCCCGACGGCCTCCACTTCGAATCGTGGACGATGCTCGGCGCGTGGGCCGAGCAGACCGAGCGCGTCGAGTTCGGGTCGCTGGTCAACTGCAACAGCTACCGCAACCCCGACCTGCAGGCGGACATGGCCCGCACGATCGACCACATCTCGGCCAAGGGCGGCGAGGGCCGGTTCATCTTCGGGACGGGCGCGGGATGGTTCCAGCGCGACTACGACGAGTACGGCTACGAGTTCGGCACCCCCGGCACGCGCCTGAACGACCTCGCCGACGGGCTCGCCCGCATCGAGGCGCGCTGGGCGAAGCTCAACCCGGCGCCGACGCGCCGCATCCCGATCATGATCGGCGGGAAGGGCGAGCAGAAGACCCTGCGCCTCGTCGCCCGGCACGCCGACATCTGGCACAGCTTCGTCGCGCCCGAAGAGATGCCGCACAAGCTCTCCGTCATCGACCGGTGGGCCGAGGAGGAGGGCCGGGACACGTCGAACCTCGTCGTCTCCAACGAATTGGAGCGCCGCGATGAAGACGTCGCCGACGCCCTCTACGACGCCGGCACGCGCATGTTCACGCTCGGATTCGCCGGGCCCGACTACGACTTCGGCCTCGTCCGGTCGTGGCTGCGCTGGCGTGACGCCAAGAACGGCGCGTGAGTCGCGGCATCCGTCGCCGTAAGGTGAAACCCATGGTCTCTGAGCTGTTCGACGAGCGTGAATGGATGCCGGCACCCGGCGCCGACGCTTACACCGATGTCACGGCGCATGTGTCGAAAGACGGGCGCATCGCGCGGATCGCCTTCGATCGTCCCGAGGTTCGCAACGCGTTCCGGCCGCACACGGTCGACGAGCTGTACCGGGCGCTGGACACGGCACGGCAGGATCCGCGCATCGGCGCCGTTCTGCTGACCGGCAACGGGCCGAGCCCGAAAGACGGCGGGTGGGCGTTCTGCTCGGGCGGCGATCAGCGCATCCGCGGCAAGGACGGATACAAGTACTCCGACGACGAGGCCGCCGTCGCCGACCCCGGTCGCGCGGGGCGGCTGCACATCCTCGAGGTGCAGCGGCTCATCCGCTTCATGCCGAAGGTCGTCATCGCGGTCATCCCGGGGTGGGCGGCCGGCGGCGGGCACTCCCTGCACATCGTGTGCGACCTGTCGATCGCATCGGCCGAGCACGGCCGCTTCAAGCAGACCGACGCCGACGTGGGCTCGTTCGACGCCGGATACGGCTCGGCCTACATGGCCCGGCAGGTCGGGCAGAAGATCGCCCGTGAGGTGTTCTTCCTCGCCGAGGAGTACTCCGCCGCGCGCGCCTACGAGATGGGCGCCGTCAACCGCGTCGTGCCGCACGCCGAGCTCGAGCGCGAGGCGATCGCGATGGCGCGCACGATCCTGTCGAAGTCGCCCACGGCGATCCGCATGCTCAAGTACGCGTTCAACCTGCCCGACGACGGGCTCGTCGGGCAGCAGCTGTTCGCCGGTGAGACGACGCGCTTCGCGTACGGCACCGACGAGGGAGCCGAAGGCCGCGACGCGTTCCTCGAGAAGCGCGAACCCGACTGGTCGCCGTACCCGTATCACTACTGATGCGACTCGAACCCGTCACCGGTGACGACCCGCGCGATCTGATGCGGGCGCTGCGTGTCGCGCTGCACGGGGCAGGACCCGCGCTCGGGATCGGGCATGTGGGGGCGATGCCCATCGATGTGCGGGCGGGCACCGCCGTCGTCGTGACGACCTCAGGATCCACGGGCGTGCCCAAGAGCGTCGCGCTGAGCCGCGACGCCCTCACGGCGAGCGCGCTCGCGACCGCCGACCGGATCGGAGACGGAGCGTGGCTGCTGGCGCTGCCGGCGGGCTACGTCGCGGGGCTGCAGGTGCTCGTGCGGTCGATCGTCGCCGACCGCGAACCGGCGATCCTCTCGGGCACATTCTCGCCGCGCGCGTTCACCGCGGCCGCCCTCACGATGGCCTCGAGCGAGGGCGGCCGGCGGGTGCCGACCTTCACCTCGCTCGTGCCGGCGCAGCTGACGACGCTGCTCGACGCTGCCGAGCACGATGCCGATGTGCTCGCGGCACTGCGCTCGTTCGAGCGGATCCTCGTGGGCGGGCAGGCGCTCCCGCCCGTCACGCTCGAACGCGCCGAGACGGCGGGCGCGCGCATCACTCGCACGTACGGCTCGACCGAGACGAGCGGCGGATGCGTCTACGACGGCCGGCGCCTGCGCGGTGTGGCGCTGCGGATCGAGCGCGGCGAAGTGCAGGTGGCCGGACCGACCCTCGCCGACGGGTACCTGGGCGACTCCGAGCTGACCGACGCCGTCTTCGTGCGGGACGACGCCGGCACCCGGTGGTACCGGACAGGCGACGCGGGCGTCCTCGACGACGGCGTGCTGCGCGTGCGCGGCCGCATCGACAACGTCATCGTCTCGGGGGGCCTGAACATCTCGCTCGATCGGGTCGAGCGGATCGTGCGGACCGTGCCCGGCCTCGCTTCAGCCGTCGTCGTCGGGGTTCCCGACGAGCGCTGGGGTGAGGCATCCGTCATCGTCACCGCGCGCGGTGAGGCCTTGCGGCGCAGCGAGTCGACACAGCTCGACGAAGCGCGTGCCGCGGTCGGCGCCGAGATCGGCGCGCACGCGCGACCGGCGCGGCTCGTGCTCGTCGACGAGATCGCGGCGCTGCCGTCGGGCAAGCCCGATCGAGAGGCGATCCGCCGCGCCGTCGCCGCGCTCGGCTGACTAGGATGGCCAGTCGTGGCAGGCACCTCGAGCAAGAAGCGCAAGCGTCCGGCATCCAAGAAGCAGAACGTGCGCGGCAACCCGCAGAAGTCGCGTGAGCAGGGCGACCCCCGCAAGGTCGAACCGGCGACGCTCCGCGATTGGATCGGTGCCGCACGTCTGCGCACCCTGCCGCTCGCGATCACCCCGATCCTCATCGGTACGGGGGCGGCGATGCTCGTCGTCGACGAATTCCACTGGGTCATCGCCCTGTGCTGCCTCATCGTCGCGGTGTCGCTGCAGATCGGCGTCAACTACGCCAATGACTACAGCGACGGCATCCGCGGCACCGACGACCACCGCGTGGGTCCCGCCCGACTGACCGCTGCCCGCAAGGCGAAGCCGCGCACCGTGCTCACGGTCGCACTCGTCTTCTTCGCGATCGCGGCGATCGCGGGCCTGGCCGTGACGATCCGCACGCAGCAGTGGTGGCTCCTCGCCGTGGGCGTGGCGTGCATCGTCGCGGCGTGGTTCTACACGGGGGGCAAGCGGCCGTACGGCTACGCGGCGCTGGGCGAGGTCTTCGTCTTCGTCTTCTTCGGTCTCGTCGCGACGCTCGGCACGACCTGGGTGCAGGCCCTGGCGCTGCCCCAGGAGGCCTGGTTCGGCGCCGTCGCGGCGGGCCTGCTCGCGTGCGCCGTGCTGCTGGCGAACAATCTGCGCGACATCGACCAGGACCGGGCGGCCGGCAAGCGCACGCTCACGGTGCTCATCGGGCGGACGGCGACGCGGGTGCTGTTCACCGTCTTCGTGATCGCGCCGTTCCTCATCGCGGCGTTCCTCGCGCTGTTCTACCCGATCGCGTGGCTCTCGCTGCTCGCACTGCTCGCGGCGCTGCCCGCGATCCTGATCGTGTGGACCTATCGCGATCCGCGCGAACTCGTCGTCGCCCTCGCCCTGACGTCGCTCACGTCGGTCGGCTACGGCGCCTTCCTGATGTGGGCGTTCCTCGGCTGAGGCTCAGCGCTCGGGATCGTCGTCGATCGCGGCGTCTTCGATCTCTTCGTCGGTCGTGCCGGTCTGCCGTTCGGCGCGCCGCTGCGCGAGATCGGAAGTGACGTCGGCGAGCGGCCGGCGCAGGAACAGCACCGACAGGCTGAGCCCGATGAGCGCGGCGAAGATGGCCGCGAGCCAGTAGTACTCGCGGAACAGCGGAATGAGCATGAGCAGGCCGAAGGGCACGAGGAAGGCGAGCAGCCTGAGCACCGTGTAGAGGACGATCGACCGTGCTTTCACGCCTTCCATCGTAGGCGAGGCCGTGTCCAGCCCTCCTCCAGAGAGCACGCCTAGGATGGAGACGTGGTCCGGGCCCTGTTCATTCTCATCCCGGTGGTGGCGGCCTTCTGGATCTTCACCATCGTGGATTGTGCTGTGCAGCCGCCGACCCGCCACCGCGGAGTGAGCAAGCCCGCCTGGATCGCGATCGTCGTGCTGATTCCCGTGCTCGGCGGTATCCTGTGGCTCGCCGTCGGCCGCGTGCGCCGCTCGGCGGTCCGGGTCTACCAGGCACCCGACGACGATCCCGAGTTCCTCGGCCGCCTCGGCGCGGTCAGCGATCAGGACGAGCGCATCCGCCGCCTCGAGGAAGAGCTCGCTCTGCTCGACTCCGAGGACGACGACCCGCGGTGGCAGCAGCCGCCGACGATCGGCGGCACCGCCGACCCGACGACCGAGCCGCCCGCTTCCGACGGAGACGACGACTCGCTCGGTCAGCGCGGGGCCGTCGGCTGACCGTGGCGTCGGCCGACGAGACGCCGGTGGCGTCTGGTTCGACGTCTTGCGCGACGTCTGGTTCGACGTCTTGTGCGACGGATGCCGCGGCGGCGCTGCTGTGCGGACTGATCGACCAGGGCGTGCGCCATGTCGTACTAAGCCCCGGCTCGCGCTCGCAGGCGCTCGCCCTCGTCGCGGCCGACCTCGAACAGCGCGGCGTCATCCGGCTGCACGTGCGGATCGACGAGCGGGTGGCGGGCTTCACGGCGCTCGGGATCGGGCGCGAGACCGGGATGCCCGCGGCTGTCGTCTGCACGTCGGGAACCGCGGTCGCCAACCTGCTGCCGGCCGTCCTCGAGGCCGACCACGCCGGTGTGCCACTGCTGCTGCTCACGGCCGACCGGCCCCCTGAGCTGCGCGGCATCGGCGCCAACCAGACCACGCGCCAGCCCGGCATGTTCGCGCACCACGTGCGCCTGGAAGCCGACCTGCCGACGCCCGACGCGCTCGATCCGGTCGGAGACGCACCGCAGACCCGCATGCTGAGCGCCCTCGCGGCCGAAGCCGTCGCCGCGGCGCGCGGTGCGGGCGAGCAGTCCGCGGGACCGGTGCACCTGAACCTGCCGTACCGCGAACCCCTTTCCGGCACGCTGCCGGCGTGGGTCGATTCGGTCGTCGCCGCGGGCGAGCCGCGCGCCGCTGCGGCGGCGAGCCCGGTCGCCGTGCCCGCCGGTGAGCCGCGCGTCATCGAGCACGGACCCCGCACGATCGTCGTGGCGGGCGCCGACGCGGGGCACGCCGCCGAGCAGCTCGCGCACGAGGGGGGATGGCCTCTCGTCGCCGAGATCGTCAGCGGCGCGAGGTTCGGGCGGCACCTCGTGCACGGGTACCGCGCTCTGCTCGCCGCCCCTGACCTCGGCGGACGCGTGGAGCGCGCCATCGTCTTCGGGCACCCGACCCTGTCGCGCGAGGTCGGCGAGCTGCTGTCCCGCGACGATGTCGAGGTGCTCGCCGTGCGCGGCCCGGGCGAAGCGCTCGACCTCAACGGCGCCACCGTCGCCGTCGACGGCATCAGCCTCGCGCCCGGAGAGTCCGATCGCGAATGGCTCGGAAGATGGATGCGGGCATCGCGGGCGGCATCCGTCGATCTGACCCCGCCCGCACCCGACGCCGAGGGTCTCGCGTCGACCGAGCCCGCATCCCGGCTCGGGGCGATCGCCGCGGAGCTCGAGGTCATCCGCACGCCGGTCGACCGCGAGGCCCTCGTCGACGCCGTCTGGCGCGCGACGTGGCCGCACGACCGGCTCGTGTTCGGATCGTCGCGGCTCGTGCGCGTCGCCGATGCGGTGCTGGGCGGCAAGCGCGTTCCCGTGCACGCCAATCGCGGGCTCGCCGGAATCGACGGCACCGTCGCGACCGCGACGGGGATCGCGCTGGCGAGCCAGGACACGGGAGCGACGGGCGTCACGCGCGTGCTGCTGGGCGACCTGGCGCTGCTGCACGACGTCGGCGCGCTGCTGCTGCCGCCCGAGGAAGACGAGCCGCGCATCCAGGTCATCGTCGGAAACGACGGCGGCGGCACGATCTTCGATCGGCTCGAGGTCGCGGCCGTCGCGTCGCCCGGCGCCATGAATCGCGTGCTCTACACGCCGCACACGACGCGCCTCGAGCACCTCGCGCTCGCGTACGGCTGGGAGTACCAGCGGATCACGACCCGCTCGGCCCTGGATCAGGCGCTCACGGCACCGGCAGGCGGCCGCCAGCTCATCGAGGTTCCGCTGGCTCGCTGAGCGATTCCCGGCGGGGCGCGCCACAATGGCTGCATGACCGCGAAGAGCCAGCAGTACTGGACCTCGGATGCCCGCGAAATCCTGCGGGCCGGTGCCGGATTCCGGCTTACCGACATGGATACGGCCTCGACCCCCGGGCATCCGGGGGGAAAATCCGCCGGCGAACGCGATCTCGCCGCGGGCGCCGACCAGCTCGACGAGTACCAGGAGCGGCTGTATGCGCAGAGCCGGTCGAATGCCACCGCCCCCACGCCCTCCGGGCGCGTGCGCCCCGCGAGCGTGCTGCTCGTGCTGCAGGCCATGGACACGGCCGGCAAGGGCGGAATCATCCGGCACGTCGTCGGCTCGGTCGACCCGCAGGGCGTGCAGCTCGCGGCATTCAAGAAGCCGACGCCGGAAGAGCTCGCGCACGACTTCCTGTGGCGGATCGAGAAGCGTGCGCCCCAACCGGGCATGATCGGCGTGTTCGATCGTTCACACTACGAGGACGTGCTCGTCGGGCGGGTGCGCGAACTCGCGCCGGCCGACGAGATCGAGCGGCGCTACGGCGCGATCGTCGACTTCGAGAAGCGACTGACGGCTGCGGGCACGCGCGTCGTCAAGGTCATGCTGCACCTGTCGCCCGACGAGCAGAAGGCACGGCTCGCCGAGCGGCTCGAGCGGCCCGACAAGCACTGGAAATTCAACCCCGGCGACATCGACGAACGCGAGCTGTGGCCGGCGTACATGGACGCGTACCAGGTCGCGATCGAGCGCACCTCGACCGCCGAGGCGCCGTGGTTCGTCGTCCCCGCCGATCGCAAGTGGTACGCGCGGCTTGCAGTGCAGGCGCTGCTCCTCGAGACGCTCGAGGAGATCGATCCGCAGTGGCCGGCCGCGACCTTCGACGTCGAAGCCGAGCAAGCCCGGCTCGCCGCGAGCTGACCTCCCCGCCCGCGCGCCCCCGCGCCCCCGCGCCCCCGCGCGGCCCCTCGGGAACCCCTGCCCTGTCGACTTGCGCCTTGTGCGCGAAACGCCCGGCGTGTCGCGTGCACAAGGCGCAAGTCGGCGAAAGCGGGTCGATGTCACGCTTGGCACTGCCGCCGTGGCCGTGGCATCCGTCGCATTCGCCGCTCGTCCCGTCGCATCCGTCGCATCCGTCGCGCGCTCCGTGCGCGGGGGAGCCCTTGTTCCGTTGACTTGCGCCTTGTGCGCGAAACGCCCGGCGTGTCGCGTGCACGAGCCGCAAGTCAACCGGGGGGAGGCCGGGGGCAGGCTGGGGGAGGCCGGAGGCGCGGGGCGGGGCGTGGGTCAGGCCAGCGCGTCCACGATCGGGCGGAACTTCACCCGGGTCTCGAGCAGCTCGGCCTCGGGGTCGCTGCCGGCGACGATGCCCGCGCCCGCGTAGGCGATGATCGGGATCGTGTCGCTGTACGCCGCGAACCGGCGATCGGGCGCCGAGCCGATCTGCGCGCAGCGCAGTGCGATCGCCCACTCGCCGTCGCCGTTCGCGTCGACCCAGCCGACGGGGCCGGCGTAGCGGCCGCGGTCGAACGGCTCGATCCGGTGGATGGCATCGAGGGCGGCATCGGTCGGGGTCCCCGCCACGGCCGCCGTCGGGTGCAGCGCCGCGACGAGATCGAGCGCCGACGCGTGATCGGCGATCTCGCCCGCGACGTCGGTCGCGAGGTGCCACAGGTTGGGCAGCTCGAGAGTGAACGGATCGGGGTCGGAGCGCAGCGTCGAGGTGTGCGGCGCGAGCGTCTCGAGGACGCTCCGCACGGCGTAGCGGTGCTCGTCGAGGTCTTTCGCGCTCGCCGCCAGCGCGCCTCGGGCCGTGGCATCCTCGGTCGCATCGGCGCCCCGCGGCGTCGTGCCGGCGAGGACGCGCGCCGTGACGGTGCCGCCCGACACCGTCACCAGGGTCTCGGGGCTCGCGCCGATCATGCCGTCGACGGCATACGTCCAGGTGTCGGGGTAATCGGTCGCGAGAGCGCGCACGAGGCGGCGCAGATCCGCACCGGCGGGAACCGTGCCCACGAGGTCGCGGGCGAGCACGACCTTCGCGACCTCGCCCGTCGAGATGGCGTCGAGACCCGCGCGCACGGCGGCCTGGTATCCGGCGCGGTCGAGCGCGCCGGGGCCGAGAGTGGCCGACCAGTGCGGACCGAAGGGGATCGGTTCGGGCGCGCGCTCGGGCACATCGGACCCCACAGTGCGGATGCGTGTCACCCATGCCCGACCGTCGCGACGGCCGACCACGACTTCCGGCACGGTCAGAAGGCTCGTCGCCTGCGAACGGGCGTCGAAGACGAGGGTCCCGAAGGCGACGAGGCCCGTGCCGGGCACGCCCACCGCGTCGTCGATCTCGGCTTCGGCCGCGATCAGCCGCCACGCCGTCGCAGGGGAGGGGGCGTCGGGGGGAGTCTGCGGCCCGTGCTCGTAGCCCGTGACCTGTCCGAGGCCGATGATCCCGTCGCCCCGGCGCAGCCACGCGAGGGGCTCGCGCGGGTCGGCGAAGGGCACGAGGTCGTCGATCGGGTCGATCTCACGGGTCTCGACCACCAGCTTCGGCGGGCGAGGCGCAGGTGTCACGCCTCAACTCTAGACTCGCTGCATGGCCACTCCGCGTCCCGCACCCGGCACGCGTGTGCTGTTCCGCTGGCGCAAGTGGAACGGCGACCCGCACTGGGTGCACGAGTGCCTCTATCTCGGCGCCGACGCGTGGGGCGAGTGGTTCGGACAGCCGGTCGGTTCGCGCAGCACCCGCCCCGGACGCGAGATCGTCACGACCGCCCCGAATGTCACGCTGCTGCCGCCGAGCGGCGACTACGCGCTCACGGTCAATACGGCGCCGCCCGCGAGCTACCGCGTGTACATCGACCTCGCGTGGGATGCACGGTGGGATGCCGCCGAGCCTGAGGGCATCGATATGGACCTCGACGTCGTGCGCGCGATCGACGAGCGCGGCGTGTGGATCGACGACCGCGACGAGTGGGACGAGCACCGCGTCGCGTACGGCTACCCGCTCGACATCGTCGCGCGGCTCGAGGAGCTCGCGGTCGACTTGGAGCGCCGCGTCTCAAGGCGGATCGCGCCGTTCGACGAGGCGACCGCCGACGCATGGCTCACGCGGCTCGCCGCGATCGCGCCGCATAGACTCGACGGGTGAGCGACAACGAGCCCAACCGCGCGGATCTGCACAAGGACCCCGCCCGAGTGAGCGGGATGTTCGACCAGGTCGCACAGCGCTACGACCTCACGAACGACGTGCTGAGCCTCGGCAACGACCGGCTCTGGCGCGTCGCGACGACACGGGCCGTCGCCCCGCGACCGGGTCAGCGCATCCTCGACCTCGCCGCCGGCACGGGTGCATCCAGCGTCGCGTTCGCGCGCAGCGGCGCCGATGTCGTCGCGGCCGACTTCTCGCCGGGCATGATCGCCGAGGGGCGGCGCCGGCACGGCGGCATCCGGAATCTCACCTTCCGCGAAGCCGACGCGACGGATCTGCCCTTCGACGACGACGAGTTCGACACCGTCACGATGTCGTTCGGACTGCGCAACGTCAACGAGCCGAAGAAGGCTCTGCAGGAGCTGCTGCGGGTCGCCAAGCCCGGCGGACGCCTCGTCGTCTGCGAGTTCTCGCACCCGCCCTCGCGCGCCTTCGCGGGGCTGTATCGCTTCTACAACGACCGCGTGCTGCCCGTCGTCGCGCGCGCGATGAGCTCGAACGCCGACGCGTACGACTACCTCAACGAATCGATCAGGGACTGGCCCGATCAGGCGCGGCTGGCGGCGTGGATCCGCGAAGCCGGCTGGACCGATGTCGCGCACCGCAATCTGTCGATGGGCATCGTGGCGCTGCACCGCGCCGTCAAGCCCCGCTGAGGGCCGCGAGCCCACCCCGTCCGACGGGTAGGCTTGACCCCGTGAATCCCTCAGCATCGGGCTCGCGCCTCGCGGGCAAGCTGGGCCTCACCGACCGCATCTTCGCCGGCCCGCGCTCGCGCCGCCTGCTCGCCGAAGTCGAGAGGGGGCTCCAGAAGGTCGACGAGGTTCTCGCGTCCGAGCTTCGGATGGCCGATCCGCTCGTCGACGCGGCGAGTCGATACCTCTATGAGGCGGGCGGCAAGCGCCTGCGCCCCATGCTCACGCTGCTCACCGCCCAGCTCGGTGACGGCGCGACCGACGAAGTCGTCCAGGCGGCCACAGCCCTCGAGCTGACGCACCTAGGCTCGCTCTATCACGATGACGTCATGGATGCCGCAGACAAGCGCCGCGGAGTGCCCAGCGCCCACGCGGTGTGGGGCAACAGCGTCGCGATCCTCGCGGGCGACCTGCTGTTCTCCCGGGCCAGCCAGATCATGGCGCGCCACGGCGACGAGGCGATCCAGCTGCAGGCGGACACGTTCGAGCGCCTCGTGCTCGGGCAGATGCACGAGACGATCGGGCCGCGTGAAGACGACGACCCCGTCGCGTTCTATCTGCAGGTGCTCTCGGACAAGACCGGCTCGCTCATCGCGGCGGCAGCGCAAGCGGGCGTCGTGTTCTCGAACGGACCGGTCGAGCTGAAGGATGCGCTCGTCGTCTTCGGCGAGAAGAGCGGCGTCGCCTTCCAGCTGCTCGATGACGTCATCGACCTGTCCGACGACCCCGAAGAGACCGGAAAGGTGCCCGGCACCGATCTGCGCGCGGGGGTGCCCACCATGCCGTACCTGCTGCTCACGCAGCGCGACGACGCCGCATCGCGTGCGCTCCAGGGCGCGATCGACGACGGCGTCGAACGCATCGCCGCGGGCGCCGATCCGATGATCCTCGACGAGCCGCTCGCCCGACTGCGCGAACACGAGGCGACGCAGGCGACCCTCGACCTGGCCAACACGTGGTCGCGCGACGCGATCGACGCCCTCGCTCCCGTGCCGGACGGCCCTGTCCGCGAAGCGCTCACACGCTTCGCGCGCGCCGTCGCCGACCGTTCGAGCTGACGCTGCGGCGTTTTCTGACCGACGTACCGGAAGGACTCCTATGACCAAGCTCCGTCTCGCCATCGTCGGTGCAGGGCCCGCGGGCATCTATGCCGCGGACATCCTCTTGAAGGCCGAGCGCAAGTTCGACGTCTCGATCGACCTGTTCGAGCAGCTGCCCGCGCCGTACGGCCTCGTGCGCTACGGCGTGGCCCCCGACCACCCGCGCATCAAGGGCATCGTCACGGCTCTGCGCGATGTGCTCGATCGTGGCGACATCCGTCTCTTCGGCAATGTGCGCTTCGGCCAGGACATCACGCTCGACGACTTGAAGCAGCACTACCACGCCGTCATCTTCGCCACGGGAGCGATCCGCGACACCGACCTCGGCATCCCCGGCATCGACGCGGACGGCTCGTACGGTGCGGCGGAGTTCGTGAGCTGGTTCGACGGGCACCCCGATGTGCCGCGGGAATGGCCGCTGGAGGCGGCATCCGTCGCCGTGCTCGGAAACGGCAACGTCGCGCTCGATGTCTCGAGGATCCTCGCGAAGCACCCCGAGGACCTGCTGTCGACCGAGATCCCCGACAACGTCTACGAGGGCCTCGCGGCCTCGCCGGTCACGGATGTGCACGTGTTCGGGCGTCGCGGGCCCGCGCAAGTGAAGTTCACGCCCCTCGAACTGCGCGAGCTCGGCGAGCTGCGCGACGTCGACATCGTCGTCTACGACGAGGATTTCGACTACGACGACGCGTCGAAGGCCGCCATCGCGAGCAACAAGCAGGTCATGGTGATCGACCGCGTGCTGCAGTCCTGGCGGCAGCGGCCCGCGGTCAACAACACCGGCGGGGAGGCATCCCGGCGACTTCACCTGCACTTCTACGCCCGACCGGTGGAGGTTCGCAAGGATGCCGGCGGGAAGGTCGCCGCGCTCGTGTACGAGCGCACGCGTCCCGACGGCGAGGGAGGCGTCGAGGGCACGGGCGAACTGCGCGAGCTGCCGATCCAGGCGCTGTACCGTGCCGTCGGATACTTCGGGTCGCCGCTTCCCGGCGTGCCGTTCGACAAGCGCCACGGCGTCATCCCGAACCACGAAGGCCAGGTGCTGCACAAGGACTCCAACGAGCGCGTGCCGGGCGTGTACGCCACGGGCTGGATCAAGCGCGGTCCCGTCGGGCTCATCGGGCACACCAAGTCCGACGCGATGGAGACCGTGCGCCACCTCATCAACGACCAGGGCTCGTGGTGGGACCCGGCCGACCCGTCCGATGCGGCGATTCCGGCGCTCCTCGCCGAACGCGGCGTGCGGTGGACCGACCTCGACGGCTGGCACCGCCTCGACGAGCACGAGATCGCGCTCGGAGCGCCCCGGGATCGCGCACGCATCAAGGTCGTGGCGCGCGATGAGATGCTCCACGTATCGCGTGGCGAGTGAGGGTGCGTCGGTAGGCTGAGCGGATGTCGCACGAGTGGGTCCCCGATGTGCTGGGGGAGCCGTTCGAGCAGCTGACGCTGCCGCTCGACGACGATGAGGAGGGTCCCGTCGTCGCGACCCTCGTGCGGCTGCGGGCGAAGGCTCCGGCGCTGGGCGGGCTGTTCGGCGATCACCGCCCGTTCGCCGACGTCGACGTGCTCTACGTGCACGGCTGGTCGGACTACTTCTTCCAGGCGCGGCTCGCCCGTTATTGGGCGGATCGCGGCGCGAACTTCTACGCGCTCGATCTGCGCAAGTACGGACGCAGCATCCGCGAGGGGCAGACGCCCGGGTACATCGCCGATCTCTCCGACTACGACGCCGACGTCGCCGCCGCCCTCGAGGCGATGGGCCGCGGTGCCGATGGGTCGGGCCAACGGCGTCTCGTGCTCTTCGGTCACTCGACGGGCGGTCTCACCCTGAGCCTGTGGGCGAGCAGGAACCCGGGCGCGGCGGCCGCCGTCATATTGAACAGTCCGTGGCTCGAGTTCCAGCTGAGCGCCGTGACGCGTGCCGCGATCGCGCCCGTGCTGGGTCTGCACTCCAAGCTGCGCCCGTTCGATCTGTGGCCGCAGATGGATGCCGGTTTCTACGCCCGTGCACAGCGTGAGGTCGCTGATGCCGAAGACCCGCTGACGATCGAGGCCCTGTGGCGTCCCGAGCACACGATGCCGGTTCACGTCGGTTGGATGCACGCCGTCATCGCGGGGCACACGAAGGTCTCGGCGGGCCTGGCGATACCGGTGCCCGTCTGCGTCCTGCTGTCGGCGCGCACGGCGATCCCCACGAAGTGGAGCGAGGACCTCACGAGCGCCGACACGGTTCTCATCGTCGACGACATCGCGCGCGCTTCGCTCAAGCTCGGCCCGTCGGTGACCGTCGAGCGGATCGACGGCGCCCTGCACGACGTGTTCCTCTCACGCCGTGACGCGCGCGACGAGGCCTACGCCCGCCTCGACCGGTGGGCGACGGCGATGCTCGCCCGCCGCTGACCCGACCGCCATCTGTCGGACGCAGACGCGACGTTCGACGCTCGCCGGAAGCAGCCGGACGCCGATACAGTGGCGATCGACCCGACTTCTGGGGCGTCGGATCCGTTCGAACCGATCCGTTCGAACCCTCGGCACCTGGGTCACCGGTTCCCCGGCGCGTCATTCCCCCTGTGCGCGCGCCGGGGGGCCGCCCCGGGCCTCAGCAGCAGGACGAGGCGTGACGGTCTGTGCGGCCGGTGCTACCGGTAGTTGACGTACTGCAGGTCGACGTCGAGGTCGGCGGCCTTCAAGAGGCGCTGAACCTCCTGCAGGTCGTCGCGGCTCTTGGACTGCACCCGCAGCTCGTCGCCCTGGATCTGAGACTTCACCGACTTCGGTCCCTCGTCGCGGATGATCTTCGAGATCTTCTTGGCGTTCTCCGACGAGATGCCCTCTTTGAGCGTCGAGACGATGCGGTACTCCTTGCCGCTCGCCGTCGGCTCACCGGTCTCGAGGCTCTTCAGCGAAATGCCGCGCTTGATGAGCTTGGACTGGAAGACATCGAGCACGGCCTTCGCGCGCTCTTCGCTGTTCGCCTTGATGAGGATCGACTCGCCGCTCCACGCGATCGAGGCGTCGGTGCCCTTGAAGTCGTAACGCTGCTCGACCTCTTTGCGCGCCTGGTTGAGGGCGTTGTCGGCCTCTTGCTGGTCGATTTTCGAAACGATGTCGAACGAGGAATCTGCCATGCCGCGAGTCTAGCCGCGGCTTCCTCCTCGCAGCGCGTGTGCAAACGCTTACAGCGATGGGGTGGATGCCGCCCGTCGAGCCCGCGCATGAGGTCACGAACGTGTATCGAGATCGCCGGGCGAGGTTGCACGTTGGGGGGATCGAGATGACAATGTAAGCGCTTACATTCCTTGTGAGCGGGAGACCGGTCTCCGTTCGCGCTCTGCGTCGGCTCGTCCGGTACACCCCTACAGCACGTGAGAGAGGCACACCGATGACGGTGAAGAAGAAGGGCGTTCTCGCATTCGGCGCGCTCATCGCAGGCGGCGCCATGCTGCTTGCCGGCTGCTCCGGCGACAGCGGCGGCGACGAAGGAAACGGCGGCGGCGAATCGACCGCCGGCGAACTGACCGTCTGGGTCGACGCCGAGCGCATCGACGCACTGAAGGACGTCGCCGCCGAATACACCGACAAGACGGGCGTCACGGTGAACCTCGTGTCGAAGGACACCGACGTCATCAAGGACGACTTCATCCAGCAGGTGCCCACGGGCCGCGGTCCCGACATCGCGATGGGTGCGCACGACTGGGTCGGCGAGCTGTCGACGAACGGCGTCGTCGCTCCGATCGAGCTCGGCGACACCTCGGGCGACTACCTGCCGGTCGCCGTGCAGGCCTCCACCTACGAGGGCACCACGTACCTCCTGCCGTACGCCGTCGAGAACATCGCGGTGCTGCGCAATGCCGATCTCGTGCCCGACGCGGCCACGGGCTTCGACGACATGATCGCGAAGGGTCAGGCCGCGGGCCTGGACCACCCGTTCGTCGTCGAGCAGGGTGCTGAGGGCAACCCCTACCACCTGTACCCGTTCCAGACGGCGTTCGGTGCACCGGTCTTCGGGCTCGACGCCGAAGGCAACTACGACCCCGCTCAGCTCGAGCTCGGCAGCCCCGGCGGCTTCGAATTCGCGACCTGGCTGTCCGGGCAGGGCGCGAACGGCACCGGCGCCTTCAACACCGACATCGACGGTGACATCGCCAAGCAGTCGTTCCTCGACGGCACGGCGGCGTTCTGGCTGACGGGCCCGTGGAACGTCGGGGCCGCCGTCGACGCGGGCATCAACGTCGCGATCGACACCGTCCCCAGCCCGACCGCCGAGCCCGCTGCTCCGTTCGCGGGCGTCAAGGGCTTCTACCTCAGCGCCGAGTCCGAGAACAAGGTCGCCGCGAACGACTTCCTCGTCAACTACCTCGGCACCGAAGAGGTGCAGCTGAAGCTCTTCGAATCCGGCAACGTGCTGCCCGCCCTGACGGCGGCCGCCGACACCGCTTCGGCGGACCCGATCGTGGGCGGCTTCGCCGCCGTGGGCGAAGAGGCCGTGGCCATGCCCGCCATCCCGCAGATGGGCTCCGTGTGGGAGTTCTGGGGCATCGCACAGGCCGAGATCATCAACGGCGCCGACCCGGCGGCGACGTGGCAGAAGCTCGTCGACGATGTGACGGCCGCCATCGGCTGACGACCCACGGATGCCGGGGCCCGATCTTCGCACGAGGATCGAGCCCCGGCATCCCGCTACGATCACGCTAGAACGGCAGAGTCGCCACGTCGGACTGCCCGCACGCAACGGAGGCTGCGAGTGACGAGCAACACGCTCGAAGAGCGCACGGAGGACCCCGCGGCCGACCCGCGACGACGCAAGCGGTCGAAGCAGGCGGCGCGCATCGCCGATGCCGCATCGCTCGGCGTCAAGGGATGGATCATCAAGATCGTCCTGCTCGGGATACTGGACGCGCTCGCCGTCTTCGCGCTGTTCGTGCTGCTGAGCAACCGGGAATGGCTCGTGGCCGGGCTGGTCGCGGCCACCACGGCGCTCCTCAACTGGATCTACCTCTCGCGGCGCCGGCTGCCCGCCAAATACCTCGCTCCGGGCGTCATCTTCCTGCTGATCTTCCAGGTGTTCGCGCTCGTGTACACGGGCTACATCGGCTTCACCAACTACGGCACCGGCCACAACGGCTCCAAGGAGCAGGCCGTCTCGTCGCTCATGGCGTCTGCGCTCGAGCGCGTGCCGGACTCGCCGACGTACGACGTCACCGTCGTGTCGCAGCTCGGGCAGTACGGCGTGCTCGTGACGGACCCCGACGGGGAGGCGCTCTTCGGCACGAACGAGCAGCCCCTCGAGCCCGCCCCCGGAGCCCGGTTCGAGGGCGGCAAAGCCGTCGGACTGGACGGCTGGACGACGCTGACCTTCGCCGATGTGCTCGCCAACCAGAGCGTCATCGGAGACCTCGCGGTCCCCGTGTCCGACGATCCGAACGACGGGACTCTTCTCACCCCGGACGGTCAGCGCGGATACCTGTACACCTCCGCGCTCGTGTACGACGAAGCCGCGGGAACCATGACGGACACCCGCAACGGCACGGTCTACAGCGACACCGGCGTGGGTGCGTTCACCGCCGACGACGGATCGCAGCTCATGCCGGGCTGGACGATCGTCGTCGGGTTCGACAACTTCGTGCGCGCCGTGACCGACGAGAGCATCCGCGGCCCGCTGTTCTACGTGACGCTGTGGACGTTCGTCTTCGCGATCGTGTCGGTGGCCACGACCTTCTTCCTCGGACTGTTCCTCGCGATCGTCTTCAACGACATGCGGATGCGGGGGCGCAAGTTCTACCGCATCCTGATGATCCTCCCGTATGCGTTCCCGTCGTTCCTGTCGGCGCTCGTGTGGGCGGGCATGATGAACGAGAGCTTCGGATTCATCAATCAGGTGCTCCTCGGCGGGGCGTCGGTGCCCTGGCTGACCGATCCCTGGCTGGCGAAGGTCTCGGTCCTGCTCGTGAACCTCTGGCTCGGGTATCCGTACATGTTCCTCGTGTGCATGGGGGCGCTGCAGTCCATCCCCGACGACGTCATCGAGGCGGCGAAGGTCGACGGCGCGAGACCCTGGGGGATCTTCCGGCTGATCAAGCTGCCGCTGCTCCTCGTGACGGTCGCGCCCCTGCTGATCGCGTCCTTCGCGTTCAACTTCAACAACTTCAACCTGATCTACATGCTCACCAACGGCGGGCCGCGCGACTCGTCCGCCGCGATCAACGTGGGCCACACCGACATCCTGATCTCGATGGTCTACAAGGTGGCCTTCACGGGGCAGAACCGTGACTACGGTCTGGCATCCGCCTTCACGATCCTCATCTTCATCGTCGTCGCGGTGATCTCGATCATCAGCTTCCGACGGACCAAGGCACTGGAGGAGCTGAACTGATGCCCGATTCCTTCCCCGGCAGCTCCAGCGGTCTCCTGGCCGGCGAGGCCGAAGTCCTGGACGACACCCGTCGCCGCGGTCGGCGACCCAAGCGTCGCGCCGACGCGGACTTCTACGAACGACCGAAGACCTTCGGGCAGTGGTTCCGCGCGACCGGCTGGCGGCACCTGGTGGGTGTCGTGATGATCGTCTTCTCGACGTTCCCGCTGTTGTTCGTGCTGTCGTCGTCGCTCAACCCCCGCGGCACGCTCACGGGATCCAACGCGCTCTTCTCGACTGTCGGCATCGAGAGCTACGTGCGGATGCTGACCGATCCGAACAACCCGTACGCCAACTGGTTCGTCAACACGCTCGTCGTGGCCAGCGTCACGGCGGTCGCGACGGTGTTCCTGGGCGGGCTCGCGGCATACTCCTTCTCGCGGATGCGATTCACCGGGCGCCGGATCGGACTCGTCTCGATCGTCATCGTGCAGATGTTCCCGCAGCTGCTCGCGGTCGTCGCGCTCTTCCTGCTGATGTCGGCGATCGGCGACTGGTTCCCCGCGCTCGGGCTCGACACGCACCTGGGCCTCATCATGGTGTACCTCGGCGGCGCCCTCGGCGTGAACACCTATCTCATGTACGGGTTCTTCAACACGATCCCCGCGTCGATCGACGAAGCGGCCAAGATCGACGGTGCGGGGCACGCGCGGATCTTCTTCACGATCATCCTGCGCCTGGCAGCCCCGATCCTCGCGGTCGTGGCGCTGCTGTCGTTCATCGCGTCGTTCAGCGAATTCGTCATCGCCAGCGTCATCCTCATCGAACCCGAGAAGCAGACGCTCGCCGTCGGCCTGACGAAGATGGTCTCCAACCCGCGCTACGCGGATTGGAGCGCGTTCTCGGCCGGTGCCGTCCTGGCCGCGCTCCCGGTCATGGCGCTGTTCCTCATCCTGCAGAAGTACATCGTCGGCGGACTGACCGCCGGCGCCGTCAAGTGAGCATGACCTTGCTCACGCCGCACCACGACGGCTCACCGCTGTACGTCTCGAACGACGCGCCGCAGCTCGGCGAGACCGTGCGGGTGCGGGTGCGCGTGCCGCAGGGGTACGGGCCGCTGCGCGCCGTGCGCACACGCTCGAACCCCGACCACGAGCCGAGCTGGACGGATGCCGCGTTCGTCGGCTCGTCGGACGGGTGGGACTGGTGGGAGGCGCCGGTCGCGGTGCACAACCCGCGACACGGCTACCGCTGGCTGTTCGTGCACGCCGACGGCCGTGCGCACTGGCTCAACCAGACCGGTCTGCACGACATCGAGACACTCGACGCCGACGACTTCGCCCTCGTCGCCCGCCCCGCCCCGCCCGCGTGGCTGTACGACGCCGTGATGTACCAGGTGTTCCCCGACCGGTTCGCCCGGTCGGCGCAGGCCGATGCCCGTCCGGTGCCGGAGTGGGCTCTGCCGGCCGCGTGGGATGACCCCGTCGACCCCGTCTCGCCCGGCCGTTCGCAGCAGTTCTACGGCGGCGATCTCGACGGTGTCACCGAGAAGCTCGACCACCTCGTCGAGCTCGGGGTGAACGTGCTGTACCTGACGCCGGTCTTCCCCGCGGCATCCAACCACCGCTACGACGCGTCGAGCTTCCTCTCGGTCGATCCCCTGCTGGGCGGTGATGAGGCGTACGTCCGGCTCATCGAGGCGGCGCATGCCCGCGGCATCCGGGTCATCGGAGACCTCACGAGCAACCACTCGGGGGACCGGCACGAATGGTTCACGTCGGCGCTCGGCCGGCCGGGCGCCGAGACCGAGGACTTCTACTACTTCCGCGACGGCAACACGCGATACGAGTCATGGCTCGGCGTGCCGAGTCTGCCGAAGTTCAACTGGGCCTCGCAGAAGCTGCGGGCGGCGTTCGTCGACGGGCCGGACTCCGTCGTCGCGCGGTGGCTCGAGCCGCCGTATTCGACCGACGGGTGGCGCATCGACGTCGCGAACATGACGGGGCGCCTGGGCGACATCGACCTCAACGCCGAGGTACGACAGCTGCTGCAGGAGACGATGCGGCGGATCAACCCCGACGCGATCCTCCTCGGCGAGTCGACGAACGACGCCGCGAGCGACCTGCAGGGCGACGGCTGGCACGGGGCGATGACGTACCCCTCGTTCACGCGCCCGCTGTGGGGCTGGCTGTCCGAACCGACGGGGCGGGCCTATCTCACGGCCGAAGGCGAGGAGCGCACCGAGCCGTGGTTCTTCACGCAGCCGGTGGGCGGCATCCCGCGCTATACGGCGCGTCAGTTCGTCGACGCGGTCGTGCGGTTCACGGCGGGGATCCCGTGGCGGGTGCGCCTGGGCAACATGCAGCCGCTGGACACCCACGACACGGCCCGGTTCGCGACGAACGCGGCGCCGGGCAGCATCCCCGTCGCGGTGGGGCTGTCGATGACCCTGCCGGGTCTGCCGGTCGTGTTCGCGGGCGACGAGTACGGGCTGGTCGGAGCCGACGGCGAGTCCAGCCGCACGCCCATGCCATGGGGGAGCGAGGACGAACCCGCCGTCGCCGAACGGCTCGAGCTCTACCGCTCGCTCATCGCGCTGCGGCGCGAGCACGCCGTGCTCGGCAGCGGCGGGCTGCGGTGGCTGCACGTCGACGACGAGACCGTCGTGTTCGCGCGCGAGTCGGCTGACGAGACGATCGTCGTGCTCGCGACGCGCGGAGACGCCGACGTCGAGCTCGTGCCCGGCGCTCTCGCCGGAGCGGAGAGCGCGCGGGCGCTCGTCGGCGACGCGACGCTCGCGACAGCGGTCGACGGCGCCGTCGTGCTCTCGGCCGAGGGCCCGGCCTTCGCCGCCTGGTCGCTCCCCGGCGTGCGCGTCCCCTCCTGACACGGCCTCTTGACCGCGAGACTGCAACGGGAGGCCGAAACCGTGGGCTTTACCCGCTGGTTCGGCGTGCCGTTGCAGTCTCGCGGGTAGGGGGTCGGGCACGCGACGTGTGGAGAACGCGTGACACCGGATCGCGGTATCGGGCACACTGAGTGCCATGTCAGCGTTGACCACCGTCGGATTGCCCGTCGCCCTCGGCATCATCATGTTCGGCCTCGGGCTGAGCCTCACCCTCGGCGACTTCGCCCGAGTCCTGAAGCAGCCCAAAGCGGTGATCGTCGCCCTCGCCTGCCAGCTCCTGCTGCTGCCGGCGATCTGCTTCGGGCTCGTGATCGCCTTCCAGCTGCCGCCGGTCCTCGCCGTCGGCATGATGATGCTCGCCGCGTCTCCCGGCGGCACGACGGCGAACCTGTACAGCCACCTGTTCCGCGGCGACATCGCGCTGAACATCTCGCTCACCGCCGTGAACTCGGTCATCGCCGTCATCACGCTGCCGCTCATCACGAACTTCGCGATCTGGTACTTCGAGCCGTTCGACGATCAGCTCGGCATGCAGTGGTCCAAGGCGCTCGAGGTGTTCGCGATCGTGCTGCTGCCCGTCGCGGGCGGCATGCTCGTGCGCCGTTTCTGGCCGCGTTTCGCCGCGGGCATGGACAAGCCCGTGCGCATCGCGTCGGTCATCATCCTGGTCGTCGTGATCGCCGGCGCCGTCGCGTCGAACTGGGCGCTGCTGGTCGAGAACTTCGCGCGGCTGTCGCTCATCACGATCGTGTTCTGCCTCGTGAGCCTCGCCATCGGATACCTCGTACCCCGCTGGCTGCGCGTCGGCAAGCGCCAGGCGATCGCCTCGTCGTTCGAGATCGGCATTCACAACGCGACCCTCGCGATCGTCATCGCGCAGACGGTCCTCGGCTCGGTGGAGCTGTCGCTGCCGGCAGCCGTCTACGGAGTGCTGATGTTCTTCGTCGCCTTCGGGTTCGGCTTCCTCATCCGCGGACGCGACCGAGCGGATGCCGCCACCCCACCCCGCCCAGACCGTGAGACCGCATCGGGCGGCCGAGACCGTGGGTAAACCCCGCATCCTCGGCGCGCAGATGCAGTCTCGCGGGTCCGGGGCGGAGGGGCGTTCGTAGACTGAGGGGATGCGCCCGCTCACGGAAGACGTTCTCCGAGCCGCCATGGCCAACGCCTCGCCCGACGATGTGCGACTGCTCGCCGTGCCGGTCGACTTCGTCATCACCGACTGGGACCACCTCGACTTCTACGCGTGGCGCGACCCGCGCACGCGCTCCCGCGGCTACATCGTCGCCGAGATCGACGGTGAGCCGCACGGGGTCGTGCTGCGCGCCGCCGACGGCTCGTCGCGCGCCCGGGCATCGATGTGCAACCTGTGTCACACGATGCAGCCTTCCGACCAGGTGGCGCTCTTCACGGCGCGCAGGGCCGGCGAGGCGGGAGAGCACGGCGACAGCGTCGGCACCTACATCTGCTCCGACCTGTCGTGCCACGAGAACGTGCGACTGGCGGCTCCGCTCGCGCCGAGCGAGATCCGCGCGAGCGTGGACCGCCGCATCGACGGCACCCGCGCGCGCGTCGAAGCGTTCGTCGCGCGCGTGCTCGAGACAGCGGGCTCGCGCCGGTGACGGTCGTCGTCATCGGCGACGCGCTGATCGACGAGCTGCGCGACCCCCGCGGCATCCGCGAATTCGTCGGCGGAGCCGCGCTCAACGTCGCGGTCGGCCTCGTCCGGGTCGGCGTGCCGGCGACCCTCATCGCGATGGTGGGCGATGATGACGCGGGCTCGCGCATCCGCCGATACCTCGGCGACCTCGGCGTCGGGCTGATCGCGACCCCCGCACCGCACGGCTCCGCGCGCGCCGTGAGCACGCGCACGCGAGGGGAACCGCAGTACGAGTTCAACGAGGCGGCCCGGCGTCGCCGCATCCGGCTGGGCGAACGCGAGCGCGCCGTCATCGCAGCGGCCGATCTCGTCGCCGTCAGCTGCGTCGCCTTCGACGACCCCGAGCAGGCGGATGAGCTGCGCGACGCGCTCGCCGACGCAGCATCCGTCGCGATCGACCCGAACCCCAGACCCGGGATGCTGCGCGACCGAGCCGCATTCGTGCAGGGATTCGAGCGCGTCGTGCCCGGCGCTCGGCTGATCAAGGTCGGCGACGACGACGCGCGGCTGCTCTATCGCGCGCCGCTCGACGCCGTGCGGGCGCGGATGGTCGAGCTCGGCGCGCACGCCGTGCTCGCGACCCGCGGATCGGCGGGCGCCACGATCGAAGCGGGCGACGTGGTCCTGACCCGACCGGTGCCGCGACTGCCCGGCCGGATCGTCGACACGATGGGTGCCGGCGACGCCGCCTTCGCCGCCGCGCTCGCCGGGCTCGTGGACCATTCGCCGACGCACGCCGACGGCTGGGACGCGGTGCTTCGCGACGCGATGGAGATGGCCGCCGCCACGTGCCGTTTCGAGGGCGCGCTGCTGCGCACACCGAGGGCTCTGGACGGCATGGACCTGGGTCGCATCGGCACCTGAGCGGGTCGATTTCGAACACCGGCAAGATGCGCGTAAGATTGTGGATCGCGCCTCCGGTCGACTGAAAAAGCTGGGCGGGTGCGCACCCGGCGAGTTACCCAAGCGGCCAAAGGGATCTGACTGTAAATCAGACTGCTCAGCATTCGGGGGTTCGAATCCCTCACTCGCCACCACATTCCCCCCGCGATCCGCGCGCCTGCGCCCGCTTTCTGCGTATGCCCTTGCTGCCCCTGCCGCCCGAGCGGCGGCATCCCTCTCGCGTCAGCCCGTCCCCGTTCGCCGACTTGCGCCCTGTGTCGGCGACACGCCGGGCGTGTCCGACATAGGGCGCAAGTCGACGATGCGCGGGCTGCGTGCGGGCGGCGCACCTCAACGATGCGCGGGCTGCGTGCGGGGCGCCGCACCTCGACGATGCGGGCGGCGCACGTCGACGATGCGCGGGCTGCGTGCGGGCGGCGCGCATCGATGTTGGGGCCGGCGACGTCGAGAGATCAGCCCCGCAGGTTGTCGCGGAGCGTCGGTCCCGCGTACTCGGTGCGAAACACACCGCGACGCTGCAGTTCGGGCACGACGCCGTTCACGAACTCTTCGAACGACGAGTGGTACAGCGCCGGCATGATGATGAACCCGTCGGCGGCCTCGCCGCGGAACAGGTGCTCGAGCTCGTCGGCGACGCTCGCCGGCGAGCCCACGATCTGAGGATGCAGCTGATTCAGCGCCTGCTCGATCGCGAGGTCGGCGACGGTGTAGCCGCGCTGCGCGCTCACCGCGGCGAGCATGTCCTCGAACGCGACGCTCCCCGTCGCACCCCGGTGCGCCTCGAGTGTCGTGACGGCGGATGCGGCGGGGTCGAGCGACTCGGCATGCAGCAGCCGAGCGAGCTTGACCAGGGCGTCGTCGAGCGAGATCTGCGCGCGCAGCTGCTCCAGCCGCGACTGCGCATCGGCGTCCGTCCGCCCGAGCACCGGCTGCAGACCCTGCAGGACACGGATGCTGTCCGGATCCCTGCCGTGATCTCGCTCGGCGCGCCCGCGCAGCTCTTGGCGGAAGGCCCGCATCTGGTCTTCGGAGTCTCCGATCGCGAAGACCACCTCCGCCCATCGCGCCGCGAAATCGCGTCCGCGCGGCGAAGCTCCCGCCTGCATGAGCACGGGGTGCCTCTGCGGACTCGCCGGCACCGTTAGGGGTCCGCGCGCCAGGTCGGCGTTGCGCGCCGGCACTCGGTGCACGCGGTCCGGATCCGCGAACCGGCGCGCTTCGCGGTCGAGCACGAGTGCGTCCGCATCCCAGCTCTTCCACAGATCCACGACCGTCTCCGCGACCCGGTCGGCTTTGTCGTACCGAGCGGCCGACCCCGCGATGCTCTCACGCCCGTGATTGCGGGCCTCGGCGTTCGTCGTGGAGGTCACGATGTTCCACGCGACGCGTCCACCCGACAGCTGGTCGACGGTCAGGAGCTGCCGCGCGATCGTGTACGGCGGCGCGAAGCTCGTGGACACGGTCGCGCCGAGCCCGATCCGGCTCGTCACTCCCGCGACGAGCGAGATGAGCGAGATCGGATCGAGGTAGATGCTGCCCTTCCCGCCGGTCGCCAGGGTCGTGTCGACCGTGCCGTCCGCGGCTTCGGGCACCGCCAGTGCGTCGGCGAAGAAGATCATGTCGAACCGGCCGCGCTCCAGCATCCGCCCCAGGTCAGCGAAGAATTCGCCGCGCAGCCAGTCGGCCCGCCCGAGCGGGTTGCGCCAGTTCTCGGCATACTGGCTCGTCGGCGGATTCACCATCGCGACGAGGTGCATCTGCCTCGCCACGTCAGCTCGCCGCGAGAGTCGGACTGTTGATCGAGATCGTGACGTGGGTCGTCACGTGCTGCACGGTTCGTCCCACCGCGATCCAGGCGTTCGCGACGGTCGTCAGCACGTCGGCGAGGTCGCCGTCCAGGCGCGTCGCGTAGTGGTCCGAACCCGCGTACACGCCGATCTCCTTCGCGTGCTCGATCGCGTCGTAGATCGCCGTCATGTGATCGCCGTCGGCACCGCCGTCGAGCAGGGGATACAGCGACCAGTGGGCGCGTGCACGGATGCCGGTGGCCGCGAGCTGCACCGGTTCGGCGCCGATCGCATCCACCCCCGCGGGAAGCTCGCACTGCAGTTCGCCGGGGCAGCCTCGGGAGAGCAGGATCGCCGCGGACACGTGCGCTCCGCCGGAGGACGCGGAGGCGATGACGTCGCGCAGATAGCGCAGCACGTCGTTCTCGGCGCCGCCCACGAAGGTGGAGATGTCGGTCGTGTCGACGGTCACGGCGCTCGCGTCGGCGGTCGCGAGCGCACCCAGGATGATGTCGACGTAGGCGGAGTCGTAGACCGAGAGGGTGAAGCGCGCGCCCACCCCGTACTCGGTCGGAGTGAGCGCGTTCTGATGTATCACGGGGGGCATGACGCACCACGATAGCCCTTCTGCGGATCTCGGCTACGCTCGTCGGTACACGGGAGCTCGGTAGACCGGGCTGAGAGGAAGGTCCCAACCTTCGACCGTCGAACCTGATCTGGATAATGCCAGCGCAGGGAGGCATCTCTTCTTCACCCGTGCCCGATCAGAGGGGCACACCCATGCGAAAACTCCACGCCCTCGCGGCATCCATCTCCATCGTCGCGCTCGGTCTCACCGGCTGCGCAGCCGGGTCGGCGGACTCGCCCGACGACCTCGAGAAGGTCACGTTCGCCCTGGACTGGGCGCCGAACACCAACCACATCGGCGTGTACGTCGCCGATGCGCTCGGATACTTCGACGAGGCGGGGATCGACGTCGAGATCCTGCCGTACGCCTCGACCTCGGTGCCCGAGCTGGTCTCTGCCGGGTCGGCGGACTTCGGGCTGGCCGGTCAAGCGGGCGTGCAGCTGGCTCGCACGGCGGGTCGAGACGTCGTATCGGTCTTCCAGGTGACGCAGTCCGATACGGGCCAACTGGTGCTCCTCGGCGACCGCGACGACATCGAGCGCCCCGCGGACCTCGACGGCGGGGTCTTCGGCGGCTTCGGCTCGCCGCTCTACGGCGCGCTCGCGCGTGCCGTGATCCAGGGCGACGGCGGCGACGGCGACTTCGAAGAGGTCGTGCTCGACACCGGCGCCTATGAGGCGCTGAGTCAGCAGCGCATCGACTTCACGCTCTCGGTCTCGACGTGGCAGGACATCCAGGCCGACATCGACGGTCACCCCTACCGCGCGTTCCGCTACCAGGACTACGGCGTGCCCGACCTGCAGTCGACGGGGATCGTCTCGAGCGACGCCTACCTGGAGGTGAACCCCGAGACGGCTCGGGCGTTCGTCTCAGCCGTGCAGCGCGGTTACGCGTATGCCGCCGCCGAGCCCGAGAACGCGGCTCGCATCCTCATCGAGGCCAATTCCGACACGTTGGGCGCCGCGGAAGAGCTCGTGACGCGCAGCGCGACCCTGCTCGCGGAGGAGTACTTCGTCGCCGACGGCGTCGCGATCGGCGAGGCCGTGCCCCAGAAGTGGGAGGACTTCGGCGCGTTCCTCATCGCCCACGGTGTGCTGACGGATGCCGCGGGGGCGGTCGTGACCGAGGCGCCCGACTGGTCGGAGTACTACTCGACCGACTACCTCGAGTGAGCAGGATGCGCGGCACCGTCGGCGTCGTCCTGCCCCCGATCGCCGCCGCACTGACGATCCTCGTTCTGTGGGAGGTCGTGGCGAACGCGGGCCTCGTCGCGGCCGGCGTCCTGCCCTCGCCGACCCGGATCCTCGAGCAGGGGTTCGGCGAGCGGGAGGTGCTGCTGCGCCACACGATCCCCACGCTCACCGCGACCGCACTGGGCTTCACGCTGTCGATCGCGGTCGCATTCCTCACCGCGACCGCGCTCGACTTCTTCGCGCTCGGACGGCGGGCGGTGATGCCGCTGCTCATCGTGAGCCAGACCCTGCCGCTCATCGCGCTCGCGCCGCTGGTCGTGCTGTGGTTCGGGTTCGGTCTGCTGCCGAAGGTGCTGCTCGTCGCGTTCGTCACGTTCTTCCCGATGGTGGTGGGACTCATGCGCGGCTTCGCCTCCGCCGATCCCGACGCCGAGCACCTGCTGCGCTCGATGGGGGCGGGCACACGCACCGTGTTCCGCATGGTCCGGCTGCCCACGGCGATGCCGTCGTTCTTCTCCTCGCTGCGCATCTCGATCACCTACGCCGTCGTGGGCGCGATCTTCGCGGAGTACGCCGGCGCCGTCTCGGGCCTGGGCGTCTACATGCAGAGCGCGAAGAACGTGTTCCGAACGGATCTGGTGCTCGCGGCCGTCGCGGTCAGCTCGGTGCTGACACTCCTTCTCTACGGGCTCGTCGGTCTGGTGGAACGCCTCGTACTGCCCTGGCTGCGCGTCGAGAAGGGTGCACTGCGATGAACGTCGGCGGCCTGGAACTCACCGGCATCCGCAAAGGCTTCGACGGGATGCCGGTGCTCGATGACCTCACTCTGTCGGTCGCGCCCGGTGAGATCGTGAGCCTGATCGGCCCGAGCGGCAGCGGCAAGTCGACGCTCCTCTCGCTGCTCACGGGTGAGCTCGTCGCCGATGCCGGCCGGATCCTCTTCGACGGCGCCCCCGTGCCGGAACGAGAGCGGCCCTTCGCGTTCATGCCGCAGCGAGACGTGCTGCTGCCGTGGCGTCGCGCTCTCGACAACGCCGCGATCGGGCTCGAGGTCGCGGGCGTGCCACGGCGTGAAGCGCGGCGCCGCGCCGGCGAGCTGTTCGACGCCTTCGGGCTGTCCGGCAGTGAGCGGCGCTACCCGCGCCAGCTGTCCGGAGGGATGCGGCAGCGGGTGTCGCTAGCTCGCACGGTCGTGCAGGGCAAGCCGCTGCTCCTGCTCGACGAGCCGTTCGGTGCGCTCGACGCGATCACCCGCGACGAGATGCAGGAGTGGCTGCTGACCGTCTGGGCGCAGCACCGGTGGAGCGTGCTGCTCGTGACGCATGACATCCGCGAGGCGGTCCGGCTGTCGGACCGCGTCTACGTCATCTCGCGCCGTCCCGCCCGGATCATCGGTGAGGCCGTGGTGTCGAGGGACATCCCGCGGGGGGAGGGGTTCGTGACGGATCCGCGAGTGCCCGCCCTGGAAGAGCGGCTGCGCGACCTGCTGCGTGCCGGCTAGACGCGCGCGGATGGCCCCGCCGAGGACTCGCCGATCGGCGCATCAGGTCGCCGTCAGGCGACGGCCCGGTGCAGCGCGGCGCGGACGGCCGCGATCGCGGGCGAGGTCTCGCTGCCGGCGCGCACCGAGCTCTCGATCATCCGGCTCCGTCCCGTGTCGTGCAGGCGGATGCCGCCGGCCCGGGCGGCCACGAGATCGGGCAGGAACCCCGCAGCGAGCCCGCGATCGATGAGCTGCGCGTGCAGCAGGACATCCGCCGTCTCGAAGGCGACGCGCGGCTCGAAGCCCGCGCCGCGGCACATCGCGTCCGACCAGGCCCGCGCGTTCGTGCCGACGTGCTCCATGATCCACGGGGCATCCGCCAGATCGGACAGGGCCTCGCCCGACCAGGAGTCCGGCACCGCGAGGCGCAGCGTATCCCGCGCGAGTTCGTCGGTGAGAACGCCCGCGCGAGGTGTCGCCGGCTCGCCCGGATAGCGCTCCGACAGGACGACGTCGAACTCGCGCGCGACCAGGCCGGGGATCGCGGCCGGGGCGTCGATGTGCGAGAAGCGCACATCGAGACTCGGATGCTGCGCCGTGAGCGCGGCCAGCGCGCGGGGCACGATCGTGTGCGCGGCCGTCTGGAAGGTCGCGATGCGTACGGTTCCCATGACGGCGCCGCGACTCGCCGCAACTCCCGCTTCGGCACGCTCGAGCTCGCGCAGGACCGCTTCGGCGTGACCCACGAGCACATCGGCGGTCGCCGTGAGCCGCACGCCGCGTCCCACCGGCTCCAGCAGAGGCACGCCGACTTCGCGCTCGAGCACGGCGAGCTGGTGGGAGATCGCCGACGGGCTGTAGCCGAGTGCGGCCCCCACGGAGGCAAGCGTCCCGCGCAGCCGGAGCTCGCGGAGCAGTCTCAGCCGGTGCACGTCGTACATGGCTTCCTCTCATGAAGAGAACTCATCAGTACCGATGAGAAGCATGCTATCGATTCGTCGGTACGGACGCGGGATGCTGGCATCCACCGACCCGGGAGACGCACATGACCGACACGACTCACGCCCCCGCTTCTGTCGCGATCGATGGACAGCACCTGTGGGACCGCCTCATGGAGCTCGCGCGCATCGGCGCCTATCAGGACGACGCGACAGGACTCGTCGGTGTCGACCGACAGTCGCTCACCGACGAGGATGCCGCCGGTCGGCGCCTTCTCGTGGAATGGATGCGGGAGGCCGGTCTCGACGTCACGATCGACGAGATGGGCAACATCTTCGGTCGTCGAGAGGGGACCGAGCCCGGCCTCGCGCCGGTCATCGCCGGATCTCACATCGACAGCGTCGGAACGGCGGGCGCCTTCGACGGATGCCTCGGCGTGCTGGGCGCGCTCGAGACGGTGCGCGCTCTCGATGAGCAGGCGATCCGCACGCGCCGCCCCATCGTCGTCGCCGCATGGACCGAGGAGGAAGGTGTGCGGTTCGGCACCGACATGCTGGGGTCCGCCGTCGCGGCGGGCCGCATCCGGCTGGAGGACGCGTACGCGCTGACGGATGCGCGCGGCCTCCGCTTCGGAGACGAGCTCGCGCGCATCGGCTTCCGCGGTCAGCGCTCCGTGCGCATCGAGCCTGTGCACGCCTACGTCGAATGCCACATCGAGCAGGGGCCCGTTCTGCTGCGCGAAGGCGTCCCGATCGGCGTCGTGACCGGTGTGCAGGCCATCTCGTGGCAGCGGATCACCGTGCACGGCCGCGCCGCGCACGCCGGCACGACGCCGACCGAGCTGCGCGCCGACGCCGGACTTGCCGCGGCCCAGATCGTCGTGAAGGTCCGCGAGATGGTGGACTCGGGCGTCTATGGCCGGCTGCGCGGCACCGTCGGGCTCATCTCGACGTCGCCCGGACTGCCGAGCGTCGTCCCCGACCGCGCCGAACTGACGGTGGACCTGCGAAATCCGGACGATGCGCACCTGGCCGCCGCCGAACGCGATTTCGCGGCGTACCTCGAGACGCTTCCCGGCACGCAGCCCGGCCTGCGCGTCGAGTCCGCCCGCATGGCGAGGACGACGAGCGTGCCGTTCGACACGGGCATCCAGGAGACGATCGCTCAGGTCGCGACAGACCTCGGGTACGACACGATGCCGCTCATGTCCGGCGCCGGACACGACGCGCAGGAGATGGCGGTGATCGCCCCGACCGCGATGGTCTTCGTGCGCGGCCAGTACGACGGCATCAGCCACAATCCGCGCGAGTACTCGACGCCCGAGGACTGCGCAGCGGGCATCGCGGTGCTCGCCGACACGGTGCGTAGGCTCGCGTCATGAGCGTCGACGCCTACCTGAACCCTGCCGCCCGTCGCTGGCGGACCGACCGCTCGCCCGATGCCCTCGGCTTCCACGCCTCGCTCCCGGGATACGCCCCGACGAGGCTCGTCGAGCTTCCCGGGATCGCCCGTGAGCTCGGCGTCGCGCGCGTGTTCGTGAAGGAGGAGGCTTCGCGGCTCAGGCTTCCCGCGTTCAAGATCCTGGGGGCGTCGTACGCCGTGTCGCGCGCGCTCACGGAACGTGTCGGGGGCAGCGGGGCCCTCCCGGTCGATGAGCTTCGGGAACGGCTGCGGACCACGGGGCCCGTCCGGCTCGTCGCGGCGACCGACGGCAACCACGGCCGTGCCGTCGCCCACATGGCGCGGCTGCTCGGCATCCCCGCCCGTATCTATACGCCGGCCGACATCACGCCCGAAGCGAAGGCCGGGATCGAATCCGAAGGGGCGAACCGCATCGAGGTGGATGCGCCGTACGACGACGTCGTCGCCGAAGCCGCGGAATCCGCGGGCGATGCCGACGTGCTCATCCAGGACACGTCCTGGGAGGGTTACGAGCGCATCCCGCAGTGGATCGTCGAGGGCTACACGACGCTCGTCGTGGAGGCCGATCAGCAGCTGTCCGAAGTCGGTGCACGCGCGGAGGTCGTCGTCGTGCCGGTCGGCGTCGGCTCGCTCGCCGAAGCCGTCGTGCGGCACTATCGCTCGGGCGGCACGGCGCCCACCGTGCTCAGCGTCGAGCCCACGGCGGCGCCGACGCTGCGGGAGTCGCTGCGCGCGGGCAGGCCCGTCACGGTCGAGGCGTCGTCGACCATCATGGCGGGCCTCAACTGCGGCACTCCCACCGCCGGCGGCTGGCCCACACTGCACCGCGGCATCGATGCGGCGGTGACGGTGACGGATGCCGCGACCGCACGCGCCGTGCACGATCTCGAAGCCCTCGGCGTCGATGCCGGACCCTGCGGGGCGGCGACGCTCGCCGGCATCCGCTCTCTCGCCGAGGTCGCACCGCTCGCCCCCGAGGCGACCGTGCTGCTGCTCAGCACCGAGAGCCGCGCCGCCAACCCGCTCCCGACGGACCTGTCGTGAGCGATGTCGTCGATCTCCTGAAGGAGCTCATCGCGATCGACTCGGTCAATCCCGAGCTCGTGGCCGGGGGAGCGGGCGAGGCCGAGATCGCCGCGTTCGCCCACGCGTGGCTCGACGCCCGCGGGTTCACCTGCCGGCTCGTCGAGCGTGCGCCGGGGCGCACCTCGGTCCTCGCCGTCTCACCCGGATCGGGCGGCGGGCGCAGCATCATGCTCAACGGGCACATCGACACGGTCGCCCTCAGCAGCTACGACGGTGAGGGGCTGCGTCCCGTCGTGCGCGACGGGAGCCTGTTCGGTCGCGGTTCGTACGACATGAAATCCGGCGTCGCCGCGATCATGGTGGCTGCCGCGACGGTCGCCGCGGAGCCCCACGCGGGCGACATCGTCGTTGCACTCGTCGCCGACGAGGAATGGGCCAGCGCCGGCACGGAGGACGTGCTGCGCCACGTCGTGACCGACACGGCCGTCGTCGTCGAGCCCAGTGGGCTCGACCTCGTCATCGCGCACCGGGGATTCGTGTGGGCCGAGGTGACGGTCCACGGCCGCGCGGCGCACGGGTCCCGCCCGGACCTCGGAATCGACGCGATCGCGAAGGCGGGGCGCTTCCTCGTCGAGCTGGACGAACTCGGTGCGCGGCTCGCGGCGGGGGTGCGGCATCCGCTGCTCGCGACCGGAAGCGTGCACGCGTCGACGATCGAGGGCGGCACGGAGGCATCGTCGTACCCGGATCGCTGCCGGATCGTCCTCGAGCGCCGCACGGTGCCGGGCGAGGACGTCGCGTTCGTGGAGGACGAGCTGCGCGGCATCCTCGACCGGATCGCGAGTGCCGATGCCGACTTCTCCTACGACCTCGCGATCACGGGGGATCGTCCGCCGTTCGCAGCGGACGAGGGGTCGCAGATCGCCGCGGCGCTCGCCGCATCGTTCGCGGAGGTGACCGGGATGCCGCCCCGCACCCGGGGTGAGCCCTTCTGGACCGATTGCGCGCTGCTGAGCGAGGCGGGGATCGACACCGTGCTGTTCGGGGTCGACGGCGGCGGCGCGCACGCGGCGACCGAATGGGTCACGATCTCATCGCTGGACACCGTGGTCCGCACGCTCGAGCTCGGGATCCGCGCGATCGTCGGCTGAGGTCACGCGGCCCCCTTCCCCGCGCCCTCTTCTCCTGTCGACTTGCGCCTTGTGCATCGCGCTGTCGGCGTGTCGCGCGCACAAGGCGCAAGTCGACAGGGGATGGACGGGTGCGAGCAGGTGCGGGGGTCAGACGCCCACGCGCTCGAACGCGTCGAGACTGATGCCGTCGTCGAGGACGACCTTCGCCCACTCGCGCGCGGAGTGCAGCGAGTGGTCGCGGTAGTTGCCGCATTCGATCGCCGAGACGGCCGGCACGTCGGCCTCGACGGCCTCGTCGGCGATGAAGCGCAGCGCTTCGGTCAGGGCGCCGACGACGTCGGCGACGGGCGGCTCGCCCCACATCAGCAAGTGGAAGCCCGTGCGGCACCCGAACGGCGAGATGTCGATGACGCCGTCGATGCGGTCGCGCAGCAGCCCCGCGAGCATGTGCTCGAGAGTATGGATGCCGGCGGTCGGGATCTCGCCGGCATTGGGCTGCACGAACCGCACGTCGAAATTCGTGATCGTCCCGCCCGACGGGCCGTGCTCGACACCGATCCGCCGCACGTACGGCGCCTTCACGGCGGTGTGGTCCAGGGTGAAGCTCTCGATCTCGGCCATCAGGTCCTCCTTGCGGATGCGCTCGGTCCATCCCATCAGATCCTCTCCGATCCCGGTGGCTCGAGAGGCGGTGTGGGCGAAAGTCCCCACGGCGGTCAAGGGCGCCGCGTGCCAGGATGGGGGCGGGTCCGCCCGACGAGAAGACAGGAGCGACGATGACCGTGCCCGGATATCCGACCGAGGAGCCGACGCGCTCCGGTTCCGCTTCATCGCTTCTCCGCGCCGCGATCTGGGTCGCCATCGGTGCGCTCATCGCCGCCGCGATCGTGTGCGTCGTATGGATCTTCCTCGGCGAGCAGAACGGCATCGTGGGGCGCGCCTTCCTCACGATCCTGTTGCTCGTCGCCTTCGCCGGCGTCGCGATCCTCGACGCCCACCTGGCGGAGCGGCGCCCCGCGTGGTTCGCCCTGTCGAGCATGATCGGCTGGGTCGCGCTGCTCCTGGTGGGCGCGGTCATGGTCTGGATGCCCGAACGCTACGAGTACTCGGGGATCAGCCGGTTCGTGCAGTTCCTCGTCATCGTGCTCATCGTGCAACTCGCGCTGCTGCACATCCGCCTCTATATGAAGGCATCGCGGCGCTTCGTGACCGGCTTCACGCAGGTCGTCACGGTCGTCACGATCTCGCTCGTCGTCGGACTCGCGGCGCTGCTGTCCGTGCCGCTCGTGCTGTGGGAGTACGTGACGTTCACCGACCTGTACTGGCGCGTCATCGTGGCGGTCGCGATCCTCGCGGCCGTCGGCACGGCCCTCGTGCCGCTGGTCAACGTGCTCTTCGCGCCCAAGAAGGCGCCCGCGTACGACGGCTACAGCGCTCCCGCCCACCACGCGCAGCAGGTCCCGCCGGCCGTGCCCGCGCCCGTGCTCGCGCCCGCGCCCGCGCCCGTCGAGCAGCAGCACCCGCAGCAGTTGCCCTGGCCGACCTTCGTCGACGGTGTCACGCCGCTGCCGGTCATGCCCGACGGCCAGCCCGACTGGGGCGCCTACTACTCGGGCTATCCCTCGCCCGGCGCGCAGATCGTGGGTCACCCCGCGCCGGCGCCCGAGCCGGTGGCCCCGCACGCTCCGCAGACCCCGCCCCCCGGCTACGAGGGCTTCCCGCCGCCCCCGCCGCTGCCTCCGCGCGGCTGAGGCCGGCGGCATCCGTCCTCAGCGCGCGAGCAGCTCCAGGGCTGCCATCGCGGCGTTGTGGCCCGCGATGCCGCTCACGGCGCCGCCGCGTCGCGCACCCGATCCGCACAGCAGCACGGCGGGGTGAGGCGTCGCGACGCCCCAGCGCTGCGCGGGCGTGTCGAGGGGCTCGTCGTCGGCCGCCCAGGGCCAGGACAGCGAACCGTGGAAGATGTCCCCGCCCGTCATGCCGAGAGCGTCCTCGAGATCTGTCGTGGTCTTCGCCTCGACGCACGGCGTGCCGTCGGGCGCCTCGTAGACGAGGTCGGAGATCGGCTCCGCCAGCACGGAGTCCAGCGAGCGCGTCGCGGCGTCGAGAAGCTCGGCGCGCGCCGTGTCGCGATCGCCGCCCTCGATGATGCGGTGCGGCACCTGCAAGCCGAACAGCGTCAGGGTGTGCGCCCCCGATGCGCGCAGCTCGGGCCCGAGGATGCTCGGATCCGTGAGCGAGTGGCAGTAGATCTCGGCGGGGAGAGGATGGGGGATGCTGCCGCCGAGCGCCGCCGTGTGCGCGGCGTCGAGCTGACTCATCGTCTCGTTGATGTGGAAGGTGCCCGCGAACGCGGCTTCGGTCGAGACGTGCTCATCGCGCAGCCGCGGCAGGCGACGCAGCAGCATGTTGACCTTGATCTGGGCGCCCTCGGGCTGCTCCCGTGAGACGGGGAGGAACCGGTCGACGCCGCTCGCGTCGAGCAGGCCCTCGAGGACGGCGGGTCCGACGCCGCTCAGCACGAGACGGCCGCGCAGCGTCTGGCGGGATCCGCGCACGTCGACCTCGACCACGCCGTCGGGCGACACCGAGACGACCTCCGCGTTCGTGCGGATGTCGGCCCCCGCATTGCGCGCGGCGCGTTCGAGCTCGGCGCTGACGCGGCCCATCCCGCCGACCGGGACGTCCCAATCGCCCGTGCCGCCGCCGATCACGTGGTACAGGAAGCACCGGTTCTGACGCAGGCTCGCGTCGTCGGCGCTCGCGAACGTGCCGATCAGACCGTCGGTGAGGGCGATGCCGCGCACGAGGTCGGTCTCGAGCGAGTCCCGCAGCAGCGTGCCGAGCGGCGTGTCGACGAGCGCCGCCCACAGGTCGTCGTCGCCGACCAGCCGTCGCGTGTCGGCGCGACGGGCCAGGGGCTTCAACACCGTCGGGAACAAACGCCGGGCGACCGGCCCGATGCGGTTCGTCAGCGAGCCGTAGCGCTCGGCTTCGACGGCGTCGCCGGTGGCGCGCAGGAAGGATGCCACGGTCGCGCCGACGTCGGCGTTGTCGATCAGGATGCCGCGCGCGGGGTCGTCGGGCACGGGCGTGTACGACGAATAGCGACGTCGGCGCAGTTCGATCGAGAGGCCGAGGTCGTCGATGATGCGGGGCGGCAGCAGGCTCACGAGGTACGAGTAGCGGGACAGGCGCGCGTCGACGCCCTCCCATGGACGCTCCGAGACGGCAGCGCCGCCGACACCGTCGAGGCGTTCGAGCACGACGACGCTGCGACCCGCCTTCCCGAGGTAGGCGGCGGCGACGAGGGCGTTGTGGCCTCCGCCGACGATCACGACGTCGTGGGTGGAGGAGTGGACTGCATCGGCCATCCCTCCACGCTATCGGCCCGTCCGCGCCGGGTACCGTGGAGGGATGCCCTCGGTCATCGAACTCCAGGACCTCGCCGTCGCGATCGCGCAGGAAGCGGGGGAGCTCGCTCGACTGCGCCGAGCGGAGGGCGTCGCGATCGCCGCGACGAAGTCGGCGCTCGCCGACATCGTCACCCACGCCGACCACGAGGTCGAAGCGCTCATCCGCCGCCGCCTCTCGGAGGCCCGTCCCGATGACGGCTTCCTCGGGGAGGAATCCGGCGTCGAAGCCGGGACTTCGGGAGTCACGTGGATCGTCGACCCGATCGACGGCACGGTCAACTACGCGTACGGCGTGCCCACCTACGCCGTCAGCATCGCCGCTGTCGCGGGTGAGCCCGACCCCGCCACATGGGACGCCCTCGCCGGCGTCGTCTACAACCCGCCCAGTCACGAGCTCTTCCGAGCCGCGCGCGGTGAGGGGGCCTGGCTCGACGGGCTCCGGCTCGCTGTGGTCAGCGAGCCGCCGACGGCGGGCGCCCTGCTCGCGACCGGCTTCGGATACAACGCCGAGACGCACGTCGGAGACCTCGCGCGCGTCGAGCGCGTCATGCCGATCGCACGCGATCTGCGCCGTGCGGGTGCCGCGGCGCTCGACTTCGCCTACGTCGCGGCGGGCCGCTACGACGGCTATTTCGAGCGGGGTCTGTCGCCGTGGGACCACGCCGCGGGCGCGCTGCTCGTGCGCGAGGCGGGCGGACTCGTCGGCGGCTACGACGACGTCGACCCGTTCGGTCGGCACCTGTTCGTCGCCGCTGGACCCGCGCTGTTCGAACCGCTCCTCGAGCGCGCCCGTGGGTGATCGCTCGACACCCGGCATCCCGTTCATGGCATTCCCAGGCACCCCGGGGTAGTGTTTACCCGATCGTTACCTTCGCGCGTTCGCGTGTGGGGGTGCATGAAGCCCGTTCCGCCGCCTTTCCCCCGAGGCGACACGATCTGAAAGCCCCCGACCCTCTTGCAGCCCGACACGCCCCTGGCTCCGCCTGTGCCCACGCGCCGGTCGAACCGCTCCCCGTCGATGCCCGAATCGTCGACGAAGCCGACGACAGACGACCGTGACGAAGCGCAGCGACGATCCGTGGCAGCCGCGCGGACCGCGCTGGTCTGGGGTGCGGCGACCGTGACGACGGATGCCGCGACCGCCGGAACCGACATCGTTCCCGCGCCGGTGCTTTCAGGCGACGTCGTCGCCGTCGACCAGCCCGCCGCCCGCTCCCGCCGCGCGCTGCGTGCGGCTCGCACCGCTGTCGCGCCCGAAGTCTTCGAGCTCATCGAACCGCCCATCGTGGACGAAGCCGAGCCCGTCGAAGAGCCCGTCGTCGACGAGCCCGTGCGATCCGAATCCGTCGACGAGTTCGAAGCCGCAGCCCGGCTCTTCTCGTTCACGGACGAGACCCCGGTGATGTCTGCCCCGGAGCCTGCTGACACCGAAGCGGAGCCCGTCGCCGCGCACGTCGCGCCCCGCGGCGCCCGTCGTGGCCGCGCCGCCTTCTCGCGGGTCGCCGCCACCTCGTTCTCGTTCGGCGTCATGGGCGTGGTCGGACTGCTCACGGTCGGCCTCACGACACCCGCCGAGGCCGTCATCGCGGCGGGTGGCAGCAGCGCCGCCGCCATGTCGGTGCGGGCTCCGGTCGAACCCGCTGAGGACGAGACCATCAGCGAGATCCAGGCCTATGTCGCCCCGTCGAGCGTGCAGAACGCCGATGTGACGCGCGATGAGAGCTACTCGACGATCACGATGGCCGAGCTCGCTTACCAGTCGGGCATCACCAACATCTCGGACTTCTTCGTCAACGACGCCAACGCCGCCATCCAGTGGCCCTTCGCCGTCGGTGTGCCGATCAGCTACGGCTACGGAATGCGTTCGGGCAGGATGCACCAGGGTGTGGACTTCACCCCCGGTGCCGGTGCGCCGATCCAGGCGATCACCGACGGCACGGTGCGCGTCGCGACGAACAACGGCGGCGCCTATGGTGTGCACGTCATCATCGACCACGAGATCGACGGTCAGATGATCTCGAGCCACTACGCCCACATGATCCTCGACTCGATCCAGGTGGTTCCCGGCCAGAAGATCGAGGTCGGAACGGTGATCGGGCGCACCGGCAACACCGGCCGCTCCTTCGGCGCGCACTTGCACTTCGAGCTGCTGCTCAACGGCACGACGCACATCGATCCGCTGCCCTGGCTGCGTGAGCACGCGGGAGGCTGATCTGGATTCAGACGGATGCCGCGGCTCTGGTATTCTCGTCTAGTTGCCCGGCGACGGGTGGCACGCCCCGATAGCTCAGTGGCAGAGCACTTCCATGGTAAGGAAGGGGTCGTCAGTTCAATCCTGACTCGGGGCTCGTAGCATCCATGCTTTCGGATGCTTCGCGGCGGGGTAGCTCAGTTGGTGAGAGCGCACGACTCATAATCGTGAGGTCGCGGGTTCGAACCCCGCTCCCGCTACAGATCAAAACCCCGGATCAACCGGGGTTTTTCTGCATCTGAGCGGAGCGATTTCCCGTCCGATTTTCGCGATTTGCCCATAATTTGCCCACATTTGCCCACGGCGATGTGGGCAAACGGAGGTTCGTTCACGTCGTTTCGTGGGGTCTCGGAGCGGATGCCAACGCTGGAAAATCGGAGTCGCTGCACGCTGGCGTTGTACTGGCTGAGGCGCTCGAACCAGGGAGACTCCGACGCGCGGCCGGGACCGTCGGAGTGGACGGCTCTCGGCGCCCCTGGGTGCTCGCGGACGCGGCGATCCCTCGTCCCTCGAGGTGCGGCTCAGCAACCTTGGTTTACATGGCCAGGCGACAGTGCGGCCCGCTAGGATCTCGACCATGATGCGGTACGGGGGAGCGCTGTTCTTCGCGGTCGTCTTGATGCTCACTGGGTGCTCGCAGGCGGAAACGTCCGCGGGGAGCGAGCCTCTACTCTCCGAACCTCCGACTGAAGAGACGCTCTTCCTCCGAGGAGTGATCCTTGTCCCCGGCGGGGGGCCTAACCAAGCTCCGAGCGTTTGTGTCGCTGATAAAGGGTTCTCAGATTTCTCCGGTGGAACCCAGATCAGCGTTCTGGATGCTGAAGGAAACATAGTTGCGGTCAGTGAATTGGTCGACGGGTACAGCACCATAGGAGGCGGCTACCGCAGTGGCTGCGCATTCAAGTTCGAGATTGGCAACATCCCGGCCGGTAGAGGGTTCTATTCACTCGATGTGGGTAACGCGTTCCGCGGGATCTACACAGTGCCTGAAGGCGAAACTGGAAAATACATCTCAATCGAAATGGGATAACACTGGCCCCGCACCACACTGAAACACGATGGCGGTCGCCTACTGTAATGTATCCATCGCTCCGCCCGTGGAGGTGTCGAGCTACGTGCAGGTCTACGGACAGCTAGATCCCGGGGCCGTACGGGTCCGTGGTCGGCCCGGTTCGGGGAGTCGCTGGGTGAATCCATCGAGCGTCGCGGAAATGCCGTTCCGCTGCGATCTCGAGGGCGTCTGAGACGGTGTCGAGGTCGTCGTCGAAGAGATCGGCGTACACGTCGAGGGTCATTGCTGCGGAGGCATGTCCCAGCATCCGTTGGATGGCTTTGACGTTCGCGCCTGCGGAGACGGACAGGCTCGCGGCGGTGTGGCGCAGGTCGTGAGGGGTGACGACCGGGAACGTGGGATCCGCTTCGATGGTGCGCGCGAGGGCGGGGTTGAACACGCGTCGTCGGAAGTTGTTGTTCCGCAGTGGCGCTCCCAGCCATGACGTGAAGACGAGCTGGTCGGGTTGTTTGCCGGCGGCGCGGGTCGCGAGCGACGCGGAGAGAAACTTCGGATACTTCACGACGCGGGGCTGATCGTTCTTTGGGCTGCCCCAGACGAGGGTGCCGCCCACTTCGCTGACGCTTTCGACGACGGTGATCCGCCGATGGGCGAGGTCAAGGTTCCGTACGCGGAGGCCGGCAAGTTCGCCCCAGCGGAGGCCTGTGTAGGAGAGCACGATGAGCAGGTCGCCCCAGGGGCCGGCTTCGGCGGCGAGCTGGTGCACTTGCTGGTGGCTGAGGTATCCGCGTTGGGTCTTCTTGATGCGGGGGAGGTTGACGTCGTCGGCGGGGTTGCGGACGATGCGCCGGTCGCGGACCGCGAAGCGCAACATGCTCCGCAGGACCTGGTAGACCTGCCGCACGGAGGAGGGGGCGAGTGTCCGGGTGAGTTCTCCGACCCAGCGTTGGATATCCGCGTGGGAGATGTCGCCGATCTGACTGTCGCCCCAGCGTGGCAGGATGTGCTTGCTCAACGAGTACTGGTATCCCGATTTCGTGGTGGGTTTCAGATTGATGAGGGAGTCCAGCCAGACCTCGGACCAGTCGCGGACGAGGATGCGTGAGTCACGGTTCGCGATGTAGTCGCCGGTGCTCTTGCGCGTCTCGACGGATGCGAGGAACTCGACGGCTTCGCGTTTGGTGGCGAAGCCGCGCTTGTCGGTCTGCTTGCCCTCGGGAGTGCGGTACCGGACACGGTAGCGCTTGCCGCTCGCAGATGAGTAGCTGTTGACGCTACCCATCCGCCTGTCGGCCGGTGAAGTACGTGAGTCCTTCGAGGTATCCCTTGTCGCGGGTGCGTTTGACCCAGTCGCCGGCGGTGCGGTGGGGGATGCCGAGCTCGATCGTCATGAGCTGCAGGGGCGGTTGGCCGGAGAGGGCTGCGGCGCCGTAGAGGAGTTGCACGACGAGGAGGCGTTCTTCGCTCCACCCGCGTCGGGTGACTTCGGTGGCCATCCAGGCCGGGATGATCTTCCCCTCCGTGCGGGTGAGATCCGCAAGGGTCAGCCATCGTGCTGCCGGGTCCCCGAGATCGTCGAGGGTGAGAGCGATGCAGCGCGGAGTCGCGGCTTGCAGGATCTGCTGCACGACGAGCTGCCGGAGGTTCCCGGGGGTGAGCTCGCGTTCGGGGTCTACCGCGCGGGTGATGACGGCGCGGATGATGTACCGGCCCTGGGTGCGGGAGTAGACCGCTTCGATGGTGGTTTCGATGCCGCCGGGGTCATCCAGGGTGGTGGCGACGAATCCTGGCGCTATGCGCAACGCGGCCCCGACGACCACGGTCGCTTCCTGTTGGGCCATGGGTTGCCCGTCGAGAGTCTTCACGTCGACCTTCACCTCCTCATCATGTCTTACCGCGTTGCCGTTCCACGTAACCTCTTGACTAGTGTCTAGTTAAGATAGACACTCATGTCAATCATCAGTTGAGATACGTAGATCGGGGTTTGAGATGAGTACTGGCAGTTCGGTGGAGTTCGTGGCAGATCTGGACTCCAAGTGGCTGACCGCGGACGAGCTCGCCGCGGCTCTTCCCGGGATTACGCTGGGCAGGCTCTCGCAGTGGCGCAAAGACGGCCGCGGGCCGAACTTCCACAAGTTCGGTCGCACCGTCCTCTACTGCAGAGAGGAGGTCGATGAGTGGATCGCGGCCACCGTCCGACACTCCACCAGCGACCGCGGCCGGCGCCGGCCATGATCAACCACCCCACCGCAGCCCCACCCCACGTCGACGAGACCCACACAGGTTCGCCGGCACAGGTCGTGGTGACGGTGTACTCGGCAGGTCCCGGGTGTCGGCAGTGCGCGTTCACGTGCCGGCGGCTTGCGGAGCGGCATGTTCCGTTCGTCCTCGTCGACCTCTCGGACGAGTCCACCCCGGCGGCGCTGCGGGAGTACGTGACCGAGGAGCTCGGGTACTTCCAGGCGCCGGTCGTGGTGGTCGGGGATCACCCGCAGCATCACTGGAGCGGGTTCCGCCCCGATCTGATCGATGCTCTCGCCGGCTGGGCGGGCTCACCCATCATCCCGCACGCGCTTAGCGGAAGGACGTTGTCATGACGGAAGAACAAGCAGGTCAGGTCCTCACGCGGGTGGGGGCGTTGATGGTGATGTACGAAGCGGACATGCAGGCATTCGATCCCGACTTCGACCTCCCGTCCGAGATCGACTGGTGCCTGGAAAGCCTCACAGGCGAAGACCCGGCCGAACTCGCCCGGCTGCGGGAACTGTGCGGGCGGGCGATCCTCGACCCCACCGGACACCGCCGCCCCTTCTGCGCCGCGCTCTACATCCTCGACACGGCCGGCTGAGAACGGTGAGCGGGGAAACGGTGGCTCCGGACGAACGCGCGCCGCAGGACGCCGACGCCAGGGAGCGTGCTCTGGCCGCGAAACGCGCGTACAACGTCGCACACAAAGAGCAGCGGCGGAGGTGGGATGCGGCCAATCGGGAGAAGCTGAACGCGCAGCAGGCTGCTCGGATGCGTCGCAAGCGCGCAGCAGAAGCGAAGCACCAGGCTGACCTGGAACGCGGCCGCCGGTACCGAGAGGACAACCGAGATCGCGAACGGGAGCGTCTGCGTCGATTCCGTGAGGAACACCCCGACCGGGTGCGGGAGTACCAGGCCCGGTACAAACAGCGACACCCGGAACGGGTCGCCCTGCAGGGCAGAGAGGCGACTATGCGGTACCGGGACGCCGGCGGGGAAGCGTTCCGGGAGCGAGAGCGGCGGGCCGCGGCACGCCGCCTCGCCGCCAACCCGAACATGCACCGCGACTACTACCAGCGCAACCTCGAACACCAGCGCGAGCGTAGCCGGAACGCCGCGCGTCTGCGCAGCCGGCTGAAAGCACTCGGCCTCCCACCCCGGCACGTGCGACGCACCTACGCCAGCGACAAGCGCGCCAACGATCGTGCGGCAGACGAATTCTTCTCCCGCACCACCGCCACCAACCCCGACCTCGCGGCACGGCTGACCGCCGAGTCCCCAGAACAGGCCGCGGGGACTCGGTGGCGTGCATGGCGGAACCTGAAGGAACGTCCCGATGAGCCCACTCCGCGCAAGCTTCTCGAGCAATTCCACCGGATGTCCGCCGCCCACCGGCTTCGCGCCCACATGGACGACGAACTCCAAGCGGCGATCGCGCAGGTCGAGGCGGTCCGCGGTGCGCAGATCCGCGAAGAGGTACGCCTTGATGCCATCGCCCGAAACGGACGCCGAGGCCCCCCGATCGACATCCCCACAGAAACCGCCCGGCGTGTCCGGCTCGCCGCCGCTGGTGTCATTCATCGCCATCACCGGGCAGACGCACGTGCGGCTCGCCAGGCTCTCGTCGACGCGATGAGCGCCGTGCAGCGGGCCGAGTGGTGGCACACCGCTACCCGGCACGACATCACCGAACTCTGGCACCTCGCTCACACCCTCGGCGCCGGCAACCCCGCCGAACGTGCCCACCTTGCAGAACTCCTCCGCCGCGGCAGCCACCAACAGTACGGCCTTCCAATCCGACACATCATCGCAGGACGCGCCCCCGTCCGCCCCGGCGGGCCCGTCACCCGCGCATGGGCTGACCGCTCAAGTCCGTTCCCGACCACGGCCGCCGCCCCGCGGGCTATTGGCGAGCGCAGTAGGTGAGGCGGGAGCGTCCTCCAAACGAGTGCGGAGTGGGGAGGGTCTAGGAAGACACTGACGCGCGATCGCGATCAGCGTTCGTGCGTTTGTCAGCGGGAGAGAGTGCGCGCTCGACGGCGCCTCTACTGACACCCAGGACGCGAGCCACATGCGACATCGACCGACCGTGCGCTCGCAGCTCCCGGGCGATCGCGACTCGCTCATCCGTCATCACGGACGGCCGTCCGAGTCTGCGTCCCTCCGCGGTCGCAGCTTCCATCCCCTCACGGGTGCGGAGCCCACGAAGCCGACGCCGCAACGCCTCCAGCTCGCGGAACATCTCTGCCGACGACGCAGGTCGCTTCTCGTCGGTCGAGAGTACGGGCTCAGCAACACTCCGCACGGCGGCCCCCCGAGCATCCAGGTCTGCAATGGTGGCGACGAAATGCGGCAGCGACGGCGACAGGCGCGCCGCCTCCGAGACGATCAATACATCACCGGCCAATAGGGATCGTAAGCAGTCCTTCAAGCCGGACCGACCCGACGTGCGCGCTCCCGCACCCGCGGAGTCGGTAAAGACGACCTCCGCACCCAGGCTGCGCAAGGCCGCGGCGTCTATTTCGACGCTTGAAGTGGCGGGTAGAGCGCGTGTGTACCCGACGAGTCGTGTCATCGTGACGGCCCCGTCGACTCCGGCACAGGTGTCCGGACCACCGGGGCGGGCACCACGGGAGTGGGCACGGGCACGCTGCCTCGGAAGGCCACCAGGCGGCTGGCGACGCGGCGCTCCAGTTCCGCGGACACCCGCGAACCGGCCGGGACGGGAAGCTGTGGGATCACCTCGCTCAACGCCATCTGGTGCGCAGCCACCAGCGTCTCCAGACCCTCGGCAGGTAACGTCGGCCGCGCCTGCGCGAACTCGGACAGACGCCGCAACTCGCTCAGCCAGTGCGTCGCCTCCAACGCAGTCAAGGCTCGTGCACGTGCGCGATCAAACGCCGCACCCACCTGGTCAACGCCATCGTCACCGTCCGATTCGGAAATGGACGCTCCGGTGTCATCGACGAGGACGAGACTGTCCACGTCGCCAGGCTCGAGTGACCGAATGAGTGTCCGGGCGGCCGACCATCCCGCATCGTGGTCGTCCACCGTGATGAGTGGCGCGGTCATCCGGACCCGTGCCGCCGAGAGGTAGGTCGACGCGACGGCGAGCAGACTGACTGGGCGAGGAGACACCACCGTCGCCACTCGCGTCTGGAAGCCCGCCTCCGCGAATCCCTGCGCAGTACCGAACGCGGCCTGCGGGTTGCTGAACCCACCCTGCACGACCAGCGGCAGGTGATGATCTCGCGCATGAGCCAGGCACATACGCAACCAGGCGGCCGCCGAAGCTTCGCTCGCAGATTCATCGAACGAGGCCAGATCCGCGGCGCTCACAACTGCCGCACGCTGCTCGCTGATGAGCCTGCTCAGCACACGCCCTGCACCGGCGCCGGGGGGATCAACGAGAAGCGTCATAGTAGGGCGCTCAGCTTCTTCCACCCCGTCGAACAGGAGCGGCGCGACCCGATCAACGAACTCGTCCCGCAGTGCCTTACTTGAGCCGACCGCGGCGTTCACGGAGAGGATTCCTTCTCCACTTCAAGGCGCAACTCGAGCGATCGGGTCACCTCGTCCACAGCCGCGCGGTCGAACCCATCAACAGCGAGTACCGCCCGCCGTAGAGCGACGACTGCGGCAGCGTCCGGCGCAATCGTTGATGAAGCGGGCTGTGAGAGTTGTGCTGCGAACGTTCTCAAAAGTGCGCGGAGTCTCTCGTAGGCGGCGGTATCCCCGTCGTGCCAGGCTGGAATCTGTCGGGCCATGATCCCCTTCCTCACGCGAGTCTACCCACCTGTTCGAAAAGGATCATGGAGCTTTTCGTGCCGTCGCGTGGTTGGAGAGCACTAGCGGCGCGACCGCAGGTCGCCGGAGCCTGCCCCTCTCGATCATGGTCGCATCGTTAGCGGTGTTGGCATCGATCACGACAGGCCATCGCCTCGACGGCCATCCTCAGCCTGCGCTTGGAGATGTCAATGTCGTTCATGCTCGCTTCGCTGCGCGTGCTCCACATTGACATCTCCCGCGCTCCGGCCGTGGCAGGCCGCCTATCGAGCCGATGACCCACCCAAGACCGCTCAGGGATCGGCTTACGGCACGGCGGTATGGTCAAGCGGATTTCCGGGTGATGCCGGCCGTAGGTGGTCATGCAGCCCTCGACTCCTACCCGGGCGTCACCGCCTTTGTCCCTCACCTGCGTTGAGCCCGCATAGGGTTGGCTACGTGGACCAGGTCATCCTCATGTGCGGTCCGGCTGGATCGGGGAAGTCGACCTACGCGCGTGGCCTGGAGGCCCGGGGCTATGTCAGGGTCTCGTTCGACGGCGAGGCGTGGGCCCTCGGGCACCGGACCCACCCGATCGGCGACGACGCGCGCCAGGTCGTCCACGGAACGCTCCAGGACAAGCTCGTCGACTGTGTGAAGCAGGGGAAGGGCGTCGTCGTGGACTCCTCGTTCTGGTCCCGTGCCTCGCGCGATGAGTTCAGGCGGCTCTGCGCCCCCCTCGGCGTCGTCCCGGTCGTCTACTACCTGGACACCAGGCGGTCGATCCTCCTGGACAGGTTGGCCCAGCGCGAGAACTCCGGCCCGGACGACATCGCTGTGTCGCGCGAGCGAGCGATCGCGTACATCGACGGGTTCGAGACGCCCACACCTGAAGAAGGCCCACTCAGGATCGTCCACGTGACAAGCCCGATGTGATCGTGGCTGCGCCCAGACCGGCGCCACGCCCACGCTGGTCGCCCTCCTGACTCGAAGGGGTATCCCCGGTGGGCGGTCTCGCAGAGACACATCACAGTCGCCGATTCTCATTGCCTGCCCCGGCTTCATTCCTCAGCTACAGCTCGCACGCCTGCGTCGGATCTGCTCATCGACCGGCGCAATTCTCGAGCCGCCGCTGCGGTCTCAAGAAACCTCTCCGTCGGCGCCGCCCATTCAAGGACCTGCCGAGGCCGTTCGTTGAGGAGCCTCTCGATGCGTTCGAGCTCGTCGTTACTCGTCGCGTTCATGTTCGTGCGCCGCGGGAGGTACTGGCGCAGGAGGCGGTTAGTGTTCTCGTTGGTGCCGCGCTGCCACGGGCTGCGGGGGTCGCAGAAGTAGACCGGGGCGTCGATGAGTGCGCTGAGGAAGGCGTGGTCGGCCATCTCGCGGCCGCGGTCCCAGGTCAGGGACTTGCACATGCCGGGTGGGACGTTGAACAGGGCGCGGGCGACCGCGATGCTGACGTCCTTGGCCTTGATCCCGTCGGGCAGCGGCACGATCTTCAGGTAGCGGGTGGTGCGCTCGACGAGGGTCGCGACCGCGCTCGGGCGCTTGCCCATGACGAGGTCACCTTCCCAATGACCCGGCTCGAGCCGGTCGGTCACGGTGGCGGGGCGGTGGTGGATGGAGACCATGTCGCGCAGATGCCCTCGCCCGTGCGATCGCTTCACGAGCCGGGGCCGGCGCATCGTGCGACCGGACCGCAGCCGCTGGTACGTGCTCTTCGGCAGGTTCCGCGATGCCGGCAGATAGACAGCGCAGTAGATCGTCTCGTGCGAGACCCACATGCCCGGCTCGTGGGGATGTTCGCGGCGCAGCCACGCCGCGATCTGCTGCGGGGACCAGTCCAGCTCGAGCCGCGAGAGCACCACCGCCCGTAGCCGCTCGTCGCTCGCGAGACGCGGCACCCGCGACCGCCGGGCTTCGACGCGGGCACGCTCATCGGCGACCGTCGCACGGTAGGCGTCACGGCCGCCGTTGCGGGCGATCTCGCGCGAGACCGTCGACGCCGACCGCCCCAACCCTTCGGCGATCGCCCGGGCAGAAAGACCAGCAGCGATCCCACGCGAGATCTCTTCCCGCTCACCTGGACTCAGATGCCGTGGGGAGCGTCTCGGCAACGCGGGTCGCACCCCACCATGACGCAGCAAGTACCGGCGCACGTGATGCGACGGGACGCCGGCCCGATCGGCGATCCGCCGCAGTGACTCGCCCTCGCCCCATGCCTGCCACACGACGTCCTGTACTGCCGCTGGCAGCGACGTCACCACACTCATCCCAGCCTCCACGACAACGCATCATCTACCCTCGTGGTGCGTTGGTGGGTTGAGACCGCCATCGTTTTCGGTGGATCGGTCGGCGTCGACGACGAGGTGTGTGGAGTTTGACGCTTTGTGGCGGCGTTCTATGATCGCACGGTGTCGCAGACAGGGCACAGTGTTGGCCTGCCCGAGGAACCATGCGGCCTTGCCGACACTCTGACACGAGGCCCAGTCGAGGTCCTCGACATCCGTGATCGTCAGACCTACCAGCGTGAGGGGCGGGAGCGTGAAGACATCGGCCGGTCGAGACCGGCCGATGTCTTCACGCGGCGGCGGGGCGCGCTGCCCGGGGTGGACCAAGACGATCCTCGTCCGCAACATCCTTACGGAGCGGTGACACAAGTAGACGTCAGTTGGCGTGCTCGTCCGGCGCGCTGTCCTCGGGCTGGACGGTCCATGCGGGAGGCTCGTCCTTACCGGTCGCTTCGTCTTGTTCTGCCTTGTCGCTGGTTCCCTGGGTGATGCCAGGTGCGTGGTGCACCGGGGCATAAATCGCGTAGAGGCGCAGCGGTTCGTCGCCAGTGTTGATCACGTCATGCCAGGTGCCGGCGGGGACCTGGACAGACCACCCATCCGAGACGTTTTGCTCGAAGTCGAGCCGGTCCTTGGCCGGGCCCATGACGGCCCTGCCCTGTCCGGCATCGAGGCGCAGGAACTGATCGGTGTTCTGGTGGACCTCCAGGCCGATGGACTCCCCGACCGGGATAGACATCAGCGTGACCTGCAAATACTTCCCGGTCCACGCCACGCTGCGGTAGTTCTCGTTCCGCCGGGTGGCCTCTTCGATGTCGAACGCGTTCGGGCGGGGCCCGATGTCGTTGATGGTCATTGTGTTCTCCTTTCGTGCTCGGACTTCGAGTCCAAGTCAGCATCATCTTTCGGGGGGAGTCAAGGGTGGGTGGGTTTCGGCGAACCTCGTGGAGGCGAGGAGAGCGAGTACGACGCCGGCCCCAGCGACGACGAGGACGCCGCTTAGTCCGGCTGCAGTGGCGCCCATGGTGGCGACCAGGGCACCGGCGAGCCCGGTGCCGATGGCGATGCCGGCCTGGTTGCCGAGCTCCATCTGCGATGAGGCGCGCCCGACCGTGCCAGCGGCATCATCGAGGACGGCGATGGAGTTGATCGTGAAACCGAGACCGGCGCCGAGCCCGGCGATGATCCAGCCCACGGCGGCGACGGGGACGGGGACGGTGGTGAGGATCACGGCACCGATCACCGTCAAACCCGCGATGACGAGAATCGCTCCGAGGCGCGCGATGCCCCCCCTTGGTCATGCCCCACTTCAGGAGCCGGGCGGGGGCATAGGCGCCGGCGGTCCACCCGATGATGCCTGCGGTCAGGACGATCCCGGCGAGTGTAGCGCTGATCCCTCGCACGCTGGTAAGGGCGAGCGGAATGAACAGGTCTGCGGTGAAGAACGCCATGGACAAGGCGGCTGCGAACACCACATTCGCCGGGAGCCCTCGACGCGCGGTGAGCGTCCCGGCAGGCAGAACCCGCCGGACGTGCGTGCGCGCCCTGACCTCGAGCTCGCGGAGGTTGCGGCTGACGCGTTCGATACGTAATTCAGTACAGGCGTATCGAGGTGGCTGCACCACTGGGCGCCGATTTGTGGGCGCGAAAAAGCCCCCCGACGCAGGTCGCGTCGAGGGGCAGGTGAGTACGATCCGGTCGTGACTTCGTCTGATCTTCACGAGGCCTTTCCGACTGCTCGGTCTGCGGGCTGAGCTGCCGATACCGGAGGGCGCCCGGGAGGGTCACACGCCGACGCGCGGCGGGTGGTGAGACGGTCAGTGATGACTCAGTTGTAAAGCATGCCGCCGTCGACGAGAAGCACCTGGCCGGTGACGTAGTCCGAGTCGGGGCCGGCGAAGAACGACACGACCTTCGCGACGTCCTCGGGGGTCTCGATGCGGCCGAGCGCGATGCCCTCCACGTTCTCCTTGAGGTTCTGGCCGAGTGGCTTGCCGTTGATCTTGCTGAGCTCGGCGTCGATGAGTTCCCACATGCCGGTGCCGACGATGCCGGGCGCGTAAGCGTTCACCGTGATGCCCTTCGGAGCGAGCTCCTGCGCGGCCGCCTGGGTGAAGCCGCGAACGGCGAACTTCGAGGCCGAATACGCGCTGAGGATGGGGAACCCCTGGATCGACGCGATGGATGCCGCGGAGATGATCTTTCCACCGTGACCGAGCTGTTCGAACTTCGCTGCGGCCGCCTGGATGCCCCAGACCACGCTGTCGACGTTGATCCGGAAGATCTGATCGAGCTCTTCGGCGGTGATCTCGAGTACGGGCTTGATCTGGGCGATGCCGGCGTTGTTGACGATCACATCGAACCCGCCGAGCTGTTCGGCGGCTGCGTCGACAGCGGCAACGACCTGGTCGCGCTTCGACACGTCCGCAGCGACGAAGACCGCTTTTCGGCCCAGCTGCTCGATCTCGGCGACGACCGAATCACCCTTCTCGCGCTGCGGCTCGATGTCCGCGACGGCGATGTCAAAACCGTCGGCGGCGAGACGAAGCGCGATGCCGCGCCCGATCCCCTGCCCGGCTCCGGTGACCAGTGCAACCTTGCCCTGAATAGCCATTCTCGTACTCCTTTTCAGATGCGAACGGACGCCCAGCAGATTGGATGTTCGCGGGCCTGGCGCGTCGTACAGTGCAGGGCCAGCAGAAGTGGCTGCCCGTCTCCCACTTCAACATGGCGAATCGATTTGTATTCCCTGGCGCTCCTGACGTGCCAGGGTCACGCCATGAACGGCATGAGTTCGGGAGGCATGGTCACAAAGGGCCGCATCATATCGCGATCCTCGTGCTCGAGGATGTGGCAGTGGTACATGTAGCGGCCGCTGTAGGCGTGGAACCGGACGGCGATCTCGACGATTTCGTGGGGGTTGACGCGGACTGTGTCTTTGAGCCCGCGCTCGTTGGCGTCGATGACGTGGTCGAGCTCGTCGTCGGGGTCGCGACCGAGAGTGATCCGCGCGCTGAGGTCGAGATCGCCGATGCCGTCGTCGGGGATCTCCCAGCCGATGGGCCGGCGCGCGAGGACCTGGAAGGGATCGAGGTGGATGTGGATGGGGTGCGTGTCATCGGTGAGGTTGATGAGCTGCCAGATCTCGTACTGGCCGAGCATCGGGAAGAACGTGGCGGTGTCCTCGAAGTGGGCGGCAACCGCGCGGTAGCGCGTCGTGTGGTCGCCGTCGGTGAGGGTGATCAGCGGACCGGTCGTCTCGTCCTCGTCGTCGACAACGGCGAGCTCACGCATGGTCAGCATGTTGGGTACGTCCTCGAACTCGCGCTCGACAAGCGCGATGGCACGCCGCGGCGCCGCGTCCAGCTCCTCGGGTTTTGGCAGGGCGAAGTCGGTCGCCAGTTCGCGGGGCACCGGACGGTGCGCGACCGGGCCCGGGACGACACGGAAACGCATGACCTGGGGGTACGGCAGCAGCGCGTCGAGATCCGCGGCATCGGCGGCATCAGCGGCGGGAAAGGGCGCGCCATCGAACGGAGCGCCGGCGGTGTTGTAGAGCGTGAGCTCGGTGCCCGGTTGGAGGTCCGAGAAGTCGACGAGCAGGTCGGCGCGCTCGGCTGAGGCGAGGACCAGCCCGTCGGGTGGCAGCGCGACGGGCTCGCGGAGTAGGCCCGAGTCGGTGCCGATCTGAGTGATGCGATCGAATTCGGGCACGCCGTCTCGCAGCAGCACGAGCCGGAAGGTGCGGGCGTTGGAGCCGTTGAGCACGCGGAAGCGGTACGTGGCGGGCTGGACGTCGAGGATAGGCCAGACTTTGCCGTTGACGACCGTGAACGGCGCGAAGGCCTCCATCACCCCAGGGTCGGTCTTGTGCACCAGCTGGCCGGTCAGCCGACCGCCCTCGTCGAGTCCGAAGTTACGGTCCTGCAGCAGCAGCGGCACCTCGTACGGTGGTCCCTCGGGCAGCCCGAGGTCACGTTCGCGCTGGTCGCGGATGATCCACAGTCCCGCCAGCCCGGCGTATACGTCGAACCGAGTGACGCCCATCACGTGGTCGTGGTACCAGAGCAGCGTCGCGCGTTGGTCCATCGGGTAGTCAAATACGGCGAGCTGGCCGGGTGCGAAGAGGTTCTCGGTCCAGCCGTCGTACACGGCCGGTGTCAGGCCACCGTGCAGGTGCACGACCGAGTGTCCCGTCAGCGCCGCGGCGTGCGGGTCCGGCGTGCCGCCGCTCAGACCGGGACTGCACTGCACAGGCACACCGTCGGCGTCGACCTCGTCGCCGGCCATCGTTACGATGACGGGCAGCCCGCCGTCAAGCTCGTTGCGCCACTCGACGCGGACCGGGTGGCCGCGCTCAGCCTCGATCGTCGGGCCTGGGAGCGTGCCGTCGTAGCCCCACACACGCGACCGGGGCAGATCGCGATGGAAGCTGTGTGAGCCGGTACGGATCCGCACCGTCAGACGGCCGTTGTGATCGCGCGCGAGCAGGCGCTCGGGCAACGGCAGAACGTCGACGAACGGCGTCAGAGGCATGCGCTGCGCGGCGGCCATGCGCTACACGCTACCAGCCCGCCCGACGTGTCGTGGGACTATGCGCACACGGGCATAACGGATCCCTATCCGGGCACCGCCCGAAAGCCGATGGTTGCGGGCGGGCTAGGAGGCGCACGATTGTGGCCCCTGGCATAGTTTGCCCAGGCTGTCGGTTGTTACCTACCGTGCAGCGAGCCCCCCGCTCGCCTTCCACGGCCCTGCCCATTTCGTAGTGCAGGGCTCGCGAACGGCTAGGGCAAACGACTGGTCGACTACGTCCTTGCGCTAGCTTGATCGAGTGGACCAATTCGGGGGTGATTTCGCCGACTGGTGGAACTCTCAAGCGTGGGGGACAGTGCCAGAGTGGTTCGCCGCCATCGGGACGGTCGGCGCCTTCGCAGCCACCATCCTGATCATCCAGTCCGAGCGCATCCGGAGACGCAGAGCGCAGGCCGACGCCTTCGTGACTCACACATCCGTCAGGTGGACACCCAAGGTCGCACTCGACGGCCTGTCCGCGCGCAAGATGCGCAAGATCGAAGAGGAAGAGGGCGGTCAGCTTTACCACTGGGTCATCCGTCTCTACGTCCACAACACCAGCAACCAGCCGATCGTCTACACGAACCTCCGCAGTGACCCCCGCCTCGGTATCGACTACCACGTCCACCAGACCATGCACATCAGCGACAGCGGGGACATGGCCATCGCGCCAGGTGAGTCGTTCAGCAAAGACGTCGGGGGCTTCCCAGATAGTCCGAGCGGCAAAGAGTTCTACCTCCAGTTCATCGACGCCTCGGGCAAGTCCTGGGTGCGCGAGATCATGAGCGGTCGGTACTTGCCGAAGTCAGAGCGCAAGGTGATCCGCGACATCTGGACTGCGCAGCAGCGCAAGTGGCAAGCAAAGCTAGTGGACTGGCATACCGAGGTTGAGCAGGCCTAGACGGTATGTAGTGGCCCTCTTCTGGTGAGGGGGTCGCGGGACGGGGCCTCACTCACAAAACTCGTGGGTTACCGGGCGGAGGTGGTCCGTCCGGCCTATCCAACAGTTGTGGGAGGCCCCGTGTTCACTGAGCGTACGAGTGTTGGGCTCGACGTGCACGCCCGTTCCGTCGCAGCAGCGGCGATCGATGGCGTGACCGGCGAGCTGTTCCAAGCGAAGCTGCCGCCGGGCGATGACCGAATTCTCGAGTGGGTGCGTGGGGTGCCCGGTCCGGTCGCGGTCGCCTACGAGGCCGGTCCTACGGGGTTCGGGTTGTATCGGGCGCTGACGAGTGCGGGGGTCAGGTGCGTGGTTGCTGCGCCGTCGAAGCTGCAACGACCGTCGGGAGATCGGGTGAAGACCGATGCGAGGGACGCGGTGCATCTGGCCAGGCTGCTGCGGTTGGACGAGATCACGCCGGTCGCCGTCCCGACAGCCGATCAAGAAGCCGCCCGTGACCTGGTCCGCGCCCGCGAGGACTGCCGGGGTGATCTGATGCGCGCGAGGCACCGGCTCAGCAAACTGTTGCTTCGGCACGGGATCGTTTACGACGACGGTGCCGCATGGACGGCCAAGCACGACCGGTGGCTGGCCGCTCAGCACCTCACTGGCGCGGCGTCGCAGGCCGCATTCGACGCGGAGTACGAGACGGTATTGCAGATCAAGGCACGTCGTGATCGGCTCGATCGCGCCATCGGAGTCCTCGCGGGCGATAGTGAGTTCACCCCGGTCGTGCGTAGGCTCGGCTGCCTGCGCGGGGTGAGCACGCTGACCGGGTTCGCGTTGGCGGTGGAGATCGGCGACTGGGACCGATTCACCGGAAACAGCATCGGCTCGTTCGTCGGGCTGGTGCCCAGCGAGTTCTCCTCCGGTCAATCCCGAATGCAGGGGCCGATCACCAAGACCGGAAACGGCCACGCCCGCCGACTGCTCGTCGAGTCGGCCTGGCATCACCGGCCCTCCTACCGTGTCGGTGCAGTCATGCAGGGTCGCTGGGAACAAGCACCCGTCGCCGCCCGCGCCCGCGGTGACCTCGGCAACAGGCGGCTCCACGACCGGTGGGTGCGGTTCATCGAACGCCGCAAACGGTCAACGATCGCGAACGTCGCCGTCGCGAGAGAACTCGCCGGCTGGTGCTGGTCGCTGGCGGTGATGGACGACTGAACCGCCCTTGAGCTGCTTCGTGATCCCGGCGGTCGGCGGCAGCGCGAGGAGCGACCCGCGAAACAACTATGAGCAGTCCGCGCAACCGGGCGACGCTCGTTCCTAGACACGCGGACCCGCTCCTGCCGAAGAACCGTCCTGCGGTATCCAACCCGCGAATATCAGACTGACCGCGCGTCGCAACGACACGCTCACCGGCCCACCAGACCACGACGCAAGAGGCGCCGCCCGGGATTCCCGGACGGCGCCTCGCTACGCCCTCTTGACAAGAAGGCACTACATATCAGTCGTACGAGCCCTGCCGAACTGCTGAGGGAGTTCGAGCGGGTTCAAGTGGAAGCGACGGGCTACATCGACGCGCTCGTCGAAGTTGGCGCTACCTTCTCGCCGATACTCTCGGCCGTCCTCAGGATCCCTATCCGGGCATTGCCCGCGAGCGGGGCGCCTACGCGCAATTCCTAATCGAGCCTGCCGCGACGCCAACGGCCCAAGCGTGTGGCGTGTCGTCGGCATCCGGCAGGATGTGAGCAGCGCCCGGAATGTCTCGGGGCTTCCGTCTGGGGCGGAACGCGATAGGGATCGGATCAAGACACATGGGGATGTTCGACTGGCTGTTCGGCAGACGGAACGCAACCGCCGCACCCACGATTGCAGCCACACGGCCGATCGCTGCGTCCACGAGCGCCGTGCCTCATTTCGCGATTGTCGATGTGGAGACGACCGGGCTCTCCCCACGTCAGAATCGCATTGTCGAGCTCGCGGTGATTCGCGTCGACGGCGAAGGGAACGTGGTCGATGAATGGTCTACACGGTTCAATCCGGAGGGCCTCGTCGGTGCGACTCACATACACGGGATCACGCAGGCGGACGTGGCGGGTGCACCACTCTTTCGTGATGTTGCAGCTCGCCTGATCCCGTACATCTCGGGCGTGCCGATCGCGGCGCACAACGCAAACTTCGACCTCGCGTTCCTGCGAGCGGAGTTCCAGCGCGCGGGCTGGGATACGCCGTGGATACCAACTTTCTGCACCCTCGACGGCAGCCGCGAGTATCTGCCCGACTTGGATCGCCGGCGACTGGCCGACTGCTGCTGGGCGGCCGGAGTCCCGCTTGAGAATGCCCACTCGGCGCTGGGCGATGCACGTGCGACGGCAGGACTGCTTCGCTTCTACCTCGCCCGGGCGGGCCGGCGCCAAAGTCAGGTTCTGAGCGCCCTCCGCGACGAGGCCCGCTCCGTCAGCTGGCCGCCGAGTCCGTCCCGCACCCCTGCAACCCCGTTTGCCAGCCTCGCCGCAGAGACGGGTGGTCGCACGAAGCGAATCACCCCAGCCGGGCCTCAGCAGCCACCGCTGCTTCGACAACTCACCGACGTCAGCCTCCTCAAGGTAGTTGAAGAGGGGGCACCTGAGGGAACCCTCGCGTACCTCGAGACGCTCCTCGACGCACTTGAGGACGGTGAGATTAGCGACGAGGAAGCCGGCGAACTTGGCGAGCTGATCGGGGTCTATGGGCTCACTGACACTGACCTCCACGCAGCCCATCGAGCGTTCGTCCTCGCACTCGCGCACAAGGCCGTCGACGATGGCCACGTCTCGCACGACGAGCGGGAAGAGCTGCACACCTTGTGCGATGCGCTCGACGTGCCCCGCGCAGCCGTCAATGAGTTGATCGCGCACGCGGCGGCTGCACGCGCCGCGCGAATGAGCGCCGACCTTCTCCCTCTGCCCGACGACTGGGACCTCGGGATTCCCCTGCGAGTGGGCGACAAGGTCGCATTCACCGGCTGCGACGATCGTCAGCGCGACCGGCTCGAACGCCGCGCCATTGAGCTCGGCGTCCGCGTGATGAACAACGTGTCCCGACTCACCTCGATGCTCGTGACCGACGGGTCCATGGACGGCATCAAGCTCGCCAAGGCCCGCGAAGTCGGAACCCGAATCGTGCACCCCAACACCTTCGAAACCCTCCTCGCACACCTCCAACCTGCCGCTCCGGCCGAAGAGCGCCCTCGAGTTGCCAACCGACCAACCCAGCCTGCACAGGCGCCGCGTCGGGAGGCCGTGGCGGGGAACGAGCCGACCAACGATGCGTCTCCCAGCGTCGTGCGCACTTGGGCGCTCGCTAACGGGTACGCAGTCGGTGTCCGGGGTCGTATCTCCGCCGAGATTTGGGACGCATACGCAGTCGCGCACACCCCAGACGTCCCTCTCGTGCGCGCGAGAGCGACAGATGTCCGCGTAGACGAGTTTGAGTTTCAAGGCAAACCGATGGCACCTCTCGGCGAGTGGGCCTACGCACCTATCGTCCCTACCCAAGCGATGGGGCTCACAGGCGGCGATGACATGCATGTCGCCCGGACCGACGACTACCGGGCCAACGTGCGGGACGCTCTTCTCAGGTGGCAGGACGAAGAAGACGGCCCGCTGATGGCGATGCTCGTCGCCGAGCCCCTCCACCCACGCATCGTGCACGCGGTACGAGTCGACCTCGTGGCGGGGCGGGAGCGGACGATCGCCGGTTACCTCCCGGACTCCCAGTCGGCGACACTCCACGAGTTAGTCAAGTCGGCGATGGACATCGGTGCCCTCCCACTGCTGAATGCTCACGCATCCGGCGGAACCAGCGAGCAACCGGCTATTGAGCTTCGGCTCATGCATCTCGCCGACGACCCCGCGAGGAGCTCCGTTACCGACGAGATGATTGCCCGCACCAATGAGAGACGCGCAAGCGAGATCGGGAACGGCTGAGCAGCGTCCGTCGCGGAGCTCACCGCAGGCAAGCGGTGGAGCCGATCAGATGGGTTGGTGGCGCTGAACACCGTTGGCGGTGGACCAGGAACCCGCATGCTCTACCAATACGCAGCGATGATCTCGACCTCCAAGAACTGCGACTTGCCCGACTCCTCCAATGGCTCGGTCACCGAAGTGGAACCTGACGACCACGGCCACAATGCGAACCGCGTCCGCGCGCTATCGCGAAGCGAAGCCTTGACGTCGTCAAGGACGTTTGCGGCGCCGGAGAAAATCGCCTGGTCGATTGATCTGAACAGCTGTGTCTGTTCAACAAGGGATAAGCGCTCGACGGCGACGTCGAAGGAATCTCGCACTGTGGCGATGCTGTTCGCGTCAACCGTGGGATCCACGTGTGCGGACATCGCGGTCACATACCAGTCAAACAGCTCGTAAGACGGTGGCCGATTCTGCTTGCCGCGCTGGTGCCCCGTGCGAAGCGCGCCGAGAAACATCGGCCCAAGCGCATCAACCGTGGCAGCGAGTTCATCATTGATCGTTCGCAGGATCGTCCCGACATACGAGCTCGCAGGTCGCGCGGAGAGAGAGGGCGATACTACCCGGCAAAGGATCCTGAACCGGTGATCCTGGAACAGAGTCCGGCCCGGATCACCCCAGAACCACTGTGGCTGGACAACACTCTCAATTACGATCCCGTCGCGCGGCGGTGCGGCCACAAGCCACTGGACGCCCTCGATCTCTTCAATGGTTAGGTTCGGTCGATGGCCCACAACCGGGATTGCATCCCCGTTCAGCTTGTCAATTAGGTCAGTTAGCGGCCGCGTGGTCTTGAAGATCTCTCGTTGCTCCAGCGACAAGAACGTCGGATACGCCTCCATGACGTCCGTTACGGCGACCATCGCCGTCCGTACGCGGAAGATGTCGGCAGCGGACACGTCCGACTCGATCTCGAAAAGATCTCCGCGCCGGACATCAGCTACGGGAATACCCTGCTTCCATCGCCGGAGCGCCTTGCTCTCCCGCCGGGCGATCGCCTCACGCTGTCGTTGACTCAGCTCCGCGGGATCGAGTCCATGAATCGCAAAGCGACTCATGTTGCGCTGGCGAAATCTTGCGAACGCCGATTGAGCGACGGACTTGCGGAGCTCCTGCACCTGCCTGCCGCGCACGCTCTTCAGACTCGGAGAAAAGCTGGCCTGCTCGAAAAGGCCGTCGGCAGTCGTCGCTGACACTCCAACCTCGGTCGAACGCGAACTAGTGCGAGTGCTCTCAACGAGAATTTCTCCGTCGACGGACGCCAGGAGGCTCTCAACACTGACTTCGTCGAGATAAACAAACTCACGAATTGCGGGCTGAATCGCCCGACGCCACCAGAGCCAGCCCAATTACATACCCCTCGTCTTGACCGAATCGTTGGCCCGCAGCACAACGGAATGCTGATCCCGTGCTCGCTCATAGCCGCGCACAATGTCTTCCAGGGTGAGGTCCGATCTGCCCTCGGCCGTGCGCCACCCGTCAGCTTCAGTCCAGATCAGCGCCAACTCGGCGGGCGACCACCCATTGCTCGAGGCCGCGAGCCACGGTAGACAGGCAGGATCACCTATCTGCACCGTCACAGCCTGCGCGTGGAGGATCTCGAGCCGCCCCTGAAGGGTGGGAAGCCTGAACTCGACGGGAAAATCGAACCGCCCCGGCCGCAGGAACGCTGGATCTACGTCCTCCAATCGATTCGTGGCAGCGATCACGAAGGGCTTGGTCGCATAGGCGGCGCCGTCCATGAGGGACAGCAGTTGTCCGACCTGTCGATTGATGGCCTCGTGCACGTCAGGACCTCTGCGCGAGCCGATGGTGTCGAATTCATCGATGAAGATAATCGACCGCGGCTTCTCGCGCGCAAGGCTGAACAGTGACCGGAACGCACGTTCGGTAGAGCCAAGGTACTTATCCATCAGTTCCGGTCCATTGACAGTGATCAGATCAGAGCCGAGTGATTTCGCGACTGTCCGCGCAAGGTGGGTCTTTCCTGTCCCCGGAGGTCCGAAGAACACCGCGCCAGCTGGGGGCTTGGGTCGATCACTGCGGCCAACCATCTCAGCTCGAGACCTGAAGTTGGCTTCAAGCAGCCGGATCAGTTCGTCGACTGTCTCGCGCATGCCCCCGTATTCGGCAGCGGCCTGTGGCTCTGCGGTGTACGACTCCACGTTGAACGGCGAAATGACCTCGTCGATCTGGATGATCACTGCCGACTCCTCATCAGTGAGCGGACACCAACGTTGTTGTGTGTCGTCGAAGACGTATCCAGCATCGACGCGGGGTTCGACGACGTCCTCGACCCCGAGTGCCCGGATCGCCCCAGCAAACTCCATCAAGATTCGTTCGTCACCGATGTGCTTGAGAGTCCCGACGTTCCGAGCTGTCCGCGGCCACACTGTATCGGGCGGTGCACCAAGGAGATTGCCCGAGCGCATTCCGACGCTGACAAGCGAGCCCTCATCGCCTGGCAGGTCGTCTACCGAATAGTGGACCATGCCGCCGCTCACGAGTTCTACCCATGCTTCGTCAGCGTCAACATCCACTGAGATCACGCGACCCAGTGTGAACAGCTCTGGCTCAGTCAACCACGCCTCCCCTGCGGCAGAACTCGACTCTATCGGGGCCCACCCACCCTCTATCGCTCATCGCTCCGCGAACTCCACGAGCCTCAACTTCGAGCACGAGCGACACCGTGGGAGTCATCGGGATCATTCTTCGAGAGGTGGTCTCGCGATATCCGGTCAGTCTTCATGCCATGTTTCGGGAGGGACCCGATCCTCAACCCTTTCCTATGCTGAGACCTATGCTGCACACGCCCTTGCACTATGCGCTCGGGGAGCCCCCTGGACCGCTCACCGAACAGATGATCGATGCCGTGGTCGCTCAAGGAATCGAAGAAAGCGACGCGCTCGATTGGAAGAAGGCGCTCCCTCCGCAGAAGGAGTTCCGCGATTCCGATTACGTCAAGGACATCGCCGCGTTCGCAAACGCCGGCGGCGGAGTCTTGGTCTTTGGCTTAACTGAGACCAACAAGGCCGCTGATGGGCGGCACGATGCCGGAGAGCTTACAGAGAACTACGAGCGCACCATCCGGCAGGTATGCATGACCGCGATTACCCCGCCGGTCTTTGGGGTCCAAGCGATTGCAGTTCCATCCTCGAACGGCAATCGTGCCGTTGCGCTCGTGATTCCGGCGAGTCCCGATGGGCCGCACCTGGTATACCGCGGTGACACTTTCGGAGCACCACTCCGCACCGGGGCCGATACCCACTGGATGAAAGAGCCGCAGATCGAGGCGGCGTACCGAGCACGCTTCGAGGGGGCACGGCGGGGCGAGCAAGCGCTGCAACAGATCTACGACGATATGGCGACCGCCGTCGGAACCGGAGATCGCGCTGTGCTTGTGGGCGCGGCACGACCCCGCACTTTGCGACCCCGCACCGAACCCCGAGATCGGGTAACCAACACAGCCAATCGGGCCACCCTAGTGACCCGGTGGTGGCTAAGCGGGCTCACCAAGTACGGTCCTCTCGAGGACGTGGACATCTATCGCCCGCGACCGACGCTGTCGGGGCAGTACCTCCCTCCGGAACGCCCCGACGACAACCGGGAGGCGCACGCTGCGATCTTCGACGATGGTTCAGTCGGGATGTCGTGGCGTGCAGGCGGCCATGAGCACGAGAAGACTGGTAAGCCATACGAGCCCCACGAGGTACCGACGATCGCGATCGAAGGATTCACTGCCGCACTGCTTGCGCTCGTACATGCCGTCGCTGCCGATACACCCGCTGGCGACTACGAGATCCTCCTCGGCGTCGAGTTCGAGAACGCGACCAGCACCTCGCCTGAGTTTCACGAACGAGGAGCGGCGCCCCCGCACGGAGTCCACCGCACCCTCAGCGGGCAGTTCCGCCCTGTGCACACCACTGTCGACCCCTCAACAGACGACAGCACTTTTATTCTTGCCGCCGTCGACCTCGCAACCGCCGCGCTGAATCAGGTCGGGATCCAGAAGCCCACGATCCTGAGCGCCTCGCTCCCGCGGCGGCCGCACGAATGGGACTGGTGAGCGGGGCCCAACTCGGGTGCATCGCCGACTAGCCACTCAGCATCGGAGCGCCTCCCTCTAAATCGCGGACACGGAGTGCGGCATCGCCATCCAAGCCGGCAGGCTCGCCACCCGTCCGCGTAGCGAGGTCGAGTTTCCCTGTGCGCGTCCCACCCGCGGCAGCGATCGGGCGGCGCCCGAAAGCCGGTCGTTCACCGAGCAGCAGCGATGGGATGTGAAGGCCAGGTGGAGGCCCAAGGCGGCGCCCCAGTTCTAGAACAGCGCTGACAGCTGAGATTCGTGAATTCGCCGAGGATGCTCGCGAGACCCGCTCGACAGAATGCTCGCTCGCCCTCCGCTATCCGCGCGCTGGCGATCACCCTCTTGCCGAACCAATCAGGCGATAGAAGAAAGTGATGCACGCAGGCACTTTCTGTGTAACCCGTGACGTGATCAGCATAAGCGCGTAGTCTGACGGTGTGCGCGGCGGCCTCGAGCGGTGGAAGAGGGGTGTCGAATCTCACGGGGTTCGGCAGGCGATCTCTTACGCGCTGAAGGGCACCTGCGATTCCCACCTGCGAGCCACAACGGGCGCCGACGCGCTCACCGCGTATGGTGATGCCGGCGCCGTCGGGGTCTCGCGGTTCGTCGTCGAGGACGGTGCCATCTCGATGGACCTGCTGGACGAGTCGGCGTTGCGGCGGTGGGTGGACGGGTGTGATCCAGTGTTGGGGGAGCGGCGGGGTCGTGATCTGCAGCTGCCGTCCGCGGATCTGCTGCTGGATGGGACGATCAACGCACCGAAGTCGTTCAGCGTCGCCGCTGTGTTGGATGCGGATCTCGCGGTGGAGTTCGAAGCGCTCCAGGATCGGCTGCGTGATCGGATCATTCTGACCTGGCAGCGGGAATTGAACGCGCGTCGCGGTGCCGGCGGCCGGATCCGTGAGGATCTCGCGCGCGTGGAAGTAGTCGAGCTGCAGCACCGCCGTTCCCGTGCGCTGGACCCGCACATCCACCGGCACTTGTGGCTGAATGTGAAGGTCCAGGGTCGGGATGGGCAATGGTCGAACGTCGACTCCCGGGTGGCGATGAAGCTGCACACGCTGATCAACGCAGAGGGAGAACTCGCCGCCCGCACAGACCCGACATGGCTTGCTGCTCTCGCCCGCCACGGGTTCACCCTCGATGGTGCTGGGGAGATCGCCGAGTTGTCGCATGCGGTTCGTCCACTCTCGCGCAGGTCGACACAGATCGAAGCAAACCGGGCCATGCTGCTGTCCCAGTGGCGGGAGGAGCACCCGGGTGAGAACCCGAGCGTGGATGTCATCCAGCAGGTGGATCGCCTTGCGTGGGCGATGGGTCGCCCGCAGAAACCACACGACATCGACGAAGCCGAATGGGAACGCCTCATCCGGGACGAACTCACCGCGATCGACCGCCGCATCCTGATCCCCCGCCCGCCTGTCCGGATGCGGGCGACGCGGATCAAGGAACTCAACCTGGAACTGCTCGCAGCGACGGCGATCGTGGAAGCCGACGACCGCTCCACGGCCACGGGCGGCCGGTTCAGCCTCCTGGACGTTCGAGCCGGCGCCCTCCGTGCCCTCGCCGCATCCGGTGTCATCGCGGACCGGGACGAGCTGGACCCGGTCGCTGACCGGATCGTGGACCTTGCTCTCACCCACACGATCGATCTCCTCGACGGCGCCGCTGCGCCTGATCACGTCAAAGCGCTGATGGCCACCGCGACCGCAGTACTCAAGGTTGACCTCGCCGCTCGCCTCGAGCGAATCACCCGCTCGGGCACCCGCTGCACGCACCAGGAAATCGCTCGTATCGCGGACACGGTCCTCCCCGACGCCGTGTCACTGAACGCGGAGCAAGCCGAGGCGGCGGGGGAGATCGCTGGGACGGACCGGCTGGTAACGATCACCGGACCTGCGGGGACGGGGAAGACGACGATGCTGCGGGTGGCGATGGCCGCGCTGATGGATCAGGGGCGGCGGATGGTGGTGGTCGCGCCGACGAAGAAGGCTGCGACGGTCGCCGGGACCGAGATCGGGGCGACCGCGTCGAGCCTGCACGCCCTCCTCGCCGACCACGGTTGGCGATGGGGCACCGACCCTGCCGGCGCACAATCCTGGACCCGATTAGAACGAGGTGACCCCGACCCCGCACGGCCCGGCGTCATCTATGAGGGGCCCCGGCGTTACCTGTTGCGGGCGGGGGATCGGATCGTTGTGGACGAAGCGGGGATGGTCGACCTGCAGACCGCGAACGCCCTCGCCGACGTCGTAGCCTCCACGGGGGCTGGGATCGTGATGGTTGGCGACGACCTCCAAGCGACCCCTGTCGGTCACGCCGGCGCGATGGCCATCGCCACCCGCTGCGCCACCGCGACCGTCGAGCTGAGTGCTGTGCACCGCTTCCACGACCAGGACTACGCCGCCCTTACTCTTCGTATGCGGCGCCCCACTTCCGCCGACGACGCGCTCGACATTGCATGTGCCCTGCACGGGGGAGGTCATGTGCGGCTGGCGCCCGATGAGGCGACCGCCCGTGAGGCGATGGTGGACGCCTACTTCCGCCACAGCGCCAAGAAGCAGCGGGTGGCGTTGGTGACGGGAACCAACGACGAAGCCGCGGCGGTCAATGAAGCGATCCAGGAACGCCGCGTCACAGACGGGGACCTCTCTGCCCGGCGGCTCGCCGTCGGGCAGGGCGAGCAGCGCTTGCTGGAAGGCGACGTCGTGCAAACCCGCCGTAACGACCATCGCACCGATGTCGAAAACCGGGCCCTGTGGAGAATCAGCCGCATCACCAGCGACAACCTCGAACTCGTCAGCGTTCACCACTCAGGTATGACCCGCACCGTCGATCGCGCCTACGCCGCCGAGCATGTGCACCTTGCGTACGCGTCGACCGTGCACGGCATTCAAGGTGAGACCGCCGACGTATCCATCGTCGGACCCGGCGTGAACGCCGCCGGCCTCTACGTCGGGATGACCCGCGGCCGCTATGTCAACGAAGCCATCCTCATCAGCCACCACCGCGACGCCGCACTCGACGCTCTGGCTTCGACCATGCTCCGCGGCACACCCGAGGTGACAATCGATGAATCCCGCCGCGCTGCGCACAGTGAACTGCACCGTGCAGCCCACCCTCCGCAAGGGCCCGGCGCGTCTCCGCACGCGCCGGACCACTCATCTGAGAACGACGGGCTGAATCACCTCGCCAGCCTCGACCGATGGATCGCTGAGGCCACCCGCGGGCTGCAGCATCTCGATGCTCGCGCGGCCTCGGCCGACGCCGCCGGACACGCCCGCGGGCCTTCGGCGCCGCTGGCGGTGGGGACTCGTCGGGCGCGACTCGCTGAGCGGCTGCATGCGCGCCGTGTTCAACGCGACCGCATCGCCCAGGAGATGGCCCCGCTGCACGCGCGTGAGCCAGCGTATGCGACGGTCGCCGTCAGCGCGCCACTTCATACGCCCGCCGCGCCGAGCGAAAGCCATGGCCTGTCGCGGTGACGTGGGTGCGGGAGGTCAGGAGTACTGACGGTGGACGTGCCAGTCGTGCTCGGTGCGGAAGACGTCGAATACGAATGTGTCCCCGTTCTCGGCTGTCGCCTGGAACCGCCACCCGTACAGACCGTGCGTCGGAACGTCCATCGTCCATACGCTCTTCCGCAGGCGGGTCGGGACATCCGTGACGCGCCAGCGCCGACCGGCATAGAACATCCGCTCAGGGATATCGTTCGCCATCCACAACGTCAGATCGTGTTCGATTTTCTGCGTTTCCATGGTCCCCAAGATTAGAACACAAGTGCGACACTCGGTAGTGTCGTCGTTCGTGAAGGGAGGGCAGGTTCGGTGGGAACGAATCATCGGTATGCGGACAGGGTCGACGCGCAGATGAACGACCGAATCCTGCAGCGCGTCGCGGAACAACACCCCCTGCAGTCCCTCACTGCCGACGAACGTCAAGAAGATCGATTGCCGGTCACGCGAGACCCGAAGCCTCGCGCGTGTCGCGCGTGGGTGCGGTTCGGTCCGCACGCGGTCCAGGTGGACGGCGTTGTCGTTGTCTGGAACGACGTTGCGTGCGGCGTCCAGTTCACCGTCGCAGGCAACGGGTACCGCTGCTGGGTCTGGTCGAATGCGGTGACCCTCGCATCCGCCTGAGAAGGAGAGAAGCTCCCACTGGCCGGGCCTCTCCCGGTGGGCACCTCTCGAGCGACCGCTGGCGGCTATTGGTCGTCGAACCACTCCGGCTTGACGACGGCGTGACCGATGGCAGTTTCGATCTGCTCGATAGTGACGCCAGATTCCAACGCCGCGAAGATGGCGTCATCGAGCGCATGATGAGCGTGCTCCAGCGCCGAATCAACGAACGACCCTGCCGTTACGGGCCATGGCCGCGGCACTTTGTCGAAAGCGTCATCGATTGCATTCGCAGCGGACGCGACATGAACCACTAACGAGAGCATGAGCGCGGCGTCCACAGAGACAATTTACGCCGAAGCCGCGGTCGAAGGTACACGCGGGACCGCCGCCGATCTAGCGTTCTGCGGGCGACGGTGCGGGCGTGAACCTGATGGTGGCCTTGCGTGGCTCGGCGAGCACGTTCACACTGGCCACCTCCGCGCGAACATCAAACGTCCATGCTTGGCAGATACCGGCAGCGCGAGGCAATGTCTGGACGGTGTACAGGTCGTCGGCGTGGCCGGTAACCAGAACGAGGTAGCGCCCCTGATCGTCCTGACACCCATCGACGCGTGCGACGCTGGTGATCTCCGCCCATGCGGCAGCGTCGAGCGGTGTGAGGTAGGCAACCTGGCCAACCTCGGGAGGCGGCACCGTGTCCTCCGCGCTATCAGCAGGATTGCTGGTCGCGAACATGAAACAGGTGGCGCCGAGCGCGGTTGCGGAGATCGCGATGACCATGACAGGCCCGACCAATCGCCGTTGCGTTTGGTTGAACCCGTCGTAGTTCAGAAGCCGCGTGGCCCACGCCCGCAGTTGCTCAAGAAAGACCACAGCATCCTGGTGAACCTTGGTGGCTGCTGTCTTATTCGATCCGACCGCGTCGCGCGCCTGCTGCTCAGTGAACGCGACGGCCTCCTCTCGTCTAGCGATCTCCTGCTGGAGTAGTTCCACGGTCGGGTATGCCGCGGGGAGGAACTCGCCCACGGCAGCTCTGCGCAGGTCTCGCCGGGTTTGCTGGCTGATGCGCGACAACGATGTGTACATTGGCAGCGTTGCGCGGATCAGGAGAACGATGGTGAGGGTCACCCCGCCTATTCCGACCAGCGCCGACGCGAGAGCAAACCACATTTGCGAGTTGTCTTCGAGGTTGCCCCACTCGAAGTTCAGCCCTTTGAGCGCAGGTATCCCGCCGAAGATGGCCACGCCGACGGCGCCGATCGCCCCCGCACCCCACTTCGCGGCCTCACGAGATGTTGTGATCGCCTCCCGCCAGCGGTCCGGGGGCACCTCCACACTGGGCTTGCCTTCGAGTGTGCTCATGCCCAGTCGCCGAGCTCGTCACCATCTACTCTGCGGTGCGGGGCGTTGTCCGGGGGAAAGCCTGGCAAATCACCCACGGGCACCCAGATGCCGTTTTGGAAGACGTACTCCACGCCGTTTCGGGTCATGCGTTCGCCGAGACTTGGGCCTGCAGAGTTATCGGTCATGTGATGCCCCCAGTGATTCAGCTGATCGCCGAATTCTTGGACCGCATCTTCCACCCTCAACCGAGGCCGGTCAAGAGGGGCGTCGCGGCGAGGCGCACCTCGCATCCACGCGGGATCAGGGCGCCGTACAGCGACATGTGCGTACCTCGAGGTGCGGTCGACCGCTGGCGGGGACTTCGCGCAGGAGGCGTACACATGCGGAGCGGGCGGGAGTACAGTGACTCTCGCCCGCTCCTGTTGTTGGGTCAGCGTGCAAGTGTGGCGCCGGTCTGATTCACCGGCGTGCTGGTCGGCCCCGTCGTGTATGCGGCGGGGCCGTCAGCTTTTGGGCTGCGCTGAACGGTGACGCCCTGGAATTTCAGGGACGCGCCGACGTTGTCCGCGACGATGTCGCGGGTCTCCCGGGTCTGCCCAGTTTCCTTGTCGACGTAGGTCCCGAACCGTAGGTCCCCGGCGACGAGGACCGCGTCGCCTTTGCGGAGCGAGTCAGCGACGTTGCGGGACTGTTTGTTGAACACGACGATGCGGTGAAAGACGGTGCCGGCGTCTTCCCACAGTCCGGTGGTGTCGTTGAGGCGTCGGTCGTTGACGGCGACGGTGAACCGCGCGTATTCGTTGCCGGTGTCGCTGGCGCCGTGTTCGGGGTCGCCGGTGAGGTTTCCCTCGATGGTGACCGGGATTCTGGTTGTCATCCTTCTTCCTTCCGTTGTGAGGCACCGGTGTCGGTGTCTCGGTGGGCGTGGCCGGTGGTGGTCCACGCAGCCCATTCCTTCTCGTCGGTGACGTTCGTCCAGGAGCGGGGGCGGGTGGCTTGGTGGCCGTTGTTGCACCCGCCGCCGTACGCGCGGGTGAGGCGGGGGTGGGCGAGGGTGAGGTGTTCGTGGAATCCAACCGGTCCGTACCCGGTGTCGGAACTGTCGAAGGAGACGGTGTGTGCGGTGTGCAGGGCGGAGAGTTCTTCCACGAGCGCCCCGTGTTGCCACCAGCAGTTCGGGATGACGCTGTGCGGGACGTGGTAGCGGACGGTGAACCACTCCACCCACGCCCGAAGCGCCGCCCACTCCACCGGGGCTCCCTCATCGGTGAGGGTGCGCCAATTCACCACGTGCGCCGCGATCGCAGCAGACGTCCCGCCACGCTGTCGGGCGTCGAGGGCGAGGTCGTCGGCGAGCATCCCGTCGTAGTCGACGTCCGGGTTGTACCCCTTCACGACACCACCCCCTCCCCGTAGCGCTGGAGCTTGGATCGCAGGGCGGTGAGGGCGAGGGCGGTGGCGTCGCGGCGGGTGCGGTGGCGGGACAGGACGGGGTCGCGGTCGATGAGCCGGTGCAGCAGTTCGTGGCATCCCCGATGCAACGCCACCAGATCCTCGTCCCGCTCCGCGGCAACCCACCTGCCGTTCTGGATGGTGACGCCGGCGTAGTCGACGTGGTGCAGCTCGAGCTCACGCTTCGACGCGACACCCCCGCACGCCGCGCACGCGAGCTCCCCTGTGCTGCGGAGCCGGTCGGTGAACCAGCGGTCCCGGCGGGCGAACCACGCCCTCGAGCGGAGGTAATCGCGTTGGTACCCGGCGTCGCGGGGCTTGCGGCGATTGCTCATTCGTCCCTCACCACCTCAACCGCCTCGACCTCAGCCGCCGGCTCCTCAGGAGAAGCCTTGTTCTCGGCTGAGGGAGTCGTCGGGGTGGTGTGGGTGTGGAAGACGGCTTGTTGTTCGCGTTCGGTGTCGGCTTTGCCGGTGCGGATGGTGCGGGCGTCGGCGCGTTCGTCCCATCCGGTGAGGTCCAGGAGTACGCCGCGGCGGTTCCGGTAGGCGAGGAGGCCGAGGTTTTGGGGCATGCGGCGGATCTCATCGACCGACATGAGGGGGAGGCGTTCGTTGTGTTCGCTGGTGGAGTGCCCGCTCTCCCTCGTCGTCCACGACCTCTGTGTGCGGCGGGTGTCTCTCGTGCCGAGAAGCGCTTCGACATCGCGCAGGTGATCGACGTGCGATGCGCCGCCGAGGAGGACTTTCGCGGTGGCGGCAGCCCAGATGGTGTCCGCTTCTGCTTTGGACCAGGACGTTTCTGCTTGGGAGAGGGCCTGCAACACGACGAAGGTGCAGATGCCGCGCCCACCACCGTCGGCCATGGTGCGGGGCAGGTTTCCCCACCGGAACATGTTGGCGATCTCATCCAGAATCAACCCCAACGGCAACGGCAACCGCGACCCGGGGGAGGCGAGCGCGGTGGTGCGGGCGACCTCCACGACGTCATCCATCAGCGCCGATAACCATCCGCCCATCGCGGCGGCACCGGAGGAGGACCCGATGAGGTAGAGGGTGTTGGGGGCGGTGAGGAACTCGCCCGGGCGGAAGATCGGGTCGCCGGAGCGGGGCATGAGGGAGTCGCGGATCTGCGGGACGGCGAGCGGGGCGACGGCGCCTTGGACACCGAACCAGATGGAGGAGACGAGCTTCTCATCCCCACTGATCGTCGCCTCCAGGCTGTCTCCCCACCCCGGTGCCCCATCACCGCGGAGAATGTCCACCGCCCCGCGGGCAAGGGCAGAGGAGGATCCCCAGTCGTAGATGTCGGCGATTGTTCTGCCGCCGACAGCGGCGGCGTGAAGGAGGCGGCCGAGGACGACACCGGAGGCTTGCGCCCATTCCTGGTTCGTGGACGAGGATCCGAGGGCGGTGCCGGTGATGATCGCGGCGCCACGTTGCATCGCCACCAGCGGGTCTTCGCACCCGGTGATGGGGGACACCCGGAGGGGGTGGCGGATGCCGGAGAGGCCTTGCGGGTCGAACACGTGCACGTCCCCGCGGGCCTGGCGGGGCCGCATGGTGGCGGTGAGGTTGTCGTTCGTAGTCGAGGTCGTGATGAGCGGCCCGGTCCAGTCGAGGATCGCGGAGATCAGAACCCGGTATCCCTTTCCGGAGCGGGGTGGGCCTTCCAGAGCGACGGAGTCTTCGATGGACACGTACACGTCCATCCCCCGCGACCGTCCGACCCGCCACCCGACATCCGCGGGCACCGCCCGCCCCGCCCCTGGCCGCAGCTGGGATGCCCTGCGGAGCACGGCTTTCGCGGAGAGGTGCTGGCGGATCTCCGACCCGGCCGCGAACCCCGGCCGGGTGCGCAAATCCGAGACGAACGCCCGGTCCGAGTGCTGGTAGCGGCGCACCGCCGTGATGACCACGACCGCCAGGGCGATGATGAGGAGCAGGGCGGTGAGGTCGGCGACCCGGATCTGCCACACCGGCAACTCACACCCCGCCGGAGCCGTATAAGTGGTGGGGTCCCCGGTCAGGGCAAGCCCAATGCCGGAGAACAGGCCCGTCGGGGTCGGGCGGGCACCGCACAGGGCCTGGGTGATTACTTCAGCGAGGAACGCGGTGGCCAGGGTGAGGACGATCCCTGCGGCCGCTGCGCCGGCGAGGATCTTCACAAGCAGCCCGTCACTCATCGTCGTGTCACCGTGGTCAGAGGGTGATGACGGTGGTGGCGGTGGCGCGAAGCCAGGCGTCTTGGGTGCGGGTGCGGAGCGTGCCCCACCGCAGCGGCCCGGATTTCAGGGCCGGGTCAAACGGGATAATCTCCACGGCGCGGACAAGGCCGGCGAACCCGTCGACGATGCGGACCAGGTCTTTCGGGTGCGCGGCCTCCTGCTGGGTGACGATGACCACGGCGTTGTCGGCGAGAACACGCGAGTGCGCATCCCGGGTGCGGAGCGCGTCCAGGAGAAGCGCGGCGGACTCGGCGGACTCGGGGGAGGCGAGGGTGGGGATGACGACCTGGTAGGACGAATCGATCATCCGAAGCCACCGATCCGCGGACTCGTCGTTGCCGGAATCGAACACCACCACCCGGTAGTACCGGGCAGCGACCTGCATCAGCAGATCGAACTCGGACGTGGTGAGGCGTTGGTCGGTGGCGAGGAGTTCGGGGTTGGAGCGGAGCACGTCGTACCGGTCGTCGGGCTGATGGTGCACGAACTGCGCGATCTCCGACACCGCCGCCGCCCGATCCAACAAACCCGGGGCGTGGCGGAGGAGGTCGCGGATGGTGGTGTCGTACCGACCAGGTTCGGTGCGCCAGCCCAGCGTCCCGCGGGTGTCGTTGTTGTCCCAGGCGAGCACATTCCCGCCCCCGTGCCGGGCGAGGACCGCGGCGAGCATCGCGGTGGTCATCGTCTTCCCCACCCCGCCCTTTCCGTTTACCACCGCGATGGTTCGGCACCCCGCCCACTGCGACGACACTGCCCGCACTGCCCGGGCCCGGGCCTTCTGCGCGTGTGACCCGCCGCGGGTCAATCCGAGCCGCGCCCAGAACCGTTGCCATCCCGACCCGCCGTGATCAGGGTCTGCGGGGGTGGTGAGGAAGGTTTGGCGGGGTGTGGGTGGCTCCGCGACCGGGGCCGCGCCCGAGACGGACTCATCCGTGATGGACGCATCCGTGGCGGGCGCGGCCGTGGAGGTCTCGTCCGGGTGCGGAGCCGTTTCCCTCACCTCCTTCCCAAACAGTTCGAGCTCCTCCGCCACGAGTTCCTCCTCCGTGAGGGGTGACGCGGGCGCCGTGTCGGGGGCCTCGTCGATCGCGTGCGCGTCGTGGGGGAGGGGTGCGAGGGTTCCGTCGGTGTGGACGACGAGGTGGTGGTCGCCGCGGTCACCGCGGGTGACGAGTTCGATGGGGGTGCCGGTGCGGCGGGCTTCGTCGGCGGCGCGGCGGACGACGGCGTGGCGGATGTCTTCATCGGCGGTGGTGGTGATGGGTTCGGTGTGCCCGTCGGGGCCGGTGTAAGTTGCGGCGGGCCCGGTGACGGTCGCATAGGCACGGACTCTCATGACAGCTCCTTCGATACCGGGGCCAACCAGCCCTCCACATCCCGACCCCACCCATCCGGGCCGGCGGTGGGCGCCGTCGGCCAGAGGTGTTCAAGTTCGTCCGGGTCCAGCAAGTGCAGGTGCGGGTCGTCGCGGTCGGCGGGGGTGACGGCGTCGTCGGTGCTGAACAGGTCGTATTCCCACGGGGTGCTGGTGGGGAAGCAGTTGACGAGGTAGGAGTATTGGCCGATGTAGGCGATGAACTCGCCCTTCTGCAGTTCCCTGGCCATCTCCACGTGCGGGGCGGGGAGGTTCAGCCGGTCGCGGAGCGCGGTTTGTTCTTGGTGGTTGACGCGGAAGATGAACTTGTTCTCGATGTCCCCGATGATCGAATACGCCAGGGCCCGTTCGGTGGAGTCCGCATCCCCGACCGCGTCGAGGTCGCCGATCTTGTGCAGGATGACAATGTTGCTGATCCCGTAATGCCGGGACAGTTTCAGCCACTGTTGGAACATCTGCAGCGACGCCAACGATGTCATATCCCGCCACCCTTCCTCCCGCACCACGTACCGGGTGCGGCGGGCGGACCGGTCGGAGATGACGGCCTGGATCCACGCGGTGGAGCACACCTGCGTCAACTGCGCGGCAAGCTCCCCCCGGGCGAACAGCTCGCTGGTGTCGGTGACAACGATGGGTGCGTCCTGATCGAACTCGACGGTGGATTCGTCTTCGAACAGGCCGGAGAGGTCCCCGTCGACGAACCGGCGCAGCACGAACCTCGGCTGCACCGCACCCTCAGCCACCCGCCGCTCCGACTCCGTCCCCACCGGCGGCCGACCGAGCTCCTCATACACACCCCGCAGCGTCGGGCGATCGCCCGTGGTGGTGACGCAACGGGCGAGGGCGTCGTGGATGGCAGCATGCTCGACAGCGGTGAGCCGGCCTGCGAGGGTCATCTCGACCAGGGCGATGAGGGTGCCGATGCGCCGCTGGGTGACCATCTGCTCGTGCTGCTCATCCGACGCACCCGTCCGCCTGGGCCCCCGATCCAGCGGGTTCAGGCGGGCACCGGTGCCACCGCCGAGGCGGATCACCTTCCCTCCGGGGATGGCTTCGGCGACGGTCACCCACTCCCCTTTCGGATCAGAGGGGACGACGACTTGGTGGCCGAACGCGATCGACCTCGTGGTGAGGGTCTTGATGGTGGCGGATTTCCCGGACCGGTACGCACCGAGCGCGAGGATGTTGGTCGAAAACGTGCCCCGATCGGAGGTATCGGTGTAGGCCTCCCAGGGGGAGAAATGCCAGAGGGCGTCCGCGTTGAGGTCGACCCCGACGATGGGACCGCGGTGGCCGAGGCCGGCGTCGGCGACGAACGGGTAGATCCCCGCCAGATGCTGCGACGTTGCCTGATGCGGCGGCAACGCCGGGGAGGCGAGATTCCAGTACCCGCCCTCGATCAACCCCGGCCCGAACGGACCCCGAACGGCCGGGTCCGGCAGCGACCGATCCCTGCGCGTGGACCGGGGTGGTTGCTCTTCCCTGCTGAGCGCGGCGAGTTCGCGGCGCAGGGTTTTACGTTCACGGCGGGTGAGGTTGCCGGGGGTGAAGGTGACGGTGCGGCGAGTCATTTCATGCCCAGTCCGATAGGCAGCGCGTTGACCATGAGCGCTTCGGCTTGCTGGCAGTACAGGATCTGCGCTTCCATCCCCGCCCGCGACAACGCGTTGCGCATCCCCGCGATCGCCTGATCCAACTCCTCCTCCGTGGGAGCGGTGACGGTGAGGTATGCCCCGTACCGGTACTCACCGTGACCTGCGACGATCTCCTGCTCCTGCTTGCCGAGTGCTTCCCAGTCGGCAAGGTCCGCAGCCGACCCGTCCGCGCCGCGCTTCGCACGCAGCTTCTCGTTTCCCCGCCACACTTTCTTCTCATCCCGGATGCGGCGGAGTGCTTTGGAGACGGGGACGGGGGTGAGGACGAGGGAGAGGATGTGGGTGACCGCGTCGCCGGTGTGCGGGTGGCGGGCGAATACGATCGGGGACACGAACCCGACGGGGGCGTCCGAGCGGGGCCACTCATGAATCCACATCGTGCAGTGCACTCCGGAATCGGTGACCACGATCCCGTTGTTCCCCTTCGGTTCATCTAGGAACATTGGCCCGATTGCCACCGGGTCCACCCCCGACTGCGCCTCGTCCCGGTTTTGCACTGTGCCGGCGAACTCCGGATCAAACGCCACCCGTCCCAGTGCTGCGACATCCCGCGGTGTGAGCCATTTGCGGACGCGGACGCGGGCGGCGTGCAGGGCGTCAGCGAGGTTTCCGGCTTCAATGTAGGCAAGCGAGGTGATGGCGGTTTTGCCGCCGCCGAGGGATTTCAGTTGGGCGCCGAGGGCGACCAGGTCCAGGGTGAAGGTGAGGTAGTTGCGGTGCGAGACTGCGAACCGCTCCGACCCGTCCATCACCTCCCGGTAATTCACCGCCACCACTGACCCCTGGTCCAGGTTTCGGCGCAGCCGCACCGTGTCGTAATGGTCACGGGCGGGACGGATCGTGGTGGGAAGGGTGCGTTCTTGCAGGGTGACGCGTTTCACCCCGGGGCGTTGCGTGAACGAGGCGAGGACGGTGGACCACTGTTGGGCGAGGTCGAACCGTTCCGGGGTGTCGTGCATCAAAAACCCCTGCACCTCCAGTTCGGCGGTGACGGACACGGTCCGGTCGTGCGGGTTGTACACGCACGCCATCCCCTCCACCTCCCACAACTGGATCGACGCCCGCACCCCCGGCAGATTCAACGTCCCCGAAAGCTGCACACGCTCGGGGCGGAACGACTGTGTCGTTGCCCCGGCCGCCTGCCGGACCTGCTTCATCACCCACAGGCCCGCCATCCGGGGTGTGGAGATCCCGTGAATGCTCGTCAGCGCGGTGATCCCGAACGCGAGGTAGAGGGGGGCGGCGTAGAGGAGTCCGGGTGGGCCGAACCGGTTGATGCCGATGAGGAGGATAAGGGCGGCGGCGGCGACAAAGGCCAGCTGCCACCCGTCCATGCCCATCACCACCCCCTGTCGGGATCGGCGCGGCAACCGCACCGGACGTGACTGATCCATCGCCGCACTCATCACGACGTCCTTCCATTCGGTGACACCGCCGGCCGTGGAACTCCCGCACCGTTCTGCGGCGACGGGGTCGACGCCTGCGGTGTCGGCTTCGCGCCCGGCGGCGGGGTGGACGTTGTCGTCGGTGATGACGCCGCAGCGGGGGAGCCGCGGCCGGCCGTCCGGGATGTCGCGGGGCGGGAGCTCGGGGCGCCGGGGCCTTTCACGGGGCCGCCGGTGCCGGCACGGGTGCTGGTGGGGAGGGCGACGGAGCCGCGGGAACCGAGGGTGCTCGCAGGCGACGCACCCAGCCGGGTCGGGATGCTGACGGCGGTGCGGGCGCCGCTGGTGGTGATCCTCCCGGCGTGAGAAGCGGCGCTCGAGCCGATGCCGTCGGCGGCGGCTGCGCCGACGAAGGAGAAGAGGCCGAAGATCGCGAACGGGGCGAACGCGACGAGCACGAGCCCGAACAGGAGGGGCCAGGACTGCGGGTCCCAGATCGTCTTCACCGTCGATAGCCCGTTGATGATCAACGTGACGAACCCGATCGTCAACGGGCCCGTGAGGAGAAGCACAATGACTGCGGATGCGTATCGGACCACCCATTGGGGACCGATGCCGCGGATGGGGAACACCATCCAGGCGATCGGGCCGACGGCGATCAGGGCGGCCAGGACGATGTTGCGGAAGGTGAACACGAGCATCAGTAGCAGCATCCCGATCATTAGCAGCCCGTGGATCACGAATGCGAAGAAGTAGTTCGCCTGCCCGCCCGCCCACATCACCCCCTGCAGGGTCGCGAACAGACTGCCGGGGCCTTCACGGTTGAGGATGTACCAGGTCAGGTCATCGATCGCGTTCAACAGGTGCCCGGTCACCCACAAGGTCAGGGGTACGGCGGGGATCGCGATGAATGTGCGCACGAGCGCCCCGACGAGTTGCTCACGGTCGCCGGAGACGATCGCGGCAGCGATCGCCCACACCATCGCCCCCATGAGGATCACGAGGATCGCCCACTGCCAGAACGACCATTCCTCAACCGCCGCTGACCACAACAGTGACGAGGTGTCGAACCGCATGTTGTCGGCAACAGCGAACATCATCGTCGTCGCCGACAGCGCCATCCCCCGGCCCGCGTTCTCGAACGTCACACAGACCACGTCGCCGAGACTGCAGCCGTATTCCACAAGAAGCGGCTTCCCGCCGTCGTTGCGGAGCGCTTCGACGTGACCGGAATAGGTCGTGCATACGGTGCTGCGCGTACCAGCCGCGAGAACTCCCGCAAAGCAGTGCAGTGCCGTGACCGACGCGGGATCCGTGGGGGTGCAGGAGATCTGCCCGCTCGTGTTGGTGCAGGTGACGGGCTGAGCCGGAGCGGACCAGGGTTCGCCTTCGATGGGGTTTGCCGCCGCGACCACTTTCGCCGAAGCCGTGGTTGCTGAAGCGGTGGCGGGGAGTGCCGCGCCGAGCGCGAGGAACAGTCCGAGGGCTGTTCCGGCGAGGAGGGCGGCGGGGGTGCGCATCAGAATCCGAAGTCGAAGTTCACGAACCACTGGAACAGGCCGGATGCGGCTCCCAGGACGGCGGCGGCGATGAAGATCCACAGGATGTTCTCGCCCGCCCATGTCCGCACCCGGTCAGATGCCAGCCCGCGGAACGCCAACGCGGCACCGGCGATGATCAACATTGCCAGCACCACAATCAGCGCCGCCGCGAGGAGGTAGGAGACGAGGACTTGGAGGCCGCCGAAGAAGGGGGCGCTGAAATCGGGCTGGATATCGGGAACATCAACACCCAACGGCCAGGAGTGGGAGAGGGACATGGGTTTGCTCCTTCGCTAGGACTAGACGAGGGGAAGACCGCGCGCGGCCATGAACGGTTGCGGATCGATCGAACGACCCTGATGAGTGACCTCGAAATGCAAGTGGCAGCCGAACGACTTCCCCGTATTGCCCTCCGCACCCACCGCAGTCCCCGCCGTCACGGATTGTCCGGTCGTGACGCGGAGGGAGCCGGTGGTCATGTGGCCGTAAAGGGTGATGAGGGAGTCGCCGTGGTCGATGCGGACGGTGTTCCCGTACCCGAAGTAGACCCCGGCGGTGATCACGGTTCCGGGGCCGGCGGCGTAGATCGTGGACCCGCATCCTTGGGCCATGTCATACCCCTGATGGTTCACGGAGCAGTAGCTGCACCCGCGGACCGGGTTATGCCCGTACCCGCGGCCCTTCGTGTAGGAACCGGCGAGGGGGTAGGCCCAGTCGCCGGCGACGGCGGGGCCGCCACCGGGCCGTGGGGGAGTGGTCGCGATCGATTGCCCGGCGAGGGCGAACGGGATCGCGATCCACGGGGTCGCGAAGAACGCGCTCACCAGCAGGAGGAGGATGAGCGTTCCGATCGCGATTCGCTGTCCAGTCCTCGTCTTGGCGAGGGCTGCGATCGCGGCGACCGGGGCTCCCATGTCAGGGCTCCAACGGCTCCGTGAAATACCGGACGACCTTGCAGTCCCCTGCCCGTTGATCGGTATTGGGTGTCGGAACCGAGGCGGGACCGCAGAGAACCTGCACACTCACCCGCACGGTCTCCTCGAACTCAACCTCCGTGCCGGTCCCATCGTCCTGCGTATACGTCAACAGGACATCCATCGTCCCGATCGACATATCCCCGGAATCGTCGTCCGACACGTCGACGAACACGATGTCGCCGACGGGATCGGCCTTCACACGTCCATCGCTGGCCGCGAGGAGATCCCACTCCTGCTCGGGTAAGACAACACCTTGGCGAAGTTCCAGCCGGGCTGCGTCAAGCTCGATCTGCCGGTCGGCGTCCGTGGCATAACGGGTGTCCGGGGTGAACCAAGAATCCAGGTGGGAGAGCCAGTCAGGGCGTTCAGCTTTCGTCGTGTCAAAGGTCGACGCGGCTGCGAGAGCTGCCCTGATGTACACGTTCGGGTCTGACGTGATGGGTTCGGGAACCCAGCCGAACTCCGCCACGCTCGCATCCACGACGGCGTCGACATCGGGCGGCGAACTCGAAGAGGTGGACGGCTGTGATGTGCCAGGCGTCGTATCGGGGGACGGGGCCGGTCCAGGGGTCTGGCGAGACAGCAAGGACGCGACGATGATCGCAACGATGCCGACCAGCAGGACGCCGCCGCCCACCACAGCCCACACCAGGCCGCGCCGACTCGATCGCTGGGATGCCATCATCGCTGCCCCTCCTGAACACTCAGGACGACGAGCAAACCCAGTCCGACAACGAACATGCCTCGCCGTCCGTGCATCATAGACACGAAACGACCTGCTCGAAAAGGATCGATCGAACCGTTCCGAACGGCGTGCGCGAGCGAAGAGCGAGCGGCAATTGGGGCCCGGCTCGCTTGGTGCTCGAACGATACTCGCGCGTGGCGGAGGCTGTCTGTAGGTCGTTCGGGGGACACGCGGAGCGTCCGGTCGACAGGTGTTGCCGAGGTGACGCTCCGATGCTCCATGGGTGAAGAGTTTAACTCGCCAGTAGATGAGTGTCTAGTTAAATTCTAAACCCCGTCGCGTGTGTTCGCGCCGGGCCTGCGAGAATGCGTGCATGCCAAAGATCGCGCGCCCGACAGACGACGACACTGCGGTGCTGCCACTGTCGCTGCTCGGCAATGAAGCCAAGGTCGGAATCATTCGGTTCTTGCGCGCGAATCCCAACAGCACCAGACAACGCATCGCTGACGGCCTCGGCATCACTGTGGCAACGGTCAGCAGCTACCTCGCGGAATTCGAAAGCGCCGGTGTGCTGCTAGCCAACCCCTCGAAGGGGATCCGTAAACGGGGAGATATCCCCGCGTACCGAGTGAATAGCGCGATCGTCACCGAACTTTACCTGCAGCTCGGGCTGGCTCTCGGAGAGATCTAGCATGATCCGGCGCTGACCCCGCGAGTGATTCAGCAGCGCCCCTGTGCCATACCGCATAGCCAAATCCGGGCCTCGGACGCATCTTCCGGCAGATCCTCGACCCGCCGCCACGCGACCAGTAGCGTCTCACCGAAGAGGCCGGCGGCATCATCCGCCCGCGCCCGATCCGCCGGTGCAGGAACCGCAACAGGTCCGCATTCGATTCGCGCAGCGCTGTTGGTCAAAAGCCGATTCTTGCGATTGATAGGGGTCACGGCGCAACGCCCTCGCACTACATCTGCTGGTCCCCACCGAAACCGAACACCACCCGTGCGGGGAAGCAGGCGCCGAACTCGCGGAACGGGTCGACGCCGAAAATGGTGCGGACCGAGATCGACGAGGTCACCATCCAGGTGCCGCGGGATTGGGCTGGGACGTTCAGCCCGGTGGTGCTGCCGAAGCATCAGCGCCGGATCGCCGGGTTCGATGACGCGGTGATCTCGTGGTATGAGAGCGGCATGACCACCGGCGATATCGCCAAGCATCTCTCCGACCTTTATGGCAGCGAGGTGTAGCGGGACTTGGTGTCGGCGGTGACCGACAAGGTCATCGGCGATATGCAGGAATGGCAAGCATGCCCCCTCGACGGGATCTAGGGACTGCTGCACGAGTAGGCGACATCTGATCACGTTTGCCCGGTAGGGTCAGCCTGGAAGTGAGCTGCTGTGTCCAGGCCCGTGTGGGAGTTCCGTGGTGATCTCGAGTGCGTCGTCGAGAACCACGACTGCGCGCGAAGGTTGAGGATGCGTCGTCGTGCTCTCGAACCCGCGTGATTCCGCGGAAATCTACCTGAACCACCACCCATCACCGTTCGATCGGTGGAGTTCAAATCCCTCCGTCGCGCGCACGTCGACGAGGCCCCTTCCGAGGACTTGAAAGCGTGCCCACATTTTGCCCACACCTGAGTCGTTATCGGCGCTCCCAGTGGCCCTCAACAAGCGCCGAAGTTGTTGCGAAACCGCGATTTTCCGGGACAGTTGCCGTCAACCTCCGCGAACCGCTCTGCCCGTAGGTTCCTCATAATCGTGAGGTCGAGAGTTCGAATCTCTCTCCCGCTACGCAATGAAGGCCCCGGCTTGTTCCGGGGCTTTTTGCATGACCGGATACGGGACGAAGCGCTGACCCCCGACGACACGCGGGAATGATCATCCCCGGCATCCTCACGGACAGACGCGGACCCTGCGGCCTCCGAAGCTGACGATGTCGCCGAGCTGCAGCTGCCGTCCGCGGCGGCGGTCGACCTCGTCGTTCACCATCACGTAGCCGTCGATGATGGCCTCTTTCACATCTCCGCCGGAGTCGAGGAGCCCGGCGAACTTCAGGAACTGCCCCAGGCGGATCGACTCACCGCCGATCGGGACATCGTCGATGGGGGTCGGATTCGTCATTCCCGGATGCTAGCCGACCCGGCTCCGTTCCCTTCACGCCGCCACGTCGACGATGCGCTGCGCCCCATAGACCGGGACGAGTGCACCGCCCGTCGCGGCGGCGATATCGGCCGTGAAGGTGCCGACGAGGTGCGGCGCCAGCCACACCTCGAACGTCGTCTGCTCGGCGTAGCTCGATTCGCCGAGACTCGCACGATGTCGTGACGCCCATTCGCGAAGCAGATGGTCGATGCGGCCCGCGTCCGCATGACCGACGGCGAGCGTCGCCTGAGTCAAGACCTCGCGCCGCACCAGCCGAACTCGATCGAGTGCCTCCGAGGTCGCCGAGGAATACGCGCGTACGAGTCCGCCCGCGCCGAGCTTCACGCCGCCGAAATAGCGGGTGACGATCACCAGGACATCGGTGAGGTCGCGTCTGCGCAGAACATCGAGCATCGGTGCGCCGGCAGTCCCCGACGGCTCCCCATCGTCCGAGGAACGCGCGTGCTCGCCGGAGAGCCCCGTGACGAGCGCGAGGCAGTTGTGGTTCGCGTCCCAATACCGCTTGCGCGTCGCGGCGATGAGCTCTTCGGCATCCCCGGGCGAGGGGACAGGAAAGGCATGAGCGAGGAAGCGCGACTTCTTGACGATGAGCTCGTGCTCGATCGGCGTCGCGATCGTGCTCGGGTAGCGCGGCGTCGAAGTCACGCTCCCACGCTAGCCACGATGACGCGGACCGGATTCACGGTGTCGACGGCGACGGGTCATCGTGCGTGATCGTCGTCTGCTGGTACAGCGCCAGCCTGACCTCGTCGTCGATGACGTAGTAGTGGCTCGTCATGAGGGCGGTGAACGACTCGCCATCGCGCTCAGCGCGTGCCCGATAGACGAGGGCGGCTGATGCGACGCCGGTCGGAATGACTCGCGCGTCAGAGAGGACGTAGGCCGCCCACGGCGGCGATTCGTTCAACGACTCGGCCACCGTCGCGCGGTCGAGGATCATCCCGTTCACCAGGACCATGACGGCATCCTCGGTCATCTGCTCGCCGTAGAACGTGCCTCCGCGAGAAGCGCAGAGTGCATCCCATCCGCGATGTTCCAGGGGCAGGAGCGTGTCGAGCGTCAGCCGGTCCATGAGTTCAGCCTCGCGCGTCCGCGTCGGATCCTCCAGAGCAGCGCGTGTGCGATCAGCGCAGGAAGTCGTCGAGCGCCTCGATGAGCCGATCGATCTCGGCGTCGTCGTTGTACGGTGCCAAGCCGACCCGCACGCCCGCATCCGTGCCCGTCGCGAGCGCGCGGAAGGGCTCGTGCGCATAGAAGGTGCCGGCCGGTGCCGCGATGTCGCGCGCCGCCAGGAACCGGCCGGCCGCGGCGGCATCCCGATCGGCGAACGTGAAGAACAGCGTCGGTGTGCGGTCCTCGGCGACCGAGTGCACGACGAGGCGGTCGCCGTGCGCCGCGAGCGCGTCTTCGATCCGATGGCGCAGCCGGAGTTCGTGCTCGTGGGTGAGGTCCGCCGCCGCGACGAGGCGCTCGCGCCGGCTCCCTCCCGCCGGTGCCAGGCCGGCGATGAAGTCGACCGCCGCCGTCGCGCCCGACATGAGTTCGTACGGCAGCGTGCCGAACTCGAAGCGCTCGGGCACCGTGTCGGGCGACGGCAGCAGCTTGTCGGGGCTCAGCTGATCCAGCAGATCGGGGGATGCCGCGAGGGCGGCGCAGTGCGGGCCGAAGAACTTGTACGGCGAGCAGACGAAGAGATCGGCTCCGAGCGCCTGCACGTCGACGAGGCTGTGCGCGGCGTAGTGCACACCGTCGACGTAGACGAGAGCGCCGACCTCGTGCGCCCGCTGCGCGATGCGCGCGACCTGCGGCTTGGTGCCGATCAGATTCGACGCGGCCGTGACCGCGACCAGGCGGGTGCGTTCGTTCACAAGCTCGTCGAGGTCGTCGAGGCGCAGGTCGCCCGTCGCGGGATCGAGCTCGAGCCACCTCACCGTCACCCCCGCTCGCGCGGCGGCCTGTATCCACGGCCGCACGTTGGAGTCGTGGTCCAGCTCGGTCACGACGATCTCGTGGCCCGGCTCCCACGCCTTGGCGAGGTGGCGGGAGAAGTCGTAGGTGAGCTGCGTCGCGCTGCGCCCGTAGACGATGCCTTCAGGAGCGGCACCGAGCAGGTCGGCGAGCGCGTGCCGGAACGCGGTCACGGCGTCCTCGGCGTTCTGCTCGCTCAGGATCCCGGTGCCCCGGTTCGACAGGGGCCCCGTCAGCGTGCGCGCGACGGCTTCGCCGACGACGGCCGGGGTCTGCGTTCCGCCGGGCCCGTCGAAGTGGGCGATGCCCGAGGCGAGCGAGGGGAACTGCTCTCGGACGGCGGCGACATCGAGCATGTGGACTCCTTCAGGCGAGGGGCTCCCGCCGACCATATCGCGCACGGGCGCGCTTGGCGCCGGGGTCAACGCCGTCCGCCGGCGTGATCGAAGATGAGGCTCGTGTTCGTCGCGGCCACCTCTTCGCGCAGGCTCAGGGTGTCGCTCACGAGCTCGCGCATCGCCGCGGCGTCGCGCACGGCGACGTGCAGCAGGAAGTCGAGGTCGCCCGCGACGAAGTAGACGTGCCGCGTCGCGGGCAGCCGCTCGAGGTAGGTCTGGAACCGCCGCAGGTCGCCGCGCGCGTGCGCGTGCAGCCGGATGCCGATGAGCGCCTCGAGGTCGAGACCCGCGGCGGCGGGGTCGACATCGGCGTGCACGCCGCGGATCGCACGGGATGCCACGAGCCGGCGCACGCGCTTGTGGCAGGTCGATTCGGCGATGCCGACGCGTGCCGCGAGTTCGCTGTTCGAGACCCGGCCGTTGCGTTCGAGCTCGCGGAGGATCGCGAGGTCGATGTCGTCGACCTCGAATGCGCGCGAAGATTCCTCTGTCCGCATCGGCCTACCCCCTCTGTCAAGAGTGATTCTTCCTTATGGCCACCTCCCAGGCAAAGAATCTGCACGATCACTGAGGTGCAGCATCCGATTCTGCATACTTGACGGCAGGAAGCCCATGACCGAGGAGGTATTGTGGCGCGTTCGATCGTCATCGGTGCAGGAATGGTCGGTCTCGCGACCGCGTGGCACCTGCAGGAGCACGGCGTCGAGGTCACGGTGCTCGATCGCGCGGGCGTCGCGGCGGGTTCGTCGTGGGGCAATGCCGGCTGGCTGACCCCCGGCAAGACCATCCCGCTGGCCGACCCGAGCCTGTGGACGTACGGACCGAAAGCTCTGCTCGACCCCGATGCGGCACTGCACGTTCCCTTCCGCGCCGATGTCGCCCTGTGGTCCTTCCTGGCCCGCTTCGCCTCGCACGGCTCGATGCGCGCGTGGAACCGCACGATGGCGGCGCTCACGCCCATCGACAAGATCGCCCTCGCCGGCTTCGACGAACTCGCCGAGGGCGGCGTGGACGCCTGGACGAAGAAGGGGCCGTTCGTCATCGGCTTCACCGACGAACCGCACTCGAAGGGCTTCCTGCGCGAGGTCGAGGGTGTCATCCGGCATGGTCAGGACGTGCCGTTCGAGCGGCTCACCGATCCGCGCTCACTCGTGCCGCAGCTCTCCGACGCCGTCACCGTCGCCTACCGTCTCGACGGGCAGCGCTTCCTCGAGCCCGGACCCTACGTCGAAGCGCTCGCCGAGGCCGTCCGCGCCCGCGGCGGCGTGATCCGCACCGACGCGACGGTCACGGCGGTCGGCTCCACGGGCCGCCCCTCGGTCACGCTCGCCGGCGGCGAACAGTTCGAGGCCGATTCCGTGGTCGTCGCGACCGGCGCATGGATGCCGCAGCTCGCTCGCCCGCTCGGCGTCAAGGTGCGCGTGCAGGCCGGCCGCGGGTACTCGTTCACGGTCGACACCGACGAGCCGATCGATTACCCCGTCTACATGCCATTCCAGCGCATCGCCTGCACGCCGTATCAGGGGCGCTTCCGCATCGCCGGCACGATGGAGTTCCGCCGCCCCGACGAGGCTCCTCAGCCCCGCCGCATCCAGGCCATCGTCAACCAGTCGCGCGCCCTGTTCACCGGCATGGATCTCGACGACCGTCACGACGAATGGGTCGGCTCTCGCCCGGTCACCCCCGACGGGCTGCCGCTCGTGGGCGCCACCCGCGCACCCGGCGTCTACGTCGCCGGTGGTCACGGCATGTGGGGCATCGTCCTGGGCCCGGCGACCGGCAAGCTCCTCGCCGAGCAGATCGTCACGGGCCGGGTCGACCAGGCGATCGCGCCGTTCAATCCGCTGCGCTGATTTCGCGTTCCGTCATCGCCTCATCGGGGATCCGATCGACGGGGATCACGACGACGTCCTGCAGCTTCCAGTCGAGCTGCGCGATCTGCTCAGCCGCGGTGCGGAGGACGTCCGTGCCGACGGGGCGGCGCCCCGACGGCACGAAGAAGACCTCGGCGTGGAAGACATGCCCGAGGTCGCGCATCCGCACTCCCGCGTCACGCACCCACGGCTGCCGGCGCATCGTCGCGAGGATCTGCGCGAAGAGCGGATGCGTCTGGCCGCTGTCGAAGGTGCGGGCGCTCTCGTCGACGAGATCGCGCACGGCGGCACGCGTGTTCCGGAAACCGTCGAGCACGATGCCGAGCGAGATGAACAGGGCGGCGACACCGTCGAGCCACCACAGGCCGACGCCGATGCCGAGCACGCCGATGATGGATGCGGCGTTGGTGTGCCAGTCGGCCTTGGCCATGTCGGCGTCGGCATAGAGCAGCTTGCTGTGCAGCGTCGGCGCGATGCGCAGCTTCGCGCGTCCGTAGATGAACGGGCCTGGCACGATGAGCGCCATGACCGCGACCATGAGCCAGCCCTGCCAGATCGTGTACCCGAAGAGGTTGACCGTTCCGATCGTGGGATGCGCCGCCGCCTCGAGCCCCGTGACCGATTCGAGGGCGAGGTTGCCGCCGACGGCGAAGAGGGCGACCCCGGCGACGAGATGGCCGATCACCATGGCGCGGTGGAAGCCGAAGGGATGCGAGGGGGAGGGGTCCCGACGGATGAACAGCAGCGCGATGAGGAACGCGATCTGCGGGATGAGCGAGAGCATGTCCTCGATCCACGCCGTCTTCATCGCCTGGGAATTGCCGACGACGAACGCCACGAGTGTGATCGTCCCGACGGTGTAGGCGATCGTGATCCACTCCCACGTGATCGCCTTCTTCAGCGCCTCCCGCTGCTCGGCAGGAAGATCGGTGCGGCCGACCGGGCTCACTCCGCCACCTCTTCGTCGAGGAACATCTCCACTTCGGAGAGGAAGCGGTTCTCACCGAGCGGGACGAGCATGACGATCTCGCGACCGTCGCCCCCGTCGAGCTGCGGGTATCCGCGGGTGACCGCCGCACGGTCGGCCCAGGGAGTCTGCGCTGTGATCCCGCCGACCACGAGATCCAGCTCACCCTCTTCGAGCAGCGTCACGAGCATCTCCTCGCCTCCGACCGTCCAGTCGACGGATGCGTCGTGCTCCCGCGCAAAATCGTCCACCATGTCTACGAGCGGGCCCGCCGGCTCATCGCGCACGACCTCGACGAGCCCCGGTTCGGGTACCGCCCCGGCCCGCAGCACCGACCCTTCGACACGCGCCGTCGTGCCGTTCGGGTCTGCGGGTACGTGCAGGCCGCAGCCGGCGAGCACCAGTACCGCGCCGATGCACATGGCGATCGCCGTCCCGGTCCTTCCGCGCACCGCACGCCCTCCGTTCGCATGCTCAGCATGACGCCGCTCGTGCTCGGCCGGAGGGCCCTTGCGCCGTGTGCGGCGCCGGGTGTAACCCGGTGAACGGATGCTGCGCAAGGCCTTGTCGCGTGCCTGCGCCCCGACGAGACTCTCCGCATGGCCTTCATCGGGTACCACGCGTCTCACGAGCAGCTCGCGCCGAGTGCGCTGTTGCGCGCCGTCGCCCGAGCCGAATCGGCGGGCTTCGACGGCGCGATGTGCTCGGACCACGTGGCACCGTGGGGGCTCGCGCAGGGTGAATCCGGACACGCCTTCAGCTGGCTCGGCGCCGCCCTGGCATCGACGGGATTCTCGCTCGGCGTCGTGACGGCACCCGGCCAGCGATATCACCCGGTGATCGCAGCGCAAGCCATCGCGACGCTCGAGGAGATGTTCCCCGGCCGGTTCTGGGCCGCTCTGGGCAGCGGTGAAGCCGTCAATGAGCACGTCACGGGCGACCCGTGGCCGCCGAAGGCGCAGCGCGAAGAACGGCTCGCGGCATCCGTCGATGTCATCCGGCGCCTGCTGACGGGCGAAGAGGTGACGCGGACGGGGGTCATCGACGTGCATCGCGCTCGGCTGTGGTCACGGCCCGCCGTGCCCCCGCCCCTGCTCGGCGCCGCCGTCAGCGCAGAGACGGCCGGATGGGTCGCGGGGTGGGCCGACGGCCTCGCGACCGTCGCACAGGCGCCGGCGGTGCTCGAGCGCGTGCTCGCCGCGTACGCGGATGCCGGGGGCACCGGCCCGCGCATCCTGCAGGTGCACGTCTCGCTCGAGGAGTCCACGACCGAAGCGCTCGCCGTCGCGCGCGACCAGTGGCGCCATTGCGTCATCGACGCCTCGCTGTGGGACATCGAGCAGCCCGAGGACTTCGACGCGCTCGCGGCCGACCCGAGCGACGACGACCTGCACGCGGGCGTGCTGATCGCCGACGACGCGGCGGAACTCGCGGCGCGCATCGCGCATCTGGCCGCACTCGGCTTCGATCGCGTCTATCTGCACGGGGTCGGAAAGGACCAGGAGCGCTTTCTCTCCCGGGCCGAAAACGACCTGCTGCCGGCACTGCGGAGGCTCGCATGAAGATCACCGACACCAGCGACCTGTGGTGGAAGCACGCCGTCGTCTACTGCCTCGACGTCGAGACGTTCATGGACGGCAACGGCGACGGGACGGGCGACTTCGCGGGCCTCGCGCAGCGCATCGACTACCTCGCCGACCTCGGCATCACGTGCCTGTGGCTCATGCCGTTCTATCCGACGCCCGGCCGCGACGACGGCTACGACGTCAGCGACCTGTACGGCATCGACCCGAGCCTGGGCAATCACGGCGATTTCGTCGAGGTTCTGCGCACGGCTCACGACCGCGGCATCCGCGTCATCGTCGATCTCGTCGTCAACCACACTTCCGATCGCCATCCCTGGTTCGTCGCGGCGCGACGCAGCCGCTCCTCGCCGTATCGCGACTTCTACATCTGGCGCGACGAACCGCCCGCGCAGAAGCAGGAGACGGTCTTCCCCGGCGAAGAGGCGAGCGTCTGGGAGTACGACGAGCGCACCGAGCAGTACTTCCAGCACGTGTTCTACCGGCACCAGCCCGACCTCAACATCGCCAATCCGCGCGTGCGGGACGAAATCGCCAAGACCATGGGATTCTGGCTGGCCCTGGGGGTCTCGGGCTTCCGGCTGGACGCCGTCCCGCACCTCCTCGAGGTGCCGGCAGACGCAGACCTCGGCGATCCGCACGGGTTCCTGCGCGACCTGAAACGGTTCCTGCAGCGCCGTTCCGGCGATGCCGCACTGCTCGGCGAGGTGAATCTGCCATTCGAGGAACAGGTGCGCTTCTTCGGCGGCGAGCATGGCGGCGAACTCGATCTGCAGTTCGACTTCGTCTCGATGCAGGCGCTGTACCTCTCGCTCGTGCGGGACGACCCCGCGCCGCTCATCGAGGCGCTCTCGTCGCGCCCCGCGATCCCGACCGAGACGGGATGGGCCAACTTCGTGCGCAATCACGACGAGCTCACCCTCGACAAGCTCACCGAGGCCGAGCGTGACGAGGTGTTCGACGCGCTCGCGCCGGATCCGGCCCAGCGCGTGTACGGTCGCGGGATCACGCGGCGGCTTCCGCCCATGCTCTCGGGGGATCCGCGCCGCATCCGGATGGTCTACAGCCTGATGTTCTCGCTGCCGGGCACCCCCGTGCTCTTCTACGGCGAAGAGATCGGCATGGGCGAGAACCCCGACGTGCCGGGCCGCGGATCGGTGCGCACGCCCATGCAGTGGACCGACGGCAAGAACGGTGGATTCTCGGATGCCGCGCCGAGCCGGCTCACCTCCCCGCAGCCGGGCGACGGCTACGCGCCCGCGCACGTCAACGTGCGCCGGCAGCGCAACGACGACGACTCGCTGCTGATGTTCGTGCGGAAGCTCATCGCGCGGTACCGCGCGTGCGTCGAACTGGGCTGGGGGGAGCTCGAGTTCCTCGACCATGACGGCGAGGGTGTCATGGTGCACGCCGTGACGGCCGAGGTCGGGCGCATGATCGCCCTGCACAACTTCACCGCCGTGCCCGTGCGGGTGACGGTCGAGGTCGGCGAGGTCGACGAGGGGACGGTCCTGCTCGACCTGCACGGGCCCGAGCAGCTCGAGATCGATGACCGGGGACGGGTCGAGTTCGCCCTCGAGCCCTACGGCTTCCGGTGGATGCGGGTGTCACCGCCCGGCGACTCCCGCATCGCCTGAGTCACAGGTCCTCGGGCGCGAGGTCGCCCTGCCCCTCCTCGCCGAGCTCGGCGGCGACGGGGTCGGTGCCCTGCGTCTCGGGCTGCGCCGCGGCATCCGGAAGATCGGATGCCGGGATCTCGGTGTCATCGACGGGGCGTTCGGCGTCGATGCCGGTCGTGCCGTCCCATTCGGCCTGCGCGGGGTCTTCCGCGGGATCCGCCTCGATCGAGCTGTCGCGATCGCCGAGAGGCTGGAAGTCCTCCTGGGGTGCATCCGGAGTGCTGTTCATGTCGTGCTCCTTTCCGATCTCAGCCTCGCCGCCTTCGGCTGGACCGTCGACCCGGTTGCGGAAGGCGGGAGCCGGCGCTATCGGCGGGCCGGCTCCCGGCCGGTAGCGCCGGAGTCCCTTCCACGCAACCCCCTGGCCGTACCCGGTTCGCCGGGCGACGCTCAGGGTGACCCGTCGTGCGTCGGCGGGAGAGCAGGAGCGCGATCATGGCCACCGGTCCGGTCTTCGACTTCGTCCCCTCAGGGACGGGAGCATGGCGACTGCATAACCGCCGGGCGGGCGAACTCATCGCGTACGTCGAGCGGGTCGCGTCGGGCCACTACGAGGTGGTGTGGGTCGCGGGAACGCACGGCATCCGGATGTTCGACTCCCCGGAGGCCATCATCGATGCCGCATCGGCGCTGTTCACCGCAGAGGAGCATCACCCCTCGACCAAACCGGCGCCTATCCCGCACCGCAGGCCGTTCCACGCGCGGCCCAACGTCGCCTAACCACGGCCCGCGTCGACCTCGAGCCCCAGGGGGACGTGGGACACGGGATCGAGCCCCGTGACCGTGACCCAGCCGTCGGCGAGGAACGCGGCATCCGTGCCCGCTTCCGGCGTCGACGGCAGATCCTCCACCGCGAGCCGCACGTGATGCTCGTGCCGCTCGGACATCGTGGTCTGCACGATGCCGAACGGGGCCAGACTGGCCTCGATGACGCCGCGCGTGGTGGCGGTGTTGGGTGCGTTGAGGTTGACGACCGTGCCGCGCGGCCGCTCGATGATCTGCGGGACGATGGCGAGCGCGGCGTGTGCCGCCGTGTCCCAGTGGTACTCGGTCGGGCGCATGCCCACGTCCAGCGACACCGCAACCCCCCACGCACCGTTCAAGCCACCGGTCAGCGCGGCCCCGACCGTGCCGGAGTGCAGGATCGCGCGCCCCACGTTCGCGCCGTGGTTGACGCCCGACAGAACCAGATCGGAGGGGTCTCCGAAGGCACCGCGCGCCGCGATGAGGGCGATGAGCCCCGGCCCGCCGTGCACCGCGAAGGCCGGCACCTCGTCGAGGCCGGGAATCGTCCGGCGTTCCACCGCGATCCTGCCGTCGGCCTCCTCCGCCATGATCGACGCGCTCGCGCCGCTGGACTGGCCCGCCGGCGCCGCGATCGTCACCGCGAATCCGGCGTCGCGGGCGGCCGCAGCGAGCACGTGCAGCCCCGGGGCGTCGATCCCGTCGTCGTTCGTCACGAGCGCGCGCATCAGTCCTCCTCCGCGTCGCCGTCGGCCGGTTCGGCGAGAGCCGCCAGACCGTCCGGGCTCACCCGGCCCGTCACCGGCTGATCGATGCCCGCCGCCGCGTCGTCGGCGAGCGGTGTGACGACCACGTCCTGGCGCAGTTCGATGATCGCGTCGGGGTCTCCCGTTCCCAGACCGTGCCGCGTCACGTTGAGCGCGCCGGCCGCGGCGCCGAGGATGACCGCGTCGCGGGGTGCCTCGCCGCGCGCGATGCCCGCGACGGTTCCCGCCGTCAGCGAGTCGCCCGCGCCGTGCGTGTCGGCGATCTCGAACTGCGGCGGCCGGATCTCGAGGAAGCCGCCGGCGTCGAGGAACAGCGCGGGTTCCTCGGCACGAGTCACGATGACCGTCGCCGCCCCGGTATCGCGCAGACGCCGCATCGCCGCCATGATCTCGTGCGGGCTCGCTTCGTCGATGAGCCCGTCGTCGCGCAGCTCCTCGTGACTGACCTTCAGCACGTCGACGCCGCCCTCGAGCGCGGCCTCGAGTCGATCACCCGCGAGATCGACGACGACGGTCGCACCGCCCGCGCGCAGGTCGGCGGCGAGGCGGCGATAGGTCTCGGGCGGCAGTGCTTCTTCACCGGCCGGCCCGCTCAGGATGACCAGCCGCGACCGCTCTCCGAGCGCCTCGCGCAGAACGACACCGTAGAGCTCGTCGAGCTCGTGGCGTCCGAGCGGATCGCCGTCCTCCTGCGCGACGACCGTGCGCTCGCCGTCTCTGCGGTCGTGCAGGTACGCCGCACCGCGACCCGACCGCTCGACGGCGGCGACCGAGATGCCCTCGTCTTCGAGCAGGTGGCGCAGCACGGTGCCCGTCTCGCCCGACAGGACGCAGCACATCGTGACGTCCACGCCCAGACGCCGCAGCATCCGTGCCTGCCAGACGCCCTGGCCGCCGGCGTGGATGTGCACCTCGGGGCCGTCGGACTGTCCCTCGACCGTGACGGTGAGGATCGGCACCGGCGCGAAGATCGTGACGTCTCTCATGCCGCCACGCTAAGCACTCGGCGCGGGGATCGTCAGCCCCTTGCGGAGGACGCGAAGTGCCGCAAGGGTATCGTTGCCGGATGACCTCGAGGCCTCCTGGCTGGTACGACGACGGACACGGCGCGCTGCGCTGGTGGGACGGCTCGACCTGGACCCCGCACGTGGCGACTCCCGAGCCCGAGCGGTCCGACGCAGACGCCGACGACCTGCCTCCCGAGCTCGCCGAGCTCGTCGACGACCGCGACGGCGACACCCCGGGCGCGTTCACCGCCGCGACCGGAACCCGCCGCTCGGGCCTGTGGATCGTGTGGGCGGTGCTGGGCGTGCTTCTGCTGGCCGTCGTGATCGCCTTCGCGGTCGCGATCCCGCTGCTCTTCCTGGGCAACGCGACGGCTCTTCCGGCCGGTGCCGGGATCGGATTCCGGTTCGGATGACGCGGGATGCCGCGGCTCGGCCACGTGACCTGCGCTACGTCCTGACCTGTCTCGGCATCGGTCTGGCGGCGGGGCTTCTGTCGGGTCTGTTCGGGGTCGGCGGCGGCACCGTCATCGTCCCGCTCCTCGTGCTGGGCCTCGGGTTCGACCAGCGACTCGCGGCGGGCACGTCGCTCGGCGCGATCGTGCCCACGGCGGCCGTGGGCGTCGTGTCGTACGCGCTGACCGATTCGGTCGCGTGGATCCCCGCGCTCATCCTCGCCGCCGGAGCCGTCGTCGGGGCCCAGATCGGCACGTGGCTGCTGCCGCGGATGCCGGTGACGGTGCTGCGCTGGGGCTTCGTCGGCTTCCTCGCGATCGTCGTCGTCGGGCTCTTCCTCGTCATCCCCTCGCGCGATGCGGGTCTGCCCCTCACGGTCGTCAGCGTGCTCGGCCTCATTCTGCTCGGCCTCATCACGGGCGTGCTCGCGGGCCTGCTGGGTGTCGGCGGCGGGGTCGTCGTCGTGCCGGTGCTCATGCTGCTGTTCGGGGCGAGCGACCTCGTCGCCAAGGGCACGTCGCTGCTCATGATGATCCCGACGGCGTTGTCCGGCACGATCGGCAACATCCGTCGCTCGAACGTCGACCTCATCGCGGCGCTGCTGGTGGGCGGCGCGGCGTGCACGACGACGGCACTGGGCGCCTGGCTCGCGACGGTCATCGATCCGCTCGTCGGCAACATCCTCTTCGCCGCCTTCCTGATCGTCATCGCCGTGCAGATGGCGCTCAAGGCGATCCGCGGGCGCCGGCGCTGAGCCTGCCGCTCGATAGGATGTGACGGTGCCAGTGAACCCCGAGCTCGTCGGCCGAGAGTTCCCGCCGACCACCCCGTATCTCGTGGGCCGTGAGAAGGTGCGCGAATTCGCTCGTGCCGTCTTCGCCGACGACGCAGCCTACGTCGACCCGGCCGCCGCGCGGGCTCTCGGCTACGCCGACGTCATCGCGCCCCCCACGTTCGCCATGGTCGTGCAGGACCTCACACTGCAGCAGCTGCTCGCCGAGCCCGACTCCGGCATCGAGCTCTCGCGCGTCCTGCACGCCGAGCAGCGATTCGCCTACTCGCGCCCCATCGTCGCGGGCGATGAGCTCACGGCGCAGCTCGCGATCACCGGCATCCGCACACTCGGTGCGAACGCGATGGTCACCAGCGACGCGACCATCACGGATGCCGACGGCGACCACGTCGTCACGGCGACGTCCGTGCTCCTGGTGGGGGCGGACGCATGACCGCGCTGTCCGTGGGCGACGTCGTCGCAGAGCGCTCCGTACATCTCACGCGGGAGTCGCTCGTGCGCTACGCGGGGGCCTCCGGCGACTTCAACCCCATCCACTACCGCGACGACGTGGCTGCCTCGGTGGGTCTTCCGGGCGTGCTCGCACACGGCATGCTCACGATGGGTGTCGCGGTGCAGACGGTCACGGGCTGGCTCGGGGATCCCGGCCGCATCCTCGACTACGGCGTGCGCTTCACGCGCCCCGTCGTCGTCGACCCCGACACGGGCGCCGATCTCACGATCGTCGCGAAGGTCGGCGCCGTCGACGACGAGACGGCACGCATCGACCTCACCGTGACGCACGGCGAGACCACCGTCCTGGGCAAGGCGCAGGTGCGCGTGCGCCTGGCCTGACACGATGCCCGACATCACCCCCATCGCCCTGGCGCAGCTGACGACGCTGCGCACCGGCGGTGCGCCGGAACGCATGATCGACGCCCGCACGACCGACGAGCTCGTGTCGGCCCTGCGCGGACTGTGGGCGAACGACGAGCCGTGGCTCGTGCTCGGCGGCGGGTCGAACCTGTTCGTCGGCGACGAGCCCATCGAAGGCACCGTCGTGCGCGTGCTCACGCAGGGCATCGAGCAGCTGCCGTCGCCTCGACCGGGGCACGTCCGGCTGCGGGTGCAGGCCGGGCACGATTGGGATGCCCTCGTCGCCTACGCCGTCGCGCACGGACTCGCCGGCATCGAGGCGATGGCGGGGATTCCCGGCACGGTGGGCGCTGCCCCCGTGCAGAACATCGGCGCGTACGGTCAGGAGATCGTCCAGACGCTCGTCGAAGTCGATCTGATCGACGAGGCCGACGGCGAGGTGCGCACGGTCGCCGCGCCCGAGCTCGGACTCGGCTTCCGCACGTCGGTGCTGAAGCAGCACTACGGCTCCGTGCCCGCCCGATCGGCCGTCATCCTGGCGGTGACACTGGAGCTCGCCGAGGTGGGGTCGACGGAACGCCCCATCGCGGGTGCGCAGCTGCGCACGGCGCTCGGGCTCGACGAGGGGCAGGCGGTGTCGTCGGCCTGGATCCGCGACCACGTGCTGGCCACTCGTGCCCGCAAGGGAATGGTGCTCGACGAGGCGGACCCCGACACCCGCAGTGCCGGCTCGTTCTTCCAGAACGCGATCGTGTCGGCGTCGTTCGCGCGCACCCTGCCCCCGGAATGCCCGCGCTGGGAGGTCGCCCCCGAACGGGAGTCGGTGCTGGTCATCCCGCTCGCCTCGTTCGACGGGTATGTGCCGCCGCCGACGGCGCACGAGTCCGCCGTCAAGGTCAGCGCCGCCTGGCTCATCGAGAATGCGGGGCTCGGCAAGGGCTTCCGCATCGGCCCGTCCCGCGCCGCGCTGTCGAGCAAGCACGCGCTCGCCCTGACGAACCGCGGCGGCGCGACAGCGGCCGAGCTCGCGCAGCTCGCCCGGTTCATCCAGGGGCGTGTGCAGTCCGAGTTCGGACTCATCCTCCAACCCGAGCCCGTGCTCATCGGCGTCGAGCTCTGACCCCCGCCGATCGGCGTGTTTCCGGGCTTCGCGGCGCCGCGGCCGATAGGTTCGCAGAGCACGGAAGGGGAATCGCGAACATGCCCGCGCGCTCAACGAAATCGAAGGCTCTGCCACGCCACGGGCGTGCGCTCGTGACGGTCTCCGTCCGGGACTCGAACGGCTTCCTGCACCACTTCGGCGACATCGACACGAGCATCGGCGCCGTTCACGAAGCGCTCGCGATCCTGCAGCTCCAGTCGGCCGAGATGGACGCCGCGCACCGCGACGGCGCGAGCGCCTGAAGGCCGACGGGCGCCGATTCCTGCCGCGCGACGTCGTCTCTGAGCCACCCGCAATGCATGCCGCGGGCTCGTACCGCGGCATGCATTAGCCTGCGACGAGGAGGCAGGGATGAAGCGGATTCTCGCGGTGACGACCGCGCTCACGGCGTTGCTCCTGGCGGGCTGCGCGGCGGGGGAGAGCCCTGCGCCGACCCCGTCGACCGGAGCTCTCGGTGCGCCGGTCACGTCGGCTGAGCTCGCCGACTACGGCGGCGTCGTGACGATCGAGCTCGCCTCGCGGTGCACGGCCTCGCTCATCGAGACGGGCGTCGACGACGCCGCGGCATACCTGATCACCAACGGACACTGCGCGGGCCTGGACGGCGACCCGGCGAACCGCACCGTCATCGACGACGAGGCGTTCGGCGAGGCGACCTTCTTCCAGACCGCCGACACCCCCGACGCCGATCGGCTGCGCGTCGCCGCCGAACGTGTCGAATACGCCTCGATGCGCGGCACCGACATCGCGATCGTGCGCCTGGACGCGACCCTCGGCGATCTGCGGAAGGCAGGGGCCGTGCCGCTGCCGATCGCGTCCGCGCCAGGTGACGTGGGCAGCGACGTCGTCAACATCGCCGCGCCGACCGACGACGTCGACGACGACGAATGGGTGCTGCGCCGCGGTGCCTGCACGCTGGGCAGCACGGTCGACGTCATCGAGCACACCTGGCTGTGGCTGGCCGCACAGCGCACCGACTGCCCCGGTGTGCGGGGCGGCTCGTCGGGATCGCCGCTGATCGCCGACGGCGAGATCGTCTCGCTCATCAACACGACGAACACGGGGATTCCGGTCGAGCGCGGAGACACGTGCTACCTCGGCAAGCCGTGCGAGATCGACGGAGACGCTGCCGTCTTCGTTCCCGATTCCAGCTACGGCGTGCACGTCGCCGGTGTCGGAGACTGCTTCGTCGACGGTGACTTCGCACTCGGCGGCGCCTGCCCCCTCGAAGTGTCGACCCTGTGGGACATCGCGGGAGGCGGCATCTTCGCGCCCGACGGCGCCGACGGGGCGGGCCGGACCCCGGAACTCGCCCTGCGCAGCGACAGCGATGTCGAGGTCGCCGTCATCACCGACGTCGCGCTCGGCGATGCGGCGCGCTGCACGGACGCGTCGGCGTATGCCGGCGCCGCGCGTCACGCGGTCTCGGCGGGCGCCGAAGACCCCGTCGTGGTGCCCGTCACGCTGCCCGTCGAGAACGGGTTCGTGCTCGCGTGCGCCACCGTCCCCGGCGAAGAGGCGCTCGCGGCCCGGTTCATCTTCTCGATCGACGCCGTTCCGCCCACGGTCGGGCCCGAGCTCGCGATCGAGCGTCTCGGCGACACCGACGTCATGGTCGATCCGCTCTTCGACATTCCCGACATCGCCGACATCCACGTGCTCTTCGGCCCGCCCGACGTGACCGACTGCGCCGACCGCGAGGCCTACCAGCCGTACCGGCGACAGTCGTACTTCCTGGCGGAGGCCGACCTGCCGCTGCGGTTCTGCGCCGTCGGATTCGACATGGCAGGCAACGAGTCTCCCGTCACGGACCGGCTCATCCGGTAGCGTCGCGGCCGCGGCGCTGTCGGTCCGGACGTCGCGGTGACGTCGGTGCGTGCGTCAGTCCGACATCGTTTGTTCGGGGCGCTCGAGGCCGAGGAAAGGCTCCATCGCCCGGGCGAAATCCGCCGACTCGCCCGCGCGCACGACCGTCGCGCCGTACCCGAGGGCGATGCTCGCGAGCGGCCAGCCGAACTCTTCCGCCTCCGCCGCGGCATCCCCCGAAGGATCGAGCGACGTGTCCTGGATGGTGAGATACACCCACTGGTAGCCGTCGAAGACGCTGGCTGAGACGTGCCAGCATCCGCCGTCGGGGATGGTGCAGTATCGGTCGCGATACTCGGCGTCCATCGTCTCGCTGTCCAGGACGAACGCCCCCAGGCCCGCGTCGGTCGTCACGCGACTCGCGGCGTCGATCACGGCGTCCCAGCGGGCAGGCGCAGGCACGCCGTCGGACTGCAGTTCGCAGCAGTTGACCGTGGTCAGCATCGATTCGCCGCCGTAGCCGTTGCCCGTCTGCGGATGCCAGTCATCATCGCCGAACCATGACTGCTCGGCCTCGCTCGGGACGAGGGCGAGGCCGGATTCCTGCTCGACGGCGGTGCGGAGCTGTTCGATGAGCTCTCTGGCGGGCTCCTCGAGTCCGTCCTGGTCCGGCGCGCCGAGCATGGCTTCGCCGCCCTGTCCGGCGTGAGCGGGGTAGTCGGTCCAGTCGACGACGATCGTCGCCCCCGCGGCGTCCGTGTAGGTCGATGTGGGAGAGGGCCCGGAAGTCAGGACGCCGCAGCCCGTCAACAGCAGACCTGCACTCATGAGCAGGGCCGCTCGGCGTGCGCGGATCAGGGTGGAGCGCGGGTGAGGCTCCGCGCTCATCACTGGGCGAACAGGTCCTGCAGGCGCCGCACTCCCTCGAGGAGCGCGTCGTCGCCGAGCGCATACGAGAGGCGCAAGTAGCCCGAGGGGCCGAAGGCCTCGCCGGGCACGACGGCGACCTCGGCCTGGTCGAGGATGAAATCAGCGAGCTCGAGCGTCGTGTCGATGCGGGTGCCACGCCACTCGCGGCCCAGCAGGCCGCGCACGTCGGGATAGACGTAGAACGCGCCGAGCGGCGTCGGCACCTCGACGCCGTCGATCGCGGCGAGTTCGGACACGATGAGCTTCCGGCGGCGGTCGAACGCGAGACGGAAGTCCTCCGCCTCGGTCTGCGGGCCCGTGAGGGCGGCGAGCGCCGCGCGCTGCGCGATGTTGTTCACGTTCGACGACAGGTGCGACTGCAGGTTCGCGGCGAGCTTGATCGCATCGGCGGGACCGACCATCCAGCCCACCCGCCAGCCGGTCATGGCGTAGGTCTTCGCGACGCCGTTGACGAGGATCGTCTGACCGGCGACCTCTGGCACGGCCTCGACGACCGACACCGCGCGAACGCCTTCGTAGACGAGGTTCTGGTAGATCTCGTCCGAGATGATCCAGATGCCGTGCTCGAGCGCCCACTCGCCGATCGCCTTGGTCTCTTCCGCCGTGTAGACCGAGCCGGTCGGGTTCGACGGAGAGACGAACACGAGCGCCGTCGTCTTGTCGGTGCGGGCCGCCTCGAGCTGCGCGACGGTGACCTTGTACTCCTGATCGGCGCCGGCGAAGACCTCGACCGGGGTGCCCCCGGCCAGCGCGATGACCTCGGGGTACGTCGTCCAGTAGGGCGCCGGCAGCAGGACTTCGTCGCCCGGATTCACGACCGCCTGGAACGCCTGGTAGACCGCCTGCTTGCCGCCGTTGGTGACGATGACCTGCGACGGGGCGACCTCGAGGCCCGAGTCGCGCAGCGTCTTCGCCGCGATCGCCTCGCGCAGCACGGGCAGCCCGACCGCCGGTGTGTACCGGTAGTTCGCGGGATCCTGCAGTGCGTGGGCGGCGGCCTCGACGACGAACGGCGGCGTCGAGAAGTCGGGCTCACCGGCGGCGTACGAGATGACGGGCCGGCCGGCGGCCTGGAGGGCCTTCGCCTTGGCGTCGACCTTGAGGGTCGCGGACTCGGCGATGGCACTGAGCTTGCGGGACAGGGGGGCGCGTTCGGTCACGACAACGAGCGTAGTCGGCCGGTATTCCTCTGGGGAGATGAACATCCAGCATCATCGGGAAGATTCGCCCGGTGTCGCAGGCGCCTCGCGCGGCGTGGCTGCGTGCGAGATGGCAGCCTGTCATCAGACTTGCTGATGCTATGCTGTCAATCGTGCGTACGACCGTCACCCTGGATGCCGACACAGAAGCCGCGATCCGCCGGCTCATGGCGCAGCGGGGCATCTCGTTCAAGCGTGCTCTCAATGACGCGATTCGCGTCGGGACGACACCGGCAGCCAAGCGGGCGGGCGGGTACACGAAGCCGCGCGACCTCGGGGCAGCGGCGATCGATCTCGTCCATGCGAACCGCGTGCTGGGAGAGATGGAAGACGACGAGCTGGTGCGGCGCCTGCAGGTCGGACGATGAGGGTCGTCGACACCAACGTCCTCGTGTACGCGGTCGACACTCGCAGCGCGCAGCACCGGGCATCCGTTGCGTGGCTCGATGCGGCACTCGACGGTGCGGACGATGTCGGGTTCAGCTGGAACGCGCTGCTGGGGTTCGTGCGCCTGACCACGAACCCTCGGGTGTTCCCGTCTCCGCTGACGGCGTCGGAGGCGATGGCGCAGGTTCACGACTGGCTGGCCGCTCCCAGTGCTCACGTGCTCCATCCCGGCGCGCGTCACGCCGAGATCCTCGAGCGTCTGCTCGTTGCGCGCGGAACCGCGGCGAACCTCGTCGATGATGCGCATCTGGCGGCACTCGCCATCGAGAACCGCGCGAGCGTCGTCACGTACGACACCGATCTCACTCGCTTCGACGGCGTCCGGGCGATCAGCCCCGACGATCTGACGCTGCGCGACAGCTGACGCAGGACGGTCGCACCGTCTTGCGTCACCGTGGCGCGCGGCCTCCTGGCACGACGAAGGCCCGGATCTCCCAGACCCGGGCCTTGTCAGGGGATGGACTCAGCCGAACTGGTTCATCGTGTTGTTCGTGCCGCCCGCCTTGAGAGCGGCATCCCCGGCGAAGTACTCCTTGTGGTTGTCGCCGATGTCGCTGCCCGCCATGTTCTGGTGCTTGACGGTGGCGATGCCCTCGCGGATCTCGCGGCGCTGCACACCCCGGACGTAGGCGAGCATGCCGTCGTCGCCGAAGTAGCCCTTGGCCAGGTCATCGGTCGACAGGGCGGCCGTGTGGTAGGTCGGCAGCGTGATGAGGTGGTGGAAGATCCCGGCGCGCGCCGCGCCGTCCTTCTGGAAGGTGCGGATCTTCTCGTCGGCGAGCCCGGCGAGCTCGGTGTCGTCGTACACCACGTTCATGAGGTCGGCACGGTCGTAGGTCGAGACGTCCGCGCCCTGCTCCGCGAGCTGGTCGTAGGCCTGCTGGCGGAAGTTGAGCGTCCAGTTGAACGACGGGCTGTTGTTGTAGACGAGCTTCGCGTTCGGGATCTCCTTGCGGATCTCGTCGACCATGCCCGCGATCTGCTCGACATGCGGCTTCTCGGTCTCGATCCACAGCAGGTCGGCGCCGTTGCGCAGCGACGTGATGCCGTCGAGCACGCACCGGGCCTCGCCCGTGCCGGCGCGGAACTGGTACAGGTTGCTGGCGAGGCGCTTGGGGCGCAGCAGCATGCCGTCGCGCTTGATGACGACGTCGCCGTCGCCGAGGTCCGCGGCGTCGATCTGCTCGACATCGAGGAACGCGTTGTACTGGTCACCGAGATCACCCGGCGCGTGCGAGACGGCCAGCTTCTGCGTGAGGCCGGCGCCGAGCGAGTCGGTGCGCGCGACGATGACGCCGTTGTCGATCCCGAGCTCGAGGAACGCGTAGCGCACGGCGTTGAGCTTCGCGATGAAGTCGTCGTGCGGCACCGTGACCTTGCCGTCCTGGTGGCCGCACTGCTTCTCGTCCGAGACCTGATTCTCGATCTGGATGGCGCAGGCTCCCGCCTCGATCATCTTCTTCGCCAGCAGGTAGGTCGCCTCGGGGTTGCCGAAGCCGGCATCGATGTCGGCGATGATCGGCACGACGTGTGTCTCGTAGTTGTCGATCTGCGACTGGATGAACTCCACCGCCGTCTCGTCGCCGGCGACGCGGGCGTCGTCGAGCTTCGTGAAGAGCAGGTCGAGCTCACGGGCGTCCGCCTGCCGGAGGAAGGTGTACAGCTCCTCGATGAGCGCCGGCACCGAGGTCTTCTCGTGCATCGACTGGTCGGGAAGGGGGCCGAACTCCGACCGGAGCGCTGCGACCATCCAGCCCGACAGGTAGAGGTAGCGCTTGTTCGTGGTCTTCAGGTGCTTCTTGATCGAGATGAGCTTCTGCTGCCCGATGAAGCCGTGCCAGACGCCGAGGGACTGAGTGTAGAGCGACGAATCGGCGTCGTACTCGGCCATGTCCGTGCGCATGATGTCGGCCGTGTACTGAGCGATCTCGAGGCCGGTCCGGAAGCGGTTCTGCGCCCGCATGCGGGCGACGTACTCGGGGTTCACGGCATCCCAGCGGGAACCGTTCTGTTCCTTCAGTGCCTGAATGGCGGCGATGTCGTTCTGATAAGCGGTCATGTCAATCCTTGGTCTGTGTGCCGGTCGGCTCGAAGGAGCCGTGGGGGAAGCGGTTCACTCGCTGTCGTTGAGGTACTTCGCGTACGCGGGGAGCGTGAGGAACGCCGGGAAGTCGATGCCGAGCGCGACCTCGCGGAAGATCGCGGCGGCATCGTCGAAACGGTCCCCGCCGGTCCTGTCGACCTCGCTCAGCACCTGCGTGATGAGCCCCTCGATGTAGTCGCGCGTGATCGGCGTGCCGTCGTCGGTCGTGCGGTCCTGGTGGATCCACTGCCACACCTGCGAGCGTGAGATCTCGGCGGTCGCGGCATCCTCCATCAGGTTGTCGATCGCGACGGCGCCGAGGCCGCGCAGCCACGCCTCGAGGTAGCGGATGGCGACCGAGACGTTGCCGTACACACCCGCCGCCGTCACCGGCCGGCCGATGTGCACATCGATCAGGTCGGCCGCTCGCACCTCGACGTCGTCGCGCTGACGGTCGATCTGGTTGGGGCGATCGCCCAGCACGGCGTCGAACTCGGCCCTCGCGACGGGAATCAGATCGGGGTGGGCCACCCACGTGCCGTCGAAGCCGTCTCCGGCCTCGCGCTTCTTGTCGGCGGCCACCTTCTCGAACGCGCGCGCTGTCACCTCGGGGTCACGCCGGTTCGGGATGAACGCGCTCATGCCGCCGATCGCGAAGGCCCCGCGCTTGTGGCACGTCTTGACCAGCAGCTCGGTGTAGGCCCGCATGAACGGCACGGTCATCGTGACCTCGCTGCGGTCGGGGAGGACGAATCGCGCCCCGCGGCCGCGGTAGTTCTTGATGATCGAGAAGATGTAGTCCCACCGGCCGGCGTTGAGGCCCGCGCAGTGGTCGCGCAGCTCGAAGAGGATCTCCTCCATCTCGAAGGCGGCCGGCAGCGTCTCGATGAGCACCGTGGCGCGAATCGTGCCGTGGGGAAGCCCCACGTACTGCTCACTGAACGTGAAGACGTCGTCCCACAGCTTCGCCTCTTCGCTCGACTCGAGCTTCGCGATGTAGAAGTAGGGGCCACGACCGCCGTCGATGAGTGCCTGGGCGTTGTGGAAGAAGTACAGCCCGAAGTCGACGAGCGACCCCGAGGCCGCCAGTGTCCGGCCGCCGCGGTCGGTGAAGGAGATGTGCTTCTCGGTCAGGTGCCAGCCTCGCGGGCGCATCACGATCGTGGGCGTCTGCTCGGCGGTCACCTCGTAGACCTTGCCCTCGGGGCTCGTGAACGACAGGTCGCCGCGAATCGCGTCGCGCAGCGACAGCTGACCCTCGATGACGTTGCGCCAGGTCGGGCTCGTGGCATCCTCCTGGTCGGCGAGCCACACCTTCGCGCCGGAGTTCAGCGCATTGATCGTCATCTTCGGGTCGGTCGGACCGGTGATCTCGACGCGGCGGTCCTCGAGGCCGGGTCCCGCGCCGGCCACCTGCCATTGCGCGTCCTCGCGGATGTGCCGGGTGTCGTCGCGGAACTGCGGGTCGTGCCCGTTGCCGATCTCGAACCGGCGGCGCATGCGGTCGGCGAGTCGGTCGTGGCGGCGTCCGCAGAAGCGGAGGTGCAGCTCGGTGAGGAAGGCGATGGCCTCGGGGGTGAGGATCTCGTCGTAGCGGGGGCGGATCGCGCCGAGGATCTCGATCTGGGGTTCGTGGGTCTGGGCGGGGATCGAAGCGGTGTGTGTACGCATCGGCGTCGCGGTCGCAGGTGTCATGGGTCCTGGCCTCTCTGTGCGGAACGTGGAAGGTGGGGAACGGATGGCGCTTCGTTGTGCGAAAGCCGGGCGGTGGGTCGTGGCATCCACTCTGGGTGAACTTCTGGGGCTGAACCCACGGATACCGCTGTGAACTTTGCGCATACTTCTGCTTTCGTGACAGAATCCGGTCATCGTCACGGGCAGAAGGAGCCGATATGGATGCGATCCTCGATATGACTGAGGATGTGGATGCACTCACGATCGGCCGCCGTATCCGGCAGCTGCGCACGCAGCGCGGGATGACGCTGGACGAGCTCGCGACGGCCGTCGACCGTGCTCCCAGTCAGCTGTCGATGATCGAGAACGGTCGTCGTGAACCCAAGCTCACACTGCTGCGCGCGATCGCCCGAGCGCTCGGCTCGACGCTGGACGCGCTCCTGGAGTCAGAGCCTCTCGATGAGCGCGCGACGCTCGAGATCTCCCTCGAGCGCGCCATGCGCGGGTCCACGTTCCAGGCGCTCGGCATCGAGCCGTTCCGCATCGGAAAGACGATCCCCACCGAGGCGCTCGCCGCGATGATCGCGCTGCAGGGCGAGATCGAACGACTGCGCGACGAGCGTGCCGCGACCCCCGAAGAGGCTCGGCGCGCCAATGTCGCGCTGCGCAAGCTCATGCGCACGCAGAACAACTACTTCGCCGACCTCGAGGGGCATGCGCGGCGGATCCTGGATGCCGTCGATCACCCCGGCGGCCCCCTCACGCAGCGCACCGCGTCGGACATCGCGGCGCACCTCGGGTTCACGCTGCACTACGTCGCCGATCTGCCGCAGACGACCCGCAGCGTCGCCGATATCAAGAACGGGCGGCTCTATCTGTCGAGCCGGCTCGCGGCGAAGGGCGACCCGCGCACCGCTGTGCTGCAGGCGCTGTCCAGCCGCATCCTCGGGCATCGCGAGCCCACCTCGTATGCCGAGTTCCTGCGCCAGCGCGTCGAGACGAACTACCTGACCGGAGCGCTGCTGATTCCCGAGGCGCACGTCGTGCCCGCGCTGCGCGAGGCGAAGAAGGACCGGGCGATCTCGATCGAGGATCTGCGCGACGCCTACTCGGTGTCGTACGAGACGGCGGCGCACCGGTTCACGAACCTCGCGACGATGCACCTCGACATCGCGGTGCACTTCCTCAAGGTGCACGAATCGGGCACCATCACGAAGGCGTACGAGAACGACGACGTCAACTTCCCGACCGACCGTCTCGGCTCGATCGAGGGGCAGATGTGCTGCCGCAAGTGGACGTCGCGCGTCGTCTTCGACGAGGACGACCATTTCAATCCGTACTACCAGTACACCGATACCGGCAACGGCACCTACTGGTGCACGGCGCGCGTCGAACTGTCGAGCGAGGGGGCGCACTCCGTGTCGGTGGGCGTGCGGTTCGATGACACGAAGTGGTTCCTCGGACGCGACACCGTGAACCGCGGCACGTCGACGCACTCGGTCGAGGCGTGCTGCCGACGCGCTCCCGCCGAGCTCGAGTCGGCGTGGCGCGAGCATTCGTGGCCGAACGTGCGAACACCGCGGACCCTGCTCGCGACGCTGCCGACCGGCGCCTTCCCGGGGGTGGACACGACCGACGTGTACGAGTTCCTCGAGGCGCACGCGCCGCGCTGACCGGGCGGCGGACAGGCTCGCGAACGCCGTGAGTCAGCCGCCGCGCACCCGCAGCGCAGCCCACAGCTCGGCGCGGGTCGCGAACGAGGTCAGATCGCGCCCGAGGATCTGCTCGATGACGCCCAGCCGCGTGCGGATCGTGTGCCGGTGCACCCCGAGTGCCCGCGCGGATGCCTCGTGGGAGCAGTCGTTGTCCAGCCACGCGGCGAGAGTCTCGACGAGGCGCGTGCCCTCTTCTGTGTCATGATCCGTGAGCGGCGCAAGCTCGGCGGCCGCGAGCACGTGCGCGTCCGCGGACAGCGCCGACAAGACCCCCGCCGGGGCGACGTCGGCGAAATCGGTGAGCGGTCCCCGCCCGCGCGCGCGGGCGACGCGCGCCTGTTCGAGCGCGCTGTGAAAGGCGTCGTAGCCCACGGGGTCGGACACCCCCAGCTGCGTGTCGAAGCGTGCCACGACATCGTCGAGGATGCGACGGTCGTCGGCGGGCACCACGATCACGAGGCCGTCGTCACTGCCGCCGAAGAAGACCGACCCGCGCCGTTCGTCGATGCGCAGCTCGAGGAAGTCGGTGAGCCCGGCCGCGCCGCTGTCCACGGCGTCCGCGATCGCCACCAGCACGGGCGCCGTCGGCAGTGGACCCCACAGCTCGTGCGCGATGCGTCGCGCGAGGGCGGGGTCGCCGGTGAGCAGGATCTGGATGAGTCCGGCGCGCAGCGCATTGCGCGCACGCGCGAGGCCGTCGTGCTGCTCGAGCGCGAGGCCGGCCATCGCGATGACCGCTGTCACGACGCCGCGCCCCTCGTGATCGAGCCCGCCCGCCGCGATCGCGATGACGCCGCGCAGGCTTCCGCCGCGGCCGAGCGTCTGCAGGGTGAACGCCGTGGCCCCGATCTGGAGCGCGGAGCCCGCGCGGGCAGCACGCCGCAGCACGATGTCGACCTCGTCGCGCAGCGAGGCTGCCGTCTCGGCGTCGAGGGCGGCGGGATGCTCGCGGACGAGCTCGCCCGCCGCGTCGAACAGCCCGACCCACGTCTCGAGTTGCCGCGCGAGCTCCGCGAGCGTCCGGTCGAGTCCGTCCGGGCGCAGGGCCGCGAGCGAGATCGCACGCTGGGCGGCGAGCGCCCAGCTGCGCCGTTCGAACGTCTGCGCTGCGATCGCCTCGGCGTTGGCGCGCGCGATGGCGATGAACGGCGTGCGGTAGGGGACTTCGAAGAGGGGGATCCCCGCCGCACGACACGCGTCGGAGAGATCGGGCGGGATGCCGTCGCGCACGACCGCCGTGCCGAACCCGAGCCCCGCGACGCTGCGTGACGCGAGGCGCTGGACGTACGCGCCGGGGGTGGTCGCGTCCTCGCCCTGGAACTGGGTGCCCGTCGTGAGCAGCACGAGCCCCTCCGAGAGGAACGGCGTCGGGTCGGCGAGATCACTCGAGTGCACCCAGCGCACTTCGCGGTCCAGCGCCGCGGGGGAATCCGCTTCGGTGATGAGCGTGAGCTGCAGGTCGCCGCGGGCGAGAAGCGCACGCACAGTGGGCGCTGGCGCGACGGCGGGCATGGCGACTCCTCCTGTACGGGACGTATAGCTGTCCTTCCAAAAAGTACACGTAGGCACGTGTCTTTGCCCGGGGGCACCCGTACGCTCGCGAGCATGATCCCCACGCCTACGCCGCTCGGTGGACCCGGCCTCGTCCAGGAGCGCCGACTGATCACCAGCATCCCGGGTCCGAAGTCGCAGCGCCTGCTCGAGCGGAAGTCCGCCGCGGTCGCAGCGGGGGTCGCGCACACGGTGCCGATCTCAGCCGTCGCGGCCGGCGGCGGCGTCGTCGTCGACGCCGACGGCAACTCGCTCATCGACCTCGGCTCGGGCATCGCTGTCACGACGCTCGGCAACGCGCATCCGAAGGTCGTGGAGGCCGTGCAGGCGCAGATCGCGCAGTTCAGTCACACGTGCTTCATGATCTCGCCGTACGAGTCGTACGTCGCCGTCGCCGAAGCGCTCAACCGCGTGACCCCCGGCGACCACGCGAAGAAGAGCGCGCTGTTCAACTCCGGCGCGGAGGCGGTCGAGAACGCCGTCAAGATCGCGCGCAAGTTCACCGGCAGGCACGCCGTCGTCGCGTTCGACCACGGCTACCACGGCCGCACCAACCTGACGATGGCGCTCACGGCGAAGGCGATGCCCTACAAGAGCGGGTTCGGTCCTTTCGCGAGCGAGATCTACCGCGCCCCGCTGTCGTATCCGTATCGCGACGGTCTTTCCGGGGCGGATGCCGCGAAGCGGGCGATCTCGATCATCGAGAAGCAGGTCGGTGCCGGTGATCTCGCCGCCGTCATCATCGAGCCCATCCAGGGGGAAGGCGGCTTCATCGTCCCCGCCGACGGATTCCTTCCGGCGATCGTGGACTGGTGCCGCGCGAACGGCGTCGTCTTCATCGCCGACGAGATCCAGACCGGGTTCGCCCGCACGGGGGAGATGTTCGCGAGCACCCGGTTCGGAATCGTGCCCGACCTGATCACGACGGCGAAGGGGATCGCGGGGGGACTCCCTCTCGCCGCCGTGACGGGCCGGGCCGACATCATGGATGCCGCGCACTCGGGCGGCCTCGGCGGCACCTACGGCGGCAACCCGGTCGCGTGCGCGGCGGCCCTCGCCGCGATCGAGGTGTTCGAGTCGGATGATCTGCCCGCGCGTGCCCGTGAGGTCGAGCAGATCCTGAAGGGCAGGCTGACCGAACTGCAGGCCGCCGATCCGCGGATCGGCGACGTGCGCGGTCACGGCGCGATGGTCGCGGCCGAGTTCGTCGACCCCGCCACGGCCGAGCCGGATGCTGCGCTCACGGCCGCCGTCGCGAAAGCCTGCATCGCCGCCGGTGTCATCGTGCTCACGTGCGGCACCTACGGCAACGTCATCCGCTTCCTTCCGCCGCTGTCCATCCCCGATACGCTTCTGCGCGAGGGGCTGGACGTCGTGGCGGAGGCGCTCGGCGCCGTGTGACCGATCATCGGGGAGGTGCGGGTGTGAGCGGACATGTCGTCGTGGGCTACGCGGCGACGAATGCGGGGGCCGACGCCCTCGCGCTGGGGACGCGCTTCGCCGCGGCGACCGGCGCGACCCTCGATGTCGTCGTCGTGCTGCCCGATGAGAGCCGCCACATCGTCGCGCTGCCGGCTGCGAACTACCGCCGACACCTCGAGGAGCAGGTCGAGGAGTGGCTGGCCGCCGTGCCCGACAAACTCGCCGGCGCCGTCGAACACGACACGCACGTGCGCTACGGGGAGTCGTTCGCGGCCGGATTGCTCGAGGCCGCGCACGAACTCGAGGCATCCCACATCGTCGTCGGTGCCGCCTCGGGCGGACGGCGAGGGCGTCACCGCCTCGGCACCGTCGCGACCGAGCTGCTGCACTCGGCCGACGTGCCGGTCATGCTGGCGCCCGAGGGGGCGCGCCGCATCGACCCCGCGCTCGGCGTCTCTCGGATCACAGCGGCGATCGGCCTGCGGCCCGGCGCCGACGTGCTGCTCGAAGAGAGCCTCGCGCTCACCGCCACGACGCAGGCGGAGCTGCGGCTCGTCTCGCTCGTCGCCCTCGACCTCCCCGCCGGTGTCGCGAGCCTCGAATCCGCCGCCTATCACGCCGACGAGGTGCTCGTGCACGCCCGCGGCACGCTGCCCCGGGGCGTCGAGGCCGAAGCCGTCGTGGGACTCGGCGACAGCATCGAAGAAGCCGTCGAACACCTCAGCTGGGAGCCCGGCGAGCTCGCCGTCGTCGGTTCCAGTCGCCTCGCCCGACCGCGACGGCTCTTTCTCGGATCGACGGCGGCGAAGATGCTGCGCGAGCTGCCGGTGCCGATGATCGTCGTTCCCCGAACCCGCAAGAAGAGCAGACCGTGACCCCGCACCCGATCGGAGAGATGCCATGACCGACTACGCCGTCGTCAATCCCGCAACCGGTGAGACCCTCGCCTCGTACCCGACGATCACCGATGATGCGCTGGATGCCGCCATCGCACAGGCCGACACCGCCTATCGTTCGTGGCGCGATGTTCCCGCCTCCGAGCGTGCGGCGCGGATCCGTCGGGTCGCCGAGCTGCACCGCGAGCGCCGTGACGAGCTCGCCGCGATCATCGTGCGCGAGATGGGCAAGCCGCTCGCCGCCGCCGAGGGCGAGGTCGACTTCGCCGCCGACATCACCGAGTACTACGCCGACCACGTCGACAAGATCACGGGTGACCAGCCTGTCGACATCGAGGGGGAGGGCACCGCCGTCATCCGTCGGACGCCCCTCGGAGTGCTGCTGGGCATCATGCCGTGGAACTTCCCGTACTACCAGGTCGCGCGCTTCGCGGCGCCGAACATCGTCGTCGGAAACACGATCCTCCTCAAGCACGCGTCGCAGTGCCCCGAGTCGGCCGCCGCGATTGCGCAGATCTATGCGGATGCCGGTATGGGCGAGGGCGTCTATACGAACATCTACGCGACGAACGACCAGGCGGCCACCGTCATCGCCGACCGCCGGGTGCAGGGCGTCTCGGTGACCGGCTCGGAGCGCGCCGGCTCCGCCGTCGCCGAGATCGCGGGGCGCAACCTGAAGAAGGTCGCTCTCGAGCTCGGCGGTTCGGACCCCTTCATCCTGCTGTCCACCGACGACCTCGACGCGACGGTGGATGCCGCGGTCGAAGCGCGCCTCGACAACAACGGCCAGTCCTGCAACGCCGCCAAGCGCTTCATCGTCGACCAGGAGCTCTACGACGGGTTCCTCGAGAAGTTCGTCGAGCGGATGAGCGGCGCGCAGGTCGGCGACCCGTTCGCCGAGGACACCGTGCTCGGTCCGCTCTCGTCGCTCACGGCGGCCGAGCGGCTCGCCGAGCAGGTGGAGCGGGCCGTCGCGCAGGGTGCGACGCTCGTCACAGGGGGCACGCGCGACGGCGCGTACTATCCCGGCACCGTCCTGACCGGCGTCACGAGCGACATGGATGCCTACCGCGAAGAGTTCTTCGGGCCGGTCGGCGTCGTTTACAAGGTCTCGGGCGAGGACGAGGCGGTCGCCGTCGCGAACGACACCCCGTACGGGCTGGGCTCCTACGTCTTCACGACCGACAGCGAGCAGGCGGCGCGCATCGCCGACCGGATCGAGGCGGGCATGGTCTACGTCAACCTCGTGCTCGCCGACGAGGCCGGCCTGCCCTTCGGCGGCGTCAAGCGCTCGGGAACGTCGCGCGAGATGGGTCTGCTCGCCGCCGACGAGTTCGTCAACAAGAAGCTCATCCGCGTCGGCCCCTGACCGTCGCGTCCCGGTCGTTCGCCCCCGGAGCACCGCACCCCGCCGAACCGTACCGATCCCGTCGAGCCGTACGTCGACGATGTCGGGTTCGACGGAAATGGTCGGGCTCGACATCGCGGCGAGGGCGGCGGGGCGGGCAGGGCGGGCGGGGCGAGCACCGCGGCGAACCGGGCGGGGGAGAGGTATCGCGGGGTGCGAGGAAGGGGCAGGATGGAGTCATGGATGCACGCAAAGATCCCGTCGTCCGCCTGAACGACGACGAATGCTGGGAGCGTCTGCGCGGGCAGGAGCTCGGGCGGCTCGTCACTCGCGTGGGTGAGGTCATCGACATCTTCCCGGTCAACTACGTCGTCGACGGCGACGCCGTGCTGTTCCGCACCGCGCAGGGCAGCAAGCTGTTCGAGCTGACCGCCAACGACGAAGTGCTCTTCGAGGTCGACGATCACACCGACACGGATGCCTGGAGCGTCGTGCTGCGCGGCCGGGCGCACGTGCTCGACACGTCGGCAGAGGTCGAACGCGCCGACGGGCTCGGCCTGACGCCCTGGATCCCGACGCTGAAATACACCTACGTGCGCGTCACGGCGACATCGCTCACGGGGCGCGCCTTCGAACGCGCCGAGGAGCCCGATCGATACGGCGTTCAGCAGTACTGATCCGGTTCGCGGGCGTGGAAGGCATGCCGTACACTGGATGGTGCAGTTGAAGTCTGCATTTTTTCGCCGTGCCCGCGCTTCGGGTGCTTCCCGGAACATGGTCGCGGCGACCGCATGCAGGCAACCTGAGATCCCCAGGGTCTCTAGGGCGGTAGCTCAATTGGCAGAGCAGCGGTCTCCAAAACCGCAGGTTGCAGGTTCGATTCCTGTCCGCCCTGCGCGTCAGCGCTGTCGGCAGTCGCGCCGACACGCTCTGACACACGGAAGGTAAATCAGGTGACATCGATGATGCAGGACGAGCCGGGCGGCGAGATCGTCGCTTCGAGCGGCGGATCACGCGAGAAGAGGCTCAACCCCTTCGCGCGCATCGTGCTGTTCATCCGTCAGGTGTTCGCAGAACTGCGCAAGGTCGTCACGCCGACTCGCCAGGAGCTGCTGAAGTACACGCTGGTGGTGCTGGGGTTCGTCGTCGTCATGATGGCGTTCGTCTACGGCCTCGACCTGCTGTTCGTCTGGGTCACGACGGTCGTCTTCGGCATCCCCGCCTGAGCTGATTCACGACGCGGGCAGGATCGCAGCATCCGCCCACGGAATGGAAGTTAACGAAGTGTCTGAAAGATTTAACGACGACGTGGACTGGGCTACGGCCGCAGAGCAGTCCTCTGAAGACGACGAAGCCCAGGAGGGCAACGTCCTCGCGGAAGAGGAGCGCTCGGTCGAGCCCGCGGAGCACGTCGCACTGCACATCGTGGACGACTCGAACAGCGAAGACCTCTCCGACAACGACGACATCGACATCGACGACCCGGAGGCTGACGCGATCGTGAACGACGCCCTGAACATCGACGAGGCCGCAGAGGCCGAGGCCGCCGCAGAGGCCCTCAACGAATCCATCGCCGACGAGGTGGCCGAGTACCAGGCCGACCACGCCGACGACGTGGCGCCGTACGACGGCCCCGACGTCAACGGCGATGAAGACGCGCCCGTGCTCGACCCCGCGGTCGTCGACGAGGTCGCCGCCGCGGCCGAGGTCGTCGACGAGGTCGAAGCGAGCGTCTCGCCCGCTGACGCCGCAGAGGTCGCCGATGCGTCCGAAGACGCTGACGAGTCCGAGGAAGAGGACCCGTACGAGGCCTTCCGCGCCGATCTGCGGAGCCTGCCGGGCAAGTGGTACGTCATCCACTCCTACGCCGGATTCGAGCGCAAGGTGAAGGCCAACATCGAGCAGCGCAAGTCGACGCTCGAGGTCGAGGAAGACATCTACCAGATCGAGGTCCCGATGGAGGACGTCGTCGAGATCAAGAACGGACAGCGCAAGATGGTCACGCGCGTCCGGATCCCCGGCTACGTGCTCGTGCGCATGGAGCTCAACGAGGACACCTGGTCGGTCGTGCGTCACACGCCGGGCGTGACCGGGTTCGTGGGCAACGCGCACAACCCCACCCCGCTGCGCTTCGAAGAAGCCTTCAACATGCTGAAGAGCCTCGTCGAGATCAAGGACGTCGCTCCCGCCAAGGGCGGGGCCGCCACGAAGCAGGCCGGCGGCGCCGCGGCGCGCGTCATCCCCGCCGAGGTCGACTTCGAGGTCGGCGAAACCATCACGATCAAGGAGGGCTCGTTCGCGGGTCTTCCCGGCACGATCAGCGAGATCAAGCCCGAGAGCGGCAAGCTCACGGTCCTCGTCTCGCTCTTCGAGCGTGAGACCCCCGTCGAGCTCTCGTTCGACCAGGTCACAAAGTTGTAGCGAGGCGGATCAATGCTGCGCAGCAGCGTTGATGCGACTCGGCGCAAGGTCGAGTAGGCGGCGCAGCCGCCGTATCGAGACCCACAAGACACCGCACTCCGGAAAGGCCGGATGTGCGGGAGAACCGGATGCAGCAGCATCCGATTCGATCGAAAGGAAGAAGAATGGCACCGAAGAAGAAGGTGACCGGCCTGATCAAGCTTCAGATCAACGCCGGTGCAGCCAACCCGGCGCCGCCGATCGGGCCCGCGCTCGGTCAGCACGGCGTCAACATCATGGAGTTCTGCAAGGCGTACAACGCCGCGACCGAGTCGCAGCGCGGCAACGTCATCCCCGTGGAGATCACCGTCTACGAGGACCGCAGCTTCACGTTCATCCTGAAGACCCCGCCCGCGGCAGAGCTCATCAAGAAGGCCGCCAGCGTGGGCAAGGGATCGGCGACGCCGCACACCGCCAAGGTGGGCAAGCTCACGAAGGATCAGGTGCGCCAGATCGCCGAGACCAAGCAGCCCGACCTCAACGCGAACGATGTCGACGCCGCGATGAAGATCATCGCCGGCACGGCTCGCTCCATGGGCATCACGGTCGAGGGCTGAGGGGAATAGACATGGCACACAAGTCCAAGGCCTACAAGGCCGCCGCGGCGAAGATCGCCGCCGACACGTTCTACACGCCGACCGAGGCCGTCGCTCTCGCGAAGGAGACCGGCTCGTCGAAGTTCGACTCCACCGTCGAGGTCGCCCTCAAGCTCTCGGTCGACCCGCGCAAGGCCGACCAGATGGTGCGCGGCACCGTCATGCTGCCGCACGGCACGGGCAAGACCGCCCGCGTCATCGTCTTCGCGACGGGTCCGGCCGCCGAGGCCGCGATCGCGGCGGGCGCTGATGAGGTCGGCGGCGCCGAGCTCATCGCGAAGGTCGCCGACGGATGGACCGACTTCGATGCGGCCGTCTCGACCCCTGAGCTCATGGGTCAGGTCGGACGCCTCGGAAAGGTCCTCGGTCCCCGTGGCCTCATGCCGAACCCGAAGACCGGCACCGTGACCCCCAACGCGGCCAAGGCCGTCGAGGAGATCAAGGGCGGCAAGATCGAGTTCCGCGTCGACAAGCACGCCAACGTGCACTTCATCGTCGGCAAGGCGTCGTTCACGGCCGAGCAGCTCGACGAGAACCTCAACGCCGCTCTCGAAGAGATCGTGCGTCTGAAGCCGTCGAGCGCGAAGGGCCGTTACATCCAGAAGGGTGCGGTGTCGACCACGTTCGGCCCCGGCATCCCGCTGGACGTCAACGTCATCTGATCCTTCGACAGGCTCAGGAACCGAGCACAGGCTCAGGAACCGAACGAAGGACCTCACCCGTGGGTGGGGTCCTTCGTCGTCGGTGGGGGAGTACCGTCGAGGGCATGCCGCGCCGCCTGCAGGACCTGTTCGGAATCGACGTGCCGATCGTGCTCGGCCCGTTCGGCGGACTGTCGTCGGTCTCGCTCACGGGCGCCGTGAGCGAAGCGGGAGGCCTGGGCTCCTACGGTCTCTACGGGTACGCGCCCGACCGCATCACCGAGACGATCGCCGCGGTGAAGGCCGCGACCCCGAAGCCGTTCGCGGTCAACCTGTGGCTGCCCACCGGTGACGAGGTGACGCCCGCCGATGTCGAACTCACATCGGCGCTGGCTGCGCTCGCTCCGCTCTACGACGCCGTCGGCGTCGCGCCGCCGACGCTCCCGGAGAGGTTCCTGCCCGACATCGCCGACCAGGTGCAGGCGGTGATGGATGCCGCACCCGCGGTCGTGAGCGTCGTCTACGGCGCCCCGAGCCGGGAGCTCGTGGGTGCCGCGCATCGCCGCGGCATCCGAATCGTCGGCACGGCGACGACGGTCGCCGAGGCCGTCGCGCTCGACGAGGCGGGCGTCGATGCGGTGGTCGCGACGGGGGCCGAGGCTGCGGGGCACCGCGTGTCGTTCCTGCGTGCGGCCGAGAACTCGCTCGTGGGAACGTTCGCCCTCGTGCCGCAGGTCGTCGACGCGGTGGGCGTGCCCGTCATCGCGGCCGGGGGCGTCGCCGACCGGCGCGGCGTGGCGGCGGCCTTCGCGCTCGGCGCGTCGGGGGTGCAGGTGGGCACGGCGTTCCTGCGCACGCGCGAATCCGCCGCGACCGAGGCGCACCGGCGCGCGATCGCGCGAGCCGCGGCCGAGGACACCGTGCTGACCCGGGCGATGAGCGGCCGACTCGCCCGCGGCATCCCCAATCGTGCGATGCGCGACATCGAAGCCTCGGGGGCCATCGCACCATTCCCGGCGCAGAACTGGCTCACGGGCGTCTTCCGCGCCGAGGCGGCACGCCGCGACGGCGGCGACCTGCTGTCGCTGTGGGCGGGGCAGGGGGCGCCGCTGGCGACGCGCGAGCGCGCCGACGAGGTCTTCGCCGAGCTCGCGGCCGGCGTGCCGGGATGACGTCCGCTCACGCGGTCGCGCGCACCTCGAAACCGGTCGCGCCCGTGGGTGCGGACTCCGTCACGGTGGCCGACTCGACGCGCGAGCCGGGCGGTCCCTCCGCCATCCACTCGAGCACGTCGTCGACCTGCGCGTCCTCGCCCTCGACCTCGGCCTCGACGCTTCCGTCGCGACGATTGCGAACCCAGCCCGAGACGCCGGCGTCCCTCGCGATCATGCGCATCGTGTACCGGTAGCCGACCCCCTGGACCGTGCCGCGGACAACGACCTGCACACGCTTCATCCCCCTATCGTGCCGGACGCCCTCGAATCCGCGCAGCGGGTGGGTCAGCGGGGGAGGACGAGCGAGATGCCCAGCGCGATCATGACGACCGCGATGACGGCATCGACGACGCGCCAGGCGCGGGGCGTCGACAGCCAGCGGCCGAGGAAGCGAGCGCCGTACGCGAGCCCGAAGAACCAGACGATGCTCGCGAGCACGGCGCCGAACGCGAACCACCAGCGGCCGTCGCCGTGGGTGCTGGCGATCGAGCCGAGGAGGAAGACCGTGTCGAGGTAGACGTGCGGGTTGAGCCACGTCAGTGCGAGCGTCGTGAGCACGACGGGCGCCAGGCGCGTGCGCGTCGTGATCGTGCCCGGGCCGTCGCGCCGTTCGGTCTCGGCCGCGACGAACGCTTCGCCGCTCGGGCGCCAGGCGCGCTTGGCCGCGAGGAGGCCATAGGCGACGAGGAAGACGGCGCCCGCCCAGCGCACGACGTCGACGAGCCAGGGAACCGCCTGCAGCACGAGGCCGACACCTGAGACTCCGAGCACGATGAGCGTCGCATCCGACACGGCGCAGATCGCGGCGACGACGAAGACATGCTCACGACGCAGCCCCTGCCGCAGCACGAAGAGGTTCTGCGCCCCGATCGCCATGATCAGGGAGAGACCGAGGCCGAGGCCGGCGAGGATCGAGGTGAGCACGTCTTCGACGCTATGGCCGACGCGCGGCTCAGTCCAGCTCATGATTCTTCAGGAGCATTAGTGTGACTGATGATGAGGATTCCCTTCGAGCTCGCCGAGACCGTCGCTGTCGTGCTCGACGAAGGCACGCTGGATGCCGCGGCGCGGCGACTGCACGTCAGCCCCTCCGCCGTCAGCCAGCGCATCAAGGCGCTCGAGGAGATGCTCGGGCGCACGGTGCTGATCCGCTCCAAGCCGGCGCGGCCGACCGAGGCGGGCGTCGCCGTCGTGCGGCTCGCACGTCAAGCCGCCCTGCTCGAGCACGACACCATCGCCGCACTGGGCGCCGACCCCGACGGCGACGTGCGCACCTCGGTGCCGCTCGCGGTCAACGCCGATTCGCTCGCGACGTGGTTCCTCGAACCGCTCGCGCGGCTGGCCCAGCGGCATCCCGTCGTGTTCGATCTGCACCGCGACGATCAGGACTTCACGGCCGCCCTGCTCGAATCCGGCACCGTCATGGGTGCTGTCACGTCGCGCGCCGAGCCCGTCGCGGGGTGCCGCGTCTCGACGCTGGGTGCCATGCGCTACGAGGCCGTCGCGACCCCCGCGTACGTCGAGCGGTGGTTTCCGGACGGACCGGATGCCGCGGCCCTGGCCGCCGCACCCCTCATCGACTTCGACCGCCGAGACGACCTGCAGGCGCAGTGGCTCGCGGCGCGGGGCGTCGCTCCGGCCGCCCCGCCGCGGCATTACGTCCCGGCATCGAGCGACTTCGCCGCGGCGACGCTGCTCGGGCTCGGATGGGCGCTGCTGCCCACGTTCCAGTCGCGCGGACCGCTGGCCGCGGGCGACCTCGTGCCGCTCGGCGGCCCGCCCGTCGACGTGACGCTGCACTGGCAGCAGTGGAACCTGCGCTCACCGCTGCTCGGCGCGATCGCCGATGAGATCGTGGCCGAGGGGCGGCGGGTGCTCGCGACCGTGTGAGCGGCTACCGGATGCCGACGTAGAACCGGGACTCGTCGCTGCGGTGCAGGGCGCTGTACCTCTCGAACGGCACGCCGTCGGCATCCCACGCGACCGACTCGATCGACAGCACGGGCTGGCCCGTCCCCAGCTGCAGCAGGTCGGCGTCTTCGGGTGAGGGCATGACGGCGCTGATCCATCGGTCGGCACCGCTCGGCTGCACGCCGAAGTGCCGCCGCAGGTGCTCGTACAGCGAGCGGTTCTCGAGGTTCGCCCGACCGAGAGTGGGGAAGCGGTCGTATGGCAGCACGGTGTCCACGAGCAGCCAGGGGGTGCCGTCGACGCTGCGCAGTCGTCGCAGGCGCACGACGGAAGAGCCTTCGGTGATCCGGAGTGCTTCGGCGTCGCTCGCATCGGCGGTCCCGACCTCGAAGTCGATGACCCGGGTCGTGACGCTGCGTCCGGTGGAGGACAGGTCATCGGAGGACCCGGTCATCGACCCGATGAACTTCAGGTCGGGCCGCCGGGGTGAGACGAAGGAGCCGCGCGCGCGGACCTTGTAGATGAGCCCGCCGCGCACGAGATCCGCGAGCGCCTCGCGCACGACCGTTCGCGACACGGCGTAGCGGTCGATGAGCTCCGATTCGGAGGGGAGGGCCTGGTCAGCCCGCAGCAGACCCTGCTCGATCTCTTCGCGCAGGACGCGAGCGAGCTGCTGCCACAGCGGGATATCGGCTTCGCGGTCGAGGGCGACATAGGTGGCAGGTGTCGGCATAGCGGGGCTCCTTCGATCCGGCACGCGCAGTGATGAGAGCGTATCGCGCGCGATTGACAGCTTCCTCGCTCATGCCTATGTTAGTCATCACCAACTCATCATGACAGGTTGGTTGTAACAGGTTGACAGACCTGGCGCCAAGATACAGAGCGCTCGTCATATCGCGACGAAGCGAAACCAGGAGGCAATGACAATGAAGTTCACCGGAATCCGCCGCGCGGCCACCGCGGTGACCGCAGCGGCAGCCGCTGCCCTGCTGATCGCCGGCTGCGCCGGCGGCACGGGCGACGCGGGCGACACGACGGCCGGCGGCGAGCCCGAAGGGCTGAAGATCGCCCTGTCGAACGGCTTCGTCAACGGATGGCGTCTGACGCTCATTGACAAGTTCGAGACCGTCGCCGAAGAGCTCAAGGCCGAGGGTGTCGTGTCGGAGTACTCCGTCGTCAACGCCCCGGGCGAAAACAGCGCCACCGAGCAGGCCTCGCAGATCCGCAGCCTCATGCTGCAGAACCCGGATGTGCTCATGGTCATCCCGGCGAGCTCCAGTGCGCTCGTGCCGGTCATCGAAGAAGCCTGCAGCGCAGGCATCAACGTCATCATCCTCGACGCCGACATGGACACCAGCTGCGGCACCGTCGTGCGCAACGAGTACGGCCAGTGGGGTGCCGACTCGCTGGAGCCGGCGCTGGAGGCCATCGGCGGCACCGGCAACATCGTCATCAACCGCGGTGTCGTGGGCTCTCAGCCCGAAGAGGCGTTCCACGCTCGCCAGCAGGAGATCCTCGCGGACTACCCCGATGTGACCGTCGCTGCCGAGATCAACGGCTTCTGCGACTCGGCGACGGCTCAGAAGGAGATCGTCGGGATCATCGGCTCGCTGCCCGAGATCGCCGCCGTCCCGGGCTGCATCGGCGGCATGGGCATCGTGCAGGCCTTCGAGTCGGCGGGCCGTGAGGCGCCGGTCGTCGTCTTCGACACCGACGGCAAGTCGCTGGCCTTCTGGCAGGAGAGCGGCCTCGACAACGGCTCGTTCGCCGCGCTGACCGATCCCGGTCAGGTCGTCGCCGCGATCTACGTCGCCCTCGCGAAGGAGCGCGGCGAAGAGGTTCCGGCCGAGGTCGTGCTGCCGCTCGTGAAGATCGCGCAGGAGGACCTGGACTACTGGGTCGCCGAGCTCAGCACCGACGAGTACGCCGCCAACGCCTGGGACGACGCCTCGATCGAAGCGGCCCTCGCAGCCCTCGCGGCCGGGGAGAGCGTCGAAGCCCCGGCGCTGCAGAAGTAGTCGACGGCCGACCAGTCCGAAGGAGCACACTCGATGACATCCGCGACACGGCGCGACAGCGCCGCACCGCCCCGAGCGGCCGGCATCGTCCTCACCGCGACGGACGTGTCCAAGCGGTACGGCAGCACGACGGCCCTCACGGGGATCGACGTCACCGTCAACGCGGGAGAGATCCTCGGTCTGGTCGGCCACAACGGCGCCGGAAAGAGCACCCTCATGCGCGTGCTCGCCGGCCGCGAGCAGCCGAACACCGGCCTCGTCTCCTGGCGCGGCGGCGGTGCGTGGGATCAGCGCGCCGCCGCCCGGGCGGGGGTGCGCATGATCTATCAGGAGCTGGCGCTGTGCCCCGACCTGACGGTCGCCGAGAACATCGCGCTGTCCGATGGCGCAGCGCGCGGCCTCTCCTGGAAGCGCACCGCCGAGCACCGCGTCGCCGAGAAGCTCGACGACGTCTTCCCCGGTCACGGCGTCGCGATTCTGCGCCGTACGAGCGATCTCACGATGGCGCAGCGCCAGATGGTCGAGATCGCCCGCGCGCTGTGCACGCCGAAACTCGCGATGCTGATCCTCGATGAGCCGACCGAGTCGCTGAGCGTCGATGCGACGCGACAGCTCTATGCGCACCTGCGCGAGCTGACCGCATCCGGCGTCAGCATGGTGCTCATCTCGCACCGCATGCAGGAGGTCCTCGCCAACGCCGACCGAATCGCCGTCATGAAGGACGGCCGCATCGTCGAGACGCTTCCGGCAGCGGATGCCACTGAGGAAGGCCTCCTCACGACGATGGGCGGCGAGGTCCACGCCGACACCGCCACGATGCGGCGCGTCACGACGAGTGAGCCCACCGACATCGCCCACGAAGGAACCGTCGCGCGACTGCGCGACGACGGCTCGGTCCCGTTCGTCGTCCAGCCCGGCGAGATCGTCGGCCTCGCGGGTCTCGCCGGCCACGGACAGGATGCGCTCCTGCGGCGCCTGTGGACGCGGGCCCGCGGAGTCACCGTCGCCAAACGCCGCGCCTATGTGCCCGGCGATCGTCAGACCAGCGGCGTCTTCCCCCTGTGGAGCGTCGCCGACAACCTGACCGTCTCGGCCTCGCGCGACCTCGCGGTGGCCGGCGTCATCCGATCCGGCGCGAAACGCGCACTCGCCGGCGAGTGGGTGCAGCGGCTCAAGATCAAGGGCGGGGCACCCGCCCCGATCATGTCGCTGTCGGGCGGGAACCAGCAGAAGGTGCTCGTCGCCCGCGCTTTCGCGACCGACGCGACGCTCGTGCTGCTGGACGACCCGTTCCGCGGCGTCGACGTCTCGACCAAGAACGAGCTCTACGCCCTGATGCGCGTCGAAGCGTCGCGGGGACGCTCGATCGTCTGGTATTCGACCGAGAACGGCGAGATGGCTCACTGCGACCGCGTCTATGTCTTCCGCTCCGGCCGCATCGTGAGCGAGCTGGCCGGCGAGGACATCACGGAGGACCGCATCATCGCCGATTCGTTCGGCAGCGACGATCGCACTCAGGAGCACGCACGATGAGCACCGCCACCGCTTCTTTCCCCACGACCGCGCAGCGCTTGCGCGTCGGCGCTGTCAACGGCTCGCCGGCCCTGCTGTCGCTCGTCGCCCTCATCGCCATCTTCATCGTGACGGCGACACTCCAGCCCGGCATCCTGAGCGTTCCCGGCCTGACGCTCATGCTCATGTCGTCGGTGCCGCTCGTGCTCGCCGCGCACGCCCAGATGATCATCATGAGCGTCGGCGACATCGACCTGAGCGTCGGCTATCTCGTCGGTCTCGTGACGGTGATCGCCGCAACGCTCTTCCTGGAAGCGCCCGTCATGGCGGTGCTGTCGATCGTCGGCATCTTCGTCGCGTACGCCCTGATCGCCTACGTCGTGCAGCGCCGCGGTGTGCCGTCGATCATCATCACCCTCGGGATGTCCTTCGTATGGCTGGGGGTGGGCCTGCAGATCCGGCCGACGCCCGGCGGTGCGACGCCGGAATGGCTCTCCGTCATCTCGACGTGGCGTCCGACATGGTTCCCCGCGCCGATCATCTTCATCGTGATCGCGACGCTCGTGGCCTGGTATGTGACGCGCCGGGCCCAGGTGGGCACCAGGATGCGGGCGCTCGGCTCGCAGGCGCCGACGCTCGAGAAAGCCGGTGTCTCCCTCATCGGCACCCGGGTCACGGCCTACGTGATCGCCGCCGCCTTCATGATCGTCGCGGGTCTCCTGCTCGCTTCGCAGACCTGGTCCGGCGACATCAACGCCGCGAGCGAGTACACGCTCATGACGATCGCCGCGGTCATCCTCGGCGGAGGCACCTTCGCCGGAGGCCGCGCGATGCCGATCGGCACGACGCTGGGCGCCGTCACGCTGGGCCTCATCACCGTGCTGCTCAGTCTCATCAACCTGCCCTCCAGCCTGCAGTCCGCCGCACAGGGACTCATCGTCATCGCCGTGCTGGCCGGCCGCATCATCACCGAGAGGTTCGTACGATGACCGCGATCGACAACTCCGCCCCGCGCGCTCGTCGCGGATTCAGCTGGCCGGCGTGGGGCTGGTCGCTCATCGGCGTGCTCGCGGTATGGGCGCTCATCGTCGCCGTGCGCCCGGGCGCGCCCTTCGACCCGCTGACGCAGGCGCTCTCGCTCGCGCCCTTCCTCGTGCTCGTCGCGCTCGGGCAGATGCTCGTCATCACGCTCGGGCCCGGCAACATCGACGTCTCGGTCGGCACGATCGTCTCGATGTCGTCGTACGTCTCGGTCGCCGTCGGAGCCACGGCGGGCCCCCTCGTCGGACTCGTCGCGGCGGCCGGCGCGGGGGTCGTCGCGGGGCTCGTGAGCGTCGCGGCGATCCTTCTGCTGCGCGTCCCGCCCATCATCGCGACGCTCGCGACGAGTCTCGTCGTGACCAGCGCGACGCTGCTGCTCGCCGACTCGGCACGAAGCTCGGCCGATCCGGCGCTGCGCGCGTTCGTCAACGCCAAGGTCCTCGGCGTCCCGCTCATCGCGATCCTCGTCGTGCTCGTCACGATCGTCATCTGGTTCGTGCTGCGCCACACGCGTCTCGGCCTGTCCATCGTCGCCGTCGGTCAGAGCGAGCGCGCGGCGGAGCGCGCGGGCCTCAAGGTCGCCGCCGTCACGGCGACGGCGTACCTGCTGAGCGCGGGCTTCGCGGGCCTCGTCGGCGGTCTCCTCGCTGCCTTCATCTCACCGAGCACCGTTCTCGGCACCTCCTACATGCTCGACTCGATCGCCGTCGTCGTGATCGGCGGCACGCTCATCTCGGGCGGCCGGCCCGTGCCCGTCGGCGCGTGGACGGGTGCGCTGTTCTTCGTGCTGCTCTCGGGCCTGCTCAACCTCGTCGGGTGGTCCGTCGGGGCCCAGAACGTCCTCAAGGGCGTCCTGGTCGTGCTCGTCGTCGTCGTCGCGTCAACCGCGACCGGCACAGGCAGAAGCAGCATCCGACGCCTGCGTGCATCGATGACCCCGGGCTCGCGCACCGCGACGCCCACCACCACAACAGAGAAGGAGCCCATTCATGGCTGACCTCGACGACCTCCGCGACGGAACCGACTTCTCGGGCGCGATCGCGACGCACGACGGCTTCCACCTCAAGGGGCAGGCGGGCCAGGACTGGGGCATGCGCGCACGGCTTTCGCGTGTCTTCGACCCCGCCGACGGCAAGACCGTCATGCTCGCCTTCGACCACGGGTACTTCCAGGGCCCGACGTCGGGACTGGAACGACTCGATCGCTCCATCCTGCCGCTCGTCCCGCAGGCCGACGCCCTCATGTGCACGCGCGGCGCGCTGCGCACGACGATCCCCGCCGACAACGGCAAGGGCATCGTGCTGCGCGCCTCGGGTGGGCCGAGCGTGCTGAACGACCTCTCGAACGAAGAGATCGCGGTCTCGATCGACGACGCCGTGCGTCTGGATGCCGCCGCGCTGGCCGTACAGGTGTTCATCGGCGGTGAGAACGAGACGAAGTCGGTCAAGAACATGACGACTCTCGTGGACCAGGGCCAGGCTGCCGGCATCCCCGTCCTGGCCGTCACGGCGGTCGGGCGCGACATGGTGCGCGACGCGCGCTACTTCCGTCTCGCGACCCGCATCAGCGCCGAGCTCGGCGCGGCCTTCGTGAAGACCTACTACGTCGAAGAGGGCTTCGAGACGATCACGAGCGCGTGCCCCGTGCCGATCGTCATCGCCGGCGGCAAGAAGGTCGAAGAGCAAGAGGCACTGCGCGTCGCGTACCAGGCGATCCAGGAGGGCGCCGCAGGTGTGGACATGGGCCGCAACGTGTTCCAGTCCGAGCACCCCGCCGCGATGCTCTCGGCCGTGCGCGGGGTCGTGCACGACGGGCTCACCCCCGCCGAGGCGTTCGACCTCTTCCAGTCCCTCTCCCACTGAACCGGTCTGCGGGCGCCCCTCGGGGCGCCCGCAGCGTCGAAGGATCCACATGCCCACTCTGCGCACCCACAGCGCGCCCCGGACGGCGGACGTCGTCGTCATCGGCGCGGGGATCAACGGCCTGGCCATCGCCCGGGAAGCCGCCGCGCGCGGCCTGCACGTCGTCATGATCGATCGCGACGACATCGCCGCCCGCACCTCGGCCATCTCGACCCGGCTCATCCACGGGGGGCTCAAGTACCTGCCGCGCTTGGAGATCCCGCTCGTGTTCGAGTCGATCCGCGAGCGCAACATCCTGCTGAAGACGGCGCCGCACCTCGTGCTGCCGTACCCCATGCTCATCCCGTTCGCGAAGTGGAACAAGACCCCCGGGTGGCTCATGTCGTGCGGGCTGATCCTGCACGACGTGCTCGCGATCGGCAAGCGCCTGCCGCTCAACCGCATCGTGCTGCCGGGTCGACTCAAGCGCGACTGGCCGTCGGTCGCACGTGCGGGCGTGCGCTGGGGTGGGCTCTTCCAGGACGCACACGTCCCCGTCACGGAGCGGTTCGCGCTCGAGCTCGCGATCGACGCCGACCGGCGCGGCGCGACGATCCTCACGCACACGCCCGTCACCGCGCTCCTGCGCGAACGCGGCCGCATCGCCGGTGTCGTCTACCGCGACCGCGAGACGGGGGAGCACCTCGAACTGCGTGCGCCCGTCGTCGTCAACTCGGCCGGACCCTGGGTCGACTCCGTGCTGGACCTCGCCGGTTCCCACGCTCGCCGGATCGGTCCGACCAAGGGCAGTCACCTCATCGTGGACGCCTTCCCCGGCGTTCCCGACACGTGCGTCTTCTTCGACTCCCCGAAGGACGGCCGGCCCATGTTCGTGCTGCCCTGGTGGGACGGTCGGTTCATGATCGGCACGACCGACCTGCCGTACGACGGATCGATCGAGGACATCGCGATCGACGACGACGAAGTGGCGTACCTGCTGGAGTCGGTGAACACGATCATCCCCGACGCGGGACTCACCCCCGACGACGTGCTCTGGTCGTATTCGGGTGTCCGCCCGCTGCCCTATGTCGCCGACCTCACCGACCCTTCGTCGGTCAGCCGCGACAGCGAGATCGTCACCCACGACGGCGACTCCGCGGGGCTTCTGACTGTCATCGGCGGCAAGTACACGACGCACCGTGCCCTCGGTGAGCAGGTGTTGCGCAAGATCGAGAAGCAGCTCGGGATGCCGCGCGAAGCGTCGCCGACACGCGAGGCGCGCTTCCCCGGTGCTCCCGCCGAGAGCGTCGCCCGCTTCCGTGCCTCGTTCGTCGCGCGCAGTGCGCTTCCCGCACGCAGCGCCGCGCGACTGGCCGACGTCTACGGAGCGCTCGCTCGCGACATCGAGATGCTCGCGGCATCCGATCCCACCCTCGCAGAGGTCATCGACGACGAAACGGGCGCGATCGCCGCCGAGATCGTGCACGCCGTGCGCGAGGAGGGGGCTCTGAGCCTCGAAGACGTCCTGCTGCGCCGAACGGTGATCGCCTTGAACGGCGACGTCGGCCTCGCGTGCGCGCCGCGAGCCGCCGCCGTGCTCGTCGCCTACGCCGGGTGGACGCCGGAGCACGCCGAGTCCGAGATCGCGCGCTACCGTGAATCGGCTCGCCGCTTCGTGCCGAGGGCGCTGCGAACGCGGCCCGCCGTGGCCGGAACGCCCTGAGCGCGGAGAGGACGACAACCATCATGAGCACCTGTGTCATCGGCATCGATGTCGGGCTGACCTCGGCGAAGGCCGCCGCCTTCGACGAGTCCGGGCGTGAGATCCGCACCGTGTCGGCCCCCAATCCGCGTGTCGCGGTGTCGCGCGAACGCCAGGAAGTCGACATGGACGCGCTGTGGGACGTCGTCGCCGACGTGCTGCGCGATCTCACGGCGGAGCTGGAACGCGAGGGTTGGACCATCGCCGGGATCGGCGCGACCGGTCACGGCAACGGACTGTACTTGGCAGACGAGGATCTTCGTCCCGTGCGCGCCGCGATCGCGTCGACCGACCACCGAGCCGAGGGCGTCGTGGCGGCGCTCGATGCCGACGAGGTCGAGCGGGTGCGCCTGCTGACGGGATCGATGCCCTGGGCCGCGCAGCCTGCCGTCGTGTTGCGCTGGCTGCACGACAACGAGCCGGAGACGCTCGCTCGCGCCCGCTGGGCTCTCACGTGCAAGGACTGGCTCACGGCATGTCTGACGGGAACGGCGAGCGCTGACCTGTCCGATTCGTCGGGATGCGGCCTGGTCAACCTGAAGACCCGCGATTACGAGCCGGCCGTGCTCGATCTGCTGGGCCTTCCCGCCGACACGGCGCGCCTGTTCCCCGAGCTGCGAAGCTCGGACGACATCGCGGGCGCGGTCACCGAGGCGGCATCGGTTCGCACGGGTGTCCCCGCCGGCACGCCCGTCGTCGCCGGCTGCATGGACTGCGTCGCCAGCCCGCTCGGAGCAGGCTCGACGACACTCGGCGACGTCACGGTCATCGTGGGCACCTGGGCGATCAACAGCGTCGTCGTGCCCGCCGACACCGAGCCGCCGCGCGTGACGATCAACGCCCTCCTGCCCGATCCGACCGCGATGCTCGCGATGGAGGTCGCCCCGACATCGGCTGCCAGCATCGAGTGGGCCGCCGGGCTGCTCGGCGCGAGCGCGACTATTCCCGTCACTCCCCGCGACCTGCTCGACGCGGGCCACAAGGCGCCGCCGCTCGCCGACGGGCTGCTCTTCCTGCCGTTCATCCACGGCGCTCCCGAGCACCTCGGCGCTTCGGGCACGTTCATCGGCATCAAGGGCAGTCACGGGTACGCGCACGTCGCGCGCGCCGTGGCCGAGGGCATCACCCAATACCACCGTGTCCAGCTCGACAAGGTGCGCTCGAGCGGTGCCGCCGTCTCGGACGGTCCGTGGACACTGGCCGGAGGCGGCGCGAAGAACGCGCTGTGGGCGCAGATGTTCGCCGATGTCGTGGGCCACCCCATGCGGCGACAGCTCGGCACCGAGCTCGGCGCGCGTGGCGTCGCCTGGCTGGCAGCGCGTGGCGTCGGCATGGACACCGGCGCGTGGAACACCGAACCCGACCCCGCGCTCGTCGTCGTCCCCGGCGAGTGCGCGGTCGACTACGAGCGGCAGGCGGCGACGTTCGACCGCGTGCTCGCGGCGATGGATGCGGTCTGGGAGGCCTCAGCATGACTTCGATCGACCACCGGACCGCCCTCGACGACATCGTGCGCGTCAGTCGCGACCTCGGCGGTGACCCTTCGTACGTGCTCCACGGCGGGGGGAACACCTCGATCAAGACGGTCGGCATGGATGTGACGGGCGCGCCCGTCGATCTCGTGCTCGTCAAGGGCAGCGGCTGGAACCTCGGCACGATCGAGGCGGCCGGGTTCGCGCCGTTGCGTCGCGCGCGACTGGACGAGATCCTGCAGCTCGACGAGCTCGATGACGCGACGATGGTCAACGAGCTGCGCCAGGCCTCGCTCGACGCGTCGGCGCCGACGGCCTCCATCGAGGCGCTGCTGCACGCGTATCTGCCGGGCAGGGTGGTTCTGCACTCGCACGCCGACGCGATCGTGTCGCTCACCAACCGCGACGTCGCGGCCGCGGACATCGCCGAAGCTCTCGGCGACGGTGTCCTCGTGCTGCCGTACGTCATGCCCGGATTCCCGCTCGCCCGCCTCATCGCGAACACGGATGTGAGTGGAGCCGACGCCGTCGTGCTGTCCAACCACGGACTCTTCACCTTCGGTGACGACGCCGACGCCGTTCTCGCGCGGCACCGCGAGCTCGTCGACCGTGCGTCGGCCGCCGTCGGAGTGGCGAACTGGGGCGACCCGGGCGCGACGGTCGCCCGAACCGGCGACTCCGCGGAGATCGCGTCGCTGCGTCAGGCGGTGTCCGAGGCGGCCGGGCGTCCGATGCTGCTGCGGCAGTCCGCCTCGGCGCGCGCCGACGCGTTCGCGCGCCGAGCCGATCTCACCGAGCTCACCGGTCGCGGCACGGCGACGCCCGAGCACGTTCTGTATACGAAGCGCAGCCCCCTCGTGGGGCGCGATGTCGACGCGTATGCGGCGGCCTACCGTGCGTACGTCGACCGCAATCGCGCCCGCGCGACGACCGGGATCACGCCGCTGGATCCGGCGCCGCGCGTCATCATGGACCCCGCCCTCGGCTGCCTCTTCGCGGGGGAGTCCGTCGCGGCGCTTCGTGTCACCGCCGATGTCGCGCTGCACACGATTGACGTCATCGACGCCGCCGACCGGCTGGGTGGGTACCGCTCGCTCGACGAAGCGGATTCGTTCGACATCGAGTACTGGAGCCTCGAGCAGGCCAAGCTCGCCGGGCGCACACGCAAGCCGCTCACGGGCGAAGTCGCCATCGTGACGGGCGCCGCGTCGGGCATCGGCCGCGCCGTCGCCGAGCAGCTGTCGGCCGAGGGCGCCGCCGTCGTCGGCATCGACCTCTCGCCCGACGTGACCTCGGTCGTGGCCGGTGACGCATGGCGCGGCGTCGTCGGAGACGTGAGCGATTCCGCGGTCATCGACGAAGCGCTCGATCTCGCCGTGCGCGAGTTCGGCGGAGTCGACATCGTCGTGATCGCGGCGGGCATCTTCCCGCCCTCGCAGCCCATCGCCGAGCTCGACGACGACGTGTGGGACCGGGCCTTCCGGGTCAACGTCACCGCCCCGGCGCGACTGCTGAGGGCGGTGCATCCGCTCCTCGCGCGCTCGCCGCGCGGCGGTCGCGTCGTCCTCGTGTCGACGAAGAACGTCGCAGCGCCCGGCCCGGGCGTCGCGGCCTACTCGGCGAGCAAGACCGCCGCGGCACAGCTGGCGCGGGTCGCCGCACTGGAGTGGGCAGAGGACGGCATTCGCGTCAACCAGGTCGAACCGGATGCGGTGTTCGACACCGCCATCTGGAGCCCCGAGCTGCTCGAGGCGCGAGCCGCGCACTACGGCCTGACGGTCGACCAGTACCGCACGCGCAACCTGCTGCGCGTCGAGGTGCGCAGTGCGACGGTGGCCGAGGCGGTCGTGGCGTTCTGCGAATCGTTCCCCGCGACGACGGGCGCGCACCTGAGCGTCGACGGCGGCAACGACCGCGTGATCTGACCCGCTCAACATGCCGTCCGCGACATGTGGGCCGCGTAGCGTAGACCTCAGCGATCGGCGACTGCCTTTGGCTTTTGCGGCCGACTGGTCCCGATCGAAAGAGCAGGTGCGTTCATCTCCGCCACCACCCTCGAGCCTCGGCTCGGTCCTGTTCGGCAGACCTACGCCGGCACCGCTGACTTCCCGCCGATGGCGCGGGCATACACGGATGTGGCTCAGGTGGTGCGCGAGAGCGGTCTGCTGCGTCGTGCGCCCTGGTTCTACGCCTTCGTCGGTGTCCTGATCGCTCTGGGCTTCGGCGGCGCCATCACCGGTTTCGTGCTGCTCGGAGACAGCTGGTTCCAGCTGCTGATCGCGGGTGCCCTCGGCATTCTGTTCACCCAGGTCGCCTTCCTCGCGCACGAAGCCGCCCACCGACAGATCCTGACGGCCGGGCCCGCCAACGACCGGCTCGCCCGGTTGCTCGCGAACGGCATCGTCGGCATCAGCCTGTCGTGGTGGACGACCAAGCACACGCGCCACCATGCCAACCCGAACCGCGTCGGCAAGGACCCCGACATCGAGATCGACACGATCTCGTTCCTCGACGAGGATGCGGCGACGGCACGCGGCCTGCGCCGCATGATCACGCGCAAGCAGGGGTGGCTGTTCTTCCCGCTCCTCACGCTCGAGGGACTCAACCTGCACTACCTGGGCCTGAAGCACCTGCTGAGCCGCGGTCCCGTCAAGGACCGCTGGCGCGAGCTCGGCCTCATCGCGTTGCGGTTCACCGTCTTCGTCGGTCCCGTCTTCTTCTTCCTCCCGCTCGGAATGGCGTTCGCGTTCCTCGGCGTGCAGCTCGCCGTCTTCGGCGTCTACATGGGGGCGTCGTTCGCTCCGAACCACAAGGGGATGCCCGTCATCGCGCCCGATGCGAAGCTCGACTTCTTCACGAAGCAGGTCCGCACCTCGCGCAACGTCTCGGGCGGCTGGTGGGCGACGTGGCTCATGGGCGGACTCAACTACCAGATCGAGCACCACCTGTTCCCGAGCATGCCGCGCACGCACCTCGCCAAGACGCGCGAGATCGTCATGGAGCAGTGCCGCACGCTCAACGTGCCCTACACCGAGACGACGATCCTGCAGTCCTACGGCATCGTGATCGAGTACCTCAACCGCGTGGGGCTGGCCGCGCGCGACCCGTTCGACTGCCCGATGGTCTCGACCTACCGCCCCGCCTGACGCGTGATCAGTCGTCGCTGACGCGAAGGACGATCTTCCCGCGCGCGTGACCCTGCTCCAGGAGCGCGTGGGCCGCGGCGGCATCCGACAGATCGAAGACGTCGTCGACGTGGATCCGCAGGCTGCCGCTGTCGATGAGCCCGGCGATCGTCGCGAGGGCGCGCCCGTCGGGGATGACCTTGTACGAGGTCGCACGAACCCCCGCCGCATGCGCCGCGGCGGCGTAGTCCGGCCAGGACCCCGTCGCGACGGGGATGTAGAGGCCGCCGGGACGCAGGACGCCCAGCGAGCGCGTGCCGGTGTCGTCGCGCACGTTGCCGATGAGATCGATCACGACATCGACGTCGCTCACGACGTCTTCGAAGCGCGTCGTGCGGTAGTCGACGACCTCGGATGCACCGAGCTCGCGCAACCATGAGAGATTGCGCTCCGATCCGGTCGCCGTCACGTGCGCTCCGAAATGCGCCGCGAGCTGCACGGCGACGTGGCCCACGCCGCCCGCCCCGGCGTGGATGAAGATGCGCTGACCCGCGTGCGCCCGGGCGGTGTCGACGACGAGACCCCACGCGGTGAGCGCCGCGAGCGGCACCCCGGCCGCCTCGGCGTGCGACAGCGATTCGGGCTTGAGCGCCGCAGAGAGCGAGGGGAGTACGACGTACTCGGCGTATGTGCCGCCCGAGCGGGGGAAGGGCACCATGCCGAAGACGGGCGTGCCCGGCTGCATCGGGTGGGATTCGTACGGCGCTCGCACGACGACGCCGCTCACGTCGTAGCCGAGCGTCGACGGGAACGACTCGATGAGTCCCGAGACGCCCGTGCCGCCGCGCGTCTTCGCGTCGATCGGATTGATGCCGGCGGCGACGACACGCACGAGCAGCTCGCTGAGCGCGGGAGCGGGGACGGGGAGCGTCGTCTCGCGCAGCACCGACGGATCGCCCGGCGCGTCGAACACGATCGCCCGCATGCGCTCCGGAAGGCGGGGGGCGGTGGCTGAGGCCGAGGTCATGACGGGTCCTTTCGTGCGCGCGCGATGCGCAGCATCCAGTCAATCGGATTCCCGGGCCGTCGGGCGGCCCGTGCGCGTCACCGAGCCGCCGGTCCTCCCTGCGTGAGGGCGTGCAGCAGGCGCGTCAGATCCTGGATGTCGTCCACCGACCAGGCCTCGAGCGCCGTGAGGATGCCGCCCTCCTGCGGCGCGCGGGCGATGGCGAGTCGTTCGAGGCCGAGCGATGTCGGCGAGAGGAGGCTCGAGCGGCCGTCGGCGGGATCGGGTGTGCGCTGGATGAAGCCCTGCTTCTCGAGTCCGCGCACGGTGCGGCTGATCTGGCCCTTGTCCGCCATGAGGGCGTCGGCGAGGGCCGACAGCGTGACCTGCTCGCGCCGCACGATCGTCGTGAACACCTTGTACTCGCCGGGCAGCATGCCGGGGCTCATCCGGTCGGCGTTGCCGGCGAGGAGTCGGCGCACGTGGGTGAACAGCTCGCCGAACTCGGCCTCGAGCGCCCGCACGGCGTCTGCGCGGGTGTCAGGCGCGTCGGGCCCGGTCATCGGGGTCGACATCAGCGACGGCCGCGGCGCGAGCGGCGAGCCGTGGCATCCGTCGTCGGGATCGGACCTGTCGCTGTGATCGAGCTCATTCCTTCGGCTGCCGACACCGTCGCCAGATCGGCCTCGCCGGCTTCCAGGCGCTCCTTCGTCGTCATGCGGGTGAGGGGCGTGTTCGGCAGGAAGATGACAGCGATGAGGCTCAGGAGAGCGAACGGCACGGCGATCAGGAACGAGTTCGAGATCCCCTGCGCGTAGATGTCCTCGACGATGACCTGCACGCTCGCGGGGAGCGAGTGGACGGCGGGGAGTGCGCCGGACTGCAGCTGCTCCGCGACGGCGGCCCCCTCGGGACCGAGACTCTCGATGGCCGTGGCCAGGGCCTCCTTGCTCGATGTGAAGAGGTCGGCGACGGTCGTGGCCAGAGCCGCACCCATGACCGACACGCCGACCGTGCCGCCGAGGCTGCGGAAGAAGGTGACGCCGGATGAGGCGACGCCGATCTCTTCGGGTCGGGCGGTGTTCTGAACGACGAGCACGAGGTTCTGCATCGTCATGCCGACGCCGGCGCCCATGAGGAACATGTAGATCGAGACGAGGACGAAGTTCGTGTCGTACTCGATCGTCGTGAGCAGCCACAGACCCGCGATGAGCAGGATCGATCCGACGACGAGGTAGCTCTTCCACCTGCCGAAACGGCTGATCAGCTGGCCGACGACGACCGATGAGACGAGGAGTCCGCCGATCATGGGGATCGTCATGAGCCCGGCTTCGGTCGGCGTCGCGCCGCGTGCCATCTGCATGTACTGGCTGAGGAACACCGACGCGCCGAACATCGCGATGCCGGTCGCGATCGAGGCGAGGACCGAGAGCGTGAAGGTGCGGTTGCGGAACATGCGCAGCGGAATGAGCGGCTCGCGCGACCGCAGCTCGACCACGACGAACACCACCGTCGAGATCAGCGCACCGCCGACCATGAGGATCGTCGTCAGGCTCCACCACTCGTAGTCCGTGCCGGCGTTCGTGATCCAGATGAGCAGGAGCGAGACGGCCGCCGAGAGCAGGACGATGCCGAGATAGTCGATGTGCGCCTTCCGCTTCGTCTGCTGCACGTTCAGGGTCACCTGCAGCAGGATCAGCGCGACGATCGCGAAGGGGATCGCGATGTAGAAGTTCCAGCGCCAGCCGAGCGAGTCGGTGACGACGCCGCCCAGGAGCGGGCCGCCGATCGTCGCGAGGGCCATGACGGCGCCGAAGAGTCCCATGTACCGGCCGCGCTCGCGCGGGCTGATGATGTCGGCCATGATGATCTGGCTGAGCGCCGCGAGACCGCCGGCACCCAGGCCCTGCACGGCCCGGAACGCGATGAGCGTGCCGGGATCCTGGGCGAATCCCGCCGCCGCGGTCGCGAGGACGAAGAGTGCGATCGCGAGCTGGATGAGGAGCTTGCGGTTGAACAGGTCGGCGAGCTTGCCCCAGATCGGGGTCGAGATCGCCGTGGTCAACAGGGTCGCCGTCACGACCCAGGTGAAGGCGGCCTGATCCCCGCCGAGATCGTGGACGATCACGGGGAGCGAGGTCGAGACGACGGTCGAGGCGAGCATCGACACGAACATGCCCAGCAGCAGGCCGGAAAGGGCCTGGAGCACTTGGCGGTGCGTCATGCCGGATTCGGTGAGCGCGGGGGTCTTGGCTGCCATGGGCGTCCTTCGTCGAGGAGAACCGCGGCAGCACTGGCGCGAAAGTTGACAAAGGTCAACGATATGCATGTCGTTGACTTCTGTCAACTATTGATCACGCTGACGCCGACCTCACGGGGTAGGCGTATGGCGGCGGTCAGTCGGCGAGGGCGAGCGCGCGGAACGGGTGACGCGGGGCAGCGGGCTGCGGCATCCGATCGCTCTCGGGCCGTCCGCGCAGGTGACGCCGGTGCAATTCGTCGATGAGCGACGTCGCCAGCTGCACGAGCTTGGCGATCTCGTCTTCGTCGCGATCGACCCACGCGCAGCGGGGCTCATCGGCGACGGGCACGAAATCGTCGTGCTGCTCCCAGGCGACGAGAGTGCGCTCGGCGCCGAGGACGTGCTGCTGCCAGAAGATCTGACGCAGATACGTGCGCGGGATGCTGCGCCACGGCTTGTTCGTCGTCTTGATCTCGGCGAGGGTCACGCGCCCACGGCCGTCCACCGCGACGCCGTCGGGTGTGGCCAGATGGCGCTTCTCGACGGCGGCGTGGAACAGCGCGGAAGAGGGCTGGATGCCGTGCGTCGCGGCGACCCACGCGGCGATCTCGGGTTCGCGCCGACGACCATGCGCCGTGTAGGCGTTGCCCGAGAAGCCGGAGCCGAGCAGCTTCGCGTCTGCCGCGCGAGGGATCGCACGCTCTGACGTGAGTGCGGCGACGTCCGTCGCCGTGATCCCCCGCGAGCGAGCCCGCACCCACGCCACCCGGTCACGGGAGTCCGCGACGATGCGCGCGGCGAGTTCGGGGGTCACGGCTTCGACCCTACGCCGACCCGGCGACGGGCATGACCCGGCACGCGCTGACGGCCGCATTCCGCCGTCGGCGCGGAGCACGGCCTCATGCGCCGACGTCACGTCCGCGGCGCATGAGGCCGGTGCCGCGGCGTCAGAACGCTGCAGCGCCCGCTTCGGCGACCGAGTGGTCCTGCTCTCCCGAGCCGCCCGAGACTCCCACCGCGCCGACGACGACGCCGTCCTTGGAGAGCGGGATGCCGCCGGCGAAGATCGCCACCTTGCCGCCGTTGGTGTTCTGGATGCCGAAGAACTGCTGGGTCGGCTGAGAGTTGTCGCCGAGGTCCTTCGTCGAGATGTCGAAGGCCTTCGAGGTCCAGGCCTTGTTGATCGAGATGTTGACGCTGCCGATCCAGGCGCCGTCCTGGCGGACGTGGGCGACGAGGTTGCCGCCGGAATCGACGACGGCGATGTTCATGGGCTGACCGATCTCGACGGCCCGCTTCTCGGCGGCCTCGATCACGCGGCGCGCGTCGGCGAGAGTGACGTTCGTCATGGGGTGGTCCTTTCGTTGGTGTGCGTTCAGGTGGTCTTGATGTAGCCGTTGGGATCGAGGACGTACTTCTTCGCGGCGCCCTGGTCGAACTCGGCGTAGCCTTTCGGTGCGTCCTCGAGCGAGATCGGCGTGGCATTCACGGCCTTCGCGATCTGCACCTTGTCGTGGAGGATCGCCATCATCAGCTGCCGGTTGTATCTCATGACGGGGCACTGCCCGGTCGTGAACGACAGCGACTTCGCCCAGCCGGTACCGAGGTTGATCGAGAGCGACCCGACCTTCGCGGCCTCGTCGATCCCACCCGGATCCCCCGTGACATACAGGCCCGGGATGCCCAGCGCGCCGCCCGCCGCGGTGATGTCCATGAGCGAGTTGAGCACCGTCGCCGGCGCCTCGTGCGCGGCATCCGATCCGTGTCCTCGTGCTTCGAATCCGACCGCGTCCACGCCGCAGTCCACCTCGGGCACGCCGAGGATCTGCTCGATCTGCGCGGCGGGGTCGCCCTGCGACACGTCGACCGTCTCGCAGCCGAAGGAGCGCGCCTGGGCGAGCCGATCGGCGTTGAGGTCTCCGACGATGACGACGGCCGCACCGAGCAGCTGCGCGCCGACGGCGGCGGCGAGGCCGACGGGACCCGCACCCGCGATGTAGACGGTGGAGCCCGGGCCCACTCCCGCCGTGTAAGCGCCGTGGAAGCCGGTCGGGAAGATGTCGGACAGCATCGTCAGGTCGAGGATCTTCTCGAGAGCCTGGTCGCGATCGGGAAAGCGCAGCAGGTTCCAGTCCGCGTACGGTACGAGCACGTACTCCGCCTGTCCGCCGACCCACCCGCCCATGTCGACGTAGCCGTATGCGCTGCCCGGACGGTCCGGGTTGACGTTGAGGCAGATGCCCGTCTTGCCCTCTTTGCAGTTGCGGCACCGCCCGCACGCGATGTTGAAGGGGACCGAGACGATGTCGCCGACGCTGATGAATTCGACGTCGGGACCGACTTCGACGACCTCGCCCGTGATCTCGTGCCCCAGGACGAGTCCCGCCGGTGCCGTCGTGCGACCGCGCACCATGTGCTGGTCCGAGCCGCAGATGTTCGTCGCGACCGTACGCAGGATCGCGCCGTGCGGAACCTTGCGCCCGACGTTCGCGGGGTTGACCCCCGGCCCGTCCTTGAGCTCGAACTCGGGGAAATCGGTGTCGATGACCTCGACCATGCCGGGACCCTTGTAGGCCACTGCTCTGTTGGCTGACATCGTCGTCCTCCTTCTTCTTCGGTATCACCCGCTGTGTGTCCAGATTCGCCCATCGGGACGGGTGGCGCGATCCGCCGGGCGAACTGTCAGGACTACCCGAACGGGTGGGCGGCGCGTACCGTGAGGTCATGCCCGACGGAGGACACGCCTGCACAGAGCACACGTTGCGAGATCTCGCCGATGTCGTGGGGGTACCCGCCACGGCGCTCCCCGCGCGGCTGTCCGAACTGCTCGCCGCCTTCGTGCCGCACGACGGGCTCATCATCCTCGCCGCCGACGCCGGGGGAGGGCATCGACGGGGCGTGGGAGACCCCGCCTTCGTCGAGCGCGTGTCCTTCCTCGCCCTCGACGATCTGCGCCGGACCCAGCACCCCGACACCGTCGCGGTGGGTGAGATGGATGCCGCCGGCACAGCGGTCCCGGTGCTGCAGGTCGTCTCGCGAAACGGTGCGCTGATGGTCATGGCGAACCCGCAGAACGGGGCCGGCTCCGCCGACGACCGCGCCGCGACGGTCCTCCAGCTGTGGAACGTCGTCGCGCTGCGCGTGCAGGAGCTCGCTGATGCGGCGACCCCTGACTACCTCACGCTCGCGCGGGCGAGCGCGGGCGAGCGGATGGAAGCGCTGACAGAGCTCGCGGACGAGTACTCCACGACGCTGGAATCGGTCCTCGCGGCGCTTCGGTCGGCATCGCTCGACGATCGATCGGCGCGGCAGACGGCGACGGGGATCGCGGCATCCGGGCTCGTGCAGTTGCGCACCGCGAGCGATCGCGTCAGGACCGCCACCGAGGAGCCCGTGACGACGGCGTTCGAGCGCCTCCGCGACGATCTGCGGCCGCTCGTGCGGTATCGCGAGATCGACGTGCAGTTCGTCGAGCCGCCTGCCGATGGGCGGCCCCTGCCGAGCGAAGTCGCGCAGGGAGCCCGTGCCGTTGTGCGGGGGTCGATCCTCGCGCTCATCGATCGTCCGCGGGTGGGCCGCGTGCGCGTCCAGTGGGATTGCGACGGGACCAACCTGCTCATCGACATGCGCGACGACGGACCGGGGGATCTGTCGGACGCCTCGTCGCAGCTGAAGCTCATCCGGCACCGCGTGCATGCGCTCGACGGCCGGCTGTCGGTCGAGGCGACACCGGGATGGGGGACGGAGATCGCGATCGTCCTTCCGCTCGATCCTCCGCGCGCCGTGGCGGCGGTGACCCAGTGGGGCCTGCGCCCGCGGGAGGTCGAAGTGCTCGCGCACCTCGCGACCGGCCGTCGCAACCGTGCGATCGCCACAGCGCTGGCCATCAGCGAGAACACCGTCAAGTTCCACGTCGCGAAGATCTACCGCAAGCTCGGCGTGGGCAGTCGGGCCGAGGCGACGGCGCTGTATCTCGAAACCGGGCTCGCGACCGAGTCGGGGTGAGTGCTCCGCCGGCGATCCCGGAGGGCGGAACCCGCGGAGGTTTATAACCCCTTGTCTGTGAGCCTTCGCCTTTACACTCGACGCTCGGTACCACTGAAGAGTGCCCTCGAAGAACATCGACCCTCGTGTCGAGCTCGGTCGTCGCCTCACGGCCCACCGGATGGCACGCAAGCTCACGGCCGAGGGCCTCGCTGCCGTCGCCGACCTCGACGTGTCGAACATCCGCAAGATCGAGAGGGGGTCGAATCCGCGACTGCTCACGGTGCTCAAGATCGCGGGTGTCCTCGAGGTCGACCTGGGGGAGCTGTTCCGCGGCATCGATCCGTACGCCCTCACGGGGGAGGACCGGCCCACGCGCGTGTCCGAGGTCGACGCGCGCTTCTGGCGGCCGCGCGACCGGATCGCCTGACTACATCACGAAGGTCCAAGCGTACTCGGCAGTGGGCCCCACCCGCCAGTGCACCGTGATGCGTGCAGAGTCGACGGTGTTCGGCCACAGGGCGATCCGCAGGCTCTGCCCGGGTCGGATCGACGCGCGCGGAATGGCGGGCTCCATCCACCCGTCGCCGAAGAATTGCGTCGAGACGTGCGTGAGCTCGTCGGGTCCCTCGTTGACGACGCGGCACCACGGCGGATTCGATCGATCGACCCGCCAGGGCACGCGATACGCGGGATCTGCGGGATGTTCGTCTGGGCCGATGAGTCGGAGCATGCCGGGACGGTACGGCGGGCATCCGACGTGCGGCGCGTGTCCACCGTGTGTGAGAGCAACGTCGGTGGACAGGGCGTCGCGGCACCGCGGTGGGGAGGAAGCTCCGATTTGGTGAGCGACGCGTCCTCACGTACTCTGGTCGAAGCCAAAGACCGCCGGTCATCGGCGTGCGTGTGAGCGCACATCGATCGAAGCTCTGCGAAATGCAGGGGCCCGCGCAGGTGACACGAACTTCTTCCAGAGCTCCGTGCGCTTGCGCCGGAGCTCTTTTCATTTCCCTGCGGGAAGAACCAGATGTCTGCGGCCGGCGCACCGTCATCGCGGAGCGTCTCGTACACACAAGGAGTGGCCATGGCGCAGAAGGATGCATCGGTCGCCGAGCTCACGAAGAATTTCGAGGACTCGACCGCCGTTCTGCTGACCGAGTACCGCGGTCTGACGGTTGCCCAGCTCAAGGAGCTGCGCAACAGCATTCGTCAGGACGCGGAATACGCCGTGGTGAAGAACACGCTGACCAAGATCGCCGCGAACAACGCGGGGATCACGTCGCTGGACGACGACCTCAAGGGTCCGTCGGCCATCGCGTTCGTGCACGGTGACCCGGTCGCCGTCGCGAAGGGTCTGCGCGCCTTCGCCAAGGCACACCCTCTTCTCGTGATCAAGGGCGGTTTCTTCGACGGAAACCCTCTGACCGCGGATGAGGTCAACAAGCTCGCCGAGCTCGAGAGCCGTGAAGTCCTGCTGGCGAAGCTCGCCGGCGCGATGAAGGCCACGATGACCAAGGCGGCATACGTCTTCAACGCGCTCCCGTCGAAGGCCGTTCGCACGGTCGACGCGCTGCGCGAGAAGCAGGAGTCCGCGGCCTGACATCGGGCTTCGGCATAAACAAACAATCGGTTATCGAGTAGGCCGCGAAGCGGCCGTATCAATCGGTTATCGAGTAGGCCGCGAAGCGGCCGTATCGAGATACAAGGAGACACATCATGGCAAAGCTCAGCACTGACGAGCTGCTCGACGCGTTCAAGGAGCTCACGCTCATCGAGCTCAGCGAGTTCGTCAAGGCCTTCGAGGAGACCTTCGACGTCACCGCTGCCGCTCCCGTCGCCGTCGCCGCTGGCGCACCGGCCGGTGGCGCACCCGCCGAAGAGGCCGAAGAGAAGGACTCGTTCGACGTCGTCCTCGAGGCCGCCGGTGACAAGAAGATCCAGGTCATCAAGGTCGTTCGCGAGCTCACCTCGCTCGGTCTCGGCGAGGCCAAGGCCGTCGTCGACGGCGCTCCCAAGGCCGTGCTCGAGGGCGCGACCAAGGAAGCCGCTGAGAAGGCGAAGGCTTCGCTCGAAGAGGCCGGCGCGAGCGTCACCCTCAAGTAATCACGACCGACGAAGAGATCCCGGATGCCGCGCAGCGGCCGAGTCGAGATCTCCCCGTCGTCTGATGCGACATCGAAGACCCCCGGGTTCGCCCGGGGGTCTTCGTGCGTGTGCGGGAGTATATCGATGTGATCGCGCTGGCGGCGGGGGGCTTGCCGCGCGCGACGTGGAGTCCTACGGTGACCCACGTGGGAGGGATTCGCATCGCTCCCGCGACACAGCACGCACACCGCAACACCGAAGGGGATCGCAGATGAACGCACGCAGCCGTACTCGCAGTGCCGTTTCCGTCGTCGCACTCGGAGCCGCCGGTCTTCTCGTCGCCGGATGCGCCGGCGGTGGAGGGGACGGTGGCGGAGAAACCGTCGAGGGAGATTTCTCGGGGCAGACCCTCACGGTCGCCGCAGCGTGGTCGGGAGCTGAACAGTCCAACTTCGAAGCGGTGCTGCAGAAGTTCTCGGAGGATACGGGCGCCCAGGTCGACTACACGAGCTTCGGGGACAACGGACCGACGTATCTGCAGGGCCAGCTCGAGGGCGGCTCGCCGCCCAATGTGGCGGTCATCGGGCAGCCGGCGCTCATGCAGTCGCTCGCGTCCGCCGGTGATCTCATCCCGCTGAGCGACGCAGCCCGCAGCGCCGTCGAAGAGAACTACTCCGACAGCTGGATCGACCTCGGATCGGTCGACGGCGAGCTGTACGGGGTGTGGTTCAAGGCTGCCAACAAGTCGACCGTCTGGTACAACGCCGACATCTACGACGAAGCGGGAGCATCCGAGCCCGAGGACTGGGACGGCTTCCTCGAGCAGCTCCAGCTCGTGCAGGATTCCGGATACTCGGGCATCTCGGTCGGCGCCGACGTGGGCTGGCCGCTGACCGACTGGTTCGAGAACGTCTACCTGCGCACGGCCGGTGCCGAGAAGTACGACCAGCTCACGAACCACGAGATCCCGTGGACCGATCCGTCGGTCGCGGAGGCCCTCGAGGTCATGGCGACGCTGTGGTCGAGCGATGTGCTGCAGCCCGGCGGCGCCCAGCGGACCTTCCCCGAGAGCGTCACGGCCGTCTTCGGCGCAGACCCGCAGGCCGGCACCGTCTACGAGGGTGACTTCGTCGCGGGCAACATCACCGATGACGGGAACTCGGTCGTCGGCGAGAACGCGCTCTTCTACGACTTCCCGTCGATCAACGGTTCGACTCCGGCCGTCGTGGGCGGCGGCGATGTCGCCATCCAGTTCGTCGACGACGAAGCGACCGACGCACTCATGCAGTACCTGGCGTCGCCCGGGGCGGCCGAGATCTGGGTGCCCAACGGTGGTCTCACCTCGCCCAACAACAACGTCGACACGTCGCTGTATCCCGACGACACGGCGCGCCAGATCGCCGAGGCCCTGACCGGTGCCGAGACGTTCCGATTCGACATGTCCGATCTCACGCCGAGCGCCTTCGGAGGCACGGTCGGTGCCGGGTTCTGGCAGATCATGATCGATTTCTACGCCGATCCCTCTGACATCCAGGGCACGATGGAAGCCTTGGAAGCGGCGGCCGTCGCGGCATACTGACGCCCCGCCACTGGGAATCGGACCTACCGTGACCGCTCTCGTCGAGACCGCGGCGGACCCGGGCCCGGGGAGCGAGCAGACTGCTCGTGACCCGGGCAAGGGGCGTCTGCGGCGCACCCTCATCCTCGCGTCGTTCCTCGGGCCCGCGCTCGTCGTGCTCGGCGCGCTTGTGGTGTATCCCATCGTCTACACCGTCATCCGGTCCTTCTACAGCCAGCGCGGTGACGCGTTCGTGGGCTGGGAGAACTACGTGACGATGTTCACGAACGAGAGCACCTTCACCGCGATCCGCAACAACGTCATGTGGGTGATCGTGGCGCCCTTGGCGTGCACGATCCTGGGGCTCATCTTCGCCGTGCTGCTGGAGAAGCTGAAGTGGAAGACGGCGTTCAAGCTCATCATCTTCATGCCGATGGCGATCTCGATGCTCGCAGCGGGTGTCATCTTCCGCGGCATGTTCCAGGAGGACCCGAACCTCGGCGTCGTCAACGCCGTCGTCGTCGGCGTCGACAGGGCGTTCTCGAACGAGGCGGGCTATCCGGGAGCGACCCCGCGCGACGGGTTCGGCGTCATCGCCGACCGCGGGACGATCGCCTCCGAAGAGGAGCTGTCGCCGGGGAGCGTGCAGGACTTCCCGCTCACCGGCATCCGTCAGTCGAACATCCCGCCCGACGCGACGCAAGCGGTCGCGGCGGCGGCGCCGGGCGACACCGAACTCGCCGGAACGGTGTTCCTGGACGTCGTCTCGGGCGGAGGGGGCGTCAACGGCGAGATCGGCGACGGCAAGAGCGGCCTTCCGGGTGTGCGCGTGGACGCCGTGGCACCCGACGGCTCGATCCACGGCTACGCGACGACGGGAGCCGACGGGACCTTCCTCATCGAAGGACTCACGGCGGGGGAGACCTACCGTGTCGCGCTGCCGGCGACGAACTTCGACGAGGGCTTCCAGGGCGTCTCCTGGCTCGGTCCCTCGCTCATCAACGCGGTCATCATCCTGTCGTACATCTGGATCTGGGCGGGCTTCGCGATGGTCATGATCGCGTCGGGTCTGTCTGCCATGGACCGGTCGCTGCAGGAGGCGTCGCGCATGGACGGTGCGAACGAATGGCAGGTGTTCACGAAGATCACCGCACCTCTGCTCGCTCCCGTGCTCGTCGTCGTGATCGTGACGCTCATCATCAACGTCCTGAAGATCTTCGACCTCGTCTACGTCATACCGCCCGGCGTCTCCAAACCGGCGGCGAACGTCATCGCCGTCGAGATGTGGACCGTCTCGTTCGGCGGCGGCAGCAACCAGGGTCTCGGATCGGCGCTGGCGATCCTGCTGCTGATCCTCGTGCTGCCGTCGATGATCATCAACGTGCGCCGCTTCCGTGAGGAGCGCAGCCGATGAGCGCGGCCTCAGCGGATCTCGGCATCGTCCGCGGCAAGAAGACCACCGCGCAGAAGATCGTCGGTGTGTTCACCTCGAGCATCGTCAACGTCGTGCTCATCATCGTGGCGCTGTTCTGGCTCGTTCCGACGATCGGCCTGTTCCTCACGTCGCTGCGCAGCTCGGGAGACAACGCCTCCTCGGGGTGGTGGACCGTCTTCACCAAGCCCGCCGAGCTGACGCTCGAGAACTACGCGAACCTGCTCTCGAACCCCACCATCACGGGCTCGTTCTGGAACACGATCGTGATCGCCGTGCCCTCGACGCTGCTCGTCGTGCTGCTGGGGGCGTGCGCCGCCTACGCGTTCGCGTGGATGCAGTTCCCCGGTCGCGACTGGCTGCTCATCGTCGTCATCATCCTGCTCGCCGTTCCCGTGCAGGTGGCGCTGATCCCGCTCGCGCGCCTGTTCGGCACGCTCGGGATCTTCGGCAGCGTGCTCGGGGTGATCCTCTTCCACGTCGCCTTCGGGCTGCCGTTCGCGATCTTCCTGCTGCGGAACTTCTTCACGCAGGTGCCCGCCGAACTGCTCGAAGCCGCGCGTATCGACGGCGCGGGGGACTGGCGGATCTTCTTCCAGCTCATCCTGCCGCTGGGACTGCCGGCGATCGCCTCACTGGCGATCTTCCAGTTCCTGTGGACGTGGAACGACATGCTCGTCGCCCTCATCTTCACCAACTCCCAGTCGCAGCCGCTGACGGTCGCGATCCAGTCTCAGCTGCGCCAGTTCGGATCGAACATCGACGTGCTGAGTTCGGGGGCGTTCCTGTCGATGATCGTGCCGCTCATCGTCTTCTTCGCGTTCCAGCGCTACTTCGTGCAGGCGCTCCTCGCCGGCTCGCAGAAATGAGTCACCGCGGATCAATGCTGCGAAGCAGCGTTGATGCGCGGTGACTCATCATCGAGTAGGCCGCGCAGCGGCCGTATCGAGATGCAAGCAAGCCATTGACGCTGCGCAGCAGCGTCAATGCTCTCCCCCACATCTCGATACGCGCTCCGCGCTACTCGATGACCGGTCGCCGGTTGGTCAGGAGCAGCCGAGGCGGGCCTGCATCGACCGCATGGCGTCGAGCTCGGCCGTCTGGCCATCTTTCATGCTCTGCGCGACGGCGAGCGCGCGCGGCTCGGAGCCGAGGTCGAGCAGGGCCTGCGCCATCGGCACGGCACCCTCGTGGTGTCGGATCATGAGCTCGAGGAACAGGCAGTCGGCCTCGGTCCCTGTCGCATCGCGCAGGGCGGTCAGCTGCTCGGGGGTCGCCATCCCCATCGCGGCATCCGCTTCCTGAGGACTCAGCGGCGACCCGTCGCCGTGCACGTGGCCGTCGCCGAGCGGCGCCATCCACACCATCATGGCGCCGTCGGACTGCGACAGCCCCCACTTCACGAGCCAGTCGTACATCTCCCCGCGCTGCGCCGATTGCGCCGTCGCGATGTCGTACGACAGGATGCGCAACTCGTCGTCGTCGGTCTTGCGGTAGATCTCCATCGCCATCTCGATCGCCTGAGTGTGATGCGCCTGCATGTCGCGAGAGAATCCCGCCTCGGGCGAGTTGGTATCGGGAAGGGCGACGGATGCCGCCTGCCCGAAGGTCGAGAATCGACCGATCGCGAAGGCGACGGCCGCGATCGCGATGACCGCCAGGGCGATGAGCACCCAGCGTCTCGCTCCCCTCGCGGGCTCCGCCGTGCCGGTCACGGCTACTGCTTGCCGGGGCCGTCGATCGCGCCCGAGCACAGTGCTCCGGGCTCGGGGACGAGGTCGGAGCGCCAGTACTCCTCGAGGAACTCCTCGATGCGGGGATCGGCGGCCTCGTCGACCTTGAGCTGGTGGTTCCACGCGCTGAGCGCGATGGGGGTGTCGAGACCTTCGTAGGGGGACAGGACGACGTAGCTCGAGGGCAGCTTGCTCTTGAGCAGGTCGAGGTCCTCGCCCTGCACGAGGTCGGCGTCGTACGTGATCCACACCGCACCGTGCTCGAGCGAGTGCACGGCGTTCTCGTTCTGCTGCGGCTCGTCATAGATGCCGCAGTTGAGCCAGACGGCGTTGTGCGGGCCGCCGGCCGGCGGGTTCTGCTCGTACTCCACCACGCCCTCGACGTGCGTCGTCGTGTTGGTGAAGGTCTCGACGCCCTCGATCTCGGCGCCCTCACTGCCTGCGGTGTAAGACGCAGGCGGGGGCGGAGCGAAGACGAAGGACGCCACGATCGCGCCGATCACGGCGATGGCTCCGACAGATCCCACGGTCCACCACACGACCTTGCCGCGCTTGCGCTTCGCGAGCTGCTTCTGGTACTCGGCGAGCTTCTCCTGCCGCTTCTGCTCACGCTGCTGCTTGACGGTCAGGTCGATCTTCGCCTGAGTCGCGGGGTTCCCGCTCGTGCGCTTCTCGGACGGGGACGGGGGAGTCGGGGACATGCGAGTGCTCTCGGCTCGGCGCCGGGTCTGGCGCGGGATGCGGACGGGTCAATCCTATGCGGGTGCATGTGATGGAAGTCCTGGGAACCGGCCGCAGATCGTCTGAGTCCGATCGCGGGGTATGCACGGTCGGCCGGTGGGCATCCGATATCATGAAAGCTCGAATCGATTCGATCGACGTTGTCGCCATCGCTGTGACAGCCGACCGACGATGCCCTCGCGCCCCTGCCGGATCCCGGACGCCGCGCCGCTGCCTCTGAAACGAAGAACTTTGCTCGATACCGCGTCCGTTCCCGTCGTCCCTTCGACGCCGCCACCCACGACCGGCGCGATCCGCACCCTCGGGTCGAATCCTGCTACCGCGCCGGTCGTCCTGCATCCCGGCGACGCGATCTCGACGCGTCGCCGCGTGCTCTACATCATCCTGCTGGGCGCGCTCACGGCTCTCGGGCCGTTCACGATCGACCTGTACCTGCCCGCCTTCCCCGTGCTCGAGGCCGACTTCCAGACGACATCGGCCGCCATCCAGCTGACCCTCACGGGCACGATGATCGGCTTCGCCCTCGGCCAGCTCATCGTCGGGCCCCTCAGCGACAAGGTCGGCCGGCGCATCCCGCTGCTGGCCGTCACGGCATTGCACGTCGTGGCGAGCGCCGCGGCCGCCTTCGCACCGACTTTGGAGCTGCTCTCCGTCACGCGCGTGCTGATGGGAGCCGGGGCTGCCGCGGGCGGCGTCGTGGCAGCCGCTGTCGTGCGCGACCTGTTCGGCGGACGGCGGCTGGTCGTGATGCTGTCGCGGCTCGCGCTCGTGTCGGGTGTCGCCCCCGTGCTCGCGCCCCTCGCCGGGTCTGCGCTGCTGCTCGTCATGCCGTGGCGCGGCATCTTCATCGTGCTGGCCGCCTACGGCGCGCTCATGCTGATCTCGGCCGTCGTGTTCATCCCCGAGACGCTGCCGCCCGCGCGGCGCAGCGAGAAGGGGACGACGACCGTGTGGCAGCGGTATCGCAGCGTGCTGGGCGACCGGGTGTTCCTCGGCGTCCTCGTCATCGGGGGCATGACCTTCAGCGGGCTGTTCTCGTACCTGTCGGCATCGTCGTTCCTGTTCCAGGGGACGTACGGCTTCGACCCCCAGCAGTACGGGCTCCTCTTCGCCGCCAACTCCGTCGGCGTCGTGATCGGCGTGCAGACGGCGTCGCGCCTCGCGGCACGCTTCGGCCCGCAGTGGGTCATGGCGTGGTCCACCGTCGTGCTCCTGGCCGCGGCATCCGCCATCGTCGTCACCGATCAGCTCGGGCTCGGACTGTGGGGCACGGTCGTGCCGCTGTTCGTCTTCATGACGGCGTGCGGCTTCACGTTCCCGTGCGTGCAGGTGCTCGCGCTCGACCGGCACGGGAAAGCCGCGGGCACGGCGCAGTCGATCATCGGAGCGACCAACTTCGGCGTTGCGGGTCTCGTCTCGCCGCTCGTGGGGTGGATCGCGAACGACGCCGGAATCACGGCCACGACGATGGCCGCCGTCATGGTCGGCTGCTCGGCGATCGCCGTTCTGGCGCTGTGGCTCATCGTGCGTCCCCGCACCGTCGGGCAGCTCGCTCCGTAGTCAGCGGCGGACGGGCTGCAGCCGGAACAGTCGCACGACGCGACCCGAGCTGCGCTCGTACGAGCGGTATCCGGGCCATTGCGCTTCGATCCGCGCCCACGCGGCATCCTTCTCGTGATCGGGGATCGGCGCGGCTCGAACGGGCATCCGTCTGCCGCGCACGGTGATGGCCGCGTCGGGGTGGGCGAGGAGATTCGTCGTCCAGGCCGGGTGGCGTCCGCCGGCGAAGTTGGTGCCCGCGACGATCGCACGGCCCTCGCCGTCGGGCGTGTACATGAGCGCCGCGTCGCGGGGCTCGCCCGAACGCGCGCCCGTCGTGTGCAGCACGAGCGACGGGACGAGCAGCCCGCTGATCGGGACGCGGCCCCCCGTGATCCGGGCGAAGGCGCGCTCGAGCCGGGGCATGAGCCGCGGCCCGGCGGCGCGGAACGCACGTGTGCGTGTGAGCGGGGCGATCATGGCGCGGACGATGTCGAGCACGCGGATCATGGCAGCATCCTCGCATCCGGCCCGGCACAATGGGGTAATGCCGGCTGAGCAACGCAACGTCGCCTCGCCCACGGTGCCGTTCCTCGTGTGGGGACTCGTGCTCGTGTCGCTCTCGTGCGCGCTCGGCGCGTGGGTGCTCGCGCAGGGCAACGGACCCTTCGCCGTCGACGCGTGGTGGAACGGCGTCCTCGCGGGTGCCGAAGGCTCAGCGCTGTCGAGCTTCTCGCTCGTCATGGCGTTTCTCGGCGGGGGATGGTTCGCCGTCCTCGTCGTGCCGCTCGGCGGCGCCCTCGTGCTGCTTCTGGTGCGACGCCCCTGGTCGGCCGCGTACTTCATCCTGGCGCAGGCGGCGTCGGCGGCGCTCGTGCAGGTGCTCAAGCGCGTGTTCGGCCGGGACCGGCCCGAGGACATCATCATCATCACCGATTTCGGCTCGTTCCCGTCGGGGCACGTGGCCGGTGCCGCGACGCTCGCGACGGCGCTCGTCGTGCTCTTCCCGCGCGTGGCTGTCCTGATTCTGGGAGTGGCGTGGGTGCTGCTCATGGCGCTCAGCCGGACGGTGCTGCACGCGCACTGGCTCAGCGACACCGCCGGCGGCGCGCTCCTCGGGACGGGGGCGGCGCTCATCGTCGCTGCCGCGATGTGGCGGCTCCTCGCACGCGAAGAACCGCGGCCGAGCCTCGCGGTCGGGCGGTAGGCCGGGGGACGCATGCGGCGCGTCGCTAGGCTGTGCGCATGACCGAGCCGGACGCCGTCGCCGAAGCCGAACTCGCACGCCTGCGGGCCGAGGCGGAAGCCGCCGAGGCCCAGCTCAAGGTCGCCCAGGCGAGGGCCGCGCTCGCCGCGGCCGAGGCCGAGGCCGCGAAGGCCCGGGCGGGGGTTCCCGCCGAGTCGCCGGTGCGCGGTGCTCCGGATGAATCGACCGCCCACGAGCCGCGGGCGCCGAAACCGCCGGATTCTCCTGAGTTGTCGACGGTCGCCGAGGGCGCCCCACCGCAACCGGCGGCGACCGGCCCGCTCGATGACGCAGCCGTCGCTGCCATCGTCCAGGGATACACGTTCGACGCCGAGACGCTCGAGCTCGGCGCCCTCGTCAACACCGACCCCGTCGCATCGGCGCAGATCCGCATCCCGATCGCCATGACGAACCGTCACGGCCTCGTCGCGGGCGCGACCGGGACAGGAAAGACGCGCACGCTCCAGGGCCTCGCCGAGCAGCTCGCGGCGAAGGGCGTCCCCGTGTTCGCCGCCGACATCAAGGGGGATCTGTCCGGTGTCGCGACGCCGGGCGAGGCCAGCGACAAGCTCCTCGCGCGCACCCGGGCCATCGGCCAGGACTGGACCCCCGCGGCATCCGTCACGGAGTACTTCGCCCTCGGCGGTGTCGGCAAGGGCGTTCCGGTGCGCGCGACCGTGAGCGGATTCGGCCCCCTGCTGCTGAGCAAGGTGCTCGGGCTCAATCAGACGCAGGAGTCGAGCCTCGGCCTCGTCTTCCACTACGCCGATCAGAACGGGCTCGCCCTCGTCGACCTGTCCGATCTGCGGGCCGTGCTCAGCTATCTCACGAGCGACGACGGCAAGGCTGAGCTCAAGGGGCTCGGGGGCCTCTCGGCGGCGACGGCGGGTGTCATCCTGCGCCAGCTCATCACGTTCGCCGACGACGGCGCGGACGTCTTCTTCGGCGAACCCGAGTTCGACGTGCGCGACTTCCTGCGCACGGCGCCCGACGGCCGCGGTGTCATCAGCCTGCTCGAAGTGCCCGGTGTCATCGACAAGCCCGCGCTGTTCTCCACGTTTTTGATGTACCTGCTCGCCGAGCTCTTCGAGATCCTCCCCGAGGTCGGCGATCTCGACAAGCCGAAGCTCGTCTTCTTCTTCGACGAGGCGCACCTGCTGTTCACGGATGCCTCGAAGGACTTCATCGCCGCAATCACGCAGACCGTCCGGCTCATCCGTTCGAAGGGCGTCGGCGTCTTCTTCGTGACGCAGACCCCGAAGGACGTGCCGGCCGACGTGCTCGCGCAGCTGGGGTCGCGCATCCAGCACGCGCTGCGCGCGTTCACGCCCGACGACGCCAAAGCGCTTCGCGCGGCGGTCGGCACCTACCCGAAGTCCGGCTACGACCTCGAGCGCGTGCTGCAGGAGCTCGGCACGGGCGAGGCCATCGTGACGGTGATGAGCGAGAAGGGCGCACCGACGCCCGTCGCCTGGACCCGGTTGCGCGCACCGCAGGGCCTCATGTCGCCCACGCCGGATCCCGCGATCGAGGCGGCCGTGAAGGCGTCGCCGCTGCTCGCGGCCTACGGCACACCGATCGACCGGGAATCGGCGCGCGAGATCCTCGCCGCCAAGATGCGCGCCGCCGACGACGCGGCCGCCGCAGCCGAGGCTGAGCTGGAGAAGGCGAAGATCGACGCCGAGCTCGCCAGGCAGCGGGCGGCGATCGACAAAGCGCAGGCGGATGCCGACCGCAGGGCCCAGAAGGAGTACGAGCGGCTCCTCAAGAAGACGAGCGGCTCGGCCCGCACCTCGAGCCGGGCGCCGAAATCCGGGCTCGAGCAGATCCTCGGATCGCGGTCGACGCGGACTGTCCTCGACGGTGTCATCCGCGGGATCTTCGGCACGGGCCGCCGCTGACGGCCCCGAACCGTGCCGATCCCGGGGCGCGCTCCCGCGCGGGCACCCGCCGGCTGAGCGCGAGCCCGACGCTCCCGGGAGGTCCTAGCCTGGGGGCATGGTGAAGAAGCCCCCGGTGTCCGACATCGACGAATCGCGCGTGCGCGTCTCGAAGCCCAAGCGCGTGGCCGTCGGCATACCCGGCGTCCTGCACGCGCTGCAGATCTCCGCCGAGCAGATGGGTGTCGTGCGCTCGGCGCAGACGCTCCTGCGGGTGAATCAGAAGGACGGGTTCGACTGTCCGGGGTGCGCATGGCCCGAAGAGGACAAGCGCCATCTCGCCGAGTTCTGCGAGAACGGCGCGAAGGCCGTCGCCGAGGAGGCGACGCTGCGCCGCGTGGGGCCGGAGTTCTTCGCGGCGCACTCGATCGACGAGCTCGCCGGGCACGACGACTGGTGGCTGGGGCAGCAGGGGCGACTGACGCATCCGATGATCCTCGACGAGGGTGCGACGCACTATCGGCCGATCGAGTGGGATGACGCGTTGCGCGAGATCGCCGACGCGATTGCGGCGCTGGACGACCCGGACGAGGCGGCGTTCTACACGTCGGGTCGCACCTCGAACGAGGCGGCGTTCCTGTACCAGCTGCTCGTGCGCGGGATCGGCACGAACAACCTGCCGGACTGCTCGAACATGTGCCACGAGTCGAGCGGCTCGGCGCTCACCGAGACGATCGGGATCGGCAAGGGCACCGTCTCGATCGAAGACGTCCACGAGGCCGATCTGCTCATCATCGCGGGCCAGAATCCCGGCACCAACCATCCGCGCATGCTGTCGGCGCTCGAGAAGGCCAAGAAGCGCGGCGCGACGATCATCGCCGTCAACCCGCTGCCCGAGGCAGGTCTCGTCCGGTTCGAGAATCCGCAGACCGTGCAGGGGATGATCCTCGGCGGCACGAAGCTCGCCGACGAGTTCGTGCAGATCCGGCTCGGCGGTGATCAGGCGCTCTTCCAGGCGATCGGCAAGCACCTGCTCGAGGCTTCGGCGGACCCGGCGACCGATGCGCTGGACCACGACTTCATCGCGCAGCACACGAGCGGCTTCGACGCGTACCGACAGGCGATGACGGATGCCGCGTGGCCCGACCTCGTCGCCGCGACGGGCCTGTCCGAAGCCGAGCTGCGCCGCGTCGGCGAGGCCGTACGGGCCTCGAAGGCGACGATCGTGTGCTGGGCGATGGGGCTCACGCAGCACAAGCACTCCGTGCCGATGCTGCGCGACGTCGTGAACGTCCTGCTGCTGCAGGGCAACATCGGGCGCCCGGGCGCGGGAGTGTGCCCCGTGCGCGGTCACTCCAACGTGCAGGGCGATCGCACGGTGGGCATCTACGAGAAGCCCTCGGCGTCCTTCCTCGACGCCCTCGACGCGGAGTTCGGCTTCAGCGCCCCGCGCGAGCACGGCTACGACACGGTCGAGGCGATCCGCGCGATGCGCGACGGACGCGTGCGGTTCTTCATGGCGATGGGCGGCAACTTCATCTCGGCGACGCCCGACACGGCGGTCGTGGAGGAGGCGATGGCGCGGGTGGACCTCACCGTGCAGGTGTCGACGAAGCTCAACCGCTCCCACGTCGTGACCGGTCGACGGGCGATCATCCTGCCGACGCTGGGCCGCACCGACCGCGACCGGCGGGCGGGGCGCGAGCAGCGGGTCACGGTCGAGGACTCGATGGGCGCCGTGCACGCCTCGCGCGGGCGCCTCGCGCCGCCCGCCGACGACATGCTGAGCGAGGTCGCGATCGTCGCGCGGCTGTGCGAGCTGCTGTTCGGCGCGCGCGATGAGGCGCCACGGGCGCAGGGGAGCCGGCCGGTGCGAGCCAACGCGCCCCGAGCGGACTGGGCCGCGCTCGAGACGGACTACGCGCGCATCCGCACGCATATCGAGCGCGTCGTGCCCGGGTTCGACGACTACGAGGCGCGCATCGCGAAGGGGGCGACGCTGCGGCTGCCGAACGGTCCGCGCGATGCCCGCCGGTTCGACACGGCCGATGGGCGCGCCCGGTTCACCGTCAATCCGCTGGAGTATCCCCGCATCCCGCCGGGGCGCCTGCTGCTGCAGACGCTGCGCTCGCACGACCAGTACAACACCACGATCTACGGCAAGGACGACCGCTACCGGGGCATCCACGGCGGCCGCCGCGTCGTGCTCGTGCACGCCGACGACATCCGCAACCTCGGCTTCGCCGACGGTGAGATCGTCGATCTGGTGTCCGAGTGGACGGATGCCGCGGGGCGGACCGAGGAGCGCACGGCCGAGGCCTTCCGCATCGTGGCGTATCCGACGCCGCGCGGCAACGCGGCGGCGTACTATCCCGAGACGAACGTCCTCGTGCCGCTCGACTCGGTCGCCGACGTCAGTGGCACGCCGACCTCGAAGTCGGTCGTCGTGCGACTTCAGCGACGTGGATCGTAGGCTGAGGGGATGCCGCACCTCGCCGTCGTCGTGACCGTCTCGGATCGTTCGGCGGCCGGCGTCCGGGACGACGCGAGCGGACCGATCGCCGTCGCGGCGCTGCGCGACGCCGGGTTCGCGTGCGGCGACGCCGTCGTCGTGGCGGACGGCGCCGACACCGTCGAGGCGGCGCTGCGCGCAGCGCTCGCCGACGGCGCCGCACTCGTCGTCACGACGGGCGGCACGGGCCTCTCGCCCCGCGACGAGACTCCCGAGGGCACGGCGCGCGTCATCGAGCGCGACGTGCCGGGGATCGCCGAGGAGATCCGCCGCATCGGCGTCCTCGAGAAGCCGGCCGGAATGCTCTCGCGCGGCCGGGCGGGGGTGTCGGCCGGGGCGCTCGTGGTGAACCTTCCCGGGTCGCCGGGGGCCGTGGCATCCGGAATCCCCGTCGTGCTCTCCGTCGCGCGGCACGTCATCGACCAGCTCGCCGGAGGAGACCACGCATGAGCGCTGTCCGTCTCGCGCGCATCAGCGCCGATCCTCTCGACATCGCCGCGCACCTCGACGCTGTCGAGGACCCGACCGCGGGTGCCGTGACGACCTTCATCGGCCGCGTGCGCGATCATGATCCGGATGCCGCAACCGCCGTCGTCGCCCTCGAATACAGCGCGCATCCCGACGCCGAGGCGACGCTGGACGGCATCGCTTCATCGTGCATCGGCTCGACGCAGGCGATCGTCGCCGTGTCGCATCGGGTGGGCCGGCTCGAGGTCGGAGACCTCGCGGTCGTCATCGCTGTCGCATCGCCCCACCGGGCCGAGGCGTTCGCCGTCTGCCGCGACGTCATCGAGGCGATCAAGCGCGAGCTGCCGGTGTGGAAGCGCCAGGTCGAGTCCGACGGCACGACCGCGTGGAAGGGCATCGGCGGCTGACCGTCGGTGCGCTCCGGGCGGCGTCTCTGCCGCTGGGCGCTGGGCGCTCGGCGCTGGGTCGTTCGGGCGCTCGGTCGCTGGGTCGTGCGGGCGTTCGGTCGGTCGGGCGCTCGGACGCTGGGTCGCTCGGTCGCTCGGTCGCTCGGGCGCTCGGTCGCTTCATCGAACCTGACCCTTCCCGTCGAACCGAACGTCGTCGACGTCGGGTTCGGCGGAAACGGTACGGCTCGACGTCAGGGGCGACGGGCGACGCGCGCCGGTCGCCGGTCAGCCGCCCGCGAAGGGCGGCAGCACGTCGATGAGGTCGTCGGCGCCGAGTGGCGTGTCGTCGTCGACGCGGGAGCCGCCGACGAGCACGGCGCAGCGGGGAAGGATGCCGCCGAGCCCGGGCCGTTCGGTCGCGAGGGCGGCGCGCAGGTCGCCGAGGGTCGCTTCGCCACGGGTCTCTTCCGCTACGCCTGCCATCTCCTCGGCGGCGGCGAAGTAGCGCACGCGCGACATCATGCCTCCCAGTCCGCGGCGAGGGCCGTGATGGTCTCGACGGCCGCGCGCGTGTCGGCGGGGGAACCGCCCGCGCGTCCCGCGACGAGGCCCGCGACGAACGCGCTGAACGGAGCGGCGGGGCGCGCGACACCGACCGCGACATCCCGCGCGAGGTCGAGGATGAGCGCGATCGGCAGATCCTCGGGCGCGAGATCGAACTGCGCACGCAGCGCCGTCGCCCAGTCGTCGAGGGCTTCGGGGGGAAGGGTGCGGGACTCGCTCACGGTGCCTCCTCGGTCGGTGTGCGCTCGGATCGGGCTCGGGCAAGATCCTCCCACGTATCCACGTCGCGGGTGAGCGCGTCAGCGACGCTGATCACCGCGAGCGCGAGATCGTCGACCAGGGCGCGCACGGGGGCGTCCCGCCCGCGGTCCGCAAGAGCGGATGCCGCCGCGCGCAGCTTCGCCGTGCGGTAGACGCCGATGAGCCACTGCGGACGCGCCGACGCGTCGGCGAGGCACACGCCGTCGATGTCGGCGGGGAGGAGCATCATGTCCGTCACGAGCCGCTGCACGGCGGCGTCGGCCGAGGGGAGGTCGCATGCGAGCAGCACCGTCCAGTCGGGGTCGCTCCCCTCCGGCCACGTCTCGAGCGCCGCGACGATGCCCGCGGCGGGTCCGCCGAAGGGCGGGTCCTCGCGCACCCACGTGACGGCCAGAGCCGTGTCGAGCACGGGGGCGACGACGATGACGGGGTCGGCGTCGATCGCGTGCACGGCCTCGACGGCCGTCGTGAGGAGTGTGCGTCCGCCGACCTCGAAGAGCGGCTTGGTCGCGCCGCCGACGCGTGAGGCGCGTCCGCCCGCGACGAGGATGGCGCCGAACGTGGTCATCGTGTAGGGACCATTCGTCGGCGACGCCGTTGTGCTCGGCGCACCGCCGGACGGGTCATTCTTCGCCCGGCCGCACCCAGTCGCCGCTCTTCCCGCCCGTCTTGCGCACGATGCGCACGGCTTCGATCGACGTGCCCTTGTCGAGCGCCTTCACCATGTCCACGACGGCCAGTGCCGCGACCGTCACGGCCGTGAGCGCTTCCATCTCGACGCCGGTGCGGTCGGCGGTGCGCACGCTGGCCTCGATCGCGACGCCCTCATCGGTGATGGCGAGGTCCACGGTCGCGCCGTGCACGCCGATGACGTGCGCGAGCGGCAGCAGGTCGGGCGTGCGCTTGGCCGCCTGGATGCCCGAGATCCGGGCGACGGCGAGCACGTCGCCTTTCGGGACCGAGCCGTCGCGCAGGGCCGCGACGACTTCGGGCGCACACCGCACCAGCCCGCGCGCCGTCGCGGAGCGGATGGTCGGCTGCTTCTCGGTGACGTCCACCATGCGGGCGTGGCCCGCGGCATCGAGGTGCGTGAAGCTCATGAGATCAGCATGACATCGACGAGGTCTCCCGCCTCGACTGCCCCGACGTGCGCGGGCACGACCGCGTACGCGTCGGCGCGCCCGAGACCACCCGCCAGGTGCGAGCCGCCACGGGTGACGGGCACGGCGCGCCAGGCTCGCGGGTCGGTGCGATCGATCGCGACGGGCAGGTACTGGGTTCGGCCCGGTGGCGTGCGCCATCCGTTCGCGGCGGCGATCGTGAGGACGGGGCGCGCGAGAGCGGCGGCACCCTGCAGGGCCAGCAGGGCGGGCCTGACGAACACCTCGAACGACACGGCGGCGCTCACGGGATTGCCGGGCAGCCCGAACAGCAGGATTCCCGACGGTGTGCGGCCGAAACCCTGCGGTTTGCCGGGCTGCATCGCGATCTTCGTGAAGGTCATGACGTCGCCCAGCGTATTCTTGACGACCTCGTATGCTCCCGCGCTCACTCCGCCCGAGAAGACGACGACGTCGGCGCCGAGCCGTTCGGCCTCGGCGATCGCGTGACGCGGTCCGTCGCCGTCGTCGGACACGCTCGTTCGCAGCACGACGTCGGCGCCGGCTTCGGCGGTGAGGCCGGCGAGCAGTTCGCTGTTGGACTCGGGGATCTGCCCGCGCGAGAGGACGGAGCCCGGCGCGACGAGTTCGGAACCCGTCGAGACGACAGCCACGCGCGGACGCCGGCTCACGGCGACCATGGCGACCCCGGCGGCGGCCGCCGCCGCGGCCTGCAGGGCATCCACCCGCACTCCGGCGGGCATCAGCTCGTCGCCGGCGAGGGCGTCTTCGCCGCGACGCCGGATGTGCGCGCCGATCGCCTTCGGAGCCTTCAGGACGGTGATCTCGCCCAGGGAGTCGGCCAGCCCGCCGCGGGTGTCTTCGAAGGGCACGATCGCCGTGGCATCGGCGGGCAGGGGAGCGCCCGTCATGATCCGCGCCGCCTCGCCGCGTGCGAGAGGCGGATCCAGGGCGGTTCCGGCGGGGACATCGGCGACGACGCTCAGGGTGATCGGAGACTCCGGGGATGCGGCGGCGACGTCCTCGTGGCGCACGGCGAACCCGTCCATCGCCGAGTTGTCGAACACCGGGATGTCGACGGCCGCTCGCACCGGCTCGCGCAGGATCCGCCCGTGAGCCCGGCTCACCGGGTGGATCCCGGCGTCGACGGGCGTGACCGCGGTCAGGACGGCGGCGAGGTGGTCGGCGATCGACCGCAGCGCGCTCACACCGGCTCCTCGCGCTGCCACGCCTCGATGCCGCCCGCGAGGACCGACGCGGGGATGCCGGCGGCGACGAGGGTGTGCGCGGCGCGTTGCGCGCGCGCCCCGACCTGGCACACGACGACGACGGGACCGGCGCCCGCGAGCGCCGGTTCGGACAGGAGCGTCGCCAAGGGCACCTCGATGCTGCCGTCGATCGTGCCCAGCGCCGTCTCGTGCGGTTCGCGCACGTCGACCAGCGTGGCCCCCGCGGCCCGCGCGGCGCGCGTCTGCTCGGGATCGAGCTGGGGGATCGCGGGCGGGACGCGGCCCGGGTGCGCCGGATCGGCGGCGACCGGTGCGGCGGTCGACCGCGCGGGCCGCAGCGGCACGTCGTCGACGCGGCCGCGGAGGGCATCGACGACGAGCACGCGCCCGAGGGCCGGCTCGCCGACGCCGGTGAGGAGCTTGATCGCCTCGGTGGCGAGCAGACTGCCCGTCTGCAGACACAGGGTGCCGAGCACACCGACGGCCGCACAGCTGGGGACGCCGCCCATGGAGCCCGGCGGGTACAGGTCCGCCAGGCCGACGGTCGGCACGCCCTCGGGCGGACGCGACCAGAACACCGTGACCTGAGCGTGGAACTCCTGCACGACGCCCCACACGAGCGGCACGCCGAGCGCGTCGCATCCGGCGGCGACGGCTTCGCGTGTCTCGAACGTGTCCGTTCCGTCGATCACGACATCGGCGCCCGCGAGCAGCTCCGCGGCGTTGGCGAGGGTCAGATGCTCGTGGATCGGACGCACGCGCGTCGTGGGGGACAGATCTGCGGCGATGCGCACGGCCGAGTCGACCTTGCGCGCCCCGATGTCGGCGACCCGGTGCATGACCTGACGCTGCAGATTGGATGCCTCGACGAGGTCGTCGTCGACGATCGAGATGGTGCCCACCCCGGCGCCGGCGAGGGCGAGCACGACGGGAGAGCCCAGGCCTCCGGCGCCGACCACGGCGACGTGCGCCGCGGCGAGCCGCCGCTGTGCGATGTCGCCGAATCCCGCGAGCACGCGGTGACGTGCGGTGCGAAGGGCCTCGGCATCGTCGAGGACGTCGACGGGCTCGACGAGGGGAGGAATCGCCATAGCAGCCAGGGTACGGCTCATCCGCTGCGACGAAGGCCGTTCCGGCGCGCGAACAGCGCCGCTAGTCTCGGGATCGTGCGCGAGAGCGAACTGGATGTCGCCGACGTCGAGCAGGTCGTCGACACCGGCGAGGTGCCCGCGGGGCGCCGCATCGACGATGTGCTCGCTGCCGCGCACGAGCGGGCCGCCGGCCACGATGAGGGGCACGTCGCCGACTACATCCCCGCGCTCGCGGCTGCCGATCCGCGCCGTTTCGGAGTGTGCGTCGTCGATGTCGACGGCGGCACGCACGAGGCGGGCGACACCCGCGCGCTCTTCTCGATCCAGTCGATCTCGAAGGCCTTCGTCTACGCGCTGCTGTGCGACGAGCTCGGTCACGAGAAGGTGCTCGACGTCGTCGGCGTCAACAACACCGGCGCCGCCTTCGACTCCCTGCTCGCGATCGAGCTCGGCGACGGACACCCCGGCAACCCCATGGTCAACGCCGGCGCGATCGCGACGACGGCGCTCATGCCGGGGGAGAGCGCCGACCAGAAGTGGGCCGGCATCCTCACAGGCCTGTCGCGCTTCGCCGGCCGGCCTCTCGAGGTCGACGAGGAGGTCTACCGGTCCGAGACGGCGACGAACCACCGCAACCGCGCGATCGCGCAGCTCCTCGAAAGCTACGGCCGGATCACAGAGGACCCCTTCGAGGTCGTCGACGTGTACACGCGGCAATGCTCCGTCCTGATCGACGCGCGAGACCTGGCCGTCATGGGCGCGACTCTCGCCGACGGCGGCGTGAACCCGATCACGGGCGAACGCGTCGTGGCCGCCGACGTCTGCCGCGACACCCTCGCGGTGCTCGCGGCGAGCGGCCTGTACGAGCGATCGGGCGAGTGGCTGTTCGAGATCGGCCTGCCGGGCAAGTCGGGCGTCTCGGGCGGTCTCGTGACGATCGCACCGGGCAAGGTCGGCATCGGCGCGTTCTCACCGCCCCTCGACAGCGCGGGCAACAGCGTACGGGGGCAGATCGCGACGGCGTACCTGTCCCGCGCGCTGGGCCTGAACGTCTTCGCGTCCGACCCGCACCGGTCCGCACGCAGCGCGGAGGGAAGCGCACGATGAAGACGGATGCCGCGAACGAGACCCGCGCATCGTGGGTGCCCATGATCGGCCTCTTCCTCGCGCAGATCCTGATGTCGTACAACGTCTCGGCGCTCCCGGTGTCGCTGGGCGGCATGGTCGACACCTTCGGCGTCCCACCCACCGACGTCAGCACCGCCATCGTCACGTACGGACTCGTCGTCGCGGCGCTCGTCATGGTCGGGGCGAAGATCGGGCAGCGCGTGGGCTGGGTCGTCATGTTCCGCGTCGTCGTCGCGCTTTTCGCGATTTCGGCGACGCTCATGGTGTTCGCGCCCTCCGTCGAGTGGGTCATCCTCGCGCAGGCGCTCGCGGGCGCATCGGCGGCGATCATCGTCCCCTCGCTCGTCGCGCTCATCGCCGAGAACTACCGCGGCGGGCAGCAGGAGACCGCGATCGGGTCCCTCGGGTCGGCACGCGCGCTCGCCGGCGTCAGCGCGTTCCTCATCGGAGGAGCGCTCGCGACGTTCGTGGGCTGGCGGCAGGTGTTCGTCGTCGTGCTCGTGCTCGCCGTGGCGGTGTTCGCGCTCAGCTTCCGCCTGCGCAGCGCACGGGGCAACCGGGACATCACGATCGACGTCGTCGGGGCGCTGCTGATCGGCCTGGGCATCGTCGCCCTCACGCTCGGGGTCAACAACCTCAACGCCTGGGGCCTCGTGACGGCCGAGGCGGACGCCCCGTTCGACGTCGTCGGTCTGTCACCGGCACCCGTGCTGGTCGTCGTCGGCATCGTGCTCGTGCAGCTGTTCTTCGTGTGGACGCGCCGCCGGACGAAGGCCGGAAAGGTCCCGCTCGTGAGCCTGTCGGTGTTCGCCTCGTCGCGTGAGCGCGCGGCCGTGGCTGCGATGTTCGTCGTGGTCGGACTCGAGGCGGCGCTGAACTTCGCGATCCCGCTGTATATCCAGATCGTGCAGGGTCGCACGCCCTTCGACACGTCGCTCGCGATGCTGCCGTTCAACCTCACGGTGTTCGTCACGGCGATGCTCGTCGTGCGGTTCTATCGCCGGTTCCCGCCGCGGACGATCGGCATGTTCTCATTCGGCCTCACCACGATCGCGCTCGTGTGGCTCGCCGTGGTCGTCACCAACAACTGGGAGACGCTGCCCACGATCCTCGGGCTGTTCGTCTTCGGCGTCGGTCAGGGCGCCCTCGTGACCCTCGTCTTCAACGTCCTGGTGACGGCGTCGCCGAAGGAGCTCGCGGGCGATGTCGGGTCGGTGCGCGGCACGACGCAGAATCTCGCGTCCGCTGTCGGCACGGCCGTCGCGGGCGCCCTGCTGGTCGGCATCCTGAGCGTCAACGTCGTCTCGGCGCTCGCGGAGCATCCCGAGCTGCCGCCGCAGCTCGTCGAGCAGGTCGATCTCGATCGCACCAACTTCGTGAGCAACGATCGGCTGCGCGACGTGCTCGAGACCACAGATGCGACGCCCGCCCAGGTCGACGCCGCGATCGTCGTGAACGAGGAGGCGCGCCTGCGCGCGCTCAAGCTCGGTCTGCTCGTGCTCGCGGGCGTCAGCGCCGTGGCGATCCTGCCCGCCAGCAGGCTGCCGCGGTTCCGGCCGGGTGAGATCCCGGAGTCGGTCGCGACGGGCGAGGCCACGGAAGGCCTCTGATCACGCAAGTGCGGATGATTCAGGGGTATTCATCCGCAGATGCGGTGATAGTCTCACCGCGTGGACAGCTATCGTGTCTCTGAAGCCGCTCGTCTGGTGGGGGTGAGTGACGACACGGTTCGCCGGTGGATCGACGCGGGCACTCTTCCCACCACGGGGGACACCCCCACCCGCGTGCCGGGTGACAAGCTCGCGGCGCTCGCGGTCGAGCTCGCCCATGCGGCATCCGACCCCACTGATGTGCTCTCCAGTGCGCGCAATCGCTTCGTCGGGCTCGTCACGCGCGTGCAGGTCGACGGCGTCATGGCGCAAGTCGACATCCAGGCGGGGCCGCATCGGGTCGTCTCGCTGCTCTCGGCCGAGGCGGTGCGCGACCTCGCGTTGCAGCCCGGCTCCCTCGCGGTCGCCGTCGTCAAGGCCACGAACGTCATCGTCGAAACCCCGAAGGTCTGACGTGGCGCGCTCCCGCTTCGCCGTCGTCCTCGCCGTCGCGGCACTCGTGGCGCTCACCGGCTGCGCGGCGAGCGGGGGCGCCCGCCCCGCCGACGAGGACCCCCGTGCCCCCTCGGCGCCGGTCGAGGGCGTCGGCCCCGAGCTGACCGGTGAGCTCTCGATCTACGCGGCGGCGTCGCTCGGCACGGCGTTCGACGAGCTCGCGGCGCTCTTCGAGGAGCGGCATCCGTCCGTGGATGTGCGCCCGGTCGTCTACGACGGATCCAGCACTCTCGCGAGGCAGATCATCGAGGGAGCGCCGGCCGACGTCTTCGCCTCGGCCGACGAGGTCACGATGGACAGGATCGGCGATCTCGCCGCGGCGCCCGCCCTCTTCGCGACGAACACCCTCGTCATCGCGGTCCCGGTGGGCAACCCCGGCGGCGTCACGGGGCTGCAGAGCTTGGCCGACCCGGATCTCACCGTTGTGCTGTGCGCTGCCGAAGTGCCGTGCGGTGCGGCATCCGGCACGCTGCTCGGCAACGCCGGTGTCACGGTGTCCGCGGGGAGCCTCGAGCAGAACGTCACCGCTGTGCTCGCCAAGGTCAGGATCGGCGAGGCCGACGCGGGACTCGTCTACGCGAGCGATGTGCGCGATGTCGCCGGCGTCGAGGTCGTCGACGCAGAGGGCGCGCACGACGTCGTCAACCGCTATCCGATCGCCGTGATGACGGATGCCGCGAACCCCGCCGCCGCGGCCGCGTTCGTCGCGTTCGTGCTGAGCCATGACGGCCGCGCCGTCCTCTCGGCGCTCGGCTTCGGATCGCCGTGACCCATCGTCGCGACGCGCGAGGGTTCGTTCCGCGTGTGCTCGCCGTCCCCGCGGTCATCGGGGCCGGGCTGCTCGTCCTGCCCCTCAGCGCCCTCGTGCTGCGCGTCGAGTGGTCGACGCTGTGGAGCGACATCACCTCGATCGAAGCGCTGTCGGCGCTCGGGCTGTCGGTGCTCACGGGCCTCATCGCGACGGTCGTGTGCGTCGTGCTGGGGGTTCCGCTCGCGCTCGTCATCGCGCGGGCGGGCCGGCGCACGGCGGCGCTGCTGCGCGCCGTCGTCACGGTGCCGCTCGTCCTGCCGCCGATGGTCGGCGGCGTCGCGCTGCTGTTCCTCTTCGGTCGCACGAGCTGGCTCGGCGGGCTGCTCGGCGAGTGGGGCGTGCGCGTGCCCTTCACGACCGGCGCCGTCGTGCTGGCGCAGACCTTCGTCGCGCTGCCGTTCCTCGTGCTCGCGCTCGAGGGGTCGCTGCGCACGACGGGTGTCGGGTACGAGCAGACGGCCGCCGCGCTCGGTGCGAACCGGTGGACGATCCTCGCTCGCGTGACGCTGCCGCTGGCGGCGCCCGGGCTGGTCGCCGGAATCGTGCTGTGCTTCGCGCGCGCGATCGGAGAGTTCGGCGCGACGGCGCTGTTCGCCGGGAACGCGCCGGGGGTCACGCAGACGATGCCGCTCGCGATCTACACGGCGTTCAACGGCGCGGGCGTCTCGCAGGGCACGGCGGTCGCGCTGTCGCTGCTGCTGCTCGTGACGGCGGTCGCGGTGCTGTTCCTCGTCCGCGCGTGGCGTGCGGAGGCCCCCGGATGACGGGTGAGGCGCTCGACGCGCGCGTCGTGGTCGAGCGGGCGGGGTTCCGTCTGGAGGCGCACGTGCGCGCGGCGGCGGGTGAGGTCATCGCCCTCATGGGACCGAGCGGGGCGGGCAAATCGACCCTGCTCGGTGCTCTCGCGGGGCTCGTGGGGCTCGATGAGGGACGGATCACGCTCGACGATCGGGTGCTGGATGCCGCGCCTCGGCCACGGACGCACGTGACACCCGCGCAGCGGCGCGTCGTGCTGCTGGGGCAGGACCCACGGCTCTTCCCGCACCTGAGCGCCCGCGCCAACATCGCGTTCGGTCGTCGGGTGAGGGGCGTCTCCGCCGCCGCGGCGGGCGTCGAGGCCGACGAATGGCTGGCGCGCGTCGGTCTCGAGGGCATGGGCGCCCGTCGGCCCGCGCAGCTGTCGGGCGGCCAGCAGCAACGGGTCGCCCTGGCCCGGGCGCTCGCCACGGCTCCCGCGGCGCTCCTGCTCGACGAGCCGCTCACCTCGCTCGACCCCGAGACGGCGGGCGACATCCGCACGGTGCTGCACGATCAGCTCGCCGCGACCGGCACGACGGCGATCATCGCGACGCACGACGCGGTCGACGCCGTCGCCCTCGCGACACGCCTCGTCATCCTCGAGGCCGGTGCGGTGACGCAGGCCGGTGCCGTGCGGGACGTCTTCGCCGTGCCGGCGACCCGGTTCGCCGCCGCGGTCGCCGGGGTCAACCGCGTCTCCGGCCGGGTGCGCGACGGGCGGTTCGTCGCGGGAGGCCTCGAGTTCGCGGCATCCGGAATCGCCGACGGACCGGCGGCGGCCGTCTTCGCACCGTCGCGCGTGCAGATCGCGCGCACCGACGGGTCGCCGGCGAAGACGGGGGAGTGGCTCGCGCGGGTGGCGCGGCTCGAGCAGACGCCCGGTGGCGTGCGCGTGCGGGTGGTCGGTCCGGATGTCGCGATCGATGTGTCCACCGATCGCGCGATCGATCTGGGCCTGGCGTCAGGCCGCGACGTCGTTCTGCGGGTCGCTGCCGAGGATGTGCGCCTGTCCTAGGGGCGCGTCAGTAGTCTTCGCCTTCGGCCTGCGAAGGGTGACGGTCGTACCAGACCGGCACAGCGAGAAAGTCGGAGGCGTCCGAATCGTGCGTGTCAGTGGTGTGCATGGGGATCTCCTCTAGGGCGAAGTTCCCTCCACTGTCGCTCATCTTTCCACCGGCCCGCCGCGATCGCGGCGATAAACCCTCCGCCTTCTGGCTTCGTGTGAAAGAACCGCACTTCTTGTGCGTCAGGCGACGATTCGCCCGCGCTCGATGCGCACCACCCGGTCGACCAGGCCGGCGGGGACCGTCACGTGCGAGATGAGCACGACCGCACGGTCATCGCCGATGGCCTTCAGCAGATCCGTCAGCAGGGCATCGGATGCCGCGGGGTCCACTCCCGCGGTCGGCTCGTCGAGCACGAGCACGGGAAAACCGCGCAGCAGCGCCCGCGCGAGGGCGATGCGCTGCGCCTGCCCGCCCGAGACCAGGCCGCCGCGCTCACCGACCCGCGCATCGAGGCCCCCGCGCTCGCGCAGCCACGCACCCAGCCCGACACGCTCGAGCGCGTTCTGGAGCTCTGCGTCGGAGGCGCCCTCGCGCGCGAACAGCAGGTTCTGGCGGATGTCCTCGTCGAAGAGCATCGGATGCTGCTCGCACAGGCCGATCGTCTGCCGCACGTCGTCGCCGGCCAGGTCGTGCACCGAGCGTCCGCCGATGTCGTAGCCGCCGTCGGTCTCGAGGAAGCGGACGAGCGCGTGCGCGAGCGTCGACTTGCCCGACCCGCTCGAGCCCACCACCAGCACCCGCTCACCGGGTCGCACCGCCAGATCGACGTCGTGCAGCGCGGGCTCGGCGGCACCGGGCCAGCGCACCGTCGCGCCGCTGAGACGCACACCCGAGCCGAGCGGCGGCGCGCTGCCGGTGGGGGCGACATGCTCGCGCACGATGCCCTCGGGAGCCTGGACGGGCACCGCCGTGGCGACGCGCTCCGCCGAAGCGCGCACCTGACGCCACGCCGATGCCGCGAGGGGCACCGAGGTGAACACCTCGAAGGTCGCCATCGGCACGAGCACGGCGACCGCGAGCCAGGGGCCGTCGAGGTCGCCGATGGCCGGGGCCGTGACGATCACGGCCGCGATCGAGGCGGCGCCGGCGAGAAGAGAGACGAGCCCGGCTGTCGCCGCCTGTGCCCCGGCGCGGCGCACGACGGCTCTGCGCACGGCCGCGTCGGCCTTCGCGATGCGGGCGCGGCTGGCCGGCTCCGCACCGTAGGCGGCGAGCACGTCGAGGCTGCCGATGTGGTCGAGCACGGCATCGGCGAGCTGCGCCCGCAGCGGGGCGATCGCGCGATCGGCCCTCGCTCCGGACGCCCATCCCCACAGCGTCGCGACGAGTCCCGCAGCGATCAGGCACGCGAGCAGGGTCAGGGCGGCCGGCCACCACACGAACGCGACGAGCACGACCGCGCCGATCGCGACGAGCGCCGACGAGACGAGCGGCTGCACGACCCGCAGCGGAAGGTTCTGCAGCTCGTCGACGTCGTCGACGAGGGCGCCGAGGATGCTGCCGCGCTTCGCGCGGGTGAGGCCATCGGGAGCCAGCGGCACGAGTCGACGAACGAGGGCGCCGCGCGTCGATGCCAGCTGGCGCAGTGCGGCGTCGTGGCCCGTGAGGCGCTCGAGGTAGCGGAAGACGGCGCGGGTGAGCGCGAAGAAGCGCACGCCGACGACGGCGACCGACAGGTACAGGACGGGCGGCATCTCGCTCGCCCGCACGATGAGCCACGCGCTCGTCGCGAGGAGCGCCACTGCCGAGGCTTCCGAGGCGAAACCGGCCGCGAGCGCGGGCCACAGCCGTCGCGCGGGAGGCAGCGCGCCGCGCAGCACCGCCGCCGTGCCGGGGTCCGTCGACGCGCGTCTCACGCGATCACCTCGCTCGCGTGCATCCGCACGACGGCGTCGGCGATCGTGCGCGCGCTCTCGCGGTGCGACACGAGCAGCACGGCGGCACCGCCGTCGGCCACGCGGCGGATGCCGTTCCACAGGCGCGCCTCGGTCGCAGCATCCAGCGCCGCACTCGGCTCATCGAGGGCGATCACGTCGGCCCGGCCGCGCAGGTGGCGGTACAGCGCCCGCGCGACGGCGACGCGCTGCGTCTGGCCGCCGGAGAGTCCCACGCCCTGCACGCCGAGCTCGAGGGCGGGATCGATGTCGTCGGCGCAGGCGAGCGCGAGCGACCGCGACACGAGATCGGTCAGGGGTGCATCGTCGCCGAGCGTGACGTTGTCGGCGACCGTGCCCGACACCAGGCCCGGACTCTGCCCCGCCCAGGCCAGCCACTGCGACGGCGCGAGCGATCGCACATCGACGCCGCGGAACGCGGCGTCGCCGTCGAACGAGGCCGCTCCTCGCAGGGCGGCGAACAGACTCGACTTGCCCGCACCGCTCGGACCCTCGATCAGCGTGACCGTTCCGGGGGCGGCCGACAGGTCGACCGGCGGCAGCATGCGGTCGCCGCGCCGGACGCGCAGACCGCTCAGGGTGAGCAGCGCCCCTCCGGCGGGCCCGGCGGCCGCGGGGGCCGGCGCTGCGGACCCCGTCGCCGGACGCGCGGGCGCGTCGTCCCGGAGCGAGTGCGCGGCATCCAGGACACCGAAGACGTCGTCGGTCGCCGCGACGCCCTCGGCCGCAGCGTGGAACTGCACTCCGACCTGGCGCAGCGGCAGGTACGCGTCGGGTGCGAGCAGCAGCACGAACAGACCGATCGCGAGCGTGAGCGAGCCGTCGATGAGGCGGAACCCGATGGACACGGCGATGATCGCGACCGAGATGCTCGCGAGGAACTCCAGCGCGAACCCCGACAGGAACGAGATCCGCAGCACGCGCATCGTCTCGCGGCGATAGTCGTCGGTGACGCGTTCGATGGATGCCGCGGCCCGGTGCTGGCGCCCGAAGATCTTGAGCGTCGACAATCCCTGCACGGTGTCCGAGAAGCGTGCCGCGAGCTGCTGCAGCGTCGCCCATTGGCGCTGCTGGACAGCACGCGTCGCGAGGCCGATGAGCACCATGAAGATCGGGATGAGGGGGATCGTGAGCACGACCGTCAGGCCCGAGATCCAGTCCTGCCACCACATGACGGCGACGATGAGCGGCGTCGCGACGACGGTCTGCACGAGCTGAGGCAGGTAGCGGCCGAAATACGCCTCGAGGGCATCGAGTCCGCGGCCGGCCGTCACCGCGAGCGCGGCGGAGTTGCGCGTCGCGAGCCACTCGGGTCCGAGCGCGCCGACCGCCGCGACCAGTGCCGTCCGCAGCTGCGTCTGCACCCGCGCGGCGGCCCGCGCCGCGACGGCGTCGCGGGCCCACACGAGCAGTGCGCGCGCCGCGGCCGCGCCGGCGAGGCCCGCGAGCGTCGTCGTGAGCTCGGCCGGCGGCATCCCCTCGACCGCTCCGACGACGGCCCGCGTCAGCAGCCACGCGAAGGCGACGATGACGGCGGTCTGGGCGAGGGCGATCGCGCCGATCGCGACGAAGAACGCGCGCGATGCCGAGGCGTACCGCAGAAGGCGAGGATCGATCGGGCGAGCCCGGCCGGGCGGAGGAGCCGTGTCCGTCTCGTTCATGCCTTCTCGACCCTAATCCAGTCCGCGTGTGGTCGACCGCCGCCGCAGCGGGTCCGGTCGGGGCCGGGGCTCAGTGCACCTCGGCGGCGGCCTTCTCGATCGTCGAGCGGCGCACGCGCTTGCGGAACACCCAGTACGTCCAGCCCTGGTAGAGCAGCACGAGCGGCAGGAAGACGAGCGCGGCCCACGACATGATCGTCAGGGTGTAGTCGGTGCTCGAGGCGTTCTCGATCGTGAGGCTGTTGGTGGCGAGGTCGACCGTCGACGGCATGACGTACGGGAACAGCGCGAACCACAGGGCCAGCACGGCGCTGACGATCGTGAACGCTCCGAAGCCGAACGCCCATCCCTCGCGACCGCGGAGGTTCGACACCCATGACGAGATCAGCAGCACCGCCGCGACGGCCGAACACAGCACCGTGAGCCAGGCGAGGTCACGGTCCTGGTCGAAGGCCATGGCGATCGTCCACAGCAGGAAGCCCGCCGCGACGACGATCGTCACCAGGCCCGAGCGCACGGCGAGCTTTCGGGCGTCGGCCGACACCTGCCCGTCGGTCTTGAGCGCGACGAAGTACACGCCGTGCGTGAAGAACAGCAGGAGCGTGGTCAAGCCGCCGAGCAGGCCGTACGGGTTCAGCAGGGTCAGCAGGCTTCCCATGAACTCGTGGTCGGCGTCGAGGGGGACGCCCTGCACGATGTTGGCGACGGCGACGCCCCACAGGAACGCGGGCAGTGCCGAGCCGATGACGATCATGCGGTCGAAGTTGCGCTTCCACCGCAGGCTGTCGCGCTGGTGCCGGTACTCGAACGAGACGCCGCGCACGATGAGGGCGAGCAGGATGACCAGCAGCGCCAGGTAGAAGCCGCTGAACAACGTCGCGTACCACTCCGGGAACGCCGCGAACAGGCAGGCCCCCGCGACGATGACCCACGTCTCGTTGAGGTCCCACACGGGACCGATCGTGTTGATGACCTGCCGGCGGGAGACGTCGTTCTTGCCGAGGAACGGCAGGGACATGCCGACGCCGAAGTCGAACCCGTCGAGCACGAAGTAGCCGACGAAGAGGAATCCGACGATGAAGAACCAGAGGTAGGCGAGATCCATGTCAGCTCCTAGTACACCGTGGTGGGCGTGTCTTCGACTGCTGTCGGCCCGGCGGCCTCCGAGCCCGGTTCGGGAACGGGCTCGGGGCCCTTCTTGACCGTCTTCACAATCAGTCCGAACTCGACGATCGCGAGGATGAGATAGATGAGCGTGAACGACACGAGCGAGATCAGGACGTTCCAGCCCGGCACATTCGGCGAGACGCCGTCCTCCGTCAGCATGAGGCTGAACACGATCCAGGGCTGGCGGCCCATCTCGGTGAAGATCCAGCCGACGAGGATGCCGAACAGGGCCAGCGGCGCCGACCACACGGCGACGCGCCACATCCACATCGCCGGCGGCTTCTTGGCCTTCTTCCGGGTCACCCACAGACCCACGACCGCGACGGCGGTCGCGAGGAAGCCGAAGCCCATCATCCAGCGGAACGACCAGTACGTGACCCACAGGATGGGGGCGAAGCTGCCGCCGACCTGATCGGCGAACTGCGGGAAGAGCTCGGTCGTGTACGCCGCGTTGAGGTCGTTGATCCCCTCGACGCATCCGGTCAGGGTGTGGGTCGACAGGAACGCGAGAAGGTACGGGACACGGATCGAGAACAGCTCGGTCTGTCCGTCTGGCGTGCCGAGCGTGAAGATCGAGAAGGACGCATCCGCGCCGCACGCCGTGTTGAACAGTGCTTCGGCCGCAGCCATCTTCATGGGCTGCGTGTCGACCATGACGAGCCCCAGCTGGTCGCCCGAGAGCGCTGTCGCGGCGAAGGAGACGATCATCATCCACCCGCCGTACTTCAGCGCGGGTCGCATGAGCTCCTGGTGCTGGTGGCGCATGAGGTGCCACGCGGCGATCGCGATGATGACGCCGGCGCTGAACATGCACGCCGAGGCGATCGTGTGCGGGAACGCCGCGAGCGCGACCGGATTGAACAGGACCGCGAAGAAGTCCACCATCTCGGCGCGACCGCCGTCTTCGGCCATCTGGTAGCCGACGGGGTTCTGCATGAAGGCGTTCGCCGCGAGGATGAAGTACGCCGAGATCCAGGCGCCCGCCGCGGCGATCCAGATCGTCGCGAGATGGACCTTGCGGGGCAGCTTGTCCCAGCCGAAGATCCACAGGCCGATGAAGGTCGCTTCGAAGAAGAACGCCATGAGGCCTTCGAAGGCGAGCGGGGCGCCGAAGACGTCACCGACGAAGCGCGAGTAGGAAGACCAGTTCATACCGAACTGGAACTCCTGCACGATGCCCGTCACGACGCCCATCGCGAAGTTGATCAGGAAGATCTTCCCGAAGAACCGCGTCAGGTGAAGCCACTTCAGGTTCCCTGTGCGCACCCACGCGGTCTGGAAGATCGCCACCGTGACGGCCATGCCGAGCGTCAGCGGAACGAAGATGAAGTGGTACAGCGTCGTCAGGCCGAACTGCCATCGCGCCAGCAGCAGAGGGTCCAGCAGATCCACGGTCGCGTTCTCCGATCGCTCACACGGTTCATGTGGTCTGACCAAAGCTAACATGTGGTCTGACCACATAGTCACAGGCGGGAAGCCCGCGTGTCCGCCACGGTACACAGGAATCTCCCAGGCGGGCGAGACGCAGGCCGTGAAAAAGGCACGGAAGCGTCGCTCGCTGCCGCCGGCCCGCACAACCGGGCTACCCTCGGCGTATGAGGCGAGGGCGGGCGAGGGTGCGCTCATGACGGCCGTGCCCGTGACGATCGGGATCCGGATGCCGCAGGCCGCGGCATCCGTCGATGAGGTCCGCCCCGGCGCACCGCTCATCGACACGCACGGGCGCGTGCACCGGGATCTGCGCATCTCCCTCACCGACCGCTGCTCGCTGCGCTGCACGTACTGCATGCCCGAGCAGGGGAACGAGTGGCTCGCGCGGTCCAGCATCCTCAGCACCGACGAGATCGTCCAGGTGGCGCGGGTCGCGGCCGCCGCGGGGATCTCGACCTTCCGCCTCACGGGCGGCGAGCCGCTGCTGCGGACCGACGTCGTCGAGATCGTGCGGCGACTCGCGGAGCTGCGCACGCCCGGGGGAGATCCCGCCCACATCGCGATGACGACGAACGGGATCCGGCTGCCCGATTTCCTTCCGGCGCTGCAGGCGGCGGGCCTTGCACGGCTCAACATCTCGCTCGACACGCTGCGCCGCGACCGGTTCCATGCCCTCACGCGGCGGGACCGGCTCGACGACGTGCTCGCCGGTATCGCTGCGGTGCAGAGGTCGGGTCTGCGGCCGCTCAAGATCAACGCCGTCGCGATGCGCGACGTCAACGACGACGAACTCGTCGATCTCGTCGAGTTCGCGATCGCACACGACGCGCAGATGCGCTTCATCGAGCAGATGCCGCTCGACGCGGGACACACGTGGGATCGTGCGCGCATGGTGACGCGGGAGGAGATCCTCGACCGGCTCGCCGAGCGCTGGACGCTCACACCGTTGCCCGGTCGCGGCGGCGCTCCGGCCGAGCGGTGGATGCTCGACGGCTCCGCGCACTCGGTCGGCGTCATCGCGTCGGTCACGGCGCCGTTCTGCGGGGACTGCGACCGGCTGAGGCTCACGGCCGACGGCCAGTTGCGCAACTGCCTGTTCTCGACGACCGAGTACGACCTGGTTCCGACCCTTCGGCAGGCTCAGGGATCGGTTCCTCCGCGGACACCGGTCGCTGAGCTTGCCGAACGGTCGATCGACGACGGGATCGACCGGATGCTGCGCGCCTGCGTGCACGGCAAGCTCCCCGGCCACGCGATCAACGATCCGTCCTTCCTGCAGCCGGCGCGCGGCATGAACGCGATCGGCGGCTGAGGATGGCACGGATCCGGCGCTGAGATCTGACGCCGGCGAGATCGCCCGGGCTAGCATGGGCGCCATGGGTCGGATCACGGCGCTGCGACCGGTCACGCGGATCACGGTCTCCGCGGACCAGGAGCCGATCGTGCGTCGGCGTCCTGACACGCTCGCGGTCGAAGAGCCGCTCGAGATCCGCGTCGCGGGCACGCCGCTGGCCGTCACGATGCGCACGCCCGGGAGCGACATCGAGCTCGCGGCCGGGTTCCTCGTGTCCGAAGGCGTCCTCTCCCGCGGGGAGGAGTTCCACTCCGCCATCCACTGCGGCGGTCCCGGCACGGGCGGCGTGACGGCGGAGAACACCTACAACGTGCTCGATGTCACCCTCGCTCCAGGGGTCGCGCCGCCGTCGCCGGACATCGCGCGCGCCTTCTACACGACCAGTTCGTGCGGCATCTGCGGCAAAGCGTCGATCGACGCCGTCGAGACGGTGTCCTCGTACGACCTCACAAGCGATCACGCCGATGTCGCACCCGCCATGATCGCGACGTTCCCCGATCGACTCCGCGAACAGCAGGCGGTCTTCGAGAAGACCGGTGGCCTGCACGCCGCGGCGCTCTTCGACGCGGCATCCGGCGAGATGCTCGTGCTCCGCGAAGACGTCGGGCGGCACAACGCCGTCGACAAGGTCGTCGGGTGGGCGCTCCTGAACGACCGGCTGCCGTTGCGCGGCACGGTCCTGCAGGTGTCGGGGCGGGCGAGCTTCGAGCTCGTGCAGAAGGCCGTCATGGCCGGCATCCCTGTCTTGTCCGCCGTGTCGGCGCCGTCGTCTCTCGCCGTCGAACTGGCCGCGGCATCCGGGCTCACTCTCCTCGGATTCGTCCGGGGCGACACCATGAACGTCTATGCCCACCCCGAACGTCTGACGAACGCTCTTCCCGCCGGAAGGGCGGAAGGAGCACGCGCATGATCAACCCCTTCGATCACCCGCTCGCGGAGGACTTCACCGACGCCGACCTCGAGGTGAAGAAACCCATGGGCTACGCCGTGGGCATCGAGGCCGTCGAGAAGGCGATGCTGCCGCTCGAAGAGCATCTCGGAACGCTGCGCACCGCGAAGCTCTCGCTCACGATCAATCACAAGAAGGGCTTCGACTGTCCGTCGTGCGCGTGGGCCAACCCCGATCACTCGAAGGCGATCGAGTTCTGCGAGAACGGCATCAAGAACATCGTCTGGGATGCCACGCCCGTCGTCATCGAGGACTCGTTCTGGCGGGAGAACAGCCTCACGAGCATGCTCGACAAGAGCGAGTACTGGCTGGGACTGCAGGGTCGGATCACGAAGCCGATGTACAAGGCGAAGGGCTCCGATCACTACGAGCCGATCTCGTGGGAGGCTGCGCTCGACCTGCTCGCCGACCGGCTGCGCGGGCTCGACAGCCCCGACGAGGCGGTCTTCTACACGTCGGGCCGGATCATGAACGAGCCGGCGTTCCTGTTCCAGCTGTTCGCGCGTGCCCTCGGCACGAACAACCTGCCGGACTGCTCCAACATGTGCCACGAGGCGACGGGGTCGGGCATGACTCCCGCGATCGGGATCGGCAAGTCGACGGTGCACTACGACGATTTCGCGTGGGCGGATCTCGTCATCGTCATGGGGCAGAACCCCGGCACGAATCACCCGCGCATGCTCAACGCGCTCGAGGACACGAAGACCCGCGGCGGCAAGATCGTGGCGGTCAACACGCTGCCGGAGGCGTCGCTCCAGCGGTACAAGAACCCGCAGAAGGTCTCGGGCGAGCTGGGCTCGGGCACGAAGATGGCCGACCAGTTCGTGCAGATCAAGATCGGCGGCGACCAGCACATGCTGCAGGCCGTCGCCAAGCGAGTGTTCGAGGCCGAGGCCAAGGCGCCCGGAACCGTGCTCGACCACGACTTCATCCAGACGCACTGCCACGGGTTCGAGGCGTACCGCGAGCACATCATGCAGATCGATGAGGCGGAGGTGCTCACGGCGACGGGGCTCACGAGCGCCGAGCTCGACGAGCTCGCGGAGCGCTACATCGCCAGCAACGGCACGATCATCACGTGGGCGCTCGGAATCACGCAGCACAAGAAGGCCGTCGCGACGATCGCCGAGATCATGAACCTCCTGCTGCTGCGCGGCAACATCGGCAAGCGTGGTGCGGGGGCGTCTCCGATTCGTGGGCACAGCAATGTGCAGGGCGATCGCACGATGGGGATCTGGGAGAAGATCAGTCCCGCCTTCGCGTCGCAGCTCGAGAAGGAGTTCGGCTTCACGGTGCCGACGGCCGACGGCCTCGACTCCGTCGATGCCATGAACGCGATGGATGCCGGCACGGTCGGGGTCTTCGTCTCACTCGCCGGCAATCTCGTCGCGGCGATGAGCGACTCGGGTCGCGCCGAAGAGGGCGTGCGCAAGGTCGGCTTGACGGTGCAGATCGCGACGAAGCTCAACCGATCGCACGTCGTGACGGGCGAGGAGTCGCTGCTGCTGCCGGCACTCGTGCGTGCCGAGCGCGACGTGACCGAGAACGGCCTGCAGTTCGTCACAAGTGAAGACACCGTGTGCCGCATCAACATGAGTCATGGTGAGCTCGCTCCCGTGTCCGATGATGTGCGGTCGGACGTGTGGATCCTGTGCGAGCTCGGCAAGCGGCTGTTCGCCGAGTCGCGTCCCGGCATCCCCTGGGGTGATTTCCAGCGAGACTATGCCCGGATCCGCGGGTCGATCTCGCGCGTCGTGCCGGGCTTCGACGACTTCGACGAGCGGATCCGCAAGGACCTGACATTCGTGCTGCCGCATCCGCCGCGGGACTCGCGCACCTTCCCGACCCCGTCCGGCAAGGCCGAGTTCACGATCCAGGAGGTCGAGCACGTCACGGTTCCCGAGGGGCGCTTGATGATGCAGTCGATGCGTGCGCACGACCAACACAACACCACGATCTACTCCCTGAACGATCGGTATCGCGGCATCCACAAGGGGCGCTTCGTCCTCTTCGTCCATCCCGACGACCTCGCGGCGCGTGGACTCGTCGACGGAGACACCGTCGACATCTTCAGCGAATGGCCGGGGGAGTCCGATCGAGTTCTGCGCGGCTATCGCGCCGTGTCATATCCGACGGTCAAGGGGTGCGTCGCGGCGTACTTCCCCGAGGCGAACGTCCTCGTGCCGCGTGGTGCGGTCGCGGACATCTGCAACACGCCGACGTCGAAGCAGATCATCGTGCGGATCGAGAAGGGCACCCAGCCGGCAGCAGGCGGTCGCCCCGTCGCCGTGTAGGCGTCGCGAGTGTGGTCAGCGGCTCAGCAGCACGACGCACGTGGCCGGGTCGCAGCCGTCCTCGACGGCCTCGACGCGGAGCGGGCCTCCCGCTTCGGAGAGGACGCTGCGCATGAGTCCGACGTGCACACGGCAGAGTGTCTCGAGATGTTCGCCTTGGGCCGTTGCGTGCGGACACGGAGTGAGGTCGATCGTCAGGGCTTCCTGATCGACGACGGGGTCGAAGCCGGCGTCGACGAGGTCATCGACGATCGCGTCGAGCTGATGGAGTGCTTCGCCCTCGAGCGGTCCGGCTGATTCGGGGATCACGCGTCGCATGAGGTCGCCGCGTCTGGCGGCATCCTGCACCTTCTTGCGCGCGACGGGGCTCGAGGCGTCGGGCTCGCCGGTCGCGGCGCTGTACAGCATGCGCGGACGGCCGCGTGTCGTTCGGTGCTCGCGCTCCTGCACGACGTGGCCTGCGTCGATGAGCCGCTGGATGTGCTCGCGCACCGTGTTGGCGTGCAGTCCCGTGCGGTCGCAGAGGTCCTGGATCGTGCGTCCGGGCTGCTCCTGCAGGAGGTGCAGGATCTCGACCCGCGAATAGCTCGAGATCGCGCTGTACGACGTTCGGCTCATGCCTCGATCCTCCCACCGACCGGGTGACGACGTGGCCTTCGTCACCGACGTGGCTGCGGGATGGCAGCGATGGTCGGGAGCGTCGTGGCGCAGGTCGTCGACCCGTGAGCCGATGCCATAGTGTCGGCGTCATGAGACGAATGCACCGGGCTCTCGCCGTCGGCGCGGTGGGATCGCTCGTCGTGGCGCTCGCGGGATGTTCGGTCGACACGCTGATCTGGGGTGTCGAAGGCGCCGGTGTGATCGAGACGACGGAGGAGCTGATCGATGCGGCCGCAGCCGGTGACGGCGCCTCGTTCGTGTGCGCGGGACATGATCCGGAGCTGCGCGATCCCGACGATTGGGTGGGGCTGTCGGCGGAGGAACCCGAGCGGTTCGTCGCAGACTACTGGCCGGATCAGGCCTCGCTGGAGCCGGCGTGGAGCATCAACCTGTCGTTGCCTGTCGATCGGGTTGCCTCGGGCGTGGAGTACCCGGGGGACGTCTTCTACCGGGAGACGGGCGACGCGCTGTGTCTCGTCGACGTCGCGTGGTGGACCGTCGAATAGGCGTGGTGGACCGTCGAATAGCTGGTGCGGTATGCCGGTACCCGTGCGGCATGTCACGTCGGTGGTCTGCGGCGGATGGCTCGGGCGCGGGTCGTGGCCGGCGGGTCACGGGTCACGGGTCACGGATCGCGGATCACGAGCCAGGGAGTGGCGGGCTGCGGGCTGTGGGCTTGCGGGCTGTGAGTCGTGCGCCGCGAGCTACGAGCCGCGAATCGCCGGCTGTGAGCTACGGGCTGTGAGTCGCGAGTCGTGATCCGCGAACTGCGAATCGCGAGCTACGGGCTGTGAGCTACGGGCTGTGAGCTACGGGCTGTGAGCCGCGAGCCGCGAACTGCGAATCGTGAATTACCGGCCGCGAACGGCAAACCGCGGGCCGCAGGCCAAGGAGACCGGCACCGCTCAAGCGGCGCGCCAGCCCGAGCGTGTCGGAGGTGGGGGCGGATCCCACGCCCACTTCCACGAGGCCTTCGACGCGAGGATGATCGGCTCCTCGCCCACATCAGGCGGCGGATGCAGCACGAATCGTCCCTTCTCGACACGACGGATTCGCCATCCGCGGTTGTGGAGGAGGAGATGGTGATACCGACAGAGCAGGATGCCGCGGTCGATGTCGGTCCTGCCGCCGTCGGCGACATGGTCGATGTGGTGCGATTCGCAGTAGGACGCCGGCATCGCGCACGCCGGCCACATGCATCCGCCGTCGCGAGCAGTGAGGGCGATCCGCTGGGCCGGGGTGAACAGTCGTTGCTCGTGCCCGACGTCGAGAGGATTGCCGCACGCGTCGACGGTGATCGCGGTCGAGCCGTTCATGCAGAGGTTGCGGTCGATGATCGATCCCGGGAGGGCCTGGCCGCCGTCTTCGGCGTATCCCACGGCCAGCAGTCGGCCGAAAGCGTCTCGTCTGCCGACATCGACACCGGAGCTCGGGTCTTTCACGACGATCATCCGGACACCGGGCTGCCGCGCACCGAAGACGTCCTTCGCCTCCGCGAGCGATCCTGCGCGGAGAACCGCCATGAACAGGTCGTACTGAAGCTGATCATTGGTGCGCGGGTCATCCAAGAGCTGTGTGGCCGCTGCGCGCTCCTCTTCGGTGAGGAATCGCGGTCCGCCACGGCGCGGGCGGAGCGCGGCATCCCTCATGGCTTGCACCCACAAGCCCATCTCATCGTCGAACGTGATGCGACCGTGGTGCTGGCCGTCGGTGTCGACCCAGGTGCGGAACGCCCGGTTGGCGTACCGGCGTGCGTAGCGCTCTTCGGCGCCGACGGTGTCGAGCGCATCGCGCATGGCTCGTGCTCTCGTGCCGAGGTCTTCGACGGTCATCGCGCCGGCCTCGTCGATCAACTGGCACGCGGCGACGCTCCACACTTCGTTCGCATCCGCGGACTCGTCGAGCGGCTGACCGAGACCGCGGCGGATCGCGTCATGCTGCGCGGAGGTCAGACGTCGGTCCATGAGTGCTTCACGCAGGGGTGCATGCCACGCGACCGGTGGCGGTGCGGCATTGACGGCGTCGGTCTCAGTGCTACCACCCGCCCCCGAACCCGCCTCCGATCCCGATCCGATGGTGTCTTCGAGCAGCGAGATCCCCACCCGCACCTGGCGGGTCGCATCGGCCTTCGTACCACCGGTGATCGCCTGGATGAGGGATGCCGGGGTGGCATGGCCCTGCGTCGCGGCGAGTCCGCTGTGACCGGCGGTGCGCTGCGATCGGTGCGCGGCGACCCCGGCGACGAGTGCCTGCAGCCGTGCGATGTCGTTGGCGATGCCCGCGAGATCTTTCGCGATCTCGATGACGGAGCTGTCGCCCAATTCGAGCACGGTGGTCGGGAGATCGCCCGCCGGAGCTGTCAGCTCAGCGAACGTCGACAGGCGGGTAAGCCGACCTTCGATGTTCGCCAGGAGATTCATATGTACAGTGTGACATTCGCCACCGACATTCGAACAAAGAAACTATGGATTGTGGATAACTCAGCACGGGAAACTGAGTGCGACGTGCCGGGAACTCGGTGCAACGCGCCGAAGTGCAGCACCGGGAACTCAGCGCAACCCGACCCGGAAGCTCAGCGCAGCGCCGCACGCGCGAACGCGCGTCCGTCGTCGGTCAGACCCGACCGGCGCCTCTGCCCGGTGTATGCACCGACGTCCTCGAGGACATGGTTCACGCGGGCGGTGAGCGCGTCGATCGTGCGAGCCGTGAACTCGTCCGCGTCGCGCGGTCTCCAGCCGATCGCCTCGAGGCCGAAGCCGATCGCGGCGAGCGCTGCCCCCGGCACAGAGTGCGTGCCGTCGGCGATCGTCAGCAGCCACAGAGTCGAGGCATCGCGCTCCGCGTCATCGAGCCCCCGCAGAAGGCGTGACGTGACCAGCCGCCATGTGAGCTCCGGCTGAGTGAGTGCCTTCTTTGCCTCGGCGCCGAGCATGAGGCGGCCCTTGTAGACACGCACGATCCCCATCCGCTGCGCGGCCGCGCGGAAGTGACGCATAGGCCACGTCATGTCCTCGCGGTTCGCTTCGCCGATCCATTCGTCGCGCCAGCCGAGGCGCGTCATTCCGTCCAGGACGGTGGCCGGCGGCATCCATCCGGCCTTCGTGAGGACGAGGCCATCGCCGCCGACGCTCTCGATCAGCCAGCGGAACGGGGCCATCATGCGATCCATCGACTCAGCGTCCGGCGGCGCCTCGTCGAAGACGCCCGCTCGCTCCAGATGCGCGCGGAGCTCGACGCGATAGGGCACAGGAAGATTCGAAGCGAGTTCGACGATCGGCGACGACTCATCGAGCGAGTCTGCCGTCGGATGCGCCGGGACGAGCCCGGACATGTCGGAGACGGCAGCCCCCGTCGATGCGGGACTGAAGCGCAGATTGAGCTCGGCCTGCACGACGTCCGCATCGAAGTGCGCGGGGTCGAGGGGCGTCCACGGGCCGACCGTGAGGCGCACCCAGCGAGCCGTGTCATCGTGCTCCGGATGCGTCGGGTCGCCGAGTGCGTCGAGCTTCTCGTAGAACCCGTGCGGCCCGCCCGAATCCTCGAACGGCCCACGATTCTCGCCCCGCACGAGAGTGACGGAAGGTTCGTGCGGATCCATGGCACCGCGCTCGATGAGGTCGATGCGATGCGTCCAGCCGTCACCGAAGTCGTATTCGTAGAAGAGCGGCCCATCGAACGCGAAGGCCTCGAGGATCGTCGTCGCCTCATCGGACTCGCTGGGTGGACCATCGTCGAACGGGTCGGGTTCGCTCCACCGGCGCGCGGCGCGGCCGATTCGAGGAAGACCGCGACTCGCCTCCGTCGGATCCACGTCGGTGAACGCGTACAGGTGCGACATGCGCCAGCCCATCGCGAGCTGGATCGCGTCGTGCAGGTCGCGCAGGCTCAGCGACGCGTCGATGTCGAAAGTGCGCCAGATCTCAGGATCGCTGCCTTCGAGCGTGATGCGGAGTCGAGTGAAGGTCCGTGTTTCGGTCTGCTTCGTCACGTCCCGATCGTATGTATTGCTCAGCATGTTCGTGCGTCTCAGAAGGGCTGGGACCGCCCGGTCCCGTATCGGCTCTGGAGGGCGGCGCGGGCGAACTCGCGGAGGGTGGACGGGACGAGCCACCCGCCGTCATCGGTACGCGCGAGTCCGAACAGCGAGAGCAGATCGGTGACGTCGCCGACCTCGCTCATGAAGGCATCCTTGCGCGAGTCTGTCTCGGCCTTCCCGCGAATCCTCGTCGCAACAGATGCCGCCGCACTGATGTCGCCTGCTACCCACTCGCGGGGCACACCGAGTTCGTGCATGGCGTCTGGCTCGAGCGCGGATGCCACGGTGCTGGCACCGTCGCGCGATTCGGCCGTCGCAGCATCCCGGATCGCCTTCGTGACGAGGGCATGCCACGTCGCACCGAGAGCGTCGGAGCAGTCGCAGCGTGAGTCGCAGTCATCATCGCGGTCGCTGTACTCGTACATGTCCCAGGGTGGGGGAAAGCGGGTCTGCATCGGTTGCAGAGCCTGTGCCGCGTGCTCGACGCCGATCTCAGGGTCGATGAGGCTCCCATCTGCGATCGCGAGCAGGAAGAGTGCCTGCGCCGTCGACGATGATCTCGACACAGCGCCGGACATCGTCGCTTCGGCCAGGAGCATCCACAGATCGAACGACGAGCGTGCGGCCGCGAGGACACTCTTCTTCGCGATGAGACGCCCGCCGCGCAGGTACAGCAGTCGCAGCCGCCGTGCCCATGCGACGAGCTGGAGCATCCTCGCTTCGTCGCCGCCCAGCTCCCGGATCCCCTTCGCGATGACCGACGGGTCCGGGGCGCCGTCGATGAGCGGGATGCCGGCGGCACCGGCGCACTCGATGAGCCACCGGAAGTCCCGCACCGTGTCGTCGGCTTCGTCCGCCGTCACGACCGCGGGCAGTTCGAGACCTGCCGCGGCGAGATGGGCGCGCAGGCCCGGTCGCGTCGCCGCCGGAAACCTGTCGACGAGCCGCGTCAGCGGTCCTCTGCCGCCCGCTCCTGTGAACAGACCGTCGAGCGCGCGCTGGACCGCACCGAGGTCGAACTCCTCTGGATCGAAGCGCGCCCATGGGCCGACCGTCGACGCCAGGCATGCTCGCATGGCGTCGTGGTCCGGGTGGTCGGTATCGGCGAGCACCCCAACGAGGACATCGTGCTCGTACGGCCTACGGCAGCACGGGAGAGGTGCGCGTCGCGCACCGTCGAGAACGCGGGCGGGCGGATCGGAGGAGGGGACGATGTCATCGACGCCCGCTTCGATCTCGATGAGCCAGCCGGAGGGGCACGTGTGACCGTGGTAAATGGTGTGCGATTCGTGCAGCACACTGCCGATGCGCGCGGTCGCCTCGTCGATGACGTTCGGATCGCGCAAGTCGATCATCGTCCAGCGGTCGCCCCATCGTCGTCGTCCGCGCGACCAGCTGCGTCTGTCGAGCGTGTCGGTGAAGAGGTGATGTCTGCACTGCGGCCGGTCGAAGACGGCGAGCACGATGCGATGCAGATCGGCCAGAGAGAGGCTGCGATCCACGGCGACATCACGCCGGATCTCGGGTACCGGACCGACGAGGGTCAGACGCAGATGAGTGACATGGCGGACGGCGGATGAGCGCATGCGACGACGCTAGGGGTGCACACGACACGGCGGTCACGGCCACGGCAGTTCAGTGGAACCCGGGACCGAACGCCTGGCTGGGGAGGAATCCACGTTCCCGGGCGCCTACGAGACGGGGAGCGGATAGATGCGCCGCAGCACGGCCCGCTGCGCGAGCGTCCAGGTGACCGTCGTGAGCAGATACAGCCCCGCGGCGAGCGGGACGAAGAGCGCGACGATCGCGGTCACGAACTGCAGGCCGCCGACGAGCCAGCTCGGTATCGCCGGGACGGGCGATTCCGCGTCGCGCGAGGGCTGCGGCATCCGGAATACGCGTCTGGTCACCTCGCCGACGATCGCGATGAGGAGGACGAGGACGCCGAAGACGAGAGCCGTCCCGACGTCGAGCGAGCCGGACGCCGCCGTGCCGGCGAGGCTCGTGCCCAGCGGCACGCCGAGCAGCGTCTCGTCGAGAAGCGCATTCGGATGCCCGGCGATGACCGGATGCAGGAAGACGGCGTAGAGGATCCCCACGACCGGTGCCTGCGCGAGAACCGGAAGGCATCCCGCGAAGGGCGATGTGCGTTCGTCGCGGTACAGCTGCATCGTCTCGCGCTGGAGCCGCTCCGGGTTCTTCGCCCAGCGCTTGTGCAGGTCACGCAGCTTGGGCCCAAGGCGTGCGCGGGTCTGCTCGGCCTTCGCCTGCGCGATGCCGGTGGGGATGAGGATCGCGCGAACGAGGAGCGTCACGACGACGACGGCGGTCGCGGCGGCGGAGACGCCGGCGAGGGGTTCGAGCAGGGACGACAGTCCCGTGAGCCCGGAGGAGGCGAGGTCGAGGAGGGCGGCGAGGGGCGGGAATGCGAAGAGGTCCACGGGCGGTATCCGTTCTGCAGAGGTCGATCGGGGTCATCGATCGGCCATCGGCGGATGCCGCCACTGTTGGCCGATCAGGAGAGGATCGGCCGCGAGGGGATGCCGGTGCGCGGTGCGCGGGCGTCGACTGCTACGCGGCCGAGGCCGCGACCTGTGGTGCTCGTGGGCGAGGGTGCCCCGGGGCATCCGGATCGCTCTGCAGGAGCGGGGAGGAGATGTCGATCGCGCGGAGCGGATGCGGCGGAGAGGCACCGCCCGCTGCGGGGTGCGTCATCGCGACGACGGTGAGCAGCACCGCCGCCGCTGCGAGCACCGCGACGGTGAGCGCGAGGGCGCCCGTCATGCCGCCGAGGGAAGCGAGGTCGACTCCGCCCGCGAACCCCAGGACCGAGAGCAGAATCTGCACGGAGGACAGCAGCGTGTCGAACATGCGCCTCCTCCTCGTCTCGGTTTCACGCTAACAGCTGCGCGGCTTGGGCTCGCGTGGACAGGAACCCGGAGAGAGGCCGCGCCGGATCACCCGTTCTCACACCGACGACTCCCACCGCTGCGGGCGCGAACTCGTAGGCTGGAGGCCGTGGCATCCGTTCTCAACATCTCCGCGTACCTCTTCACGAGGATCGACGACGCGACGGCTCTGCGCGCACCCCTGCGTGAGCGTGCCGTCGCTGCCGGGCTCGCCGGCACGATCCTCCTCGCCGAAGAGGGGATCAACCTCTTCCTCGCTGGAGACGCGGACGCCGTGCGGGGCTTCGTCGCCGACCTGCGCGCCGATGAGCGCTTCGCCGCGCTCACGACGAAGGAGAGCTGGTCCGCCGATCAGCCGTTCCGCAGGATGCTCGTCAAGGTCAAGCGCGAGATCATCCGCATGGACCACCCCACGATCCGCCCGGAGCACGGTCGCGCCCCCGCGGTGTCCCCGCAGACGCTGCAGCGCTGGCTCGACGACGGTCACGACGACGACGGCCGGGAGGTCGTCCTGCTCGACACCCGCAACGCGTTCGAGGTCGACTACGGGACGTTCCGCGGCGCCCTGGATTGGCGCATCGAACGGTTCACGCAATTCCCGGATGCCGCTGCCCGAGCCCGCGCCGACCTCGAGGGCAAGACGGTCGTGAGCTTCTGCACGGGCGGCATCCGCTGCGAGAAGGCGGCGCTCTATCTGCGCGAGCAGGGTGTCGACGCGCGGCAGCTCGAGGGTGGCATCCTCGGCTATTTCGAGCACGTCGGCGCGGAGCACTGGGCGGGGGAGTGCTTCGTGTTCGATGAGCGGGAATCGCTCACGCCCGAGCTCGCACCCGCCCTGCAGGGTTCGCCGCGCTGAGATCGCGGTCGAGGCGCACGTACGCGAGCAGGATGCCGGCGGCCAGCGCGCCGAGACCGCCCGCGGCCATGTCGCCGATCGTGTCGACGTAGGTCACGTAGATCTCATCGGTGATGAACGCGTAGCCGGCCCACTCGACCATCTCCCACAGCGCGCTCAGCGCGAGGCCGATGACCGTGACGAGCACGATCGGCACGCGGCGCGAGAAGGCGGGGCTACGCGGCTCCGGCACGACGCGCAGCCGCGCGAGCGCGAGGTATGCGACGGCGGCCATCACCGCCGTGCAGATGGCGTGGGCGGGGATGTCCCACCATGGGACGGAGCGGTACAGGTCGAGCACGTTGCTCCATGTCGCCAGCAGCACGGTGAGACCGTACGTGATGTCGAACCACGCCCGCACGCCGACGAACCTCGGCAGGAGGAGCCCGGGCAGAGCGAGCGCGAGGATGCCGGCATCCGTCGCCGAGAACCAGATCGCGGCGACGACGATGCTGAGGGCGCCGGCGACGCGCACGGCGTCGGCCGCGATCTCGCCGGGAGTCCTCGGCACGCGCAGGAAGCTCTCGATCACGACATCACCCCGATGCGCACGCGGGTCTGCACGGGGAGGTGGTCCGAGGGCCAGCCGCCCTCGATGGGACGGGCGTTGATGCCCGCTGCCACGACCTGCACGTCGGGCGTCACCGCGACGATATCGATGCGCGCGCCGCCGGAACGAGGCCGCCGGTAGTCGGCGAACGTCCCCCATGCCGGCGTCAGGCGCTCCTCGGCAGCGGGCCACGTGTCGCGCAGCGCGCCGCCCGCGAGGAGCTCGCGCACGGCCGCGGAGCCGGGCGCCGCGTTGAAATCGCCCGTCACGATCGCCGGAAGAGCGCCGCCCGCGACGATCCGACGGATGCGGTGTGCCGATCGGATCCGCGCCCAGGGTGAGAAGGGGTCGAGGTGCGTGTTGACGGCGACGAAGCACGCGCCGGTCGCGCGGTCGCGCAGCGTCGCGCGCACGAGCACGCGGGGCAGGGGCGCGCCCCACGATCGGGATCCCGCCCGCGCGGGCGTGGTCGACAAGGCCTCTTGCGAGTGCTCGAGCAGCTCGAGCCGCGTGGCGTCGTAGAAGAGGGGGCAGCCTTCGCCCCGGCCGTCCGCTCGTCGTCCGCGGCCGACGAACCGGTAGTTCGCGCCGAGCGCCGCACGGATCGCGGCCGCCTGATCGGGAAGGGCCTCTTGCGCTCCCACGAGCGTCGGCTGCTCCGCAGCGAGCAGCGCCGCCAGACGAGGCTGACGCGCCGCCCACCGGTCTGCGCGCCGCACGAGCGGAGCGTCGATCCGCCGGCGCACGTTGAACGTCATGACGTGCAGGTCGGGAGGAGCGGCGGGGCCGATGAGCGGATCGGTCATGCGGCGGCGCTCCGGGGCCGTCGAGGCCGCTGGCCGACGCCGAGACGGCGCAGCGCGAGCTTGACCCAGCGAACGGGCGGGAAGTCGGCCGGCCAGTGGACCACGACGGTGCGGGCCCCGCGCCACAGCCGCCGGGCGAAGGCGCGCCGACTCGCGAACGGCCTCATCGACATGCCCATCCCCGTGTCGCGCAGGTAGCGGATGCGGTGCCGTTCGCCGACGTGGAAGGCGAGGTCCAGATCGTCGTGCAGGTCAGGGTCGTCGCGATGCACCGATGAGCGGATGCCGCGCCACACCCTGCGCCGGAAGCCGAGGTTCGACCCGAAGAGGGGCAGGTGGCCGAGCGTCGGCGTGAGCACCGCGACGTAGGCGCCGAGGTACACCGCGGCGAGCGGAACCCGCAGCATCCGGGGGCCGTCGTCGAAGCGCGCCCCGCCGGTGATGAGGTCGACGTGGGGTCGGGCCGCGAAGGCGTCGATCATCGCTTCGACCCAGCCCTCGGTGGGGAGACAATCCGCGTCGAGTCGCAGCACGAGGTCACCCGTCGCGTGGTCGTAGCCGTGGGCGGCGGCGGCGGGGATGCCCGGTTGGATGCAGCGCACGACCTGCGCCCCCGCCGCCCGGGCGACATCAGCCGAAGCATCCGAGGAGCCGTTGTCGACGACGATGATCTCGTCCGGCCGGCGGGTCTGTGCCGCGAGTGCCCGCAGACAGCGGGCGAGTTCGCGGTCGTCGTCCTTCACGGGAATGACGACCGAGACGGTCCGCTCTCTGGCCGCCTCAGGCGCCCCCGGCGCGCGGCTGCGTCGGAAAGCCCGGCTCGTCGGGCGTGGGCGCGAGGGGCTCCTCCGGAGTCGGGGCGAGCGGCTCCTCGGGGTGCGGCGGCATGGGCTCGGGGCTCGTCGGGTCGCCGGGAGGGGGTGGGGTGGACATGCTCATGGCTGCTCCTCGGGGTACGGATCGGCGTGGCGGTCGATCCTTTCCAGAGTGGTGCCGGCACCGCCGGGCCGACAGCCCCTTGACCTCGTGCGCGGCGCCCGTTAGACCGCCGCGCACGAGGTGGACGGATCTCAGACGAGTCCCTCGGCGGCGAGCCAGTCGGCGGCGATGTCCGCGGTGGAGCGCTGATCGACGGTCGATTCGACGTTCAGTGCGACGAGGGCCTCGGGAGTGAGGGCGGCGCTCACGGCGTTGATGATGTCGGCGATCTCGTCGGCGATCTCGGCGCCCGCGACAGGCACGACGTGCGACGCGAGGAACAGCCCCTCGGGGTCTTCGAGCGTCACGAGATCCTCGGTCTCGATGCGCGGGTCGGCGCTGTACACGTTGGCCACCTGGATGTTGCCCGCAACCAGTTCGTCGACGGTCGTGTCGCCCGTCGCCTGGAACTGCACGTCGACGTCGTAGATCTCGGACAGGCCGCTCGGGCCGTACGGGCGCTCTTCGAGCTCGGGCGCCCCGCCGAGCACGAGACCCTCGACACCGGCGAGGTCGGCGATCGAGGTGAGACCGTTGTCGGCGGCGAACGCGGCCGTGACGTTGTACGAGTCCTGATCGGTCGCGGGGGACTGATCGAGAACCGTGAGGCTTTCGGGCAGCGCATCCTGCAGAGCCGCATAGACCTCGTCGGTGGCCGTCGCGGTCGCGGTGTCGTCGTAGTACTGCAGCAGGTTTCCGGTGTACTCGGGGAACAGATCGATCGAACCGCTCTCGAGCGACGGCATGTACGCGTCGCGCTGGCCGATGCTGAACTGGCGGTCGACCTCGAAGCCGGCGTTCTCGAGGGCCTGCGCGTAGATCTCTGCGATGATCTCGTTCGAGTAGTACGCCTGCGAGCCGATCACGATCGTCGACGTGTCACCGGACCCGCCGGGATCGCCCGTGTCGCCGCCGAGCGGGTCGCTCGAGGCGCAACCGACGAACGCGACGGTGGCCAGCACAGCGCTGCCGAGGGCGAGCGCGGCGCGAGTTCGTGAAGTGAGCATGGGATTCCTCCTGTGTGGGGGCTCAGGGTGAGGGGGTGAATGCAGGTGTGCGGGGTCTCGACGCGGCGCGCACGGGCAGGGCTGTGCGCGGTACGGCGAATCGGGCGAGCAGGGCGAAGACCGCGTCGAGCACGAGCGCGAGGGCCACGACGACGAGCGAAGCGCCCAGGATCTGATCGAAGCGCTGCAGGGGGATGCCCTGCAGGATGTAGAACCCGAGACCGCCGAGGCCGATGTAGGTCGCGATCGTGACGGTCGCGACGACCTGGAGCGTCGCCGAGCGCAGACCGCCGATGAGCAGGGCGAGACCGAGGGGCACCTCGATCTTCCACAGCACCTGCCACGGCGTCATCCCCATGGCACGCCCGGCGTCGATGACGGATCTGTCGATCGCCTCGATGCCGGCATAGGCGCCCGCGAGGATCGAGGGGATCGCGAGCACGACGAACGCCACGATCGCGGCCTCGGTCTTGAACGCGACGCCGAGCACGAGCCACAGCAGCACCACGAGCCCGAGGGAGGGCAGGGCGCGTGCACCGCCGGACAGGAAGACGGCGATCTCACGCCCCCTGCCCGTGTGACCGATCGCCCAGCCGGCGGGGATCGCGATAGCCGCCGCGATGAGCACCGAGATGAAGGTGAACCCCAGGTGCTGCGCGATCGCCGTCGGAAGGGGGAGCGAGCCGGTCAGCCGGTCGGGGGAGAAGATCCACGCGAACGCGTCGAAGAAGAGGTTCATGCCGCGACCGCCCGTCCCGTCGCCATGGGCCTGACCGTCGTGCGTCGTGACCACGGCATGAGCAGGCGGCCCAGCAGCAGGAGCAGCATGTCGATGACGAGCGCGATCAGGACGACGGCGACGACCCCCGCGACGACCTCGGCGATGATGCGCCGCTGCGCGCCGTTCGTGAACAGGTAGCCGAGGTTGGTGACGCCGATCAGGATTCCGACGGTCGCGAGCGAGATCGTCGAGACCGACGTCACCCGCAGGCCCGCGAGGAACACGGGGCCGGCGAGCGGCACGTCGACCGTCCAGAACCGCCGCCAGGAGCCGAAGCCGACGGCGACCGCTGCGTTGCGTGTGATCGGATCGACCGACGCCAGCCCGTCGGCCACCGAGCGCGTCATTATTGCGACGGCATAGATCGTGAGGGCGACGACGAGGTTGATCTCGGACAGCATGGGTACGCCGAAGACGGCGGCCAGAACCGCGAACAGGGCGAACGAGGGGATGGTGTACAGCAGCGACACCGCCGTGAGCACGGCGCCCCGCAGGCGCGAGTAGCGGAACGCCGCCCACCCGAGCGGGAGCGACAGGATGCTGCCGGCGACGATCGCGATGACGCTCTGCCGCAGGTGGTCGATCGTCAGCCGTCCGATGAGGTCGAGGTTGTCGATCACCCAGTTCACGGCGGGTCCTCTGCGGAGGGGTCATCGACGAGGACGCCCTGCGTGCGCCCCGCGCCGTCGACGAGCACGATGCCGCGCGGTGTGCGCTTGGCGCGCAGGGCACGGGCGCCGCGCTCGACGCCGATGAAGTCGGCGACGAAGTCGCTCGCGGGGTTCTCGATGATCTCGCTCGGGCTGCCCTGCTGCGCGATCCGGGCTCCTTTCTCGAGGATCACGACCTGATCGCCCAGCAGGAACGCCTCGTCGATGTCGTGCGTCACGAAGACGATCGTCTTGTCGAGTTCGCGCTGCAGCCGGGACGTCTCGCTCTGCAGCTCGCGACGCACGATCGGGTCGACCGCGCCGAACGGCTCGTCCATCAGCAGGATGTTGGGGTCGACCGCGAGAGCGCGCGCGACGCCGACGCGCTGCTGCTGACCGCCGGACAGCTGACTCGGGTAGCGCTCGGCGAGGGCGCGGTCGAGGCCGACCACGTCCATCAGCTCGAGGGCCCGTTCGTGCGCGCGCCGACGGCGCACGCCGGTCAGCACGGGGACCGTCGCGATGTTGTCGAGGACCGAGAAATGGGGCAGCAGGCCCGCGTTCTGCAGGACATAGCCGATTCCGCGGCGCAGGGTGACGGCATCCCTGTCTCTGATCGGCTCGTCGTCGATCGTGATCTCACCGCTCGTGGGCTCGACGAGGCGGTTGATCATGCGCAGCAGGGTCGTCTTGCCGCACCCCGACGAGCCGACGAGCACGGTCGTGCGGTGCGCGGGGATCACGAGACTGAAATCGTCGACGGCGAGCGTGCCGTCGGCGAACCGTTTCGTGACGGAGCGGAACTCGATCGCCATGGGATCCTTTCGGCCGGTTCCAGAAAACCACACGCCTCGGACATCGCGTGGTACCGGGCGCGGGGTTGACGCGATGCGCTCCGTGTGCTGGGCGATCGCGCCGCCTGTCAAGACCTCGCCCCTGTCGGTGACGGGGGCTACCGTGGCGGCCATGCGAACAAGCGAATACGACCTCGTCGTGATCGGGGCAGGGCCCGTCGGTGAGAACGTCGCCGATCGAGCCGCGCAAGGAGGATTGTCGGTGGCGATCGTCGAGCGCGAGCTCGTCGGCGGGGAGTGCTCGTACTGGGCGTGCATGCCGTCCAAGGCCCTCCTGCGCGCCGGCAGCGCGCTGCGCGCGGCGCGCGATGTCGACGGCGCGCGGCAGGCCGTGTCGGGCTCCGTCGACGTCCCGGGCGTGCTTCGCCGGCGCGACGAGATGGCGAGTCACTGGGACGACGCGTCGCAGGTCGAATGGCTCGAGAGCGCCGGGATCGACCTCGTGCGCGGGCACGGTCGGCTGGGCGGCGCGCGCGAGGTGATCGTGACGGATGCCGCGGGCGAGAGCACGACGCTCGTCGCTCGGCACGCCGTCGCCGTCTGCACGGGCTCGGCGGCGCTGCTTCCCGACATCCCGGGACTCGCCGATGCGGCGCCCTGGACGAGCCGGGAGGCGACGGCCGTCCGCGACGTGCCGACGTCGCTCGCGATCCTCGGCGGGGGAGTCGTCGGGGCCGAGATGGCGACGGCCTTCGCGTCGCTCGGGTGCGCCGTCACGCTCGTCGCCCGATCCGGGCTGCTCGGCGCGTGGGAGCCGTTCGTCGGCGAGACGGTGCAGAAGGCACTCGAGGACGCGGGGGTCGACGTGCGCACGCAGGTCGAGCTCGAGCGCGTCGCCCGCGTCGGCGACGACGTCGTACTGACGCTGTCCGACGGCGCCGAGGTGCGGGCGGCGGAGATCCTCGTCGCGACGGGCCGCGTGCCGCGCACCGACGACATCGGCCTCGAGACGGTCGGCCTCGAGCCCGGCGAATGGATCAAGGTCGACGACACGATGCGGGTCGTCGACCGCGACGGGCTCTATGCCGTCGGCGACGTCACCCACCGCGCGCTCCTCACCCACCAGGGCAAGTACCAGGCGCGCGCGGCGGGCGACGCGATCGCGGCGCGGGCCCGCGGCGAGACGCTCGATGACGGCCCGTGGGGGCGCCACGTCGCGACGGCCGACCACTCGGCCGTGCCCCAGGTCGTCTTCGCCGACCCCGAGGTCGCATCGGTCGGCCACACCGAGGCCTCCGCGATCGAGGGGGGCCTGCGCATCCGGGTGCTCGATCAGGACCTCGCGGCGATCGCGGGCGCGACGGCGCACGCCGACCACTTCGCGGGGCACGCGCGGGCGATCGTCGATCTCGATCGCGGAACGATCGTCGGCGCGACCTTCACGGGACCCGACATCGCCGAGCTGCTGCACGCCGCGACGATCGCGGTCGTCGGCGAGGTGCCCCTCGACCGTCTGTGGCATGCCGTGCCGGCGTTCCCGACCGTGAGCGAAGTGTGGTTGCGCTGGCTCGAGCAGTACGGGCGGCCTCAGCCGGCAGGGTAGGGGCGTTCCTTCAGCAGCGTCGCGAGGTGCGCCGCGTTGCGCGCGGCGTCCGCGGTCGTCTGCGCGACCTTCTCGGGCGTCTCGGCGAGATCCTTGTAGTCCGTCGTGTGCATCGCCTCGCCGTTCCAGTACACGCCGCCGAGCGGCGGGATCGTGAAGCTCAGGTCGGCCAGCGCCTGGTGCGCGTCGGCCATGATGGCGTGCGCGCCGTCCTCGTTGCCGAGCACGACCGTGAGCGCGACCTTGTCCGAGAGGATCGGGCGGCCCTGCGCGTCGGTCTCGGACAGCTCGGCGTCCAGGCGCTCCAGCACGCGCTGCGCGACGCTCGACATGTGCCCCATCCAGGTGGGCGTGGTGAACACGAGGATGTCGGCAGCGAGCACCTTCTCGCGGATGCGCGGCCACTCGTCGCCTTCCCCCATGTCCTTGTCGACCCCCGGCGCCACGGAGAAGTCCACGACACGCAGCTGTTCGCCGTGCACGTCGTGCCCCGCGAGCGCATCGAGCATCTGCTGGGCGAGCAGGTCGCAGCTCGAGGCTGCGGGGGAGGGTTTGAGAGTGCAGTTGAGCGCGAGGGCGCGAAGCATGGTGCATCCTTCCTGTCTGCCTGGCACGTTACGGGTGCGATCGGCGTCGGTCCCAGGGCTTGACACGGCGCCGTGCACGCGGCATCCGACGTCGCGGCGATAGCGTGGTCGCGTGTCGAAAGGGGTGCGCGTGGTCGGAGGCGTGATCGTCCGTGTCGTCGATCTCATCGTGCAGCTGGCGCTCATCGCCATCGGGGTGCTTCTCATCGACCCGAGCGACGACGGGCTCACGGTCGTTCTGCTCCTGCTGTGGTGTCTGCTCGGGACGGCGTACTGGGCCGCCTCGGCCATCGCGGTCGGGATCAGCGTGCGGCTCAGGCCGGCGGCATCCGATCGGTTCCGCCGGCTGGAACTGCACCCGGTCGTCGCGGCGATCTCGACCACGGCCACGTTCCTCACGAGCGTCGTGGGTCTCGTCGCCGTCGCGACGATCCTGCTGCTGCGCAACGACCCCGAATGGGCCGGGTGGGTCGAGCCGGTGGCCGTCTGGGCGATGCTCGTCTCGTGGGCGCTGTTCCACTGGGGGTTCGCGCGCATCTACGACCGCCGGTACCGACGTGCCGCCGATCCGCCGCTCGTGTTCCCGGGCACGCCGTCTCCGCGCCTGGTCGACTTCGTGTATTTCTCGTTCACGAACGCGACCGCCTTCTCGGTCTCGGACGTGCAGGTGACCTCGAGCCGCATGCGCTGGACGGTCGTCTGGCACACGACGCTGAGCTTCTTCCTCAACGCGCTCATCATCGTCCTCGCCTTCAGCACGATCATCAACGCCTGACCTTTGACCGCGAGACTGCAACGGCGCGCCGAGACAGCGGGTGACACCCGCAGTCTCGGCACGCACGTGCAGTCTCGCGGTCAGGGGTAGGGCGGGCGAGGGGGCGGGCGGGAGGGCGGCGCGACCCCCCGGTCTGGCGCCGCGGGCCGGCATCGGCCACGATGGCGAGAGCATGAAGATCGACCTGAAGAAGACGGTGCCCACCTACTCGGCGCGCGCGGGCGCGTTCGCGATCATCGAGGTGCCCCCGATGTCGTACCTCATGATCGACGGGGAGGGCGACCCGAACAGCGCACCCGAATACGCGGATGCCGTCCGCTCGATCTACAGCGTCGCCTACAAGCTGAAGTTCCTCAGCAAACGCGAACTCGATCGCGATTACGTCGTGCCACCGCTCGAGGCCCTGTGGTGGGCCGACGACATGGACAGCTTCACCGCGACGCGCGACAAGTCGCGGTGGCACTGGACCCTGCTGAACCTCGTGCCCGACTGGGTGGAGCCCGGCCTCGTCGATCGGGCCCGCGAGGCCGCCGACGCGCCCCTCGGTGAGCGGCTGCGTTTCGCCGTGCTCGATGAGGGGCTGTGCGTCCAGACGCTGCACGTCGGGTCGTACGACGACGAGGCTCCTGTCCTCGCCGCGATGCACGACGAGTTCATCCCCGACGAAGGCCTGCGGATGACAGGCCGCCACCACGAGATCTATCTCAGCGACCCGCGTCGCGTCGCCCCCGCCAAGCTGCGGACGATCCTGCGCCAGCCCGTCGAGCGCTCCTGAGTCTTTGCCATGGATGCCACCGTGCGATGACCGAATCGACGGGCATCCGATGTTCAGCGATATATCGTCATGTATCGGTAGGGCAATCGCGAGGAGGAGTGTCATGAGCGGATCATTCATGGGCGACGGGGTCGGCGGTCGCGGACGAGGCCAGGGCTGGCCGACGGCCGGCATCTGGGAGGCGATGGAGCAGCTGCGCGGTGCTTTCGAGCAGAAGGCGGGCCCGCGGATGGGCCGCGGCGACGTCCGCGCGGCGGTTCTGGCGTTGCTCGCCGAGCAGCCGATGCACGGCTACCAGATCATTCAGGAGATCAGCGAGCGCAGCGGTGGAACGTGGAAGCCGAGTCCGGGCTCGGTGTATCCGACCCTGCAGCTGCTCACCGACGAAGGCCTCGTGAGCGCCGAGGAGTCCAGCGGTCGCAAGACCTATTCGCTCACCGAGGAGGGCCGAGAGGCCGCGGATGCCGCGGGTGAGCGCACGGCGCCGTGGGAGACCCCCGGCGCTGCGGACAGCGCACGGATCATGGCGCTGCCGAAGGCGGGCATCGAGCTCGCGCAGGTGACCGCCCAGGTGGGGCGGACCGGATCGTCCGAGCAGGTGCAGCAGGCGGTCGCCGTGCTCGACGAGGCGCGCCGCAAGCTCTACGCCATCCTCGCTCAGGACTGACCGGATGCGGCTCGGCACGTCGGCTCCGGGGAGGCTCGATGACCGCCGCCGGTGATCTGCGTTCGCGGCGGGGGAGGATCCTGCGGTTCGCGGCGCGCTACCTCGTGCAGACGTGGTGGTTCGAGTTGCTGCTTCCCCGGGTGGGGCTCGGCAGGATCGCGGAACGCACGCGCGCCGCGCGCATGACACGCATCGCACAGCGGTTCCACGTGCTGGCGGTCGAGCTCGGCGGCCTCATGATCAAGGTCGGGCAGTTCATGTCGTCGCGCCTGGATGTGCTGCCGCCCGAGATCACGAAGGTGCTCGAAGGACTGCAGGACGAGGTTCCTGCCGTGCCGTTCCCGGCGATCCGAGCGCTCGCCGAGGCGGAGCTGGGCGTGCCGCTCGGCACGGCTTTCGCGTTCGTGGACGAGGTTCCGCTCGCGGCCGCATCCCTCGGGCAGGCCCATCGCGCCGTGCTCTCTGACGCGGATGCCGTCCAAGCGGGGATCCGCGACGTCGTCGTGAAGGTCCAACGCCCCGGCATCGACCAGGTGGTCGACGTCGACCTGACCGCGCTGCGGCGCGTCGCGCAGTGGCTGAGCCGTGTGCGCGTCGTGGCGAACCGCGTGGATGCGCCCGCCCTCGTGGAGGAGTTCGCGCACACGAGCCTCGAGGAGATCGACTACGTCCACGAGGCCGCCGGAGCGGAGCGGTTCGCAAACGACTTCTCGGGCGATGATCGTGTGAGCTCGCCCGAGATCGTGTGGGAGCGCACGACGCGGCGCGTGCTGACTCTTGAGGACGTCACGGCGATCAAGGTCAACGACGTCGCTGCGCTTCGGGCGGCGGGAATCGACCCGGCCGAGGTGGCGGCCGAGTTCGCGGCCGTGATGTTCGACCAGCTCTTCGTCAACGGGTACTTCCACGCCGATCCGCATCCCGGCAACGTCTTCGTCACGCCGACGCCTGGGGGGAGGCGTTCGTGGCGCTTCACCTTCATCGATTTCGGAATGATGGGCGAGGTTCCCCAGGATCTGCGCCGGGGCCTGCGTCGGATCCTCGTCGCAGCCGCGTCAAGAGACGGAGCGGGTCTGGTCGATGGGATCCGCGACGTGGGGGTGCTTCTGCCGACGGCCGACACCGCAGAGCTCGAACGGGCGATGACCAAGCTCTTCGCGCGTTTCGGCGGGATGGGCTTCGCACAGCTGCAAGAGGTCGACCCTCGCGAATTCCGCGAGTTCGCCACCGAATTCGGTGATGTCGTGCGCTCGCTGCCGTTCCAGCTGCCCGAGAATTTCCTGCTCATCATCCGAGCGATGTCCCTCACATCGGGCATGTGCAGCTCGCTCGATCCCGCCTTCAACATCTGGGATGCCGTCGAGCCCTACGCTGACCGGATCGTCCGCGACGAGAGCGGCAACGTCGTGCAGGCGTTCGCCCAAGAAACCGTGTCGACGCTGTCGGTGGCGGCAGGGCTCCCGCGCCGCCTGGACACGCTCACGACGCGGCTCGAGAGCGGCAGGCTCACCGTCGACACCTCGAAACTCGAGCAGCGCCTCCGGCGCATCGAGAAGGTCGGGCGACGGGCCGTCTCGGCGATCCTGTTCGTGGGACTGCTGATCGGCGGCGCGATCCTGCTTCCGGTCGCTCCAGTGGTCGGCACCGTGCTGATGGTGGCGTCCGCGCTGCCGCTGCTGCACGCCCTGCTCGCGGGCGTGACCGACCGGCGCTGACCGGCACCGCGCCTGGTGACGGCGGGTTCTTAGGTCAGGCGGCGGTTGCTGCCGTCCGGCCTGCCGCCGTCGGTGATCTTCGGGGCGCGCTGGCGTTTCGAATCGGGCGAGCGCTGATGCGCGCGCTATCCCAGCTTGACAACAGCTCGGGAAAGCCGTTGGATGACTTTATTCCACGTTACAGGATTACAGTTCCTATTATATGAGAATGGATCGAATGTGACGGTCTCCATCAAAGATGAGCGGGGCGCCACCGTACGAGTGGCCACGGCACAGTTCTTCTCGGGCACCGACGTCGCCGCAAACCTCGCGACCGTCGTCGGATACATGCGCGAAGCGGCCGCCGTCGGCGCTCAGCTGCTGGTCACCCCGGAGAACTCCAACCGGGTGCGCGATTTCGCCGACCGAGCGGAGTGCTTCGAGCGCAGCGAGACGCTGGACGGCGCTTTCGTGAGCGGGGTGCGCGCCGCAGCGCGCGAGCTCGGCATCATGGTCGCGCTCGGCGTGGACCTGCGCGGCGAGAATGCGCCCGACGTCTACATCACGCAGATCCTCATCGCCGCGGACGGCGAGATCCTGCACGTGCACCACAAGACGGTGTTCTGGGACTACGAGTACACCCTCTTCACCCCGGGTACGAAAGAGCTCGAGGTCATCGAGACCCCGATCGGACGCATCGGGATGCTGCTGTGCGCCGACGGCATCGTCCCCGAGGTGCCGCGCGTCCTGGCGCTCAAGGGTGCCCAGATCCTCACCAACTCGCTCAACTCGCGCGGACCCGACGAGATGCGCGTCCACGAGCCCCTGCGCGCGATCGAGAACCACGTCTGGCACGTCGCGGCGAACACCGTCGGCGGCCCGGCCGACGGGTACCCCTGGACGGGCGGATCCCAGATCATCTCGCCCACCGGCGAGATCCTCGCCAATGCCGGTGAGACCGAAGAGGGGATGGTGTGGGCCGACATCACGCCCGCCACGAGTCACCCCAAGCGTCTTGGCGCGATCGGCTCGCTCGATGCGTTCCGCCGTCCCGACCACTACCAGGAGCTGCTCGCCGACAACGACACTCATGTCGCGGCCGCCATGTACGGCCCTGTTCCCGACGATGCGCCCGCGCGGCCCCTGCGCGTCGCGACGCTGCAGACGTCGTGGTACCACTCCACGGAATGGACGCTCACGCGCGCCGCAATGCAGGTGGAGTACGCCGCGCGGCGCGGAGCGCAGCTCGGTGTCTTCCCCGAGCTGTTCATCCACGAACGCGGATCGATCGAGGCCGACGTCGCCGCAGCAGCCGACCTGTCCGAGCGCGCGCTGCAGATCGTGCGCGATGCGGCAGGCCGTCACGGCGTCTGGATCGTCGTCAACCTGATCGAGCGCGCCGGTGACCGCTATCACCTGACGGCGTTCCTCATCGGCGACGACGGCGAGATCGCCGCGCGCTACCGCAAGCTCCATCTCACCGAATCCGAGCGCGCGTGGGCGACACCGGGGGAGGACTTCGTCGTCGCCCGCACGCCCATCGGCAGCATCGGGCTGATGATCGGCGATGAGGTGTGGCTGCCCGAGGTCGCTCGCATCCTGACCCTCCGCGGCGCAGAGGTCATCGCCCACCCCGCCGATTGGGACCGCCTCGAGGCGGCGACGATGGCGGCGACCGAGCGCACGGAGGAGAACCGCACCCACCTCGTCTCGGTGGCCCGCACCGACAACGCCGCGCAGTTCGGGAGCCAGGTCGTCATCGCCGACCGGTTCATCCCCGGCCAGCCTGTCGCCGTCATGCGTTATCCCACCGCGGTGTGGTCGCGCACCGGCTTCGAAGAAGACCTCTTCGTCGACCTCGACCTCACCGACGCGCACAGCAAGGTGCAGGGTCACCATCTCGACCCGCTCGCCACACGCCAGCCCCACCTCTACGGTGCATTCCTGAAGGACACCACGTCGTGATCCTGCAATCGGTCGTCAGCGGCCTCGCGATCGGCGGCATCTACGCGTTGCTCGCCGTCGCGTTCCTCCTCACCTATCGCGTGGCGGGCGTGCTCAACTTCGCGCAGGCCGAGTTCGTCATGATCGCGGCCTTCGTCGCCGCGACACTGGCCGGCGCCGGCGGCGTGCCCCTGTTCGCCGCGGCGCTCCTGGGCATCGCGGCCTCCGCCGGCATCGGCGCGCTCATGGAGCGCGTCACCTACGCCCCGCTGCGCAACGGCCCCCCCGCGTCGATGATCATCTCCACCGTCGCGGTGGGCATCATCCTGCAGCAGGCCGCCCACCTCATATGGGGTCCCGACCCGCGCTCGCTGCCGTCGCTCGTGCCGAACATCTCGCTGGAGCTGTTCGGGAGCCGCATCAGCACGGTGTCGCTGTTCATCGTCGCCGTGTCGATCATCCTGATCATCGGGCTCAACCTGCTGCTGGCCAAGACCCGGCTGGGTCTGCAGATGCAGGCGACGTCCGTCGACTCCGACACCGCCAAGCTCATGGGCATCCGCACCGGCGGCATCGTCATCGTGGCCTTCATGATCAGCACGGCGCTCACGGGAGCCGCTGGTGTGCTGGTCGCCCCGATGTTCTCGGTCACGATCCACGTGGGCATGCTCATCGCCCTCAAGGCTTTCGCGGCGTGCGTCATCGGCGGCTTCGGCAACCTCACGGGAGCCGCCATCGCCGCTTTCGGGCTGGGCATCGTCGAGAGCCTCGCCGGCACCTTCATCGGCACCGAGAACAAAGACCTCCTCGCCTTCGCCCTCATGATCGTGTTCCTCCTCGTCCGTCCTCAGGGCATCTTCGGTTCGAAAGTCGGTGAGAAGCTGTGACCACGACCATCCTCTCCCCGGCTCCGGTCGGGCAGACCAAGCTCGTCTCGATCACATCGTGGGCGGTGTGGCCCGTTCTGCTGGCCGTCGCCGTGCTCATGCCGACCTTCATCGACAGCAACTACTGGCTTCAGGTCGCCGTCAACGCCGAGATCATGATCATCGCCGCGGTGGGGCTCTACGTCACCTTCGGTCTGTCCGGTCAGGTCTCGCTCGGTCAGGCCGGGTTCTACGCGATCGGCGGCTACACCGCCGGACTGCTCGTGACCAAACTCAGCATGGACTACGGCATCGCCCTCGTGCTCGCGATGATCGCGAGCATCCTCGTCGGACTGGCGATCGGCATCCCGGCTCTGCGTCTCAAGGGCCACTATCTGGCGTTGGCCACTCTCGGGTTCGGCCAAGTCGTCATGCTCATCCTCGTGAACTGGTCCTGGCTGTCCGGGGGAGCACTCGGCGTTCGGGGGATCGTCGCACCCGTCTTCGGTTTCGAACTCGTGAAGGTCTCGGACTGGGCCATCTTCGTCGGGGTCATCGCCGTCCTGGCGATCTACGTCGTGCAGCGCATCCGTCAGTCCTCGTACGGACGAGCCATGCAGGCCGTGCGCGACAGCGGCATCGCTGCTGCCGCGATGGGCGTCTCGCTGCCGAAGGTCAAGGTGCTCGCGTTCGTCGTGGGTGCAGCCTTCGCCGGCCTCGCCGGAGCGCTCAACGCCGGCTTCGTGACCTACATCAGCCCCGGAACGTACGACCTCGCGCTGTCGGTGTCGATCCTCGCGATGGTCGTCGTCGGCGGCTCCCGCAGCCCCTGGGGAGCCGCGCTCGGCGCGATCCTGCTGACGTTCCTCCCCGAGCTGCTGCGTTCGTTCGAGGCGTACTACCTGCTCTTCTACGGCGTCCTGCTGCTGGTCATGGTCGCCTTCGTGCCGTCGGGCATCTGGGGCGTCCTGCAGTGGATCGGCCGCTTCCTGCGCGACAAGCTGCGCCGAGGTCCCAGCCTCGCTAGCGAAGGAGGGGTCCGATGAAGGGCGCACTGGAGGTCTCCGGGCTGGTTCGCCGATTCGGCGGCGTCACCGCGGTTGCCGGGGTCGACATGACGGTCGAGCCGGGCCAGGTGCGAGCGCTCATCGGGCCCAACGGCTCGGGCAAGTCGACGATGATCAACTGCATCTCCGGCGTCGACCGGTGGGACGAGGGCACGATCGTGCTCGATGGTGTGCCGGTCAAGCCGGCAGCATCCACCGTCGCCGCCCGCCGGGGGATCGCCCGCACGTTCCAGACGCTGCGGCTGTTCGACGACATGACGGTGCTCGAGAACGTGCTCGTGGCGATGCATGACCGGCGCGGGTACGGCCTGCTGTCGGCGATCACGGGGATGCCGCGCTACGGCAACGCCGAGAAGCGCATGCGCGGACGCGCCCTGGAGCTCCTCGACTTCGCGGGCGTCGCAGAAGACGCGCATCGTCTCGCCGGCACGCTGCCCTACGGGCACCGTCGCCTCGTCGAGATCGCCCGTGCGCTGGCATGCGATCCCGCGCTGCTGCTGCTGGACGAACCCGCAGCCGGCATGAACGACAGCGAGACGGTGCGTCTGGCGCAGCTGGTGATCGAGATCGCGAAGGGCGACCTGTCGGTCGTCGTCGTCGAGCACAACATGGACTTCGTCGCCTCGGTCGCACGGCAGGTGACCGTGCTCGACAACGGCCATGTCATCGCAGAGGGAACGCCCGCGCAGGTACGTGCGGACCCCGAAGTTCTGCGCGCCTACCTGGGTGCGAGTGAGGAGCAGCAGTGACCGCGATCCTCGAGGTCACAGACCTCGTCCTCAGCTACGGTGCCGCGCGCGCCGTGCGCGGCCTGAGCCTCACCGTCGATGAAGGCGAAGTGGTCACGCTCATCGGCGCGAACGGCGCCGGCAAGTCCACGACTCTCAAGGGCATCGTGGGCCTGGTCAAACCGCAGTCCGGCAGTATCCGCTTCCAGGGCCGGAACGTTACGGGTCGACGGACGGACTGGTTCGCGCGCAACGGGCTCAGCCTCGTTCCCGAGGGCCGTCGCGTGTTCGCGGGGCTTACGGTCGAGGAGAACCTCGATGTGGCGGCGACGGCGAGCCGGCTCCGCGGCGCCGCGCTCCGTGACGCGATCGATGAGGTCATGTCGGTCTTCCCGCGACTCGAAGAACGGCGCAAGAGCCTGGCCTGGACGCTCTCAGGCGGCGAGCAGCAGATGCTCGCGATGGGTCGCGCGATCCTCGCGCAGCCCAAGCTCCTGCTCCTTGACGAGCCGTCGCTGGGTCTTTCGCCCAAGCTCGCTGTCGAGGTCGTGAAGCTCATCAGCGGCTACAGCCGCGATCACGGACTGTCGGTCCTGCTCGTCGAGCAGAACGCGCAGCTCGCGCTCGGCTCGTCTGATCGGGGCTATGTCATCGAGCACGGACGCATCGCGACCGAGGGCCCCTCGGCGTCGCTGATCCATGACCCCGAGGTGCGCAAGGCCTACCTCGGCTCCTGAACCGGTTGGCACGCAGGAGTGCACAGCGCGGTTTCGTCTTTCACTGACACTCACACAAAGGAACACCATGACTCGAAAGTTCACCTTCGCCGCCGTCGCCGCCCTCGCGGTGAGCGGGCTGGCGCTGTCCGGCTGCGCCGGTTCGGATGACGCGGGCTCCGGCGCCGCCGGCGAGGAGATCGTCGTCGGCGTCGCGCTGCCCACGACGGGCGGATCTGCTGTCCTCGGCGAGCCCATGAAGCACGGCATCGAGATGGCCGTCCAGGCGATCAACGACGCCGGCGGTGTCGACGGGGCCATGATCAAGGTCGTTCATGAGGACACCGGCGCCGACGACGCGACCGCCCTCAACGCCTTCAACCGGATCACTTCGTCCGACCCCGCCGCCGTGATCGGATTCCCGGTCTCGACGCAGGGCTTCGCCGTCATGACGCAGGTCGACCGCACCGGCATCCCGGTCATCGTGGGTGGCACGAACTCGAAGCTCGCCGACGCGAGCGACTGGGCGTTCTCGATGACGTCGCACGATGGCATCACGTCGACGGCCGCCGTGGAGTTCGCCTCGCAGACGCTCGGCGTGAAGAAGGTCGCGCTGCTGCGCGAGAGCGGCGAACTGGGCACGGGGGCGGCCGAGGTCGTCAAGGATGCGGCCGACGAGTTCGGGTACGAGGTCGTCACCGACCAGATCTTCCAGACCGGCGACGTCGACATGTCGACCCAGGCCAACAACCTGCGCTCCTCGGGCGCCGAGATGCTCTTCGTCTACGGCCAGCAGGCCGACTTCATCGTCGCCGCGAACGCCCTCGCCACGGCGGGCGTGAAGGTCCCGACCCTCCTGGCGGGCCTGCAGCCCGGTACGTACGCCGAACTGAACTACGACGGCTTCGAGACCATCTACAACCGCAACCAGTGTGTCCCGTCGGCTGCCACCGAGGGTGCACTGGCCGACTGGGCCGCCGCGTACGAGAGCGAGTTCGGGGCTGCCCCGACCGAGTACGCCGCGATCGCCTACGACGGCATGATGCTCCTGGGCGACGCGCTCGCTGCGGCGGGATCGACCGACCCCGAGGCCGTGCGCGACGCGCTGACCAACCTGCCCGCGAGCGAGGGCATCTGCGGGGCGCACTCCGGCAGCGAGTCCGGCCAGCTGTCCTTCGGTGTGACGATCGGACACTACGAGAACGACACGTACGTGGCCGACGAGACGCTGAGCGTGGACGTCGAGTGACACACGTCCTCATCACCGGGGGTGCGTCGGGGATCGGTCGATCCCTGGCGCACCGCCTGGCGGCGCTCGGACACCGCGTGTCGGTGCTCGACCGTCTCACCGGGCCGGATTGGTGGCTCGCACTGGCCGCCGATTCGCGCGGTGTATGGGTCATGGCGGACGTCACGGACACGGATGCCGTCACGGCGAGCATCGCCGAAGCAGAGGCCATCGCCCCCCTCACGGGGCTGGCCACGTGCGCGGGCATCGTCACGAATGACAGCGCGCTCGATGTCAGCCGCGAGGCGTTCACCGACGCCATCGACATCAACGTCTGGGGCGCGCTCGGCACCGCCCAGGCGTTCGCCCGGGTGCTCTGCAGCGCCGGTCGACCCGGCGCGATCGTCACGGTCTCCTCGACGGCGGGTCTGGGCTATGTCGCCGGGCTCGGCGTTGCCTATCACGCGTCCAAGGCGGCACTCGTGGGAGTCACTCGGTCGATGGCCGGAGACCTCGCACCGCACGGCATCCGCGTCTCGTGCGTCGCTCCGGGACTCGTGCGCACGCCGATGTCCGCCCGGGAGCGGGACAGCCTCGGCGAGGAGTTGCTGGCGGCTCGCGCTCCGGCGGGGCGCCTGGCCGAGCCCGAAGAGATCGCCTCGGCGATCGCGTGGCTGCTCTCGCCCGCGGCATCCCTCATCACCGGTCACGTCCTGCCCGTGGACGGAGGCCAGACCTCGCTCGCCGTGCCGCTCTCGGGCGGCTATCCGGCGCCCGAGGTCGACACACGCGACCTCTCCCACCCGATGTCCGACACCGAGGTGTACGCATGAGTCACGTCATCATCACGGGCGGCGCATCGGGTATCGGTGCCGCGACCGCCCTCCTGCTGGCGTCACGTGGCGTCCGGGTCTCGGTCCTGGACCGTTCCGGCTCCGAATCCGCCGGCTGGTGGGATGAGCTCGCTCCCGCCCAGCGCGGAGGCTGGGAGTCTGCGGATGCAGCGGATTCGACCGCACTGTCGGCTGCGATGGACCGCCTCGTCGGGCACGGCGTCACCGGTCTCGTCGCCTGCGCGGGCGTGTCGCTCAAAGAACCCTTCCTCGACAGCTCGCTCGGGGCCTGGCAGGACACCATCGCCGTCAACATCATCGGAACGGCTCTGGCATGTCAGTCGGCGGCTCGGGCCATGGTGTGTGGCGGTCGGGGGGGAAGCATCGTCACGGTGTCCTCCACCGCCGCGTTCGGCTACGTCAACGGCCTGAGTGCGCACTACCACGCGTCGAAGGGAGCGATCGCGGCACTCACGCGTTCGCTCGCGAGCGAACTGGGTGTCCACGGCATCCGGGTCAACTCCGTAGTCCCCGGCCTCGTGCGCACGCCGCTCACCGCAATGATGCGCGAGCGTCACGGCGAAGACGCTCTAAGCGCGTCGGTGCCGCTGCGTCACATCGCCGAACCGGGGGAGGTGGCTGAGGCCATCGCGTTCCTCCTCTCGCCCGGTGCCTCCATGATCACCGGTCACAACTTGTCGGCCGACGCCGGGCAGCTCGCCGTCGCAGGACAGCCGCTCGGCGGCTTTCCCGCCCCTCTCACACCCCGCGTTTCCCGGGTGCTCTGACACCCCGCACGCTTTCAAGAAAGGTATTTCGCGTGACCACTTCTTCCTCGCCCACCATCGTCGTCGCCGGCATGGGGCCGGTCGGCATGACGGCAGCCCTGAGCCTGTCGCGCCAGGGCCACCAGGTGACTGTCCTCGAGGCCGGCGATGACCTCGCAACAGAGTCTCGTGCCTCGACGTTCCACCCGCCGAGCCTGGAGATCCTGGATGACCTTGGCGTCGTCGATGAGCTGCTTGAGGTCGGCCTGCGTGCGCCGGGCTTCCAGTACCGGGGCCACAGCCGTGAGCTCATCGCACACCTGGACATGTCCGCGCTCGCGGGCGACACACGTTTCCCGTTCCGAGTGCAGTGCGAGCAGAGCAAGCTCACCCGCATCATCCGTCGGCACCTCGAGCAGATGCCTAATGTGACGCTCCGCTTCGGCGCGCGCATCGACCGCGTAGAACACGGCACCGACGCCGCGCTGATCTACCTCGAGGGTGACCAGTTCGACCCCTCCTACCGCGCCGACTGGCTGATCGCGGCAGACGGCGCCAACTCTGCCGCCCGCCGTTCGCTGGGGATCGCGTTCGAGGGGGTCACCTACCCCGAACGCTTCCTCGTCGCTTCGACGACCCACGACTTCGTCGACGACTTCGATGACCTCGCATACGTGAGCTACGTCTACGATCCCGATGACTGGGGAGTGCTGTTGCGCACGCCCGAGCACTGGCGCGTGCTCTTCCCCATCCAGGATGACGAGACAGACGAACAGGCTCGCGATCCCCAGCGCATCGAAGAGCGTCTGCAGGGTGTGATCGCCCTCGATGAGCCGTACCCTGTGCTGCACAGCACGATCTATCGCGTGCATCAGCGTCTTGCCCGCGTCTTCGCGCAGGGCCGCGTGCTGCTGGCGGGCGACGCCGCGCACATCAACAACCCCCTCGGCGGGATGGGTATGAACAGCGGCATTCACGATGCACACGCTGCTGTGCAGGCCGTGAACTACGCGCTGGCCGGAGGTGACCCCGAGCGCGCGGTGCAGACCTACGCGAAGGTCCGACGCGACGCGGCCGCCGTCGATGTGCAGAAGAACACGCAGCGAAACTACGACGAGATGCGCGAGCAAGACGACACCGCGCGTCAGGGACGCCGCGCCGAGATGGCCGAGATCGCCGCCGACCCGGTGCGGCTGCGCACCTACCTGCGCGGCACCTCAATGCTGAACTCCTTCGAGGTTTCCCGCCGCCGCATGCGCCGCGGACTTACGCCGTTGCTGTCAGGCTGCCAGACGCCGGCCGGTGCACAGCTGTCTGACCTGCTCCGCGACACGACGCTCGATGCCGACCGCGTGCGGCTCGTGACGGGCGGTGACGCACCCACCTCGCTCGATGGCCTGGTCGCCCTGGCTGATTCCGCGACGGTCCCGGTGATCGTCGAAGCCGCCGACCGGGCGGGGACCGCTGCCGCGGTCGAAGCCTTCGAGCGTTCGGGGATCGCGGCGGTCTACATCGCGGAAACGGCATCCGAGGAAGCCGCTACCGTCGCCGCAGCCGTGGCAGATGCCGTGGCCGCCCGACGCGACGTGCTCGTTTTCGCGGCGATCGCCGCTGCCGACGAGCAGGAGATCATCCGTCGAGGGCGGGCGTACATCGCCGCCGGCGCCGATGTACTCGTGATGCCGGTATCCGAGACCGGCGCGCTCGAGCGCGTGCACCGCGCGCTCCCCGAGGTGCCGCTGGCCGTCGCTCGTCGCACGGACCTGGCCTCGCTCGACGAGCTGTACCTCGTCGGAGTCGGTCTCGTGCTCGCCGGAGTCGAACCGGCTCTCGTCTGAGCACGTCCGCCTAGAGATATATAGAGAATCAGGAGTCAACGCATGACCAGTTTGACGGCGCCTCGGGCCCAGTTCGGCCTCATCCTCCCCTCGACGAACACGACCGTCGAGGCGGAATTCGCCTGGATGTGCACGGAAGGGGTCTCGTGGCACACGGGGCGCATCTACATTCCCGAACCCGAACTCAACGACGACGCTTCGTTCGTGACCTTCCTCGAGGGGCTGCGCACCGAGATCGGCCGCGCCGTTCGCGATGTAATCACCGCCAAGGTGGACTACCTCGTCATGGGTATGAGCGCCGAGACGTTCTGGGGTGGCAAGAACGGAGCGGCGGAGTTCGCCGCACACATGGCCGAGCTATCCGACGGGCTCGGGGTCACGACCGGTGCTGTGGCGGTCGACGAGGCGCTCAAGATCTATGGGGCCAAGAAGATCGGTGTGATCACGCCCTACCAGCCGATCGGCGACCAGCAGGTGCGTGAGTTCTTCGAGCAGACCGGATACGAGGTCTCGGGCGTGCACGGCCTCAAGTGTGATTCGGCGACCTCGATCGCCGACGTGACGCCCGAACAGCTGCGCGCCGCGTTCGCCGAGGTGGACGGTGACGACGTCGACGTCCTCGTTCAGGCGGGCACCAACATGGCCTGCGCGAAGTTCGCTGCCGAACTCGAGGCGGAGTTGGGCAAGCCGGTCATCGCGATCAACACTGCGACGGTATGGCACGCTTACCGGACGAACGGCATCGACGACAAGATCGAAGGGTTCGGCTCGCTGCTCGCCGAGCACTGAGTCCGAAGAGAGGATGCACATGTTCACCCACATCGGGATGCTCACGCTGGCGGATGATGCGACACCGGAGCACCGTCAGGCTATCTCCGACGGACTCACCGGTCTTGCCGGTCTGATCGACGGACTGGTCGCCGTCCGGGTCGGCATCGACCTCGGGCTGACCGAGGGAAATGCGGACGTGCTGTTCCAGCTCGAGTTCGACTCTGAAGATGCCTGGCGCTCGTACGGCGCCCACCCCGCCCACAAGGCGGTCATCGCGGAGTCCATTGCCCCCGTGCTGAAGAGCAAGTCGTTCGTCCAGGTGGCAGGCTTCGCCGAGGCGCGGGCGTGACCAGCGATCTCTCGCGCGAGGACTACGCCGGTGCCGGGCTTCAGGGTGTCCTGCAGCCCGGTAGCCGGCCCGCCCTCGTGGTGATCGACCCCGCCCGGGCGTACATCGACCCCGACTGCCCGCTGTACGCGGGTGTCGAGCAGCCTTGCGAAGTCATGCGGACACTGCTCCGCGAGGCCAGAACCGTCGGGATCCCGACGTTCGTGACGCGCGTCGAGCATGATCATTCGCGTCGCGACGGCGGCGTGTTCGCTCGCAAGGTCCCCGCGACGAGATGGTTCGCGCTGGACAGCCCGTTCTCGGCATACATCGAGGGTCTCGAACCCCAGGACGGCGACATCGAGATCGTCAAGCAGTATCCGAGCGCCTTCGCGGGGACTCACCTCGCGGCTACGCTCGCGTCGATAGGGGTGGACACCCTCGTCATCACCGGTCTGTCCACGAGCGGGTGCGTGCGGGCGACCGCGACCGACGCCATGCAGTCGGGCTTCATCCCAATCGTCGTGCGGGATGCTGTGGGGGACAGGCTGGAAGGACCACACGAAGCGAACCTGTTCGACATCCAGGCCAAGATCGGCGAGGTCGTCTCGGTGGCCGAGGCGCGCACCATCATGGGAATCGGCACGTGACGCGCACTGTGCTGATCACCGGCGGCGCCGGGGAGATTGGGCGTGCCCTGGCGCGGGGCTACGCCGATGAGAACACGACGGTACATCTGGTCGACGTGGCGGATGCGGTGGTCGAGGCTGCCGCCGATGTCGACGGTGTCGCGTGGCGCATCGACCTGTCACAGGCCGACGAGGTCGCCCGGCTCGGCGAGATCGAGCGTCTCGATGTTCTCGTGAACGGCGTCGGCTATTGGCCGCCCACCCACGTGGACGAGCTGACTCCTGGCGAGTTTGCCCGATACGTCGAAATCAATCTGACCTCGGCGTACAGCGTGACTTGGACCCTGCGAAACGCGCTGCGTGCCGCCTCGGGTGCCGTCGTGAGTCTGTCTTCGGCGATCGCGATGAAAGGCCACGCCGACATGGTCCACTACGCGGCCGCGAAGGCCGGGGTACTGGGGATGACGAAGTCGTTGGCGCTGGCGCTGGGTCCGGATGGCGTGCGGGTTAACGCTGTGGCGCCTGGTCTGGTCTCGACGGCACGCAATCGCGCCGTCTGGACGCCGGAGCAGCAGGCCGCGTTCCGTGCGACGCGTGCCCTGCCCGTCGACGTCGAGATCGATGACGTCGTCCAAGCCGTACGCTTTCTCGCCTCGCGGGCAGCTCGTGTCGTGACCGGCCAGACGCTCGTCGTTGATGGTGGCACGGTCATGCACTGACGCGCCGAGACAGCGACACGCTCGCTACGGGGCGTGCGACAGTCGGTATTCCAAGGTCTCGGCGATGGCGGTGGCACCGTCGACGATGAGCTTTCGGATCAGCATGCGCTTCTCGCCGTCGGTGCGAAAAAGCGGCGCGGCGCACCCGATGGCGCCGTACATGACCCCTCGCGCGGTGATGGGGGCGGCGACGCCCCAGATGCCCTCATCGATCTCTTCGAAGCTCTCCGCCCAACCGTCCACGGCCACGCGATCCAGCGCTTCGGGGCGTAGGAGCGGACGGTCACGATCCTCCTCGGAGAGGTGGTCGAGGTAGCTCGCACGCTCGTGTGCGGGCATGGAAGCGAGGAGCACGCGAGACAGCGATCCGGTGTGCAGCGTCATCGCCTGCCCAGGTTCGAACTGAAGGCGCACCGGCCGACGCGATTCGACGCGGTCGACCGTGTATACCCGCCATCCCGATCGACGTGCGATCAGGACTGTTTCATCGATCGCGTCGCGGATGCGGCTGATGATCGGCACGGCGACCTCGCCGATCGGCGCACGGCCCGCCGTCGCGGCAGCCGCGAGCGATGCGGCCAGGTCGGTCACGCGATATTTGTTGTCTGGCGCCGCGTCCACGAGCCCCACTTCGCGCAGCAGTCCGATGTAGCGATAAACCATCGAAGCGCCCATGCCGAGCGTTTCGGCCAGCTGGGCGACCGTCCACAGCGGACGGCTCTCCGAGAAGCTCAACAGGACGCTGAGGAGTCGACGCCCGCTCTCTGCTCCAGGCACGCGTCCGCTGGGGGGTGTAGCGTCCTGAGCACGGGCCATGCGCGCGAGATTAGCATATGCTGGGATTCTGATTCCCAGATTGTGTGAGGTTGCACGTGCTTTACTCCGCCGTACCGCCCTCCGAGAAGCGACGGCAGCTTCGGCGGCGGCTCACCGCAGGGGAGCTCACCGTGCTGCCGGGCGCCTTCAGCGCTGTGTCTGCCCAGCTCATCGCGCGCCGCGGAGCGGCCGGGGTCTACGTCTCCGGCCACATGATCGCGGCGGATCTTGGCCTCCCCGATCTCGGCTTGACGACGATCACCGAGGTAGCTGAGCGCGGCCGCCAGATCGCGCGCATGGTGGATGTGCCCGTTCTGATCGACGCCGACACGGGCTTCGGTGAACCGCTCAATGCCGCGCGCAGCATCCAGAGTCTCGAAGAGGCCGGCGTCGCCGGGTGCCACATCGAAGACCAGGTCAACCCCAAGCAGTGCGGACACTCGGAGGGCATCGCCGTCGTCGACTCCAACGTCGCGGTGCGTCGCGTGCGCGCGGCCGTGGATGCCCGGCGCGATCCTGACTTCGTCGTCATCGCGCGTACCGATGCCCGCGCCGTACAGGGGCTCGATGCCGTGATCGACCGCGCGCGCGCGTTCGTCGACGCCGGAGCGGACGTTATTTTCCCCGAGGCGCTGCGCACCCCCGACGAGTACGCCGCGTTCCGGCGCGCGATCGATGTGCCCCTCATGATCAATCTCAACGAGTTTGGCCGCGGCACGCCGCTCGCTCAAGCCGAGGTGCGTGATCTCGGCTACGAACTCGCGATCTACCCTGTGACGCTCCTGCGCCTCGCGATGAACGCTGCGCTGCGCGGTATCGACGCGATCCTCGCCGACGGGTCGCAGCACGAGCTTCTGCCCGACATGCAGACCAAGGACGAGCTGTACGACCTCCTCGGCTACGACCGCTACCGCGCGTTCGACGACGCGGTGTTCGTCGCGCGCTGAGCGCGCGGCGGCATTCCGCCACTACCGTAGAACACGCATCACACCGACGGAGGAGTCATGGCGCGGACGAATGCCGAGGCGATCCCGGGCGCGGGCAGCGCGCGGAAGGTCTTGGACGTGCTGTTCTGCTTCACTGCTTCGCGGCCGGTGTGGTCTGCGCCCGAACTCGCCTCCCGGATCGACGTCTCAGCCGCCACGATGTACCGCTATCTCGCGCTGCTGCGCGACGTGGGGGTCCTCGACGACGACGGCAACGGCTCGTACCGCATGTCGATGCGCGTGCAGGCGTTTACCGCCGCGGCCGAAGCGGCGCGTTCGACGATGGAGAACATCGCGATGCCGATCATGAATCGCATCCGCGACGAGGTCGACGAGACCGTCCTGCTTGCACGCCGCGCAGGCACCCACGCCTTCTCGATCGAGCGCGTGGAATCGCGACACCAGGTGAGGATGCAGTTCGACATCGGCCAGGCCATGCCCCTCCATCTCGGGTCGATGCCGCGTGTGCTCTTGGCTGCGATGCCGGCAGCCGAGCGCGCCGATTATCTGAACAGCGTCTTCGGCGACGCGCCTCGCCCCGGCGAGCTGACCGAGGAAGCGCTGCGCGAGGTCGTCGCCAACGGCTACACCCAGAGCTTCGGCGAGATCGACGATGGGATTTGGGGCGTTGCCGCCGCGATCTCCATTGGCGGAGCGACCGGTGCCGCGCTCGGTGTCGCGGCACCGATGTACCGGCTCGACGCGCGCCAGCGCGAGCGGATCATCGCCGCGGTGCGTGATGGCGCCCGTGAGATCTCCGAGCTCGTCGCCTTCGGGTCACACGTACGCTGATGACGAACGGTCCGCCGCGCGAGTGCGCGACGGACCGTTGCTTCGACTGTTCGGGTCAATCGAAGACGACGACGGAACGAGTGATTCCGTCTCCGGCTTCGAGGGCGACTAGCGCGTCGTCGGCCTCCTCGAGAGAGATGCGAGCGGTGATCAGCTCGTCCAGCAGGAGGCGTCCGTCGCGGTACATCTGCAGGTAGCGCGGGATGTCAACGCGGAAGCGGTTGGAGCCCATGTTCGAGCCCTGCAGAGTACGGCCGAAGGTCAGGTCGACGCCGGACACCGAGATCTGCTCGCCTTCGGGAAGCAGGCCCACGATTGTCGCCGTGCCGCCGACCGTGAGCATGCGGAAGGCAGCCTCTGCGGTCACCCGCCGCCCGACTGCTTCGAAGGCGTGCTCGACGCCCCCAGAGGTCAGCTCGAGGACCTGGTCGACCTCGGTGCCGTCCGCAACCACGACGTCGGTCGCCCCGAACGTTCGCGCGGCTTCGGCCTTGGTCGGGGAGCGGTCAACCGCGATGATGCGGCCGGCGCCAGCGATTCGGGCACCCTGGACGACATTGAGTCCGACGCCGCCGCAGCCGACGACGACGACGGTCTCGCCGGGGCGGACCTTCGCGGTGTTGACGGCCGCCCCGACGCCCGTCGTGACGGCGCAACCCACGATCGCGGCGACATCGAGGGGAATGTCGGGATCGACTTTGACGAGCGCTCGCTCGTGGACGAGCATCATCTCGCTGAAGCCCGAGAGGTTCACGAACTGCGAGACCGGCTGACCGTTGCGCGACAGGCGGGGCGCCCCGCTATCGCGGCTCAGCCCACCCTGTGCGCAGAGATACATTCGCCCGCTGAGGCAGTACGAGCATTCACCGCAGAAGGCCGTGAGACAGCCGACGACGGCGTCGCCGGGTCGCAGGTAGGTCACCTGCGACCCGACGGCTTCGACGATGCCGGCGCACTCGTGTCCGAGCACGAGGGGGAGCGGGAAGGTGGTCCACGTGCCCTGCCGGAAGTGCAGGTCGCTGTGGCAGACCCCGCAGGCCTTCGTGCGGACGAGGACTTCGTGGTCCCGCGGCTGGTCGAGGACGAGGTCGTCGACCAGTTCCTGGGGCTGACCGACCTCGGTCAGAACGAGTGCGCGCATGCGTGACTCCTTCGAATCAGTTGATGCCGGGGAACGTCACGCGGGCGTCGTAGGCGACCCAGTCATCGACGTTGTCGGTGGTCCATTCGGCGAGGTCTGTCACGGTGAAGACCTCGGTCTGGGTCGGACGCGGCGACGAGCCGTCGACGATCGCGATGATGCGATCCGCCAGCTGCAGGCCGATCTCGGTGGGCTCGAGGTCCCACGTCGCGTGGATGGCGCCCTGGCGGATGCCGTCGATGCCCTGGCTCTCGGCGTTGAGGCCCGTCACGATGACATCGCGACCGGATGCCTGTACGGCGAGACCGGCACCGAGTGCGGGGCCGTCGCCCATGGTCCACATCGCGGTGAGGTTCGGGAAGCGCGTCAGCAGGTCTTCGGCGATCGGGCGCGCCGTCGCCGCGTCATCGGGGATCGCACGCTCGCGCGCGACGATCTCGAGATCCGGGCATTCCGCCTCGATCGTGTTGAGGAATGCGTCCCAGCGCTCGGCGAGGACGGGGATGTCGACGGCTTCGATGAGGGCGATCTCGCCGGTGCCGCCGGTCTGTTCGCACATGTAGTGACCGGACAGCTCGCCGAGCTCGGTCGAAGGCAGATCGACCTGCACGAGGACGTCATCGTTCCCGGTGCCGCCGATCGAGTAGAGGTCGATGCCTGCGTCGGTTGCACGCTGCAGAGAGCCCTGGATCGCGTTGGGGTCACCAGCGAGGTTGAGCACGATCGCATCGACGCCCTGGTCGATGAACTGGTCGACCTGCGACACCTGGGCGTTGATGTCCAGCGCGGCGTCGAGGAATTTGACCTCGATGCCCGCTTCGATGAGGCCGGCAGCGAGCGCCTCGTATTGTGCACGCGCGCCTTCGATCGCGTAGTTGGCGCCCGAGATGCCGACGACGTAGGTTCCGTCGCTGTCGGCGCCTGGTGCTGTGGTGCCTTCGCCGGCGGGCGTCGACGAGACGCTGCAGCCGGCAAGAGCAATACCTGCGGCGAGCGTCATCGCCGCCGTGACCGTCCAGCGACGGTGAGTGAGTCGTGCCATGGATTCTCCTTGTTCGTGGTGGTAGTGCTGAGTCACGTGCGATTGCGGATGCGGTCCAGCGCGATGGCGAGGACGAGGATGATGCCCGTCGCGATGCCCTGCCAGTACGACGGCACACCGGCGAGAGTGATGCCGTTTGCGATGACGCCGAGGAAGAGCACGCCGATCGCGGTGCCGCCGATGTTGCCCGCGCCGCCTGAGAAGCTCGCGCCGCCGAGCAGCACGGCTGCCGCTGCTGAGAGCTCGAGGCCGAGAGCGCCGCTCACGGGTTGTGACGACGTGAGTCGTCCGGCCAGCATGATCGCCGCGATGCCCGCGGTCAGCGCGGCGATCGCATACACCGTCAGACGGATGCGGCGAACGTTCACGCCCGCGAGCCGGGCTGCCGCGGCGTTTCCACCCACGGCGTACACCGAACGCCCGAAGCGCGTCCAGCGCATCACGATGAACGCGACGATGCCGACCGCGATGGCGATGAGCACGGGGATGGACAGCCCGTTGATCGTGCCGTCGCCGATGATCTGCACGATCGGGTAGGGCATCGTCGAGACGGGGATGCCGTTGCTCAGCACGAGCGCCGCGCCGCGGAACAGCTCCATCATGGCGAGCGTGACGACGAAGAAGTTGAAACCCCCGTAGGCGATCAGCACACCGTTGAACACCGTCCCGAGCAGCGTGCATCCGATGACCGTGAGGAGGATCGCCAGGATCGGGTCGATGCCTGAGACGAGCATCATGGCGAGCATCACGCCGCCGAGGGCCGTCATCGATCCGAGCGACAGGTCGAGCCCGCCGCTGATGATGACGAAGGTCATGCCCACCGCGATGACGAACAGCACGGAGTTCGTGCGCAGGATGTTCAGGATGTTGCCGTAGGTCAGGAAGTTCTCCTGCGTCACGGCGAGGACGAGAACGAGCACGATGAGTGCGGCGCCCACACCGAGGTAGCGCAGGGCGAGGGACTGCAGCGAACGGCGCGGCGCGGCGTTCATGATCGGCAGCGTGTCGGTCATCGGTGGGTCCCTTCTGCGGTGGCGACTTCGTGCGCCCCGGCTGCCTGATAGGCGATGAGTTCTTCCGTCGCCTCGTCCGCAGAGAACTCCGCGACGATGCGCCCGTGGAACATGACGTAGATCCGGTCGCAGACACCGAGGAGCTCGGGCAGCTCGGACGAGACGACCAACAGGCCCATGCCCTGCGAGACCAGCTCAGCGATCTCGGCGTAGATGTCCTCCTTGGCGCCCACGTCGACGCCCCGCGTGGGCTCGTCGAGCAGAAGCACGCGCGGTTTCGTCGCGAGCTCGCGGGCGATGACGACCTTCTGCTGGTTTCCGCCGGACAGCTGGGAGACGATCTGCTCGGGGCTGCTCGCCTTGATGCGCAGGCCCCGGGAACCCTGTTCGTAGGCTTCGCGGTCGAAGCGCTTGGTGATGAACGAGAGCGGTCCGCGCTCGTTCATGAGCGCGAGGGCGGCGTTGCGCAGGATCGACCAGCCCATCACCAGGCCCTCGGCCTTTCGGTCCTCGGGCACGTAGCCGATGCCGAGTCGGTGGGCGTCGCGAGGACTGCGGATCTGCACCGGCGTGCCATCGAGCTTGATGACGCCGCGCTTGGCCTTTCGGGTTCCCATGATCGTGCGCAGGATGGCGCTGCGGCCGCTGCCGACCAGACCCGCGATGCCGACGACCTCGCCCGAGCGCACCGTGAGGTCGATGTCGCGCAGGTGTCCGCGCGTGAGTCCCTGGATCTCCAGGACCGGTGAGCCCGGATCGACCTCGGCCTTGTGCCAGTAGTCGGCCAGATCGCGACCGACCATCATGGCGACGAGCGCGCGCTCGTTCGTGTCGGCGATGAGGGTCGCTCCGACATAGCGGCCGTCGCGCAGGACGGTCGCCCGGTCGGCGATCTCCATCACCTCTTTCATGCGGTGCGAGATGAAGGCGATCGCGACGCCTTCATCTCGAAGACGCTCGAGCACCGCCACCAGGCGGATGACGTCGGCCTCATCCAGCGAGCTGGTCGCCTCGTCCAGAAGAAGCACGCGGGGGGTGACGACGAGGGCCTTGGCGACTTCGACGAGCTGGCGACGCCCCGTCGAGAGCGAGCTCACGGGCGCCTTCGAGTCGATGCCGAAGCCGAGGCCGTCGAGCAGGGCCTGAGCCTGACGATGCACTGCCCGCCAGCTCACCCCGCCCCTGCCGGGCAGGCGCCCGAGCATGATGTTCTCACCGACGGTGAGTGCCGGTGCGAGCTGGGGCTCCTGCTGGACGAGCGCGATGCCCAGGTCCTTGGCCTTTTTCGGGGTCAGGGTCGCCCGTGCCTCGCCGAAGACGACGAGTTCACCGGCCGTGGGCTCCTGCGAGCCGGCGATGAGGGAGAGGAACGTCGACTTGCCCGAGCCGTTCTCGCCCATGACGGCATGGATCTCTCCCGGATAGAGCTCGAGTGCCGCGTCCTTCAGTGCGACGACGCCCGGGTAGATCTTCGTGACGCCTGTGGCGCGGATGACGGACTCGGTCATGAGCGCTGGATGCCGCCGTCGATGCTGATGATCTGACCGGTCATGAAGTCGGACCCCGCACTCGCAAGGAACACCGTCAGCGGCCCGATCTCGTCGGACCGGCCGACGCGACCGAGGGGCGTCGTGGACTCGATCGCGGTCATGACTTCGGGCAGCGAGAGCAGGTGTGAGTTGATGTCGGTCGCGAAGGCGCCGGGCGCGATCGAGTTGACGGTAAGAGTCGGTGCCCACTCCCACGCGAGGGTTTTCGTCATGGCGATGACGGCACCCTTGCTCGCCGAGTAGGCGACCCATCCCTCGCTGCCGCGGATGCCGATATCGGAAGCGACCGTGACGAGCTTGCCGTGGCCCTGGTTGAGCATGCGCGACCCGAACGCCCGCAGCGTCGAGAAGGTGCCGTTGACGTTCGTCTTCAGGATTCGGTCGAACTCGTCGATCGAGGTCTCTCGTGCGGGCTTGGTGAGTGAGATGCCGGCGTTGGCGAAGACGACGTCGACGCCGCCGGTCGCCTCCCAGATCGCTGCAGCGGTGCTCTCCACCGCCGGGGCGTCGGTGACGTCCAACGCGTAGGGGAGCGCGGTGCCCACGCCGTCGGCGCCGATCAGCTGCACCGTCTCATCCAGAGCGGCGAGGTCGCGGCCGGTGACGACGACGGCCGCACCGGCGAGGGCGGTTGCCCGGGCCATCGCTCGACCGAGTCCGCGGCTCGCGCCGGTGACGACGACCGTCTTGCCCTCGAGCGTGCGGGTGGCAGGGTGCACGGATGCTTCGGACATCGTTGTTCGCTCCTCTTGATCCGCGGCCCCCGATCCGACTACATTCGCATCATGTGCGACTGGGCTCGCAGTACTTGAGAATAGGGATGCTCAGGTGTCGGGGTCAAGAACCCGAACATGTCGATATACAAACGAAAGCGAGCGGCCGCCATGACGATCGATCGGCAGCGATTCTTCATCAACGGCGAGTGGGTCGCCCCGGCGGACCCCTCGCGCAGCATCCCGATCTACAGCTCGGTCACGGAAGAGGTGCTCGAGACCGTCCCCGCGGGGACCGCCGATGACGTGGACCGAGCCGTGCGCGCCGCACATGCCGCGTTCCCCGCCTGGTCGGCGCTTCCGGTCTGCGAGCGCGCCGCCTATCTGCGCAAGCTCGCCGCGGGCCTGCGCGCCCGCGTCGACGACATTGCGCCCCTCATCAGCCTCGAGGTGGGCATGCCCATCGCGGGAGCGCGGGGGTACCAGACGCTGCGTGCGGCCGATTTCTTCGAGATCTTCGCCGACCTCGGCGAATCGATGGCCTTCGAGGAGCGCCTCGGTGACTCCCTCATCATCAAGGAGCCCGTCGGAGTCGTCGCCGCGATCAGCCCGTCGAACTTCCCGCTGCTGCTGACCCTGGTCAAGCTCGGCCCTGCGCTCGTAACCGGCTGCACCGTGGTGGTGAAGCCGCCTGAGACGGCGCCCGGCGCCCTGTTCCACCTCGCCGAGGTCGCCGAAGAGATCGGGATGCCGCCGGGGGTCATCAACCTCATCACGGGCTACGGACCCGAGTCGGGCGAGCCTCTGGCGACGCACCCGCTCGTGGACATGATCAGCTTCACGGGCTCTACCGGCGTCGGCCGTCGTCTTCTCGAACTCGGCTCGCAGACGATCAAGCGCGCCCACCTCGAGCTGGGAGGAAAATCGGCCGCCATCGTGCTGGATGACGCCGACCTGTCGGTCGCACTGCAGCGCGCCACCGACCAGGCCTTCACGAACGCGGGTCAGGTCTGCTTCGCGTGGTCCCGCCTCCTGGTACCCCGTTCACGTCTCGCCGAGAGCGAGGAGATCCTGCGCGAGATCGTCGGCGCACATCGTGTGGGCGACCCGCTCGACCCCGAGACGACACTCGGTCCGATCGTCACGAGCGCTGCACGCGATCGTGTTCGTAGCTACATTGATGGCGCAATTGCCGACGGAGCGCGCGTGGTGACGGGCGGCCGCGCTCTGCCGCGCGGGATCGATCGTGGATACTTCGTCCAGCCGACGATCCTCTCTGGTGTCGACAACGGCATGCGGATCGCCCAGGAGGAGGTATTCGGTCCTGTCGTCGCCCTTATCGCGCACGACGGTGATGACGATGCCGTGCGCATCGCGAACGACTCGATCTTTGGTCTGCACGGGGCAGTCTTCTCACCGGACGAAGACCGCTCGCTTTCCGTCGCCCGGCGGATGCGCACGGGACAGGTGGATCTCAACGGGTTCAAGCTCGGTGGTGAGGCACCCTTCGGCGGTTTCAAGCAGTCCGGGCTCGGCCGCGAGCTCGGAGCCCACGGCATCCAGGAGTATCTCGAGATCAAGTCGATCCAGCTGTAGCCTCACGTCGGGCCGCGTTTGATCGATGCGGCCCGACGGATATCGATGCGGCCCGACGGATGCAGCCCGCTACGCGCGCACGTCGCGGCGGGGCAGCACCCACCCGGCGCGGGGGAAATGGCAGGTGTACCCGTTCGGGTACGTGATCAGGTAGTCCTGGTGCTCGGGCTCGGCCTCCCAGAAAGGGCCGGACGGCTCGATCGTCGTGACGACGGCACCCGGCCAGAGGCCCGAGGCGTCGACGTCGGCGATCGTGTCGCGCGCGACCTGCTCCTGCTCGGGCGTCACGGGGAAGATCGCGGACCGGTAGCTCGTGCCGATGTCGTTGCCCTGGCGATTGAGCGTCGACGGGTCGTGGATCTGGAAGAAGAACGCCAGGATGTCGCGATACGACGTCTGCGCCGGGTCGAAGACGACCTCGATGGCCTCGGCGTGCCCGGGGTGGTTGCGGTAGGTCGGGTGGGCGTTCTCGCCGCCCGTGTATCCGACGCGCGTCGCGAGCACGCCGGGCTGCCGGCGGATGAGGTCTTCCATGCCCCAGAAGCATCCGCCCGCGAGGACGGCGGTCTCGGTGCCGGGGGTCTGCGTGATCGTGCCGGTGTCGTCGGTCATGGCTTCTCCTGAGCGGTGCGCGGGCGTCCTCCAGCAGTATCTCAGCCCACGGGGGGAGGAGGGCCGGACCCGACATGAGGCAGGCTGGAACGATGGTCACTTTCACCGACAAACGACCGATCCGCCGCGCGGCGGCCGGCTTCGCAGCTGCCGTGCTCGCCCTCGCGCTCGCCGCGTGCGCCGTGACGCCCGACGCGCCGACCGAGACGTTCGAGATCCCGGACACCGCCGTGGGGAGTCAGGCGCAGTGGGTGCTCGACGAGATCAACGCCGACGCGGTGAGCGACGCGGCCGAGATCGAGGAGCGCTTCGACCCCGTCATGCTCGAGGAGGTCTCCGTCGAGGATCTGCGGTCCATCCTCGGCCAGATGCAGGACGCCAAGCCGTGGCGCGTCGAGACGTACGACGGCGGCGACGAGCAGGCGCGCGTGCGCATCGCCTCGTCGGCGGCCGAGTACGACATGACCGTCTCGGTCGGCTCGGACGGGCGCATGAACGGGCTCTTCTTCGGGATGCCGCAGCCCGACCGCGTCCCCGCGGCGAGCTGGGACGAACTGCGCGCCGAGATCGAGGCCCTGCCGTACGACGCCTCGCTGCAGGTGCGGACCGTCGGCTCCGACGCGCCCGACGAGCTCATCGGCGATGCGTCGGCCGCTCCGATCGGATCGATCTTCAAACTCTACGTGCTCGGCGCGGTCGTCGACGCCGTCGAGCGCGGCGATCTCGCGTGGGAGACCCCGCTCACGATCGACGGCGAGGTGCGGAGCCTGCCCAGCGGCGAGCTGCAGGATCTGCCCGACGGCTCGACTGTGACGGCGCTCGAAGCGGCCGAGAAGATGATCGCGATCAGCGACAACACGGCGACCGACGCCCTCATCCGTGCGGTCGGCCGCGAGGCCGCCGAGGCGGCGCTCGCCGAGATGGGGCACCACGACCCCGCGATCAACACGCCCTTCGTGACGACGCGCGAGCTTTTCTGGCTCGGATGGGCAGACCCGTCGCTGCGCGAGCGGTGGGCGGATGCCGCGACCCCGGCCGAGCGCGAAGCGATCCTCGCCGACGTGCCCGCGGGCGTGCCCGACATCGCGAGCGGCGACTGGGCGGTGACGGCCTGGCAGTCGGGCGTCGACTGGTTCGCGACGCCCGACGACATCGCGCGGGCGCACATCGCCCTGCAGGAGCGGGCATCGACGGATGCCGGGGCGCCGGTGCGCGGCATCCTCTCGGCCAATCCCGGGCTCGACCTCGGCGAGGAGTGGTCGTACGTCGGCTACAAGGGCGGCAGCTCGATCGGCGTGCTCGCCGGGTCGTGGTACCTCGAGCGCGACGGCGCCGAACCCGTCGTGCTGACGGCGTTCGCGCGCTCGGACGACCCGGCCGCCGTCGCCGACCCGACGGCGTTCTTCGCGATCGCCGAGGACGCCGCCGCGCTGCTCGCCGCCGGCTGATCGCGGCCCGGTGGCGGGCGGCCCGGTGGCCCGAGGCCCGGCGGCCCTGGCCGTTCGCGCGCACGAAACCTGCGGTCGCGGATGCCGCTGACGTGCGCGTGCGCGGTTTCGACGCGCGCGAACTCCCACGCCATCCCGACGTCGCCCCGAGGCACGAGCGATACCCTCGATCCGTGACCTCGAACCAGTCGGGCGGCGCCGTCGACGCGGCACCGAGCTATCCCGCGAAGCCGCTCATCCTGTCGTTCCTGATCGACGCCGTACTCGTCACGATCTTCGCGGCGATCGGGCGCGCGAGCCACGACGACCATCCGCTCATCGGTCTGTGGGACACCGCGTGGACGTTTCTCCTCGCCCTCGTGATCGCCTGGGGCGTGAGCCTGGCGTGGCGAGCACCGATGGCGCCGGTGCGCACGGGGCTGCCGGTGTGGGCCATCACGGTCGCGGGCGCCATGCTGCTTCGGATCCTGAGCGGTCAGGGCACGCAGTTCGCATTCGTCATCGTCGCGGCATCCGTGCTTCTGGTCATGCTCGTCGGCTGGCGGCTCATCGCCGGACTCGTGACCCGCGCGCGCTGAGGGTCGGCGCCCCGCGCTGACCGGGCGACAATGGACGGATGCCCGAACCTTCGAGTCCGATCGCCGATCACGAGTACGTCTTGCTCACGACCTACCGCAAGACCGGCGTGCCGGTGGGCACCCCCGTGTGGATCGTCCGCGACGGCGATGAGCTGCTCGTCACGACCGGAGGCGGTTCCGGCAAGGTCAAGCGCCTCCGGCACACTCCGCGTGTCACCCTGACCCCGTGCGATGCGCGCGGCAATCCCGCCGACGACGCGGACTCCGTCGAAGCGACCGCCGTCGTGCGGGATGACGCGGCGACACTGGGTCGTCTCGATCGCGCGCTCGCGGCCAAGTACGGCGTGAAATACAAGATGCTCCGTGCGGCGCAGAAGCTCCGTCGCGCGCAGAGCGCGTCGGTCGCGCTCGTCATCTCGTAGCGAGCTTCCTCCCCAGGCGGGGCGATCGCCGACGTTCTCCACCGACCGGGATCTGCACGTCGCGGGGCGCTGGGGCGCCGTCAGGGTGGACGCATGACACCGACCAGACGAGACCTCGACCGCAACCGGATCCTCACGAGCGACGAAGCCCTCACCGATCAACTCGGCCTGCTGCTCGAGCGGGCGATCAATCCACGGCAGCTGTGGCTGCTGTTCCTCGACGCGGGCGATCGATTGACCGACTCGATCATGCCGTGCGACGACTACCCGCAGGACCCCGACGAGATCGTCCGAGTACCCGATCTCGGGCATGTCACGAACGCGAGCGTCCTCGCGGCGCACCTGGGGGATCTCTGCACGTGGACGGATGCCGCGAGCGTCGTGCTCGTCTGGGAGCGGCCCGGTCCGCCCGAGTTCGGCTCCGACGAGCTCAGATGGGCACGTGCCATGTCAGACGCGTGTCGCCACGCCGAGGTGCCGCTGCGCGGGCAGTTCCGTCTGCACGACGACGGTGTGCGGATTCTGACCCCCGACGACTACCTCGGTGAAGCGGCGATCGCGGTGTGAGCGCTGACTCAGTACCAGCCGACCGACTGCGAATGGCCCCACGCGTTGCACGGCGAGCCGTAGCGCCCCGCGATGTACCCGAGGCCCCACGCGACCTGCGTGCTGGCGTTGGTCTGCCAGTCGGCACCGGCGCTGGCCATCTTGCTGCCGGGGAGCGCCTGGGGGATGCCGGTGGCACCGCTCGAGGCGTTGTAGGCCTGGTAGTTCCAGCCCGACTCCTTGTTCCACAGCGAGACGAGGCATCCGAACTGGTCGTCGCCCCAGCCGTAGTTGCCGAGCATCGCCCGCGCGGATGCCTGCGCGCCGGCCGGGCTGTTGTCGCCGACGGCACCGCCGGTCGCGAAGACGGGGGCGGATGCCGCGGGCCGGGCGGGAGCGGCAGCAGCAGCGGCCGCCGCCGCGGCTGCGGCTTCGGCTTCGAGGCGGGCCTGCTCGGCGGCCTCCTGCTCGGCCTTCAGCGCGATGGCGGCGTCGAGGCTGCCGCGCAGCGCTGCGACCTCGGCCTCGATGGGGTCGATGAGCGTGGTCACTTCGTCGGTCACGGTCGGCAGGAACACGACCGCGCTCGCCTCGGTGCCGGCGTCGAGGCGCTCGACGGCCTCGACGAGCTCGGTCGTGTCGACGACGGTGACGGGGGCATCGATCTCGAGACCGGATGCGGCGATATCGGCGGTCACCGTCTCAGCCGCGGCGATCGTCGCCTCAGCGGCGGCGAGGGCGTCGTTCGCCTCGGTCAGCACGTCGCCGTGGGTGTCGTCGGTCGTCGTCGCGTCGTGGAGCGGAGTGACCGCTGACGCGAGCACGAAGCTCCCGAAGGGTCCCGCGGCTTCGGCCTGTGCCACGGGACTCGCGGCGGTCATGCTCGCGGTGGCGACCAGGCCCAGGGCGAGTGTCGCGGCGATGACGGTGGGGCGGCGGCGCGCTCGCTGTTCGGCGAGGCGGCGCAGGCGGCGGGCAGGAGAGAAAGACGTGTTCGAGCGCATGAATTCTGGTTCCGTATCGGGGTATTCGCGCCATCGGGCAGACGCGTGGTGCCCGTCTCCGCAGGCACAAGTCAGCGAGTCTGCTCCCCGTTTCTGGACGATTCGGGTGCGTTACCTGAGCGTTACATGGATGCCGGGAGCTTCGCGCAGCGTCGGCAAGCGGCTGTCCGCCGCGGCGTCACCGGACGGCGATAGCCTGGATCGATGCCCACCGACCTCGATCCGCAGAGCGCGCGGATGCAGCTCGCAGCGCTGGCCGACGCGGTCGCGACGGGGCGTGGCGGGTCAGGATTCACCGCCTTCGCGGACGAGCCTGTACTGCGGGACGCCCGATCGGCGGCGGTGCTCATCCTCTTCGGCGTGCTCGACGATCTTCCGAGCGATCACGATGCGCAGGCGTCGGCGGTCAGCCGCGATCTCGACGTGCTGCTGCTCGCGCGCGCCGAGACGCTGCGCGCTCACCCCGGTCAGATCGCGTTCCCCGGTGGGCGCCTCGATCCGCACGACGACGGGCCGGTCGGCGCGGCCCTGCGCGAAGCACAGGAGGAGACCGGGCTCGATCCCGACGGCGTCGACGTGCTCGGCACGCTGGAGGCGGTGCCGCTCACCTTCTCGCGTCATCTCGTCACGCCTGTCCTGGGCTGGTGGCGGCATCCCAGCGCGGTCCGCGTGGTCGATGAGCGGGAATCCGCCGACGTCTTCCGCGCTCCCGTCGCGGATCTCCTCGACCCCGCGAATCGCGGGTCGATCGTGGTCACGCGGGGTGAGCAGCGGTTCCGCAGCCCCGGGTTCCTCGTGCCGCGCGCCGATCGGCCCGGCGCTCATCTGGTCTGGGGCTTCACGGGAGCGCTGCTGGACGGATTGTTCGACAGGCTCGGGTGGACAGAGCCCTGGGATGCCGCCCGCGAACTGCCTCTTCCGCCTCTCGGCGACGACAACGGGCGCTGACCCGTCGCGTCACGCCAGCGTCTCCGCCTTGGCTTCGAGGACAGAGCGCTGGGCGGCGTTCCGTGCGAGGGATGCCGCGGTTCGCAGCTCGGAACGCGCCTCGTCGACGCGCCCGAGCCGGGCGAGCAGTTCTCCGCGCACACTCGGCAGGAGGTGCGAGCCGTTCAGCGCGCCGCGGGCCTCCAGCTCGTCCAGTATCGGCAGGGCCTGCGCGGGACCGGTCGCCATCGACACCGCGACTGCGCGGTTGAGCTCGACGACCGGGCTCGGCGCGACACGGCCAAGGGCCTCGTACAGCACGACGATCCGCGACCAGTCGGTCGTGTCGACGCTCGGCGCGACGGCATGACACTCGGCGATCGCCGCCTGCAGCGCGTACGGGCCGCGACCGGATCGGCGCGCTGCGGCCGCGGCATCCGCTCTCTCCAGGAGCCCACGCGCGCGGGCGATCTGGCCGTGGTCCCAGCGTGCACGATCCTGGTCGGCCAGGAGCACCGGGGCGCCCGACGAGGTCTCGCGCGCGGCGAAGCGCGAGCGCTGGAACTCCATGAGGGCGACGAGGGCGAGGGGCTCGGCCTCGCGGGGGAGCAATCCGCTCACGACACGTCCGAGACGCAGGGCTTCGTCGGCGAGATCGGGGCGCAGCCATCGGTCTCCCGTCGTCGCGGCGTAGCCCTCGGTGAAGACGAGGTAGACGACGCCGAGCACGGTGCCCAGGCGCGCTTTCCATTCCGCGGGGTCCGGAGTCTCGAACGGGATGCGGGCGGCGCTGAGGGTCTTCTTCGCGCGGGTGATGCGGGCTTGCACGGTCGGCACGGTCGTCAGCAGCATCCGTGCGATCTCGTCGGTCGACAGGCCCGCGACGACGCGGAGCGTGAGCGCGACCTGCGACTGCCGCGAGAGCACAGGGTGGCATGCGGTGAAGACGAGGCGCACGATGTCGTCGTCGATCGGCTCCCATTCGGCATCCGCCGCCTCGTCGAGGGTGACCGCGATCCGGGCGTAGCGCTCGTCGCGGCGCTCTCGCCTGCGCCAGGAGTCGATGGCTCGGCGCTTCGCCACGGCCGTGAGCCATGCGCCGGGGTTCGACGGCACGCCGTCTGCGGGCCACGACCCGAGCGCTTCGACGACGGCTTCCTGCGCGACGTCCTCGGCGAGGCCGAGGTCGCCGGTCATCTTGGCGAGGGAGGCGACGATCCGCACGCCTTCGATGCGCCAGACGGCCTCGACCGTGCGGCGGACGTCATTCGGTGCCGAGCTCGGCACGCCACTCCTTCTCTTTGCGGATGAACTCGTTGTCGGAGTAGTCGGCGAAGTCGCTCTCGTCGGTCACGCGCCGCACCTCGAGCTTCGCTCCGGGACCGAGCGGACAGCGCTTGGCCCACTCGAGCGCCTCTTCGGCGGTCGCGGTCTGCACGATCCAGAACCCGTTGAACAGCTCGTGCACCTCGCCGTAGGGCCCATCGCTCACGACGGGGGCTTCGCCGTCGAAATCCACGACGTAGCCCGGCTCGGGTGCGAGCCCGTCGCCGGCGACGAGGACCCCGGCGGAGATCATCGACTCGTTGTACGCGCCCATCGCGTTGATGACCGCTTCGAAATCCATCTCGGCGTACGCGTCGGCGGCCTGCGACGTCGCGCGCATGATCAGCATGTGCTTCATGGGGTGCTCCCTGTTCGGCGGGGATCGGTCATCCCCTCTCACTATGACGTCGAACGGGCGGCCGCGGAATCGACATGCTGCCGAAATCTTCGGGGCAGACTATGACCATGCCCCATGTCGACGAGATCGTCCCCGCTGAATACCGCCGTCTGCTCGAGTTGCCGCTGTACGGGCACCTCGGCACGATTCGACCGAACGACACCGTGCAGGTCACTCCGATGTGGTTCGAGTTCGACGGTGAACATGTCCGATTCACGCACACGAACTACCGCCAGAAGTACCGCAACCTGCAGCACAACCCGTCGATGGCTCTGTCCATCCTCGATCCGGACAGCCCGTTCCGCTATCTCGAGGTGGCCGGGCGTCTCGTCGAGGTCGTGCCCGACCCCGAGGGGGCGTTCTACGTGCAGCTGCAGAACCGGTACGGCAACCCCAGCACGACGCCCCCGCCGGACAAGGCCGACCGCGTGATCCTCGTCATGTCGATCGAACGCTCGACGAAGCAGTAACCCGCGCTCGATGAAAACACGGAAGCCCGTGACCGAATCGGTCACGGGCTTCCGCTTTCAGAGGGTCAGCCGCAGTTGGTTGCGGCGTAGGTGACGCTCGTCGTCAGGTCGTTACGGTCACCGGCGGTGCCGGTGATTCCGATGTCGCCTGCCGTCAGCGTCGCGGTGCGGGTGTTGATCGAGACCGAAACGGTCTTGCCCGGCTGCACCGCCGTGAACGACTTGCCACCGTGGTCACTGGTGACCGTGATGTCCGCCGGGACGGAGTCGTTGTTCTTGACGGTGACCGAGGTGTACACCTTGCCTGCGAGGCAGCGCGTGGTGACCTGAGCATCCAGGTCGACCAGGCTGCGGTCGTAAGCGACGCGCATCATCTCCATGAGACCGTTCGAGTACTCCTGCGACTCGGGGTGAGCCGCGGCAGCCGTCGGGTTCTCGCTCGTGAACGGGGGCTGGAAGGAACGACCGACCTCGAAGTTCCACGCGTAGATGCCGTGCTTGTACCACAGCATGTCACCCGAGTTACCGGCGGCCGAGTAGAGCACGTCGATGATCGGGCCGGTGCGGGCCGGGGTCACCGACAGGCCGCGGTGGCGCTTGATCTCACCGAGGATGCGCTCCGAGGCTTCCCAGAAGTACGCCTCGTCCTCGGCGCTCGGACGCGGGGCGGGCTCGCGGCCGGGGACCTTGTACGCACCCGGCGACCACATGAAGTAGTCACCCGAGCTGTGCAGGTTCATCGAGAACGTGATGTTCTGGTGGTTGGTCGCGAGCCAGTCGATGTTGGCCGACTCGGGCTCGCTCAGCTCCGCCGGACCCGCATACGAGCCACTGGTGCAGGAGTGCGAGGCGCCGCTGTAGCCGTCGAACAGGCTGTACGTGTCGTAGTTGCGGTTGTTGTCGACACCCCACGAGTTGCGCGAGTTGTAGTCCGCGGTACCCGTGATCTCACAGTGGTTCGTCATGTTCTTGCGCTGCGACGCAAAGTCGTAGAACGAGTAGTGACCACCATCGGGGTTGACGGACGGCAGGATCCAGATGTCGAGGTTCTCGACGAGCTTGCGGACCTCGGCGTTGGACTCGTAGTTGCGCAGCAGACGCTCGGCCGTCTCGATCGTGACCAGCGGCGGGACCCACTCACGAGCGTGCTCCTGGGCGTACGCCATGACGCCCATCTTCGAGCCGTCGCGGGTGGTGCCGATGCGGATGCCGTAGACCGTCTGCGGCTCGCGCGAGACGGATGCCGGTGCCGACAGGCCGTCGGTGAGCGTCGCGGTCGCCGCGGCGACCGTGCCCAGGCCCGCGTTGCCGCGGTAGGTGTACGCGTTGACGAGCGCGGATGCAGCCTCCGAGCCGTTGATCGCGGCGACGACCTGTGCGGCCGTGGTCGTGATCGCGCCCTCGGCGTCGGTTGCGGGCGTCACCGTGACGGTGGTGCCGTCGACGGCGACACCGAGCGCGGCGTTCGCGCCGGTGGGTGCGGCGATCGAGACGACGATGCCGTTGCCACCTTCGTGGCCCCACGCCTTCGAGTCGACACCGACGATGCTGGCGTTGCCCGTGCCGACGATGCCCTGAGCGAGGCGACGGTAACCGTTGGTCTGGTAGGGCATCTCGACGATCTCGGAGATCTCCGGGAACTCAGCCGCGAGGCTGTAGATGCGAGTGTAGAGCTCGGTCGGGGTGAGGTAGGACGTGATGAAGTCCTTCTCGAGGGGGCCGAACGGGTCCTCGTCATCGATGGCCAGCCAGTCGTTCACCTCTGCGGTGACGACCTCACCGGTCGGGCTCGTGATGCTGATCATCTCCGGACGGGTCTGGACAGCGGCAGCGCCACGGTGCTTGATGTAGACGCTGGCGTCCACGAAGCGCGTGATGTTCTGCTGTCCGCCCGAGCCGATCTCGGTGCCGGGGCCGCTGTCGCGACGCACGACCATCGGTGCGGTGTTGGTCTGGCCATCGGCGAAGCGGGCCTCGACCGAGAGGTAGCCGACACCGAACGACGTGTAGTAGTCGACGCGCAGGATCTCGATGGACGACACGTCGTCCGCCTGGGCAGCCCGACTGAAGGACCGGTTCTCGGCGAGTGTCTGCGTGCGGAACGCCTCGCGCTCGGCGAGCACGTCCTCGGTGTCCTGCTCGGTGTACAGCACCGAGCCGATGGTGAAGCCGCGTGCCTCGAGGGCTGCGACCTGGCTGTCGGAGACCACGGCCTGCACGGTCAACGAGCCGTTGTCGTGCTGATCCACGCCGTGGTCGAGGTCGACGCCGGTCGCGATCAGACGGTCGAGTTCGTCACGGTCGGGAACCGTCACTTCGACGACATTGACCGCGTCGTCGGCTTCGAGGTGCAGATCGAGGTCGTCCTCGGACCCGACTGCACCGATGGGTGTCAGGGTTGTCAGGAGCAGGCCGGCGAGCGCGGCACTGACCGCGACACCTCCGACTGCTTTTCTTCTTCTCACAGCGGACAACATCAAGCATCCCCTCCTTGGGTGCGTGAACAGCATCGTGCAGCGAAGCGGGGTGGTGCGGGTCGAACGGTGCATCACCCCGAGGGCGAGTCCCAAGCTCATCCGCGAGCGGGGGTCATCGCGTTGTCCAATGTCTATCGGTTGTATGCACCGGGGGTCAAGCTATTTCTAAGTATCCGCTGTGAATCGGCGTAAACGGATCGCACAGCGAGATGCAGCCAGACCCGTCAGACTGGCGGCGAGATATCGTCCTGCATCAGCATCCTGCGCAGGAGGACACAAGCGTGAGGCCCGCGACCGAACCGGTCACGGGCCTCAGGCTTCCGAAGGGTCAGCCGCAGTTGGTCGCGGCGTACGTGACGCTCGTCTCCAGGTCGGTCCGGTCACCGGCGGTGCCGGTGATGCCGATCTCTCCTGCCGTCAGCGTCGCGGTGCGGGTGTTGATCGAGACCGAGACGGTCTGGCCCGGCTGCACCGCCGTGAACGACTTGCCGCCGTGGCCGCTGGTGACCCTGATGTCCGCCGGGACGGTGTCGTTGTTCGTGACCGACACCGACGTGTAGACCTTGCCGGCGAGGCAGCGCGTGGCGACCTCCGCGTCGAGACCGACCCTGCTGCGGTCGAGAGCGACGCGCATCAGCTCCATGAGCCCATTCGCGTACTCCTGCGACTCGGGGTGAGCTGCCGCGGCGGTCGGGTTCGCGCTCGTGAACGGAGGCTGGAGCGACCGGGCGACCTCGAAGTTCCACGCGTAGATGCCGTACTTGTACCAGAACATGTCACCGGAGTTGCCGGCCGCCGAGTACAGCACGTCGACGATCGGTCCCGTGCGCGCCGGCGTCACGGAGAGTCCGCGGTACCGCTTGATCTCGGTGAGGATGCGCGAGGAGGCCTCCCAGAAGTACGCCTCGTCCTCTGCGCTCGGCCGCGGCGTGGTCTCGCGACCGGGTAGCTTGTACGCACCGGGGGACCACATGAAGTAGTCACCCGAGCTGTGCAGGTTCATCGAGAAGCGGATCTTCGGGTAGTTCGCCGCGAGCCAGTCGATGTTGCGTGACTCGGGCTCACTCAGCTCCGACGGACCGGCGTGCGTGTCGCTGCTGCACGACGTCGAGGCGCCGCTGTAGCCGTCGAACAGGCTCTAGGTGTCGTAGTTCCGGTTGACATCGACACCCCACGAATTGCGGGCGAGGAAGTCACCGGTGCCGGTCGTCGGGCAGTAGTTCACCATGTTGCGGCGCTGCGAAGCGATTTCTCCGCATCCGCTGTGAATCCGGCGTCGTCGTGTCGCGTGGTCAGACCGCCGCCGATCCATCAGCGCGCCGGCGGGCGCACGGCAGGCTTCAGCCCCGATCAGGCGCGATCAGAGAGTCATCGGCCGGTCGCGCCGGAATCGCGTCGAACGCCCGAGGAGAGAGCGCGCATCTTCTCGAGCAGCGGCTCGGCGACGTCGGCGAGGAAGTCGTCCTGACGCTCATCGCCGATCTGGACCACCGCGATGTCGGTGAACCCGGCTTCGGTGTAGGGGACCACGCTCTGGGCGAGTTCATCGAGGTCGGGTCCGCACGCGATCGATTCCGCGACGTCCTCACGGCGTACGAAGCGGCTCGCCGCCTCGAACCCGGCCGGAGTCGGCAGGTCGGCGTTGACGGCCCATCCGCCGCCGAACCAGCGGAACTGGTCGTGCGCGCGCTCGATCGCGGCGTCCCGATCCGGATCCCACGAGATGGGCACCTGGCCGATCTTTCGCGACGGCCCATCGTGCGCGGCATCCCACGCCTCGATCAGCGACGCTTCGGGTTGCACGGCGATGAGATGGTCGCCCAGGGGCGCGAACGCCTCGACCGACTGCTCGCCCGAGACGGCGACACCGACCTCGAGCGCCGTGTCGGGCACGTCCCAGATGCGCGCGGAGTCGACGCGGAAGAACGTGCCGTCGTAGGTGACGAGGTCACCGGTCTGCAGCTCACGGATGATCTCCAGCGCTTCGACGAGCATCGACTGACGCGTGTCGACGCTCGGCCACCCGTCGCCGACGAAGTGCTCGTTGAGGCTCTCGCCCGATCCGATTCCGAGCAGGAACCGGCCTTCGCTGAGGATCTGCATCGTCGCGGCCTTCTGCGCGACCACCGCCGGGTGGTAGCGCATCGTGGGGCACGTGACGTAGGTCATCAGCTCGACGCGCGAGGTCGCCTGGGCTACCGCGCCGAGCACGGTCCAGGCGTAGGGCGAGTGTCCCTGACTGGTCAGCCACGGTGAGAAATGGTCGCTCGACACTTCGAAGTCGAATCCCGCGTCCTCCGCGGCCTGTGCGTAGCGCACGAGCTCGCGCGGTCCGCTCTGTTCGGTCATGAGGGTGTAGCCGAACCTCGTCATGACAGCGTCCTCAGCGGGTCGCGGTGCGGTTCTCGGCGCTGACCATCCACGCGAACTGCTCGAGAGACTCGAGGATGGCGTGCAGGATGTCGGCGCTCGTCGGGTCCTCCTCATCGACGTCGTCATGCACGTCGCGGCAGGTCGCGACCGCGGCGTCGAGGCGCTCGGTCACGAGGTCGACGACGTCGGCCGTGTCGATCTCCCCCTGGGGGAACTCCGGCAGCGTCGTCGTCTCGGTCACCGTGTCGCTGCGGCCATCGGGGAGCGCGTGCAGCGCCCGCATCCGCTCGGCGATCGTGTCGCTGAAGCCGCGCGCGGCCTCGATGATCTCGTCGAGCTGCCGGTGCATGTCACGGAAGTTCTTGCCCACGACGTTCCAGTGGGCCTGCTTGCCCTGGCTCGCGAGCTCGAGCAGATCGACGAGCACGCGCTGAAGGTTCTCGCTCAGCGACTCCGAGGCGCGGAAACCGCTCTCGGCATTCTGCTCGCTCGTGAGCATCGCGCCGCTGCGGGCGGGGCGCCGCTTGTTCTTCGTCGCGGACTTCTTCGACGCGTCGCTTGCGGTCTTGCTCTTCGAACCGTTCTTCGTGGTGGTCGCCATGATGTCGTCTCCTTCGAGCTGTCCTTCGACGGTACGAGCTCGCCGGCACGTGCGCCCGGGGATTGCGGATGCCGCATCCCGGTGCTATTCAGTCGTCGCTCGAGTGCAGCCCGCGGCGCGATGACAGCACCGTGACCTCGGGGTGCTCGTCGGCGAGGAGGTGCTCTGCGCGATCGAGCACGTCGCGCACGTGGGACGCGTCCGCCGCGATGATGGACACGCCGATCGCGGTGCGGCGGTGCAGGTCGTGCGCACCGACCTCGGCGACGGCGACCTCGGTGCGCCGGCCCAGATCGGCCAGAAGCGGCCGCAGGATGCTGCGCTTCTCCTTGAGCGACCGCACGTCGCCCAGCAGCACATCGAACTCCATCCAGCCGATCCACATGCAGGTGAGTCTGCCACTGCGTTGCGCGTCCCACGCGCGCGCAGTCTGCCTACCATGGCAGGAGCACCTCGACCGGAAGGAGCCGCCCGTGGTCCAGGTCCGCGTTGCCGGCATCGCGCTCGACGAGTCGGGGCAGCACGTCTTGCTGCTGAAGCCGATCGACCAGCTGCCCGGCGCCGGGCGCATGCTCCCGATCTGGATCGGGGCGCTCGAGGCGACCTCGATCCTCATCGCGGTCGAGGGCGCGAGCGTGCCGAGGCCGCTCGCACACGACCTCATGAAGGGCGTGATCGAGTCCGTCGACGCGAGCGTCGAGCGCACCGAGATCACCCGCATCGACGATGGCACGTACTATGCCGAGATCACGCTCGTCACGCCCGGCGGCATCCGCATCATCGACGCGAGACCCTCGGATGCCGTCGCTCTGGCATCCCGTGCCGGAGCGGCGCTGTGGGTCGCCGACGCCGTCATGGAGGAGGCGGGCGTGCCCGATCTGATGAGCGACGAGGTCGATGCCGAAGAGAGCGTGGACGAGTTCAAGAGGTTCCTCAACGACGTCGACCCCGACGACTTCCGCGGCTGAGGCTCCACCGCGAGGCCGTCGGACGCGTCGCGACCCCGGCGTGACGGCCGGTCAGTCCTGAGTGGACGGCGTCCGGCCCGCGGTGGCCGGCTCCCAGCCGAGGGCGGGGGCGACGTGCGTCGCGAACGACTCGACGATGCGCAGGTTGAACTCGACCCCGAGCTGGCTGGGGATCGTGAGCATGAGGGTGTCCGCCGAGCGGATCGCGGCATCGTCGAGCAGCTGCTCCACGAGCACATCCGGCTCGGCCGCATAGCTCTGCCCGAACGTCGACCGCATGCCGTCGATGACGCCGACCTGATCTCCTTCTCGGGTGCGCCCGAAGTAGAGCGCATCCTCCGCCGTCGTGATGGGGAAGATCGAGCGGCTCACCGAGACGCGCGGCTCACCGCCGTGCCCGGCCGTGCGCCACGCGGCACGGAACGCGTCGATCTGCTGTGCCTGCAGCTCGTCGAACGGCAGGCCGCGGTCTTCGGTCAGCAGCGTGGAGGACATCAGGTTCACCCCGATGCTGCCCGCCCACTCGGCCGTCTCGCGCGTGCCGGCACCCCACCACACCCGAGAACGCAGCCCGGGGGAGTGCGGCTCGATCCGCTGCATGCCCGTGCCGCCGCCGAACGGCGAGTTCGCGTCGCGTTCGGCGAGTCCTTCGCCGTCGATCGCGCGCAGGAACAGGTCGAAGTGCTCGCGCGCGATATCGGCGCCGCGCGGATCGGCCGAGCCCGTGTATCCGAACGCCTCGTATCCGCGAACCACGGTCTCGGGTGATCCGCGACTCACGCCCAGCGCCAGCCGTCCGCGTGAGATGAGATCGACCGCCGCGGCTTCTTCAGCGAGGTACAGCGGGTTCTCGTAGCGCATGTCGATGACGCCGGTGCCGACCTCGATGCGCTCCGTTCGTGCCGCGATCGCGGCGAGGAGCGGCATCGGCGAGGACTGCTGACGTGCGAAGTGGTGCACGCGGAAGTAGGTGCCGTTGACACCGAGGTCGTCCATCCCCTGGGCGAGATCGATGGCCTGGTGCATCGAGTCGGCGGCGGTGAGCTGGCGTCCGCCGCCGAGGGGACCGTAATGACCGAACGAGAGGGTTCCGAAGCGCTGCATGACGGATGCAACCGCACCTGTGCGGTATCCATTCCGGTGAATGCACGTCGGTGGTGGTGCGTGTCAACCCCGCCCCGTTCGTCGGTGCCGGGACATAGGCTCGCGGTATGTCGACTCGCATTCTGCTCATCGGCGGCCACGGCAAGGTCGCGCTCCTGCTCGAACCGATCCTCGCCGATCGCGGCGACACCGTCACGGCGGTCATTCGCAATCCCGATCATGAGGCCGACGTCGCCGCGACCGGTGCGCAGCCGCTCGTCGCGGACATCGAGGAGTTCGACACCGAGCAGCTGACGAACCTCGTGAGCGGCAACGACGTGGTCGTCTGGTCGGCGGGAGCGGGCGGCGGCGACGCGGCCCGCACCTACGCTGTGGATCGGGATGCCGCGATCCGATCGATCGAGGCGGCGGTCGCCGCCGGCGTCCGGCGCTACGTCATGGTGTCGTACTTCGGCGCGGGCGCTGATCACGGTGTCGACCCCGACAACTCGTTCTTCGCCTACGCCGAGGCCAAAGCCGCCGCCGATGCGCATCTGCGCGCGAGCGGACTGGACTGGACGATCGTCGCGCCGAGCGGTCTGACGCTCGACGAGCCGACGGGGCGCATCGACGTCGAAGCCGACGAGTCGGGCACGGTGTCCCGTGCGGACGTCGCGGCCGTCGTCGCGGCCGCGCTCGCCGACGATTCGACGATCGGGCGCACGATCCGATTCAACTCCGGTGACGTGCCGATCCCCGAGGCGGTCGCGGGCACGGGCCGGCGAAGCCGGGAGTAGCCCGAACGCCGCCGCCGGTCGTGGTGTCCCGCGCGGACACCGCTGCCCTCACGGACTGAGCTGGCGCACATCCGATGGAGCACGCTCCTGCGGCGGACTGCCGGTCTGCGGATACGATCTCGCCGCGGAGTACCGCGGGCGCAGCCACAGCGCGACGTAGACGAGAGCGACCAGAACGGGCACCTCGATGAGCGGCCCGACGATGCCCGCCAGCGCCTGTCCGCTCGTGGCGCCGAACGTGCCGATGGCGACCGCGATGGCCAGCTCGAAGTTGTTGCCGGACGCGGTGAACGCCAGTGACACGGTGCGCTCGTACGAGAGGGCGATCAGCCTGCCCGTCAGGAAGCCGATGAGGAACATCAGGACGAAATAGGCCAGGAGCGGGAGCGCGATCCGCGCCACGTCGAACGGCCTGTCGATGACGTGCTGGCCCTGCAGGGCGAAGAGCATCACGATCGTGAAGAGCAGCCCGCCGAGCGCGAACGGGCCGACTTTCGGGAGGAAGACGGACTCGTACCACTGGCGTCCCCGGCGCCGCTCGCCGATGACGCGCGACAGGTACCCCGCGATGAGCGGGACGCCGAGGAACACCAGGACGCTGACCGTGATCGCCCAGACCGAGAACTCGGCGCTCGTCGTCGACAGGCCGAGCCACGTCGGCAGCACCTGCAGATAGAACCATCCGAGGCCCGCGAACGCGACCACTTGGAACACGGAGTTGACGGCCACGAGGAAGGCGGCCGCCTCGCGGTCCCCGCACGCGAGGTCGTTCCAGATGAGCACCATCGCAATGCACCGCGCGAGTCCGACGATGATCAGCCCGGTGCGGTACTCCGGCAGGTCGGGAAGCAGAAGCCAGGCCAGCGCGAACATGAGTGCGGGGCCGACCAGCCAATTGAGGATCAGCGACGAGACGAGCAGGCGCCTGTCCCGCGCGACGACGGCGACATCGGAGTAGCGCACCTTCGCCAGCACCGAGTACATCATCACGAGCAGACCGAGCGCGATCGGCACGCTGACCGATCCGATGGATGCTGCATGCAGCAGGTCGCCGAAGGCGGGAGCGAATACCGCCAGGGCGAGTCCTGCGGCCATGGCGAGAAGGATCCACAGCGGCAGAAGCTGATCGAGACGGGACAGTCTCGCCGGCGCGACGGCGTGTGTCATCGTGCTCCGCGCCGACCCTTCGCGATGATGTGTGCGCGACACGAGTTCAGGACCCCACGAGGAGCTGCGACACGCGATCGAGCGCTCCGGGGACGAGCCGGAAATACGCCCAGGTTCCGCGCTTGCTCCGCGTGAGGAAGCCCGCGGTCGTGAGGATCTTCAGGTGGTGCGAGACGGTCGGCTGGCTGAGACCCACCGGCTCGATGAGGTCGCAGACACACGCCTCGAAGTCCTCCGAAGCGGCGACGATCGACAGCAGTCGCAACCGCGTCGGATCGGCCAGCGCCTTCATCGTCGTCGCCAGCCGTTCCGCTTCCGCCGCCGTGAGCGGCTCGCGTACGAGAGGGGCGCAGCACGCGTCGGCGCGGACGTCGGTCGGCTCGAGCATCGTGGTCATGTATCGAGGGTAATCGATATTGACAGGCGTCGATAGAGCGACCAGAATCGGACAGCATCGACGCTCATCGATATCTGGAGGCCATCGTGACCCTGCTCGACCTGACGCCGCGTGTCACCGAGACGAGTCGGCTCTCGACGCTGCCCGTGGCCATCATCGGTGCGGGACCGATCGGACTGGCGGCCGCGGCGAACCTGCTCGAGCGCGGGATCGACTTCGTCGTCCTCGAGGCGGGGGAGCACGCGGCATCCAGCATTCTCGAATGGGGGCACACGCGGCTCTTCTCTCCGTGGAAGCACCTCGTCGACCCGGTATCCCGCCGACTTCTCGAAGCGCGCGGGTGGGAGCTTCCCGATCCCGAGCGCGCCCCGACGGGCGCCGAGCTCGTCGAGCGCTATGTCGCCCCGCTCGCGGAGGTCGACGAGATCGCAGCGCGTGTGCGCACGGGCGTCGAAGTCGTGGGCGTGACACGTGAGGGAATGGACCGCACCCGCAGTGCGGCACGAGCGGATGCGCCGTTCAACGTGCGCATCCGAACGGGAGGCGGCGGCATCGAGGATGTCCCTGCGCGCGCCGTGATCGACGCATCCGGCACGTACCGGTCGCCCAATCCGCTGTCGTCGAACGGCCTCGACCTGCTCGGGATGCCGGAGATCGCCGACCTCGTGACCCCCGCGCTCCCCGACGTGCTCGGCCGTGATCGTGCGCAGTTCGCCGGGCGTCGGGTCACGGTCGTCGGTGCGGGGCACTCGGCCGCGAACACGCTCCTCGCCCTGATCGACCTCGCGCGGGAGGAGCCGGACACCAGCGTGACCTGGCTCATCCGCACGGCTCGAGCGGTGCGGGTCTCCTCCTCGCCCGATGACGAGCTGATCGGACGCGCGCACCTCGGCCGCCGCGTCGATCGGGCCGTCGAGCGCTCGGAGATCGCGTTGCTCGACGGCTTCGAGATCATGACGGCCCGACGGGTCGCGGACACCGTCGAACTGGGGGGCCGTCGACACGGGGATCTCGCCGTGCACGAGGCCGACGTCGTCGTCAACGCGACGGGCTTTCGTCCCGACCTGGGCATGCTTCGCGAGATCCGACTCGACCTCGATGAGGTCGTCGAGGCTCCCCGGCGCCTCGCCCCGCTCATCGATCCGAACATGCACTCCTGCGGCACGGTCGAGCCGCACGGCTTCGGCGAGCTCACGCACCCCGAGCACGGCTTCTTCATCGTCGGCATGAAATCCTACGGACGCGCGCCGACATTCCTCCTCTCGACGGGGTACGAGCAGGTCCGATCCGTCGCGGCGTGGCTCGCCGGCGACATGGCCTCCGCGGCGAAGGTCGATCTGGTGCTTCCGGCCACCGGCGTGTGCTCGACGGACCCCGGTATCGATGGCGGATGCTGCGCGTGAACGGATCGCGCGTGCGCGCCACCGGTCGGGGGCAGCCCTCCGCCAACCGTCCGCGACGAGAAGGAACGACCTCATGACACGCAAGCCCACCGTCCTCTTCGTCTGCGTGCACAACGCCGGACGATCCCAGATGGCCGCGGGCTACCTTCGGGCCCTGGGCGGCGATGACGTCGAGGTGCTCTCGGCGGGTTCCGCGCCCAAGGACGCCGTCAACCCCGTCGCGGTGCGGGCGATGGCCGAGGAAGGAATCGACATCGCCGGCGGCATCCCGAAGATCCTGACGGTGGACGCGGTTCGGGAATCCGACGTCGTGATCACGATGGGCTGCGGTGATGCGTGCCCGATCTTCCCCGGCAAGCGGTACGAGGACTGGGAACTGGACGATCCGGCGGGGCAGGGGATCGAGGCGGTCCGCCCGATCCGCGACGACATCCGCGCTCGCATCGAAGCGCTGTTGGCGACGTTGCTTCCCGCTCGCTGAGGGCTCAGGCCTCGGGTCCGCTGCTGAGCCGGCGGTGCAGGCGCGCCGTCGCCTCGTTCATGCCCTCGAACACGACCGTCTTGCCGAGGTGGGTGTACTTGGTCTGGATGGCATCCAGCGCGGCGACCGTCGAAGCGTCCCACACGTGCGAGCGCGCCATGTCGATGACGACGCGGTCCGGATCGCGCGAGTACTCGAACTGCGTCGTCAGATCGTTGCTCGAGGCGAAGAAGAGCTCGCCGTCGACCGTGTAGTGGGCCACGGGGGAGCCGTCCGTCTCGGCGACGCGCCTCGTCACCGTGACGAAGTGCGCCACGCGGCGAGCGAAGAGGATCATCGCGGCGACGACGCCCGCCCCGACGCCGATCGCGAGATTCTCGGTCCCGACCGTCATGGCGACCGTGATGAGCATGACGAGGGTCTCGCTCTTCGGCATCCGTCTGAGGGTGGAGAGGTGGATGCTGTGCCAGTCGAACGTCGCGACCGAGACGACGATCATCACCGCGACCAGCGCGGCCATCGGGATGATGGCGACGATGTCGCCGAGGACGAGCACGAGGATCAGCAGGAAGACACCCGCGAGGAACGTCGAGATGCGGGTGCGGGCGCCGGATGCCTTCACGTTGATCATCGTCTGGCCGATCATGGCGCAGCCGCCCATGCCGCCGAACGCGCCGGAGAGGACGTTCGCGACACCCTGGCCCCACGCCTCGCGCGTCTTTCGGGAGTGCGTGTCGGTGATGTCGTCGACGAGCTTCGCCGTCATGAGCGACTCGAGCAGGCCGACCACGGCCATCGCGGCGGAGAAGGGGAAGATGATGCTGAGCGTCTCCCACGTGAGAGGAACGTTCGGGATGAAGAGCTCGGGCAGACGCTGGGGGAGTTCGCCCTGATCGCCGACAGTCGGCACGTTGAGCCCGAAGACGACGGTCGCGCCCGTGAGAAGGACGATCGCGACGAGAGGTGCGGGGATCACCTTCGTCACGAGCGGCATCAGGTACATGATGAGCAGGCCCGCCACGACGAGGGGGTAGACGAGCCACGGCACGTCGATGAGCTGCGGGAACTGAGCTGCGAAGACCAGGATGGCGAGCGCGTTGACGAAGCCCACCATGACGCTGCGCGGGATGAACCGCATGAGCTTCGCGACGCCGAGGACGGCCAGGACGATCTGGATGACGCCGCCGAAGATGACCGTCGCGATGAAGTAGTCCATGCCGTACTCGCGCGCGACGGGCGCGATGACGAGGGCGACCGCGCCCGTCGCCGCAGTGATCATGGCGGGCCGGCCCCCGAGGAACGCGATCGCCACGGCCATCACGAACGAGGAGAACAGGCCCAGGCGAGGATCGACGCCCGCGATGATCGAGAACGCGATGGCCTCGGGGATCAGTGCGATCGCGACGACGAGGCCGGCCAGCACCTCGCGGGTGAGGATGCGGGGGCTGCGCAGGGCCTGCAGCACGGTCGGTTCGATCCGGTAGCGGCTCGCGGGGTCCTGCGCAGGGGCGACAGCAGTCATGCGGGCTCCGTTCGGTGCGGCCGAGACGAGATTCACTGGGTGGAGCGCACCCTTGCGCATGTTCTGGGTGGTTCTGCTGAGGGGCAGATGGCGGCCGGCTCGGTGCGGCCGAATGGACTCTACCGTCAAGCTATCCGGCCGGAGCGACGGCGGGGCGTGCGCTATCGACCGAGTGGTACCATATCCGGTACGGCTTTGAGGAGGCGCCATGGCAATCACGACGAGCGAAGCGCGGCGGGACCTGTTCGGCCTCATTGAACGCGTCAACCTGGACCACAGCGAGGTGGAGATCATCTCGAAGCGCGGCTCCGCGGTACTGATCTCCAAAGATCAGTACGACTCGCTGGTGGAAACCAGCTACCTGCTGCGTTCACCGGAGAACGCCCGCCGACTGCTGAACGCGATGGAGAGCGCTCGCTCGGGTGAGGTGGCAGAGCGCGAGCTGCTCGAGCCGTGACCGAGCGCAAACTCGTGTGGACGTCCGAAGGCTGGGAGGACTACCTCTACTGGCAGACTCAGGACCGAAAGACGCTGAGACGCATAAACACACTGATCGGCGACATCCTTCGAGACGACCCCTTCGAGGGGATCGGTAAGCCCGAACCCCTCAAGTACGCGCTGGCCGGCGCTTGGTCGCGACGAATCGATGAAAGCAATCGGCTCGTTTACGTCGCCGACGAGCAGCACGTCACGATCTTGCAGGCCCGGTACCACTACTGAGGCCTGCGTCGCGACTCATCACACTGGCGGAGGATAGGGGATTCGAACCCCTGAGGGCTTGCACCCAACACGCTTTCCAAGCGTGCGCCATAGGCCACTAGGCGAATCCTCCAGGGCCCCGGAGGGCCACGGGCTATCCTACCCTGCGCGCGCGACCCCTGATGCGTACACGCTCCCCGGCCGCACGACGAGCGATCGCGGGGCCACGGCGGCGAGCAGCCGCCGCGACGGGGGCGCAGCCGCGAGCAGCGCCGCGCGGACGGCGGCGGCGGCCTCGGTCACCTCATCGCCGTGCCAATAGCCGGCGACGCGAGCGGGCGCGTAGCTCGCCCGCTCGATCGCACGCACGAGCACCTCGATGGCATCGGCGGGGGCGCCGTACTCCGCGACGAGTCGCGCGGCGAACGCGCGCGGCGACTCGCTCGCCGGAACGGGCGCGCCGACGTCGATCGCGGCATCCTGCATCATCGCCCACGCCGCGGCGGTGTCACCCGCGCGCGAGGCGGCGACCAGCCGACGACGGCGCACTTCGCGTGCGAGAGCGGGCATCGCGAGGAGGAGCAGCACGCCGAACACGACGACGACCGTCGGGACAGTGCCGGCCGCCCCGGTGCCCGCCCCGGGCAGCGCTTCGTCGCGCGGGTCCAAGCGCGAATCGGGGGCGGGTGTCGTCGACGCGCTCGCCGACGCCGACGGCCGCGGCTCCGCCTCGTCGTCGGCGTCGACACCGGTCGGACTCGACGCGGACGACAGGAACGCCGTGGGGGAGCCGAGACCGCTCGTCGGCTCGAACCCGATCCACCCGATGCCGTCGAAGTACACCTCGGGCCACGCGTGCAGCAACGAACTCGACACCGAATACACCGTCTCGTCGTCCTCGACGTCATCGGTCGCGGCGCCCGGCAGGTAGCCGACGACGATGCGGCTCGGCATGTCGAGCGTGCGTGCCATCAGGGCGAACGCCGACGAGAAGTGGATGCAGTAGCCCCGCCGCACCTCGAGGAACCGCTCGACGGCCTCGACCCCCGTGCCGTCGAAGCCGTCCTCGACGGGAGCATCGAGCGAGTAGCGGAAGTCGGGTCCGCGGAACCAGCGCTGCAGGGCGATGAGCGCGTCGTAGTCGTTCGTCGCGCCCGCCGTGATCTCGGCGGCGAGTTCGGCGACGACGGGGGGCACGTCGCCCGGCAGCGCCTGGGCGTCTTCGAAGGCTTCGCCCGACCCCGTCGACCGCGCGCGGATCTGCTCGAGCGTGGGGCGCGGCACGCTCGCGACGACCTCATACCGCTGCCCCTGCGTCGACCCGGTCTGCGCCACGACGGTGCGGTTGTAGGGCACAGCGGCCCACTCGCCCTCGAGCCCGTTCACCTCGACCGCCGGGAACGTGATCGGCGCCCACACCGACGCGAGGTTCACGACCTCGACATTCGCCGTCGTCTCGACCATGCGGATGTCCTCCCCGACGCCGAGTGCGCCCAGACCGAACGCACTGTCCAGCGGCACGGTCCGCACGCGGTCGGGCAGCCACACGTCGCCGTCGAAGCGGGACAGCGTCGTGGCGCGCAGGTACGGCGCGGTGGATTCCGTCGAACGCATCCGCAGCACCTCGATCTCCTGCGGCCGGCGCAGGTCGTCGCCCAGCTGCAGGCTCGCGTCGATGCCCGGTCCGCCGCCCAGGCCGCCGCCGGTCTGCACCGCGGGCGTCGGCAGCAGGGGAGCCGCGACGACGGCGACGACGAGGGCCACGGCGGCGATGCTGAACGCCGTCGCGGGCACACCGGCCCGTCGCTCGACGACGCGCTCGGCCGGCGCCTCGCGCGAACGGGTTTCGGCGCGCAGCAGGAACAGCACCGCCGCCCCCAGCAGCACGAAGGCCGTGACATCGATGCGGCCCGGCACGGCGATCGCCGGAATGAGCGAGACCGCGATGATCCCGATGGATGCCAGCAGCGGCATACGCGCCGTGAGCACGACGTGATCCACGAGCACCGTGAGCAGCCCCAGGGCGCCCACGATGAGGAACGAGAGCGCAGGCGTCGCCGGGAGCGGAGCGGCACCGACGGCGATCTCCTCGAACGCCTGCGCGACGAGCGAGGGCACGACCCCGATCGTGTCGGGCGTGGGGATGACCCACAGGAAGGCCGTGTCGCGCAGGAAGAGTCCCGTGAGGCAGAGCACCCAGACAACGGCCTCGATGAGCGACACGGCGACGGCGGGCAGGCCACGTCGCCGTGCGACGTGCCCCGCGCCGAGCACGATGACGGCGACCCCGACGGATGCCGCGAGCCACCAGCTGCCCTGCACCATGGGCAGCACGGGCACGAGCGCGGCGGTGAGCGCGGTGAGCAGCGCGACCGTGGTGAGCAGGTCGCCGCGGCCGACGGGTCGTGCCTCAGCCGACACGGCCGGCTCCTCGTCCGACGGCGGCGCGCCACGGGTCGGTGACGTCTCCACCCGCCTCGAGCGCGCCCGTGTGCCAGCCCGCGTCGGCGGTCCGCTCGAGGGCGTCTCCGACCGGCGCCGTCGTGAGCAGCACGGGAAGCGCGCTGTGGTGGGCGACGGCGGCCAGGGCCGTGGCATCCGCGGGATCGAGGCGTCCGACGATGACGACGACGGGCCCCGTCATGACCCCCGCGAACAGCTGCGCGACGCGCGGGAGATGGTCGTCGCGCCGGGCCATGATCGTCGCGAAGCGCGTGAGCAGTTCCTCGATGTCGGAGGGGTCCGCATCATCGAGCCGCTCGATGAGCACGGCGCCGTCGGAATCGAGCACATCGACGGCATAACCGTCGCGCACGAGTCGGGCGACGACCGAGACGCACGCCGACACGCCGGTCTCGAAGCCCGGGTCCGCTCCCGTCTCGACGAGCGCATCTGCCGACCAGCGCAGCACGCTCCGGTCGAGCACGACGGTCGCCTCGGGGGTCGATTCCTGCTCCTCCTGCCGCACCATGAGCTCGTCGCGGTGGGCCGTCGCACGCCAGTGGATGCGCCGCATCGAATCGCCCGGCGCGTAGGGCCGCGCGATGAGGTTGTCGGCGCCCTGCCCGAGCTGGTCGACCGCGGTGTGCAGCATCCCGCCCGATTCACCGGCGAGGTCGGTCAGCGCCGGCAGATCGACGAGGGCCGGTGCCACCGTCACGACGGTGCGCTCGCGCAGACGGATGCTGCGCCGGGCCAGCCCGAACGGGTCGCTGCAGCGCAGCGTCAGCGGTCCGATCGAATGGATGCCGCGCCGCGCGCCCGTCGCGACATACGTCAGCTCCAGGGTGCGGTTGCCGCCGTGCACGCCGCCGATGAGTCCCGAGCCGAGCGCCGCGAAAGCCCCCTCTGCGGGACCCGTGAGCCCGGCCGGAAGCTCGTCGCGCCAGGTTCCCGCCGGCGTCGGGACGACGCTGCGCAGCCCGACGCGCACGTCGACGTGCGTCTGGGTGCCCACCGTCACGACGTCGGGGTGCAGCGAGCGCGCGACGGCGTCGGTGCGGCGCAGCAGGTGCAGGCTGCCGACGCTCGCGACGAGCACCGCGATGAGCAGCATCCCGAAGTACTGCAGCTCGGTCACGCCCAGTTCGCTCGCGAGCACGAAGCACGCGATCGCGAGCACGAGCGCGCCCGTTCCCCGAGGGGTGAGCGGCCACAGGCGTCTCATGGTCTCGCCGTCACTGCCGCGCCGCGATCGGCACCCGCACGGTCGCCGCGATGCGCTCGAGCACGGCGGTCACGGTCTCGGTCGCGTTGCGCGCTCGTCCGGCCGACCGCGCCGGGATGAGGCGGTGCGCGAAGACGGGAGCGAGGAGGTCGGTGAGATCGTCGGGGATGACATAGCTGCGTGAATCCAGCGCCGCCCACACCTTGGCGGCGCGCACGAGCTGCAGCGTCGCGCGCGGGCTCGCGCCGAGGCGGAGGTCGGCGTGGCCACGGGTTGCGTGGGCGAGCCCGACGGCGTACTCCTCCATCGCGGGGGCGACGTGCACGGCCCGCGCCGACGCGATGAGCTGTGCGACGGTCGCGCTCGAGGTGACCGGAGCGAGCGCGTCGAGCGGGTTGGCCGTCTCTCTCTGGCGCAGCATGAGCGCTTCGGCGCGGGCATCGGGGTAGCCCATCGAGATGCGCATCATGAAGCGGTCGCGCTGCGCTTCGGGGAGCGCATACGTGCCCTCCATCTCGAGCGGGTTCTGCGTCGCGACGACGAGGAACGGGTGGGGGACGAGGTGCGTGCGACCGTCGACGGTGACCTGGCGCTCCTCCATCGCCTCGAGCAGCGCCGACTGCGTCTTGGGGGAGGACCGGTTGATCTCGTCGGCGATGACGATGTTGGCGAAGATCGCGCCCTGCTTGAACTCGAACTCGCGCTCGATCGGGTTGAAGACGCTCACGCCGGTGACGTCTCCGGGGAGCAGATCGGGCGTGAACTGGATGCGGCGCACGCTCGCGTCGACGGATGCCGCGAGGGCGCGGGCGAGCATCGTCTTGCCGACGCCGGGCACGTCCTCGATGAGCAGGTGCCCCTCGGCGAGCAGGCACACCAGCGCCGAGCGCACGGCCTCGGGCTTGCCGTCGATCACGGTCGTCACCGACGACACGACGGCGTCGGTGATGCGCGTGAACTCGTCGCCCGTGAGGACCTCGGCATCGGGCATGCGACCCCCTGGGATGCGGTGAAGCGGGCCGCGGCGCCCGCACAACGATGGTAACCGCGCAGACCCGGGGGCGGGCCTGCGCGGCGAACGCCGGATTTTGCGGCACCATGAGCGCATGAGCGAAGAAAGCGCACCGGCCCCGACGCCGGGCCGCGGCCCGCGTGCCGCCCTCATCACCCTCCTCGTGCTCGTCGGGGTCGTCGTGGTGATCGCCCTCGTCACCGTGCTGCTGCGCGGCGGTCCCACGGCGCTGGACGAGACCTCGCCCGAGGGCGTGGCGCAGCGCTACACGCAGGCGCTCATCGACGGCGACGTCGAGGCCGCCGTCGAGCTGCTCGCTCCGGGCGACGACGACTGCGGCTACTTCATGCCCGACGGAACGGAGTACCGCGTCACTCTGGCGGGAACCACCGTCGACGGCGACACGGCCCGAGTGCGCGTCGTGGTCACCTACTCGTACAGCGGCGGCCTCTTCGGCGGGGGCGAGTCGCAGTCCGAGGAGGTCTTCCGGCTCACCCGCACCGACGGGGACTGGCTCATCGTGTCCGCGCCCTGGCCCTTCGTCGAGTGCATGCGGAGCGCGCAATGAGAGGTCAGACGGTGGTTCGCCGCGTCATCGTCTTCTTCGTCCTGTTCTCGCTCGTCACCGTCGCCGCGATCGGTCTGAGCGGCCTTCTCGCCCGGCTGCTCGACGTGGGCACGGTCGTCGTCGATGTCGGCGGAGGCGACATCGCCCGCTCGCTCGCCTTCACCCTCATCGCGACCCCGCTCGCCGTGGCGCTGTGGTGGTGGGAAGCACGTCGGCTGCGCACCGATCCCGAGGAACGCTCCTCCATCGGGTGGGGCCTGTACCTGCTCGTCGTCACGCTGACGTCGCTCATCGTCGCCACGGTGGGGATGGGGGATGCCGCGGCCGCCGCACTCGCCGGTCAGTGGCGTCCGGGGGCGTTCGCGACCGGCGTCGTCTGGGCGGCGGTGTGGGTGCTCCACCGCGCCCTTCATCGCAGCCCGTCGTTGTCGCCGACACGGCTCGGGATCCCGACCGTGTCGCTGTCGGCGGTGTGGGGTCTCGTCGTGGGAGCGTCCGGCGCGATCGCGGCGCTCGCGGCGCTCGTTTCCGACGCGCTCGATGGCGCGTCGGTGCTCGTGGCGACCAACGGAACCGCCGTCGCCGTTCTGCAGGGACTCGTCTGGGCATTCCTCGGCGCCGCGGCGTGGGCATGGCACACCTACGGTGAGGGCGCACGTACGGCAAGAGGCGGCTTCGCCGAGATCGTCCTCGTGGCCGTCACCGCCGGCTTCGCGGCCCTCGCGCTCGTCGGCGCGGGGGTGCTGCTGCAGAGCATCCTGCGCCTCCTGTTCGGAGACGGGGATGCACGCGTCGTGCTGACGTCGGTCGATGTCGCCCTCGCCGCGGCGCTCGTCGCCGGCATCATCAGCACCTATCACGGGGGTATCGCGCATCGGGCCTCATCGAGGGTCCGGCAGGCGACGAGGCTCGCCGTGGCGGGGATCGCCGTCATCGGCGCCGCGAGCGGATTCGGTGTCGTGGTGAACGCCCTCCTGGCCTCGCTGACGGCGCCGATCGTGGCGACCGCGCCCCTCACCCTGCTGCTCGGCGGACTCAGCGCCCTCGTCATCGGCGCCCCGGTGTGGTGGCTCGCGTGGCGGCCCGCCCATCCGAGCCCACCGGCCGTCGCTCCGCCCGCCGACGCACCCGTCGACGATCGCGCGCGCCGCGTCTACCTCGTCATCGTGTTCGGGACGAGCGCGATCGTCGCGATCATCGCGCTGCTGATGATCGGGTCGCGGCTGCTCGCGCTCGTCTTCGACGCGTCTTCTGCCGGCGGCGCCATCGACGTCCTGCGCGCACCGCTGGGCGTGGTCGTCGCGACGGGACTGGTCTTCGCCTACCACTTCGCGGTGTGGCGGCGCACGCGCGGCACCGCCGCCGACACTCCGAAAGCGACGATCGGGAGGATCCTCCTCGTCGCGGGCGGTCCGGAAGGGGAGTCGCTGGCGGCGGGGATCCGAACCGGTCTGGGGGTGCCCGTCACGCTGTGGCGCACCGCCGATGCGGCCCCCTCGGAGCACCCGGCCGCGTTCTCCGATGGCGCGCTGTCCGAGCTCGTGCAGTCGCTCCGCGGCATCGTCGCGCAGCGTGTGCTCGTCATCGCGGATGCCGCGGGCCCGCGGATCATCCCGTTGGCGGAGTGAGCGCCCGAGGCGGGTACACTGGAGCCAGCTCTCCGCGAGGCGGCATCCAGGCCAACTCCCCCAGGACGGAAACGTAGCAAGGGTAACCAGGCTCTGCCGGGTTCGCGGAGAGTCTTACTTTTCCCCGGTGGATCCGGTGCGCGCCTAGGGTGGACGAGTGGCGCAGAGCATCTACATCACGTCGGCCGAAGGTCACTCGGGTAAATCCACGATCGCCTTGGGCGTTCTGGATGCCATGAGCCGGGCGACTCCCCGGGTCGGGGTCTTCCGCGCGATCGCCCGCTCGACGGACGAACCGGACTACGTGCTGCAGATGCTGCTCGATCACGACGGCGTCGATCTGCCCTATGAGGACTGCGTCGGCGTGACGTACGACGACGTGCGACTCGATCCGGATGCCGCCCTCGCCACGATCGTCGAGCGGTTCAAGGCCGTCGAGGCGCGGTGCGATGCGGTCGTCATCGTCGGGTCGGATTACACCGATGTCGCCAGTCCCGCCGAGCTCGCCTACAACGCTCGCATCGCCGCGAACCTCGGCGCACCCGTGCTGCTCGTGCTGAGCGGCCGCGCCGGCCAGGGCGAGCAACTCGGCGCGTCGACGGCGCGGACACCCGAGCAGGTCGGGCAGATCGCGTCGCTCGCGCTCACCGAGCTCGCGCACGGGCGAGCGGGTCTGCTCGCCGTGATCGCGAACCGCGTCGACCCCGACCGCCTCGCCGAGACCGTCGAGGCCGTGAAGGCCGTCGTCGAGACGGCGCCGCACGCCGGACGCGCCAGCGCCGAGCACCCGACTGCCGTCTGGGCGCTGCCCGAGGACCGGTTTCTCATCGCGCCGTCGGTGCGCGGCGTGCTCCGGTCGGTCGAGGGCCGGTTCGTCAAGGGCGACCCCGACCTGCTGACGCGCGAAGTGCTGAGCGTCGTCGTGGCGGGCATGTCGATGGTCAACGTGCTGCCGCGCCTGGAAGAGGGCGCGATCGTCGTGGTCGCCGCCGACCGCACCGAGGTGCTGCTGGCGACGCTGCTCGCGAACGCCTCGGGCACCTTCCCCTCGCTCGCCGGCATCGTGCTGAACGGCCCGTTCCCGCTGCCCGACCCGATCAACCGGCTCATCGACGGCCTCGCCTCGTCGCTGCCGATCATCACGACCGACCTCGGGACGTACGAGACCGCGCTTCGCGTCATGCGCACGCGCGGGCGGCTCGCCGCCGACTCGCAGCGGCGTTACGACACGGCGCTGGCGATGTTCGAGACGCACGTCGACACGGCCGAACTGACCGAATCGCTCGGCCTCGCGCGATCCACGGTCGTGACGCCGCTCATGTTCGGGTACGAGCTCGTCCAACGCGCTCGCAGTCACCGCAAGCGCATCGTGCTGCCCGAAGGCGGCGACGACCGCGTGCTGCGAGCGGCGGCGCGCGTGCTCTCGAGAGGCATCGCAGACCTCACGATCCTCGGCGACGAGACCGAGGTGCGCTCGCGGGCCATCGAGCTCGGGGTCGACATCGAGCAGGCGCACGTCCTGTCGCCCTTCGACCCGGGCCACGTGGACATGTTCGCGCGCGAATACGAGCGCCTGCGCGCGCACAAGGGCGTGACGTACGCGAAAGCTGCCGACACGGTGACCGACGTGTCGTACTTCGGCACGCTCATGGTGCATCTGGGCCTCGCTGACGGCATGGTCTCGGGCGCCGCCCACACGACGGCGCACACGATCCGGCCGGCGTTCGAGATCATCAAGACGCGGCCCGACGTCTCGGTCGTCTCGAGCGTGTTCCTCATGGCGCTCGCCGACCGCGTGCTCGTCTACGGCGACTGCGCCGTCATCCCCGATCCGACGATGGAGCAGCTCGCCGACATCGCGGTGTCGTCGGCCGCCACCGCGTCGCAGTTCGGGATCGACCCGCGCATCGCGATGCTGTCGTACTCGACGGGGGAGTCCGGTTCGGGAGCCGACGTCGAGAAGGTGCGCGGCGCGACGCGACTCGTGCGCGAACGCGCGCCCCAGCTGCTCGTCGAGGGCCCCATCCAGTACGATGCCGCGGCCGACGTCGCCGTCGCGGCGGCCAAGATGCCCGGCTCGCAGGTCGCCGGCCGTGCGACGGTCTTCGTCTTCCCCGACCTGAACACGGGCAACAACACCTATAAGGCCGTGCAGCGCTCCGCGGGGGCGATCGCGATCGGCCCCGTGCTGCAGGGGCTCAACAAGCCCATCAACGACCTCTCGCGCGGCGCGCTCGTCGAGGACATCGTCAACACGATCGCGATCACGGCGATCCAGGCGCAGGGAGAGGATGCCGTATGAGCACGGTGCTCGTCGTCAACAGCGGGTCCTCGTCGTTCAAGTACCAGCTGATCGACATGCAGACCGAGTCGGTTCTCGCCTCGGGCCTCGTCGAGCGGATCGGCGAGGCCGTCGGCCGCGCGGTGCACACGGTCGAAGCAGCCGCGCTGGCCGACCCTCGCGGTCCCGCACCGACCGTCGTCGAGGCGACGTACGAACGCGAACTCGCCATCCCCGACCACACCGCCGGTTTCGCCGTCATGCTCGACGCGTTCGCCGAGCACGGGCCCTCGCTCGACGAGCGGCCGCCGGTCGCCGTCGGTCACCGGGTCGTGCACGGGGGCGCGCGCTTCTTCGAGCCCACCATCATCACGCCGCTCGTCGAGATCAACATCGACGAGCTGTCCATGCTCGCGCCGCTGCACAACCCCGGGGCGCTGCAGGGCATCCGCGCCGCCAGACTCGCGTTCGCCGACATCCCGCACGTCGCGGTCTTCGACACGGCGTTCCATCAGACCCTCGCGCCCGCCGCCTACACCTACGCGATCGATCGCGAACTGGCCGCCGAGCACCGCATCCGCCGCTACGGCTTCCACGGCACGTCGCACAAGTTCGTCTCCGAAGCCGCGGCGGCCTTCGTCGGCCGCCCGCTCGGCGATCTCACCCAGATCGTGTTCCACCTCGGCAACGGTGCATCCGTCACGGCGATCGACGGCGGACGCTCCGTCGACACGTCGATGGGCATGACACCGCTCGAAGGCCTCGTGATGGGCACGCGATCGGGTGACATCGACCCGGCGGTGCTGCTGCAGCTGGGGCGTCGCGCGGGCATGTCGATCGACGATCTCGACACCCTGCTGAACAAGCGCTCCGGCCTGCGCGGTCTCGCCGGCGTGTCCGACATGCGCGACGTCGTGCAGCGTATGGAGAAGGGGGATGCCGCGGCGACCCTGGCGTTCGAGGTGTATCTGCATCGCCTGCGCGGTTACGCCGGTGCATACCTGGCGCAGCTCGGCGGCGTCGATGTCATCTCGTTCACGGCCGGTGTCGGCGAGAACTCCGCCCTTGTGCGGGCGGGCGCCCTCGCGACACTCGGCTTCGCCGGCGTCGAGATCGACCCCGCCCGGAACGAAGAGCGGGCACGGGGGACCCGTCGCATCTCGACCGACGCGTCGCGTGTGACCGTGCTCGTCGTGCCGACCGATGAAGAGCTCGAGATCGCGCGTCAGACGCTGCAGGCGACGGAAGCCTGACGGCGGGTGTCGCTCGCGGCGCGCGCCGATTACGCTTGCATGACGGCGCGAAGGTGGGCCGAGCCCGTCTGCCGTTCCTCCGTCGAAGGGAACCCGTGACCACCGAGCCGCACCCCGATCTCTCCGCGTACGACGCCGTCCTGTTCGATCTCGACGGCGTGCTCACCCCCACCGCCGACGTGCACATGCACGCCTGGCGGACGATGTTCGAAGAGCTGTTCGCGCAGTGGAACATCGAGCCGCCGTACAGCGACGCCGACTACTTCGCATCGCTCGACGGCAAGAAGAGGTACGACGGCGTCGCGAGCCTGCTGCGCTCGCGCGATGTCGAGGTGCCCTGGGGAGACCCGTCCGACCCCGTCGAAGCCGACACCGTGTGCGGCATCGGCAACCGGAAGAACGTCGTGTTCGAGCGTGTCCTGCGCGAAGACGGCATCGCGCCCTACCCGGGCTCGGTCGCCGTGCTCGACGTGCTCGACGCCGCCGGCACACCGGTCGCGGTCGTCTCGAGCTCGAAGAACGCCGAAGAGGTTCTGAACGTCGCCGGCATCCGCGGGCGATTCCCCGTCGTGATGGACGGCGTGATCGCCGAACGCGACCATCTCGCCTCCAAGCCCGCGCCCGACGTCTTCATCGAAGCGGCCCGGATGCTGGGGGTCGATCCCGCCCGTTCGGTCGCCGTCGAAGACGCCATCAGCGGCGTCCAGTCCGCCGTCGCCGGCGGCTTCGCCCTCGTCATCGGCGTCGACCGCGGCGTCGGCGCATCCGCTCTCACCGACGCCGGGGCCCACGTCGTCGTCGCCGACCTGCAGGAGCTCGTCCCGTGATCGATCGCGACCGCTTCCCCGTCGACCCGTGGCGTCTCGTCGAGAGCTCGTACTCCGACGAAGACGCGGGCGTGACCGAGACGCTGTTCTCGCTCGCCAACGGCTACCTCGGACTGCGCGGCAATCACGCGGAGGGGCTGCACGCGCAGGAGGACGGCACCTATATCAACGGGTTCCACGAGACCTTCCAGATCCGTCATGCCGAGCAGGCGTACGGTTTCGCCGAGGTCGGTCAGACGATCGTGAACGCCCCCGACGCGAAGGTCATGCGGGTCTACGTCGACGACCAGCCGCTCACGCTCGACATCGCCGATCTGCGCGAGTACGAGCGCAGCCTCGATCTGCGCGACGGCGTGCTGCGCCGGTCGTTGCTGTGGGTCACGCCGTCGGGCAAAGAGGTACGGGTCGAAGACGAGCGGCTCGTCTCGTTCGACCAGAAGCACCTCGCGGTGCTGCGCTTGGATGTCACGGTGCTCAACGACGACGCTCCCGTCACGATCAGCTGCCAGGTGATCAATCGCCAGGACGGCGAGAACGTGTACGGCGGCAATCCGATCGTCACGAAGAAGGCCGGCTTCGATCCGCGCAAGACCGAGAAGCTCGAGGAGCGCGTCCTGCAGCCGCAGGAGTACTGGCAGGAGGAAGACCGCTCGGGCCTGTCGTATCGCGTGAGCGAGTCGGGCATGACGATCGCCGTCGTCGCCGATCACATCGTCGAGACCGCGAACGAGTTCGAGACGCGACGCCTCGTCGACGCCGACATCGCCAAGAACGTCTATCGCGTCCACGCGAAGGCGGGCGTGCCGATCCGCATCACGAAGCTCGTCGGCTACCACACGTCGCGCGGCGTGCCCGCGCGCGAGCTCGTCGACCGATCGCGTCGTACGGTCGACCGCGCCCTCGCTCTCGGCGTCGACACGATCTTCGCCGACCAGAGGACGTGGCTCGACCGGTTCTGGGAGCGTTCGGACGTGCGCATCGGCGGACACGACGACCTGCAGCAGGCGACGCGCTGGTGTCTCTTCCAGCTCGCACAGGCCGCCGCTCGGGCCGACGCCCACGGCGTGCCGGCGAAGGGCATGACCGGCTCCGGATACAGCGGGCACTACTTCTGGGACACCGAGATCTACGTGCTCCCGTTCCTCGCCTACACGACGCCGTTGTGGGCGCGCAACGCACTGCGGATGCGCTACCTCATGCTCCCCGCGGCACGGCGTCGCGCCTTCCAGCTGAACGAGGCGGGCGCGCTGTTCCCGTGGCGCACGATCAACGGCGAAGAGGCCTCGGCCTATTACGCCGCCGGCACGGCGCAGTTCCATATCAACGCCGACGTCAGCTACGCGCTGGCGAAGTACATCCGAGCGACGGGCGACATGGACTTCCTCCACCGCGAGGGCGTCGACATCGCGGTCGAGACGGCGCGCCTGTGGGCGACCCTCGGGTTCTGGCGCGTCAGCGACGGCAGCATCGACGTCGAGTCGTTCCACATCCACGGCGTGACCGGTCCCGACGAGTACACGACGGTCGTCAACGACAACCTCTTCACGAACGTCATGGCGCGCTTCAATCTGCGCTTCGCGGCGCGGACGGTCCGCGAGATGCAGCAGAACGCTCCCGAGGCCTACCGGCTCATGGCCGAGCGCCTCGATCTCGAGCCCGACGAGGCCGAGGCGTGGGATCGTGCCGCCGAGGCGATGCACATCCCGTTCAGCCCGGCCCTGGGCATCCATCCTCAGGACCATGTGTTCCTCGAACGCGAGATCTGGGATCTCGAGAGCACGCCTCCCGAGAAGCGCCCGCTGCTGCTGCACTTCCACCCGCTCGTCATCTACCGCTACCAGGTGCTCAAGCAGGCCGACGTCGTGCTCGCGCTGTTCCTGCAGGGCAATCACTTCTCGGCCGAGGACAAACTCGCCGACTTCGAGTACTACGACCCGCTGACGACGGGCGACTCGACGCTCTCGGCGATCGTGCAGGCGGTTCTCGCGGCCGAGGTCGGCTATCAGGACCTCGCGCTGGAGTACTTCCGCCAGGCGCTGTTCGTCGATCTGGCCGACCTGCACGCCAATACCGCGGACGGCGTGCACGTCGCGTCGGCCGGGGGAGTGTGGACCGCGCTCGTGTCCGGTTTCGGCGGCATGCGCGACCATTTCGGCGAGCTGACCTTCGACCCGCGGCTTCCGGTCTCGTGGCCTTCGCTCGAGTACGTGCTGCACTGGCACGGCACGCGCCTCGAGGTGAAGGTCACGCGCGACGAACTGCGCGTGCGCGCGTCGGACGGCGACCCGGTCGGATTCAGCGTGCGCGGCACGGGATACGTCGTCGGATCGGACGAAGAGGTCGTCGTCCCGCTGCGCGGGCAGGGCCCCGTCATCGCCGGCCGGCCGTCGCTGCAGGAGCTCGGCGAAGCGCGGCGGGAGGACGGCTCGATCCTGTCGGCCTCGGTGCCGACGGTCACCGCCTCGATCCCGGTCATCGGGATGGCGGCCGACGTCGAGCACGGCGTCGACGCGTGAGATCGGATGCCGGTGCCGCACCGGCTCCGGTGTCCGAGGCACGCCGTAGGCTAGGCGGGTGACCACAGCCCTCTATCGTCGGTACCGACCCGAGTCCTTCGGCGAGATGATCGGGCAGGCGCAGGTCACCGATCCGCTCATGACGGCGCTGCGCGGCGACCGCGTCGGTCACGCCTACCTCTTCTCGGGGCCGCGCGGCTGCGGCAAGACGACATCGGCTCGCATCCTCGCGCGCTGTCTGAACTGCGCGCAGGGGCCGACCGACACCCCGTGCGGCACGTGCGACAGCTGCGTCGAGCTCGGTCGGGGCGGGGGCGGGTCGCTCGACGTCGTCGAGATCGACGCCGCGAGCCACAACGGCGTCGACGATGCGCGTGATCTGCGCGAGCGCGCGATCTTCGCGCCCGCGCGCGACCGGTTCAAGATCTTCATCCTCGACGAGGCGCACATGGTGACGCCGCAGGGCTTCAACGCGCTGCTCAAGCTCGTCGAAGAGCCCCCCGATCACGTCAAGTTCATCTTCGCGACGACCGAGCCCGAAAAGGTCATCGGCACGATCCGCTCGCGCACGCACCACTACCCCTTCCGGCTGGTGCCGCCCGCCGCGATGCTCGACTACGTGCAAGAGCTGTGCACGAGCGAGGGCGTCGAGGTCGAAGCCGGTGTTCTGCCGCTCGTCGTGCGCGCCGGGGGCGGCTCTCCGCGTGACACGCTCTCGCTGCTCGATCAGCTCATCGCCGGCTCCGATCCTTCGACGGGCTCAGGAACCGATCCTTCGACGGGCTCAGGAACCGGTGCAGCCAGTGTGATCGTGCGGTACGAGCGCGCCGTCTCGCTGCTGGGCTACACCCACGCCGAGCTTCTCGACGAGGTCGTCGACGCCTTCTCGGCGAACGACGCCGCCGGGGCGTTCGCGGCGATCGACCGCGTCGTGCAGACGGGGCAGGATCCGCGACGCTTCGTCGACGACCTGCTCGAACGGCTGCGCGACCTCATCATCATTGCGGCGACGGGCCAGGGCGCTTCCGCCGTGCTGCGCGGTCTCTCCGAAGAAGACCTCGCACGCATGACCCGTCAGGCCGATGCGTTCGGCCCGGCACGGCTGTCGCGCACGGCCGACATCGTCATCGCGACGCTCGACGACATGACGGGTGCGACCTCGCCGCGCCTGCAGCTCGAGCTCATGGTCGCACGCGTCCTCGCGAGCGGACCGGCGGTGGCCGAGTCGCCACGGGCGACGACCGAAGCACGCACCCCGGTTCCCACCGCTGGCGCTCCCGCGCCCGCTGCTCAGGCACCGGCCGCTCCCGTCGCTTCCGCGCCGGCACCCGCTGCTTCCGTGCCGGCTCCGGCTGCTTCCGCGCCGGCACCCGCTGCGCCGGCTCCCGTCGCTTCCGCGCCGGCACCCGTTGCGCCGGCTCCCGTCGCTTCCGCGCCGGCACCCGCCGCGCCGGCACCTGCATCTCCTGTGTCGGCACCGGCGGCCGAGCCCGTCGCCACGGGTCCGGTCACGCTGCAGCGCATTCAGGATGCGTGGCCCGAAGTGCTCTCGCGCCTCGAGCAGATGCGGCGCTCGTCGTGGCTGCTCGCCTCCGCGACGCGCGTCATCGAGCTCGACGGCGACCCCGCGGCGCCGAACATCACGCTCGCGTTCCGCAGCGCGAGCGACCTCGAGCGGTTCAAGCCGCGTGCCATGGGCGGCACCGACGCCCATGTCGACGTGCGTCAGGCGATCGCCGACACCCTCGGCGTCCAGGTGCGCTTCCGGACGCGGCTCGACGGCCCGCCGCCGGCGGGACGTGACGAGGCACCGCCGCCGTCCGACGACCCGCCGCCGCCCGACGACGACCCTTCCGATCGCCCCGGTCCCTCGCGCCCAGCTCCCGCATCCGGCCTCTCGCCCGACCCGGTGCCGCGCTCGCCGGCGCCCGAACGCACGGCGCCCGCTCCCGGGCGCGCATCGCCGTCGGCCTCGCCCGTCACCGAATGGGCCGTCGCACCTATTCCGGCGACTCCCGACGCGCCGGCGGCCCCCGATGCGCCGGCACCGGGGGCGGCCTCCGCACGGGGGACAGGCGTTGTGGCGGCATCCCTCGCCGTCGACGACGAACCCGAGGATGCGGCATCCGCTCACTCCCGCACGATGACCCTCGCGCACGACGGCGCCGTGCTGCCTCCGGCCGATGTGACGCCGTCGATCGAGCCGGTCGATGACGACGAGATCGATGCCGAGCAGCTCGACCCCGTGCCGGTGCCGCCCGTCGTGGCGCCGCGGATCGCACCCCCGCGTCGCGCCGACGGCGTGCAGCGCTACGGCGAGGCGGTCGTGCGTCAGATGCTCGGCGCGACGTTCGTGCGAGAAGAGCCCTACACGCCCGCGACGAAGTTCGGATAGACCATGTACGACGGCATCGTCCAAGACCTCATCGACGAGTTCGGCCGGCTTCCCGGCATCGGCCCGAAATCGGCGCAGCGCATCACGTTCCACATCCTGCAGTCGCCGTCGTTCGATGTCTCGCGCCTGGCCCAGCTGCTCAGCGAGGTGCGTGAGAAGGTGCGCTTCTGCGATGTGTGCGGCAACGTCTCCGAGCAGGACCGCTGCAGCATCTGCCGCGATCCGCGACGCAACGCGACGCTCATCTGCGTCGTCGAAGACGCCAAAGACGTCGCGGCGATCGAGCGCACGCGAGAGTTCCGCGGTCTCTACCACGTGCTGGGCGGCGCCATCAGCCCGATCGCCGGCGTCGGCCCCGACGACCTGCGCATCACGCAGCTCATGCAGCGACTCGCCGACGGCACGGTGCAAGAGGTCATCCTCGCGACGAACCCCAACCTCGAGGGCGAGGCGACCGCGACGTATCTGAGCAGACTGCTGCACACGCTCGAGATCGCCGTGACCCGGCTCGCGTCGGGTCTGCCCGTGGGCGGCGACCTCGAGTACGCCGACGAGGTCACGCTCGGTCGCGCGTTCGAAGGGCGCCGGTCGGTCGGATGACCGCCGTACTCCAGCGGTTCACTCCGCGAGCCTGGGTGCTGTTCGGTGCGATGTGCCTGCTGTGGGGCATGCCCTACCTCTTCATCAAGCAGGCGGTCGACTCGTACTCACCGGCATCCGTCGTCGCCGGGCGCACGCTCATCGCGGCCCTCATCCTGCTGCCGTTCGCGATGCGGCAGGGAGCGCTGCGGCCCGCGTGGAAGAAGCTCGGCTGGGTGCTCGTGTTCGGGGCCGTCGAGATGGCCGGGCCCTTCCTGCTCCTGAGCCACGCCGAGCAGACGCTGCCCTCGGGGCTCACGGGACTCCTCGTCGCGACGGTGCCGCTGTTCGCCGCGATCGTCGCCTTCACGGCGGGGGACCGGTCGGTCCTGAAGCCGTCGAGGGTGATCGGACTCGCGATCGGCTTCGGCGGGGTCGCCGTCATCGTCGCCGGTCCGGGCCTGGCCGTCGGCGGTCCGGGCGCCCTCATCGCCATCGGAGAGCTGCTGCTCGTCGCCATCGGGTACGCGATCGCGCCGTTCATCGTCGCGCACAAGCTCAAGGGCATCCCCGCGCTCGGGACCATCACGATCTCGCTCGCCGCCGTCGGCATCTTCTATCTGCCGATCGCCCTGCTCACGCAGCACGAGATGCCGACGCTCGAGAGCACGACGGCGCTCGTCCTGCTCGCGGTCGTGTGCACCGCGGTCGCCTTCATCGTCTTCTTCGCGCTGATCGATCTCGTCGGGCCGTCGCGCGCGCCGCTGTTCACCTACGTCAACCCCGTCGTGGCGATCATCCTCGGCGTCATCATCCTCGGCGAGCAGATCACGCCGGGGCTGATCGTGGGCTTCCCGCTCGTGATCCTCGGATGCTGGCTCGCGGCGACCGGCGGCGCGCTTCGCGCCAAGAAGCCGCCGGGCGACATCCCACCCGTCGCACTCGGCTGAGCCGCCCTCGACCGCGCCGCTCAGCGCAGCACTTCGACCAGCGCGACCCAGGAGACGAGGATCGCGCCGACGATCGCGAGGAGGGCGCCGGCGGCGGCCACCGCAAGAGCGGCCGGCTGCGCCGCGAGCGCGAGCACACCCGCGGCGAGATAGGCGACCGCGGGAACGAACCCGAGGAGCGACTTCGCCCATCGTGCGCCGTCGCGCGGATCCCGGTCGGCGGCGAGCACCCGCGCCGTGGCGATCTGGAATCCCAGTGCGATGAGGGCTGCCGCCACGACGAGACCGCCGAACCACAGCCCGTCGATGCCGGGCACGAGCCCCAGGGCCGAGGCGATGAGCGCCACGACGAGCATCACGATCGCCGACCCGAGCCGAGCCGTCAGGGGGCGGGAGGCGACGATGTCGCCGATGTTGACGCTCGCCGCGACGATGACCAGGCCCGCCAGAGCGGCCGTGGCTCCCGTCATCGCGACGTTGAACTCGCTCCACTCCTGCAGGAACCCGCTCATGACGTGCACTCTAGCGACGTCGTCACATGAGCGGGAGGGCATGGCCGGCTCCGTAAGATGGAGGTCTGTGTGCGGCATCCGTCCGTGCATCCGGGGAGTTCCATCGTGGCGCTGATCGTCCAGAAATACGGCGGGTCGTCTGTCGCGGATGCCGAGGGCGTCAAGCGCGTGGCGAAGCGCATCGTCGATACCCGCCGCGCCGGCCACGACGTCGTCGTCGCCGTGAGCGCCATGGGCGACACGACCGACGAACTGCTCGAACTCGCGACCGAGGTCGCGCCCATCCCCGCCCCGCGCGAGCTCGACATGCTGCTCTCGAGCGGCGAGCGCATCTCGATGGCGCTGCTGGCGATGGCGATCCATTCGATGGGCTTCGAGGCGCGATCCTTCACGGGCAGCCAGGCGGGCATGATCACCGATGCCACGCACGGCGCGGCGCGGATCGTCGATGTGACGCCCGTGCGCCTGCGCGAGGCGCTCGACGAGGGCGCCATCGTCATCGTCGCGGGCTTCCAGGGGTTCAACCGCGACACGCGCGACATCACGACGCTCGGCCGCGGGGGCACCGACACGACAGCCGTCGCGCTCGCCGCGGCACTGGATGCCGACGCCTGCGAGATCTACAGCGACGTCGACGGTGTGTTCACCGCCGATCCGCGCGTCGTGCCGAAGGCGCGCAAGCTGCGGGTGGTCACGAGCGAAGAGATGCTCGAGCTGTCGGCAAACGGTGCGAAGGTGCTGTACATCCGCGCCGTCGAATACGCGCGTCGGCACGGCGTGCTCATCCACGCGCGCTCGACCTTCAGCTCGGGCGTCGGGACCTACGTGCTGGGACCGGGAATGACGCTTCCCGACGGCGAAAAGGGAGAACAGATGGAAGAGCCGATCGTCGCGGGAGTCGCGACGGACCTCAGCCAGGCCAAGGTCACCGTCGTCGGCGTTCCCGACGTGCCGGGCAAGGCCGCCGAGATCTTCAAGGTCGTCGCCAAATCCGGCGCCAACGTCGACATGATCGTGCAGAACGTGTCCGCGGCGACCACCGGACGCACCGACATCTCGTTCACGGTCCCCAAGATCGAGGCGAGCGTCGCGCTGCGCGCCCTCGCCGCGGAGCAGGCCGAGGTCGGATTCGAGAACCTGCTGCACGACGACCAGATCGGAAAGCTCTCGGTCGTCGGCGCCGGCATGCGCACGCACTCGGGCGTCTCGGCGACGCTGTTCGAGGCGCTGTCGATCGCCGGTATCAACATCGAGATGATCTCGACGTCCGAGATCCGCATCTCGGTCGTCGTCAGCGGCGACGACCTGGCCGAGGCCGCTCGCGCCGTGCACACCGCCTACGACCTCGACGGCGAGATCGAAGCGATCGTCCACGCCGGAACCGGTCGCTGAGCCACCCGAGAGGACCCGACACCATGACCCGCATCTCCGACTCCGGAGTATCCCTCGCCATCGTCGGCGCCACCGGACAGGTCGGCACCGTCATGCGCGAGATCCTCGTCGAGCGCGACTTCCCGATCCGCGAACTGCGCCTGTTCGCCACGGCCCGCTCTGCGGGCACGTCGATCGACTTCGGCGGCACGACCGTCATCATCGAAGATGTCGCGACCGCCGACCCCGCAGGCATCGACATCGCGCTGTTCTCGGCGGGCGCGACGGGCAGCCGCGCGCACGCCCCGCGCTTCGCGGAAGCCGGCGCGGTCGTCATCGACAACTCCAGCGCGTGGCGTCTCGACCCCGACGTTCCGCTCGTGGTGAGCGAGGTCAATCCGCACGCGATCGCCGAAGCCACGCGCGGCATCATCGCCAACCCGAACTGCACGACGATGGCCGCCATGCCGGTGCTGAAGGCCCTGCACGCCGAGGCCGGGCTCGAGCGCCTCATCGTCAGCACGTATCAGGCCGTCAGCGGCTCGGGTCTCGCGGGTGCGCAAGAGCTGCTCGGCCAGGTCGAGGGCGTCCTCGCGCAGGGCGATACGCTCCGGCTCGTGCACGACGGGTCTGCCGTCGACTTCCCCCAGCCGGAGAAGTACGTCGCCCCCATCGCGTTCGACGTCATCCCGCTCGCCGGTTCGATCGTCGACGACGGCGAAGACGAGACCGACGAAGAGAAGAAGCTGCGAAACGAGAGCCGCAAGATCCTCGAGCTGCCCGAGCTGCGTGTGGCGGGCACGTGCGTGCGCGTTCCGGTGTTCACGGGGCACTCGCTGAGCATCAACGCCGAGTTCGCGCGCGACATCTCGCCCGAGCGCGCCCGCGCCGTTCTCGCCGAGGCGCCCGGTGTCGCGCTCGACGAGGTGCCCACGCCGCTGCAGGCCGCCGGCAAGGACCCCAGCTTCGTCGGCCGGATCCGCGCCGATCAGTCCGCGCCCGAGGGCAAGGGGCTTGCGCTGTTCATCAGCAACGACAACCTGCGCAAGGGCGCCGCGCTCAACACCGTGCAGATCGCCGAACTCGTCGCCGCGTCGCTCCGCGACGGCGTCGGAGTCTGAGCGGTCGGGGCGTGCACGCGGGCGCGCCTAGAATCGTATGGTGACCGAACCCGTGGATGTCGTTCTCGTCGGCGGTGGCATCATGAGTGCCACCCTGGGCACGCTGCTGTCCGAGCTGCAGCCTGACTGGAAGATCGTCGTCGTCGAACGACTCGGCGACGTCGCCCTCGAGAGCTCGAACGCGTGGAACAACGCCGGCACGGGCCACGCCGCGCTGTGCGAGCTGAACTACATGCCCGAAGGGCCCGACGGCACCGTCGACCCCGCCAAGGCGATCGCGATCAACGAGCAGTTCCAGCAGAGCCGGCAGTTCTGGTCGACGCTCGTCGATGAGGGCGTGCTCGATGCCCCCTCGACGTTCATCAATCCCGCGCCGCACATGACGTTCGTGCGGGGCGAGAAGGATGTCGCCTACCTCAAGAAGCGCTACGAGGCGCTCAAGGATCAGCCGCTGTTCGCGGGGATCGAGTACAGCGAGGATTCCCGCGTCATCAACACGTGGGCTCCGCTGCTCATGGACAAGCGCGTCGCCGGCGAGCCGTTCGCCGCGACCCGCGTGCCCGCCGGCACGGATGTGGACTTCGGCGCGCTCACCCGTCAGCTCTTCGACCACCTCCGCGACCGCGGCGTCGATGTCGTCACGAATCACGAGGTGCGCAGCATCCGTCGCCGGAAGGACGGCACGTGGCGCCTGAACTGGCGCAACACGATCGGTCACACGCCGGGCTTCACCGATGCGCGCTTCGTGTTCGTCGGGGCGGGCGGCTGGGCGCTGAAACTGCTGCAGTCCTCGGGCATTCCCGAGATCTCGGGATACGGCGTCTTCCCGATCGGCGGACAGTTCCTCAAGACCACGAACCCCGCGATCGTCGCGCAGCACAAGGCCAAGGTGTACTCGCAGGCCTCGGTCGGTGCGCCCCCCATGTCGGTGCCGCACCTGGACACGCGTGTCGTCGACGGCGAGGCATCGCTCCTGTTCGGCCCCTTCGCGACCTTCAGCCCCAAGTTCCTCAAGAACGGCCGCATCACCGACATCGTGGCGCAGGTGCGCCCCGGCAACCTCTGGCCCATGATGAAGGTCGCGATCGACAACCCCTCGCTCATCACCTATCTCGTCGGCGAGCTGATGAAGGACCACGCGAAGAAGGTCGACAGCCTGCGCACCTTCATGCCCACCGCGAAGGACGAGGACTGGACGCTCATCCAGGCCGGCCAGCGCGCACAGGTCATGAAGAAGGACCCGAAGAAGGGTGGCGTCCTGCAGTTCGGCACCGAGGTCATCACGGGCGCGGACGGCACGATCGCGGGTCTGCTCGGGGCGTCGCCCGGAGCGTCGACGGCCGTCTCGATCATGCTCGGACTGCTCAAGACCTGCTTCCCCGAGCAGCTGCCCGCGTGGGAGGGCCGCCTGCGCGAGCTCGTGCCCAGTTACGGCGAGACCCTCAACACGCGACCCGACGTGGCCGAGGCATCGATCGCCGAGACGGCCGAAACGCTCTCCATCCTGGCCTGACACCCGCACCGTGAGGCTCTGGTCGCTGCACCCCGAGATGCTCGACCGGGTCGGCCTCGTCGCGTGCTGGCGTGAGGCGCTTCTCGCACAGAAGGTGCTCACCGGCGCGACGGTCGGCTACACGCGGCATCCGCAGCTCGAGCGCTTCCACGCGTGCGCCGAGCCGATCGATGCGATCGGCCACTTCCTGCAGGCGCTGTGGGCCGAGGCGACCGCCCGCGGATACTCGTTCGACCGCACGCGGATCCTGCGCCCGGATGCCGCCACGCCCGGCATCACCGTGACCGACGGCCAGCTCGCCTATGAACACGGGCACCTGCGTGCGAAGGTCGCGATGCGGGATGCCGCGTGGCTGCCGCGCGTCGGAGAGGTGCCGCGCCCCGCGCCGAGCTTCCGCGAGGTGCGCGGGGGCATCGCGTCGTGGGAGCGCCCGTAGGGGATCCCTGCGTCGACCGTCGCGTCGCGAGGCGACCTCGGCGCGACTACGCTCGGCACGTGGCGAAACTGTACTTCCGATACGGGGCGATGAACTCCGGCAAGTCGACCGCACTGCTGCAGGCGGCGTACAACTACGAAGAGCGCGGTCAGCGCGTGCTGCTGGCCAAGCCCGCGATCGACACGAAGGACGCCGACCACGTCTCGTCGCGCCTGGGGATGTCCCGGCCCGTCGACTTCCTCATCCGTCCCGACGACGACCTCCGGGCGCTGTTCGCCGCTCATCGCTCGCGGCTGCGCCATGACGCGGTGGAGACGCTCATCCCCGATGCGTCGATGTCGGGCCGCGCGGCCGATGTCGCGTGCCTCCTGGTCGACGAGGCGCAGTTCCTCACGGCCGCGCAGGTCGACGATCTGCTGCGGATCGTCGTGCTCGACGGCATCCCGGTGCTCGCGTACGGGATCCGCACCGACTTCCGCACCGAAGCGTTTCCGGGCTCCCTGCGGCTGCTCGAACTCGCGCACAGTCTCGAAGAGCTCAAGACCATCTGCCGCTGCGGACGAAAGGCGCTCTTCAACGCGCGGCTCGTCGGCGGGCGGTTCGTGTTCGACGGCGACCAGGTCGCGATCGACGAGCTGTCGAGCGACCGGGTGACCTACGAGTCGATGTGCGCCGAGTGCTATCTGAGCGAGTCGGGAGGACGGCTCGGCTGACGGGGCAGGAGATGTCGACACGCCGCCTCCGCCGGCTACTCGATCCAGATCCGGGCCGCCTCCACGCTGCTTCGCAGCACGGACACGACCCGCATCTAGGCTAGGGGGATGCGCGTTCTCCTCGCCGGCGGAGCCGGCTACATCGGAACCCACACGGCGGTCGCCCTGCTCGATGCCGGCCACGATGTCGTGCTGCTCGACGACCTGTCCGGAACGAGTGCCGTCGCCGCCGAGCGCGTCGCCGAGATCTCGGGCCGTGCCGTGCCTCTCGTGGTGGGGGATGCCGCCGACGATGTCGCCGTCGAGCAGGTGTTCGCCGACCACGGCCCGATCGACGCGATCGTGCACCTCGCGGCGTTCAAGGCCGTGGGGGAGTCGACGCAGAAGCCGCTGGAGTACTACTCGAACAACCTCGACACGACCTTCGCGCTGCTGCGCGCGGGCCTCGCCCACGGTATCCGCTCGTTCGTCTTCTCGAGCACGGGCACGGTGTACTCCGACCCGGCCGATCTGCCCTTCACCGAGCAGTCGGCGACGAGCGTAGACCTGTCGAACGCGTACAGCAAGTCCAAGCGCATGAACGAGGTCGTGCTCGCCGACGTCGCGCGGGTGCATCCCGAGCTGAACGTCACGGTGCTGCGGTACTTCAACCCGGTGGGGGCGCACCCGTCGGGACTCATCGGCGAGGATCCCGCCGGCATCCCCAACAACCTCATGCCGTTCGTGTCGCGCGTCGCGATCGGCTCGCTCGATCGCATCGGCGTGTTCGGAGACGACTACGACACACCCGACGGCACCGGGCTGCGCGACTACATCCACGTCGTGGATCTCGCCGAAGGGCACGTCGCGGCTCTCGAGAAGGCTGAGCCGGGCTTCGCCGTGTTCAACCTCGGCACGGGCGTGCCCGTGAGCGTCCTCGAGCTGATCACGTCGTTCGAGGCGGCGGTGGGTCGCGAGCTGCCTCGCGTCATCCTGGAGCGTCGCCCGGGCGACGTCGCGGCGACGTACTGCGACCCGACGAAGGCTCGCAGCGAGCTGGGCTGGCAGACGCGGCTCACGATCGACGATGCCTGCCGCGACTACTGGAATTGGCAGACGAAGAACCCGCAGGGGTACGCGTCGGTCTGAGCCGTCATGCGGGCCGCGCGACGGGTTTGCGCGCCTTCGCGGGCTTCTTCTTGGGCGCCTTCTTCGAGGACGCGGCGGGCTTGCGCGGCGGGAGCGGCACGAGCATCGAGGTCGTGCGCTTGTACTCCGCGTACGCGGGGTACTTGGAGGCCGAGATCGATTCTGTGAACATCGTCGAGCCGATGAAGAGCACCGTGAGCAGCAGTGCGCCCACGATCGTCCCGTTGACCGCACCTCCCCACAAGCCCAGACCGGATGCCACGGCCGCGGTGGCGCCCATCGCATAGACCATCCACCACTGGGCCTGTTCGGCGAAGAAGTTCGGGTGGCGGCTCCAGCGGAACAGGCCGGCCGTCAGGAACCCGGGCTCGAGGTGGCCGCCCGCGCGCTTCTTCCGCGCGTGGAAGGCCCACTGCTGCTGGTCGGCGACCGTCTCGAACACGAGGAAGCCCGCGAACGCGACGGCGAAGACGCCGTCCCAGATCGTGAACGGCGCCGGATGCTGCCACGCGATGTATGCGGGCAGCGTGATGAGCACGAGCAGCGCGTTCTGGTAGAGCACGATGAAGAAGAGGTTGAACAGCTGGAACTGCCAGGGACGCATCCGCGCGCGCAGGATCGCCCAGCGGTAGTCCTCCATGCCGGTGTACCCGCCCTTGCGCGCGAAGTTGAACGTCAGCCGGGCACCCCATGCCGTCACGAGCACCGCCATGACGATCAGGCGCGCGGCGTCCTCTCCCGCGGCGATGGCCGCCCCGGCGAAGATCCACACGTAGACGACCGGCACGATCGACCAGAGCCGGTCGACCCACGAGGTGTCCTTCGTGATGAGCGAGGCGATCCAGCAGAAGGCGCATACGGCGCCGGCGACGATGAGCGTGACGACGAGCGGATCCATGGCTGACACTTTAGGGCTTGCATGTGGTCTGACCACGCGCTAGCGTGGTCAGACCACAAACGCAACGGAGCTCCGCATGTCCTCGTCCCCGACCACGCCGGCACTTCCCGCCGCACGCGCGTGGCGGCTCGTTCTCGAGACGATCGAGTCCGATCTGCTCGAGGGCCGTCTGCATCCGGGGGATCGTCTTCCGCCCGAGCGCGAGCTCGCGGCATCCCTCGGAGTCGGTCGATCGAGCGTCCGTGAGGCGCTGCGCGTGCTCGAGGTGATGGGACTCCTGCGCACGGCGAGGGGCTCGGGGCCGACGGCCGGTGCCATCATCACGGCGACGCCGAAGGGCGGCATGTCGGTGCTGCTGCGCCTGCAGGTCGCGGCGCACGGATTTCCGCTCGATGACGTCGTCGCGACGCGTCTCGTGCTCGAGGCCGCCGTCGTCGAGGCGCTCGCGTCCGCTCCCGATCGCTCGCTCGCCGAGGCGCACGAGATCCTCGACGCGATGGAGTCCGCGGATCTGACCCCGGCCGAGTTCCTCGCGCTCGACGCTCAACTGCACCTCGCGCTCGCCGAGGCCTCGGGCAATCAGGTCATCGCCGCCACGATGGCGGGGCTGCGCACCGCGATCGAATCGTACGTGCAGCAAGGCGCCGAGCAGATCCTCGACTGGGATGCCACGGCGGCGCGCCTGCGCGACGAGCATCGGGCCATCCTCACCGCTGTCGATGCCGGGGATGCCCCGCTCGCGCGAACACTCGTCCACGACCACATCACCGGTTACTACGCTCACGCGGGCTTGGCCCGCACGAGCCCCTGAAAGGCGCACCATGGTGAAACGCCAGCTTCCGCGGCCCAGCGAGCTGCTCGAGCTCATGCAGTTCAAAAAGCCCGAGCTCGACGGACGCAAGCGCCGGCTCGACGCCGCGCTCACGATCGCCGATCTGCGCACGATCGCCAAGCGCCGCACGCCGAAGGCCGCCTTCGACTACACCGACGGCGCGGCAGAGGGGGAGTTCTCGCTCTCACGGGCACGGCAGGCGTTCGAGGACGTCGAGTTCCACCCCGACATCCTGCGCCCCGCCGCCGAGGTCGACATGTCGACCGAGATCCTCGGCGGTCCCTCGGCGCTGCCCTTCGGCATCGCGCCGACCGGCTTCACCCGCCTCATGCAGACCGAGGGCGAGACGGCCGGAGCGGGGGCGGCCGGGGCCGCCGGCATCCCGTTCACGCTGTCGACCCTCGGCACGACGTCGATCGAAGACGTCGCCAAGGCGAATCCCCACGGTCGCAACTGGTTCCAGCTGTACGTCATGCGCGATCGCGAGATCTCGTACGGTCTCGTGCGCCGCGCCGCCGAGGCCGGGTTCGACACGCTGCAGTTCACCGTCGACACCCCCGTCGCGGGTGCTCGTCTGCGGGACAAGCGCAACGGCTTCTCGATCCCGCCGCAGCTCACGATCGGCACGATCATCAACGCCATCCCGCGTCCGTGGTGGTGGATCGACTTCCTCACGACGCCGAAGCTCGAGTTCGCGTCTCTGTCGACGACGGGCGGAACGGTCGGCGAACTGCTCGATGCCGCCATGGACCCGACGATCAGCTACGACGACCTCGCGGTCATCCGCGACCTCTGGCCCGGAAAGATCGTGATCAAGGGCGTGCAGAACGTCGAGGACTCGAAGCGACTCATCGACGCCGGCGTCGACGGGATCATCCTCTCCAACCACGGCGGGCGCCAGCTGGACCGGGCTCCCGTGCCGTTCCACCTGCTGCCCGAGGTCGTGCGCGAAGTCGGCGCCGACGCGACCGTCATGATCGACACGGGCATCATGAACGGCGCCGACATCGTCGCCGCGATCGCGATGGGCGCGAAGTTCACGCTCATCGGCCGCGCGTATCTGTACGGGCTCATGGCGGGCGGACGCGCGGGCGTCGACCGGACGATCGCGATCCTGCGCGACGAGATCGAGCGCACGATGAAGCTCTTGGGCGTCTCGTCGCTCGCCGAGCTCGAGCCGCGGCACGTGACGCAGCTCACGCGGCTGCTGCCGCTGGCCGGCGGTCCCGCGGCAGCCGAGGCCGGGGGCGCACCGCGTGTGCGCGCCGCCTCGCACGAGGCCAAGACCCCGGCCTGACGCTCGCAGGCGGGGACGCCGATGTTGATGCGTCGCGCTGCGCCGGCGTAGCTCGGGTCGCGTTACCCGGCGTAGTTCGGGTCGCGCTCCCGAAATCTGCGCGCGCTACCGATGTGGCGGGTCGCGCCGCCGCGCAGAGTTCGGGTCGCGCTACCGAATCCTGCGTACGCTCCCGATGTGGTGGGTCGCGCTACCGAAACCTGCGTGCGCTCCCGATGCGGTGGGTTGCACTGCGCGGCAGAGTTCGGGTCGCGCTACCGAAACCTGCGCGCGCTACCGATGTGGTGGGTCGCGCTGCGCGGCAGAGTTCGGGTCGCGCTACCGAATCCTGCGTACGCTCCCGATCTGAGTGGTCGCGCTACCGAAACCTGCGCGCGCTACCGAGAGAACGATCGCGGCGGCAGGTTTTGGTAGCGCGACGGTGGCAGGGGAGCGCGACGGTCGCGGGGTAGCGCGACGGTGGCGGGGTAGCGCGACGGTGGTGGGCAGCGCGCGGCTGAGTGGGCAGCGCGCTGCTGACGCGCCGCGCGCGCGAGAAGTGAGCGGCGCGTCAGCGCGGGGGCAGTGTGGGGATCAGCTCGTCGAGCAGCGCCGCGGTGTCTTCCCAGCCCTCGACGGCGCGGCACTCGACGCCCATTGCGAGGACGGGGTAGTCGTTGCCGTCGGGGTCCAGGCGATCGCCGACGAAGAGCATGTCCTCGAGCGGGATGCCGGTCTGCTCGGCCAGCTGCCGCATGCCATAGGCCTTGTCGATCCCGCGATGCGTGATGTCGACCGACGTCGAACCGCCCGAGCGCACTTCGAGATCGGACAGGCGCTCGGCGACGGCGGCGCGCAGCGTGTTCTTCTTCTCGCCGGTCGGATCCCATGCCGTCTTGGCCTCGAGGGGAGCGCGCTGCCCGAGCGCCGAGAACGTGATCTGCGATCCGCGGTCTTCGAGGATGTCTCCCCAGGGGTCGGGTTCCCACAGGCCCAGGCGGCGTGCTTCGGATTCGACCGCGGCGAGTGCGCGGGTCTTCTCGTCGTCGGTCAGCGCGTGGGCGTAGACCGTCACGACGCCCTCCGGCGCGAGCCGGTAGTACTGCGTGCCGCACGTGGGCAGCAGGTGGAAGGCGTCGAGGCAGCGATTCGCGGCATCCGGCAGTCGATCGATGACCTGGGCCGTGAACTGGGCGAGCTGGCCACCCGAGATGATCGCCACCTCGACGCGCTCGGCGAGAGCGACGAGCAGGTCGCCGATGCGCGGATCGATCGCGCTCTTGGACGGTGCGAGGGTGTCATCGAGGTCGAAGGCGACGAGACGGACGGTCACTGCATCCTCCGAGAAAGATCTGGTCGGGGTGACAGGATTTGAACCTGCGGCCTCTTCGTCCCGAACGAAGCGCGCTACCAAGCTGCGCCACACCCCGTCGCCGCTCGCACGGCAACCCCACGAGTCTACCCGATCGGCGAGAGTGCTTCGAACGCCGTCAGCCGCGCGGCAGAAGCGTGAGCAGCGACGCTTCGGGACGGCACGCGAATCGCACGGGAGCGTAGATCGAATGCCCCAGGCCCGCGCTCACGTTGAGGGGAACGACGCGTCCGTCGTGCGCCCAGGCACTGAGCCCGCGCGCCTGATCGAGGGGGATGTCGCAGTTGGCGACGAGGGCGCCGACTCCGGGCAACCGCACCTGCCCGCCGTGCGTGTGCCCCGCGAAGAGCATGTCGGCACCGAGATCGGTGAACGCGTCGAGCACGCGGCGATAGGGAGCGTGCGTCACGCCGATCGTGAGATCGGCCGTGCCGTCCGCGCGCAGTTCGTCGAGGCGTGGAGGCAGGGCGCCGAGCCGGTCCCAGGAGCGGTGGGCATCACGCACGCCGAAGGCGTCGATGCGCAGATCGCCGGCATGCAGAGATCCGGCGTCGTTGTTCAGGTCGAGCCAGCCGAGGTCGTCGCGCAGATAGGCATCGAGCGCCGCGGTGTCGAGGTCGACCTCGGTGCGCGTGATCTTCGAGGGGCCGCTGAAGTACTTGAACGGGTTGCGCGGGCTCGGCGCCGTGTGGTCGTTCGAGCCGTGCACGAAGACACCCGGCACGCCGCGGAGCGGGTCATAGGCACGGCGGATGCCGCGCAGCCCGTCGGCGTGCCCGAGGTTGTCGCCCGTGTCGACGACGAGATGGGGTTCGAGCTCGGCGAGCCGGGCGATCCACTGCTGCTTGCGATGCTGCCAGGGCGCCATGTGGGCGTCCGAGATGTGCAGGATGCGAAGGGGTGCGGCATCCGGCGGAAGCAGCCGCAGTTCGTGGGTGCGCAGCGTGAACAGGTACCGCTCGATGCCGATGCCCCACACTGCGGCTCCGGCGCCGAGCGCCCCCACGATCCCGAGGGTCGCGAGAGCGCTCGAGCGGGCCGAGCCGATCAGCACTTGCGGGCGGCGTAGTTCACGGAGACGGCCGAGTTGCGGTTCAGGACGGTGCCGGCGGCGGGGTCGGTGGCCGTCACGCGTCGTCCGTCGCCGTCGATGTCGCCGTTCTCGGTGCACGTGCCGTCGGAGACGTTGCCGAAGCCCGCATCACGCAGTCTTCCCTTGGCTTCGTTCAGTGATGCTCCGCTGACGTCGGGCACGGCGACACCCTGCCCGTTGCTGGGTCGGATCGTGACCGTCGTGCCGGCGGGTACCCGGCCTGCACCGGGGTCCTGCTGGGCGACGGTGCCTGATGCCTCGGTGCCGTCGACGGGGTCGCCGACGTTGACCGAGAAGCCTGCTCCTTCGAGCTCGGCGCGGGCCTGATCGACCGACATGCCCACGACGTTCGGGAGGTCGCGCAGCACCTGGCGCGTCAGCTCGCCGTATTCACGCGAGAACTGGTCGCCGCCGTAGAGCTGGTTGGCAGCGAACTGGGTCTGCCGCGCCAGGGGGTAGCGCATGTCGGACAGGCGGTAGCCGTTGGCGTACTTGCGGAAGATGTCGCCAAGGCCGTCGCTGTTGCCGACCCACGCCGCCGTCGAGACGCGCGTCGAGGACTCGACCATCCAGGACTGGACTTCTTGGTGCGTACCGGTCTTGCCGAGCACGGGGGCGTTGCGCGGGTTCGCGCCCGAGCCCGTGCCGCCGTTCATGACGCCAGCGAGGGCAAGGGCCGCGGTCGAGGCGACCGCCGGCTCGAGCACGGTCGTGCACGTGCGCTCGGGGATCGGCAGTTCGACGCCGTCGAAGTCGACGACGCGGTCGATGACCTTGGGCTGGCAGTAGACGCCGTTGTTGGCGACCGTGCCGTACGCACCGGCCATCGCGACGGGCGAGATGTTGTCGTCGCCGATGACCTTGTTGGCGCCCGACATCGTGATCGGTTGCCCGTTACCGGTCTGCACGCCCATCTTGGTCGCGATCTTGGCGATGTCGCACAGGTCGAGCTGCTCGGCCATCGCGAGGTAGCCGGAGTTGAGCGACGTCGACGTGAACCGCATCGGCGTGCCGACCCAGCCGCCGGCATTGCCGAAGTTGCCGATCTTGTGGCGCTCCATGTTGACCCAGTCGCCTGTGCACGAGTTCGTCATGCGCGGGAAGACGCGGTTGACGCCGTTGATCGTCTCGTTGACCGACTTGCCCGCCTCGAGCCAGCCGAGGAGCGTGAAGATCTTGAACGTCGACCCCGCGTTGAAGCCGCCGGACTTGCCGGTCACGTGGTCGCCGGCGTACACGAGCGACGAGAAGTTCGGGTCACCCACGACGTTGGCCGCCTCGCTGAACACCGTGTTCTGGGCGATCGAGAGGATGCGGCCGGTCGTGTTGTCGATGCTGACGGTCGATGAGCCCAGCATTCCGGTCTGGGGGTTGACCCAGCCCTCGACCGAGCTCGGCACGATCTCACGCATCGTCTGCTCCGCGGCGGCTTGCATGCGCGGGTCCATCGTGATGTAGACCTTGAGGCCACCGCGCTGCAGCGTGCGCATGCGGTCGTCGGGGGTCTCGCCGAACGCTTCGTCGGCGAGAATCGTGTTCTTGACGTACTGGCAGAAGTACGCGGCGCCGCCAGCCGCGGCGCATCCGATCGTCGGTTCGTGGATGTTCGGCGTGATCGGCTCGATGACGGCGGCGACATAGTCGTCGTACGTGATCTTGCCGTCGCCGAGCAGGCGGCTGAGCACGTACAGCTGGCGGCCCTTCGTCGCGCTGTAGGGGTCGGCCGCCGCGACGTACTGCTCTTCGGTGATCGTGCCGTCGTTGAGGAGGGCCTTGAGTGGGCCGAACTGCCCCTCGTCGATGTCGTCGATGATGCCGTCGGCCGCCTTGTTGTAAGCGTTGCCGTCGCGGTCGAAGATCGATCCGGCGGGCCTGTCGATGCGGTACGTGTTGGGGTTCTGCACGATGCCGGCGAGCGTCGCCGACTGTGACACGTTGAGGTCAGCTGCCGAGACGCCGAAGTAGAAGCGCGCGGCGGCGTCGATGCCGTAGGTGGTGCCGCCGAAGTTGGCGATGTTGAGGTAGCCGAGCAGGATGTCGTTCTTGGAGTACTTCTGCTCGAGCGAGATGGCGTAGCGCATCTCCTGCAGCTTGCGCTGGATGCCCTCGGCTCCCTGTGCCGTCGTGGCATCCGTCCAGCAGTCCGTGAGCACTTCTTCGCGAGACTTCTCTTCGGTCGCGGTGGCGTTGGCCTCGCAGCGCTGCACGAGCACGTTCTTGACGTACTGCTGGCTGATCGACGAGCCGCCCTGCGTCTCGCCGCCGCCCTGCACGTTCGACAGCACGGCGCGCGTCGTGCCGATGAGGTCCACACCGCCGTGCTGGTAGTAGCGCGGGTCTTCCGACGAGAGGATCGCGTCGTAGAAGACGGTCGCGACCTCGTTGAACTCGACGGGGGAGCGGTTCTGGTCGTAGAACTTCGCGAACTCCTGCTCCTCGCCCGTCTCGGGGTTGGTGACGATGAGCGTCGAGGGGAGCATGAGCTTCTCGATGTCCAGAACGCTCGGCAGGTTGTCGAACATGTCGAGCGCACTCGATGCCGCAGCGCCGCTGACGGCGATGGCCGGGGTGACGGTGGCGGTCACGAGAAGGCCCGCGACAGCGCTCAGACCGACCAGACCCGCGAGGCCGCCGAGCACACCGGTGGCCGTTCGTTTCGTTCCAGGCATAGGGTTGATCGTAAGGGAGCTACCTGAGGTTTCCCCCGACGGCGCGTGCGCTTTTGCCGCTGCGATCCGGTCTTCCACCGCTGTTCTTCTGCCATCGAGGAGTCCGTATGACGACGTGGGAGTACCTCACGACGCCCCTGCTCATCCACAACACCGCTGCGATCCTCAACAACTGGGGCAAGCAGGGCTGGGAGCTCGTGCAGGTCGTGCCGGGTCCCGAGGGCGGTCTCGTCGCCTACTTCAAGCGTCCCACCGGCGGCGGCGCCGCCAATGCGGGACTGGATGCCGCGGCCGCCGCCGCGACGCAGTTCGAGGGAGCCTGACCATGACTGTTTCCACCCGACTCACCGAGCTCGGCATCGACCTGCCCGAGGTCGTCCCGCCCGTCGCGGCGTACGTCCCCGCCAAGGCGCACGGCGACCTCGTCTACACGGCCGGTCAGCTGCCGATCGTCGCGGGGTCGCTGCTGGCGACCGGCAAGGTCGGAGAGGGTGCCGGCCTGGTGGCGGCATCCGATGCTCAGGGCTACGCGCGTCAGTGCGCGCTCAACGCGATCGCGGCGGCCGCGGCCGCCGTCGGCGGCGTCGACCGCCTCTCGGGCGTCGTCAAGGTGACCGGCTTCGTCGCCTCGGTGCCCGAGTTCACCGGCCAGCCCGGCGTCATCAACGGCGCGAGCGAGCTGCTCGCCGAGGTCTTCGGTGACACGGGCGCTCACGCCCGCTCGGCCGTCGGCGTGTCGGCCCTGCCGCTGGACGCTCCCGTCGAGGTCGAGGTCGTCTTCTCCGTCGCCTGACCCCCTGACCCTCTGACCGCGAGACTGCAACGGGGCGCCGAAACCGCGGGGTTACCCCGCTGTCTCGGCGCCCCGTTGCAGTCTCGGCGTCAGTGGCGAGGGGACGCCGGGGGTCAGCGCACCTGAGCGCTGATGACCGACATCACGGCGGTGTCGGCGAGGGTCGTCGTGTCGCCGACCTCGCGGCCCTCGGCGACGTCGCGCAGCAGGCGCCGCATGATCTTGCCCGAGCGGGTCTTGGGCAGCTCGTCGACGACGTACACGTCGCGCGGTCGCGCGATCGGGCCGATCTGCTCGCCGACCCACTGCCGCAGCAACTGCGCGAGGCCCTCGGGTGCATGCTCGGCGAGGTAGCTCTGCTTGATGATGACGAACGCCGCCACGGCCTGACCGGTCGTCTCGTCGGCCGCCCCGACGACGGCGGCCTCGGCAACGGCCTCGTTGCCCACGAGGGCCGACTCGATCTCGGTCGTCGACAGGCGGTGGCCGGACACGTTCATGACGTCGTCGACGCGTCCGAGCAGCCACACGTCACCGTCGTCGTCGAGACGCGCCCCGTCGCCGGCGAAATAGTAGCCCTGGTCCTGGAACTTCGACCAGTACGTCTCGACGAATCGGTCGGGGTCGCCCCAGATGCCGCGCAGCATGCTCGGCCAGGGTTCGGTGACCACGAGCAGTCCGCCGTTGCCGTTGCCGACGTGCGAGCCGTCCTCGTCGACGACGTCGATCGAGATGCCGGGGATCGGCACTTGCGCCGACCCCGGCTTGGTCTCGGTGATGCCCGGCAGCGCCGAGATCATCGTCGCGCCCGTCTCGGTCTGCCACCACGTGTCGATGATGGGCGCCGCCTTGCCTCCGATGACCTTGCGGTACCACATCCACGCCTCGGGGTTGATGGGTTCGCCGACCGAGCCGAGCAGGCGGATCGACGAGAGGTCGTACTTCTTGGGCACGGAGCGCCCGATCTTCATGAACGAGCGGATGGCCGTGGGAGCGGTGTAGAAGATCGTGACGCCGTACTTCTCGATGATCTCCCACCACCGGCCGGGGTGCGGCGTGTCGGGCGTGCCTTCGTAGAGCACCTGTGTCGCGCCGTTGGCGAGCGGCCCGTACGTCACGTACGTGTGACCGGTGACCCAGCCGATGTCGGCGGTGCACCAGAACACATCGGTCTCGGGGTGGATGTCGTGCACGACCTTGTTGGTGAAGGCGGCCTGCGTGAGGTAGCCGCCCGACGTGTGCAGGATGCCCTTGGGCTTTCCGGTCGTGCCCGAGGTGTACAGGATGAACAGAGGGTTCTCGGACGGGAAGCCCTGAGCCTCGTGCTCGGCCGGAGCCTGCGGCACGACGTCGTGCCACCACAGGTCGCGGCCCTCGGTCCAGTCCACGTCGTTCTCGCCGCGGCGCACGACGAGGACGTGCTCGACGGTCTCCTGCACGCCCGACCCGTTGCGGTCGGCGAGGGCCTGGTCGACGGCGGGCTTGAGCGGCGAGACCTTGCCCTTGCGATATCCGCCGTCGGCGGTGATGACGAGCTTGGCGCCCGCGTCGTCGATGCGCGAGCGCAGGCTGTCGGCCGAGAACCCGCCGAAGACGACGGAGTGGATCGCGCCGATCCGCGCGACGGCGAGCATCGCGGCGATCGCCTCGGGGATCATCGGCAGGTAGATGGCGACGCGATCGCCCGCGCCGACGCCGAGGTCGCCGAGCACGTTCGCGAGGCGCTTGACCTCGTCGGTGAGCTCCGCATACGTCACGGTGCGGGAATCGCCCGGCTCGCCCTCCCAGTGCAGTGCGACGCGGTCGCCGTTGCCGGCCTCGACGTGCCGGTCGAGGCAGTTGTACGCGACATTCAGCTCACCGTCGTCGAACCACTTCGCGAACGGCGGGTTCGACCAGTCGAGCACGTCGGTGAACGGCTTGTGCCAGTGCAGTTCGCGCGCCCGTGCCGCCCAGAAGGCGTCGCGGTCGGCGGCGGCCTCGTCGTACAGCGACCGTGTCGCGACGGCGTCGGCGGCGAACGCCTCGGAGGGGGCGAATCGGCGCGTCTCGTTCAGCAGGTGGTCGATCTGGCTGCCCGTGGTGATGTCGCTCATCGGTCGCGCTCCTTTGCTGCGGTGGGGGTCGTTCCGGACACCGGTGACCTCGACGAGGCAATCTACCGGCGGTGCTGCGGACCCACTACCTCCGATAGTGGGTGGCGGACACGACCGATATATCACTCTGAATACTTCTCCAGGTGTTGGGTGCGGCCCGACGCGTCGCTTATGCTCGGGACCGGCCGAACATTCGATTCTGGCATTCGACACCGCACATCCCCCGACGAGCGGTGTCTGGGGTGGCGGCATCCCATTCCCCCCATGGGATGCCGCCACTCCGTCTCTCCGGCTCCTCCACAGACGTGGGAGCCGGTGAGACTGTCCACGGATGCCGCCACCACGGGCCGCGGCGCCGCTCCGCGCTCGTAGCGTCGATGCATGCCGCAGGCCTTCGTCGTCCAGCCGCGATCGCACGTCGCGGTCGACGACGGAGCACGCGAGCGGCCGGTCGCCCGGCGTGCCGCGGCACGGGCGCAGCATCCCGTTCTCGCTCCTTTCGCGCCGTACCTCGACGATCCGGATGTGACCGACCTGTTCGTCAACGGTGCGGCGGGGCTCTTCGTCGACCGGGGCGACGGCCCCGTCGCGGTGGGCGGTTGGCGCGCCGCCGAAGAAGACGTGCGCGAACTCGCCGTCTCTCTCATCGGCCTCGGGGGCCGCCACATCGACGACGCGACGCCGTGCGTCGACGTGCGGCTCGGTGACGGCCTGCGGGTGCACGCCGTCCTGCCGCCCGTGGCCGAAGGCACGACGATCTCGATCCGGGTGCCGCGCGTCGAGGATCCGACCCTGCCGTCGCTCGAAGCGCGCGGCATGTTCGACGCCGTGGGCCGTGCGCTGCTCGAGTCGCTCGTCACACGGCGCGAGAACGTGCTCGTGACGGGGGCCGCGGGCGCCGGCAAGACGACGCTCCTCGCCGCGCTGCTGGCCGGTGCCCCGGCGACCGAGCGCATCGTCACGGTCGAAGACGTCGCCGAGCTGCGCTTCGCGCATCCGCACCACGTGCGGCTCGAGGCACGGCAGCCCAATCTCGAGGGCGCCGGCGGTGTCGACCTCGCACGTCTCGTGCGCGAAGCGCTGCGGATGCGCCCCGACCGACTCGTCGTGGGGGAGTGCCGCGGGGCCGAAGTGCGCGAGCTGCTGTCGGCGCTCAACACGGGCCACGACGGCGGAGCGGGCACGCTCCACGCGAACAGCCTGGCCGACGTGCCTGCCCGTCTCGAAGCGCTCGGCGCTCTGGCGGGCCTGGGCGATGAGGCGCTGGCGCGTCAAGTGGCCAGCGCCATCGGCGTCGTGCTGCACGTGACGCGCCGCGCCGACGGCACGAGAGTGCTCGCGGGGGCGGGGCGCCCCGTCGTCGCCGACGGACGTCTCGCGATCACGATGATGGAGCTGACGTGAAGGGCGCGGATGCCGCGGCGGTCGCCGACACGGTGCTGCGGCTCGCCGTGCTGCTGCAGGCCGGCGTCGCCCCCGCCCGCGCGTGGGGCCATCTCGCCGAGGCGGGCGACCCGCACGCGCTGTCGGTCCATCGTGCGCTCGAGCACGCCGCGTCGCCGGCGGCGGCGATCGCGGCGGCGGGCGAGACGCCGCCCGAGCCGCGTCGGCGGTTTGCTCGGCGGCATCCGTCCGCGTCCGGGGCGGCACGCGCGTGGCGAGACGTCGCTGCGGCGTGGACCATCGCGACGACGGTCGGAGCGCCGCTGGCCGAGACCCTGCGCGGGCTCGCGGTGGCGTTGCGCGATGCGCAGGAGGCCGCCGACGACGTGCGCGTCGCGCTGGCCGAGCCCACCGGCACGGCGAAGCTCATGGCCTGGTTGCCGCTCGTCGCCGTCGTGCTCGGCGTCGCCCTCGGGTTCGACACCGTCGCGACGCTCGCGACGAACCCGTTCGGTATCGGATGCCTCGTCGCGGGCGTCGTCCTGATGGTGATCGCCCACCGCTGGAGCGGGGCACTCGTTCGGGCGGCCGGCGGGGCGGACGGCATTCCCGGGCTCGACGCCGATCTGCTCGCGATCGCGCTGAGCGGCGGCGTCTCGATCGAGCGGGGGCGCCGGCTCGTCGAGCGCGCGTCGGGCGAGCCGACGGCGGCGACGACCGAGGGCATCCTCGCGCTGTCCGCGTCGGCGGGTGTTCCCGCCGTCGAGCTCCTGCGGGCGTCCGCGGCGCTCGCACGGCATCGCGCGCGGGTCGAGGGGCGCCTGCGCTCGGCTCGGCTGTCGATGCGGCTGCTGCTCCCGCTCGGCGTCTGCACCCTGCCCGCCTTCCTTCTGCTCGGCGTCGCGCCGATGCTCCTGAGCGTCGGCTCGGCGCTGCCGCTCAGTCTCTGATCGTGCCCACCGTCCGCCTCGAGAAAGCAGAGTCGTCATGACCTCCACCCGAATCGCCCGTCCGCCCCGCCTCACTCGCCGTCGTGCCGCGCGGCTCTTCGCCGACGACACGGGCGCGGCGACCGCGGAGTATGCGATCGCGACGATGGCCGCTGTCGCGTTCGCGGGACTGCTCGTCGTCATCATGCGCAGCGACGAAGTCCGCGGCATCCTGACCGATCTCGTGCGACGTGCGCTGACCGTGGCATGAGGGCGCGCGCGATCCGTGACGACACGGGCGCGGTCGCGGCCGAGTTCGCCGTCGCGCTTCCGGCGATCGTGCTCGTGCTGCTGCTCGCGGCGGGCGCCCTGGGTGCCGCGTCGCGGCACGTGCGACTGCAGGATGCCGCCGCCGACGCCGCGCGGATCCTCGCGCGCGGCGACCCCGCCTCGCGCGCGACTTCGGCCGTCGCGTCGGCGGTGCCGGGTGCGGGGGTCGCCGTGCACGAGGACGGTGATGTCGTCTGCGTCACGGCGACGGCGCCCGCCCTGCTCGCCCTCACGCTGACGGCGACGGGCTGCGCCCTGGCGGGCGGTCGCTGATGGCGGCGGTCCCCGCCGTCGTCGGGGTCGTCGCGGCCGTCGCGTTGCTCGCGACGGGGCTCGCCGCGGCCGGGGGAGCTGCGGTGTTCGGGCAGCGCCTGGCGGGTGCGGCGGATGCCGCGGCGCTCGCGGCTGCGGATGCGGCATCCGGTGCTGCGGCGGGCGTTCCGTGCGAACGGGCCGCACAGCTCGCGGCTCTCGGCGGCGCGATGCTGGCGACGTGCGATGTCGACGGGCTCATCGCGACGGTGTCGGTCACGGGGCGCTTCGGCGTGTTCACCGGCACCGCCGCGGCGCGCGCGGGGCCTCCTTCCCAGAGCCCGTGACGCGCGGCTCCCAGCGTGCACTGGGTATTGCGGCGTGTATGGTGTGCGACGTAGAAAGGACGGCTGCATTGGCACAAGGCAAGAAGCTCGTCATCGTCGAGTCCCCGACCAAGATGCGGTCGATCCAGGGATACCTCGGCGACGATTATGAGGTGCTCAGCTCGGTAGGGCACATCCGCGACCTGGCGGATCGCAAAGCCATTCCGGCCGAGCTCAAGAAGACGTCGGTCGGCAAGTACTCGATCGACATCGAGAACGGGTTCACCCCTTTCTATGTGGAGTCCGAGCGCGGCAAGAAGACCGTCGCCGAACTCAAGCGCGCTCTGAAGGGCGCCGACGAGCTCCTGCTCGCCACCGATGAGGACCGCGAAGGCGAAGCCATCGCGTGGCATCTGCTCGAGACGCTCAAGCCCAAGGTTCCCGTCAAGCGCATGGTCTTCCACGAGATCACGAAAGATGCCATCCGCGCAGCCGTCGACAACACCCGCGAACTCGATGTCGCGCTCGTCGACGCGCAGGAGACGCGCCGTATCCTCGACCGCCTCTACGGCTGGGATGTCTCCGACGTCACCCGTCGCAAGGTCGGCCAGGGAACCTCGGCCGGCCGGGTCCAGTCCGCCGCGACGCGTCTGGTCGTCGACCGGGAGCGCGAGCGCATGGCGTTCATCTCGGCCTCGTACTGGGACCTCGAGGCGCTCGCCGCCATCAACGAGCCGCAGGGGGCGTCGTTCACGACGCGTCTGGCCCGCCTCGGTGGTGCGGCGCTGGCGCGCGGCACCGACTTCGACGACCGGGGTGAGCTGAAGAAGGCCGTCGTCGTCCTCGACGAGGCCCGCGCCCGTTCGCTCGCCGAAGCCGTGGCCGCTGTGGGTGCGGCATCCGTGTCGAACCTCGAAGCCAAGCCGGGAACGCGCAGCCCCAAGCCCCCCTTCACGACCTCGACGATGCAGCAGGAAGCCGGTCGCAAGCTCTCGATGAGCGCGAAGCACGCCATGAGCGTCGCGCAGCGCCTGTACGAAAAGGGCTTCATCACCTATATGCGCACCGACTCGACGGCGCTCGGCGCGCAGGCCGTGCAGGCTGCGCGCGCGCAGGCCGTCGCCCTGTATGGCGAGAAGGCCGTGCCGCTGAACCCGCGCGTCTACCGCAGCAAGAGCAAGAACGCGCAGGAGGCGCACGAGGCGATCCGTCCCTCGGGCGATGACTTCCGCACGCCGTCGTCGGTGTCCGCGCAGCTCGATCGCGATGAGCAACGCCTGTACGACCTCATCTGGAAGCGCACGATGGCCAGCCAGATGGCTGACGCGAAGTACGAGACGACGACCGTGACGCTCACGGTCGACGCCGCGGGCGAGCAGGCCGAGTTCACGGCGTCGGGCACCGTCTACACGTTCAAGGGCTTCCTCGAGGCGTATGAAGAGGGGCGCGACGAGAAGCGCGCCGACGCCCACAAGGCCGACGACCAATCGCTGCCCGTCATGGCGGTCGGTGACACGCTGCGGCTGAAGGACGTCGAGCCCAAGGGCCACGCGACGAGCCCCAAGCCGCGCTACACCGAGGCGAGCCTCGTCAAGGCGCTCGAAGAGAAGGGCATCGGTCGCCCCTCGACGTTCGCGAGCATCATCGATGTCATCCTCGACCGCGGCTACGTCACCAAGCGCGGCCAGGCTCTCGTGCCCAGCTGGCTCGCGTTCAGCATCGTGCGTCTGCTCGAGCAGCACTTCGCCGACCTCGTCGACTACGACTTCACGGCGGCGCTCGAAGACGACCTCGACGCGATCGCGCGCGGTGAGCAGAAGCGGGCGGAGTGGCTGCACTCGTTCTACTTCGGCTCGGAGTCCCACACGGGCCTGCGCAAGATCATCGACAACCTCGGCGAGATCGACGCGCGTGAGCTGAATGCGACGAAGATCACGGATGCCGCAACCGTGCGGTTCGGCCGCTACGGGCCGTACCTCGATGTGATCGACCCCGAGAACCCCGAGGCCGATCCGCGCCGGGTCAACCTGCCCGACGACCTCGCCCCCGACGAGTTGACACCCGAGAAGGCGCAGGAGCTCATCGACGCTCCCGTCGCGGGCAACCGCGTGCTCGGCGAGAATCCCGAGAACGGCCGGCTCATCGTCGTCAAGGACGGCCGCTTCGGTCCGTACCTCGAAGAGGAGATCCCCGAGCCCGAGGTCGCCGTCGATGAGGCGACGGGCGAGGTCACGGCTCCGAAGAAGAAGACGACCAAGAAGGATGCCGCGCCCAAGCCGCGCCGCGCGTCGCTGTTCAAGTCGATGTCTCCCGAGACGATCGAGCTCGACACGGCGCTCCAGCTGCTCGCGCTGCCGCGCGTCGTCGGCACCGATCCCGAGTCGGGCGACGTCATCACGGCGCAGAACGGTCCGTACGGCCCGTACCTCAAGAAGGGCACCGACTCGCGCACGATCGACAGCGAGGAGCTCATCTTCGACATGACGCTCGAGCAGGCTCTGGCGATCTACGCGCAGCCGAAGTACGGTGCGCGTCGCGCCTCGAGCGCCCTCAAGGAGTTCGAGAACGATCCGGTCAGCGGCAAGCCGATCCGCATCCGCGACGGCCGGTTCGGCGCGTACGTCACCGACGGTGAGACGAACGTGACGATTCCGCGTGGTCAGATGCCCGACGACATCACGTACGAGATCGCGGTGCAGATGATCGCGGACAAGCGCGCGAAGGGCCCCGCGCCGAAGCGCAAGACGACGACGCGCAAGGCGCCGGCGAAGAAGAAGTGACCCTTCGGCAAGCTCAGGGACCGGGGGGCGAGGCTCCGGGACCGGGACCGGGACCGACCGCACGGGGCCTGTTCGTCACGCTCGAGGGCGGTGACGGCGTCGGCAAGACGACGCAGGCGGCGCTGCTGGAGGAATGGCTCGCGCAGCGCGGTCGCACCATCGTGCGCACACGCGAACCGGGCGGGACCGAGGTGGGCGTGCTCGTGCGCGACATCGTCCTGCACCACCGGGGCGAGATCGCGCCGCGCGCCGAGGCGCTGCTGTACGCCGCCGACCGCGCGCATCACATCGAGACGCTCGTTCGTCCCGCGCTGGATCGTGGCGACGTCGTCATCCAGGACCGCTACCTCGACTCGTCGGTCGCGTATCAGGGCGCCGGCAGGGTGCTCGGGCGCGACGAGGTGCGCGACCTTTCGCTGTGGGCGACGGGGGGTCTGCTGCCCGATCTCACGGTGCTGCTCGACCTCGATCCCGAGGTCGCCCGGGCGCGACTCGTCGCCGACGACAAGCCCTTCGATCGGCTCGAAGCCGAGAAGCACGCCTTCCACGCCCGCGTGCGCGAGGAGTTCCTCGCCCTCGCGGCGGCCGAACCCGAGCGCTTCCTCGTCGTCGATGCGGCTCTCGCCCCCGACGAGATCGCGCGGTTCGTCCGTGAGCGCGTCGAGGCGCTGCTCGCGTGAGCGTTGTCCGGACGAGTCCCGTCGGAACCCCCGGTTAGGCTGACTGCATGGATGCCACGGCGATCGCGACCGCCGCGAGCGATGTCCCCTGGGGTGCGGTGTGGGGCCAGGATGATGCCCTCGCGGCGCTGCGAGCGGCGGCATCCGATCCGGCCGACATGACCCACGCGTGGCTCATCACGGGTCCGCCGGGCTCGGGGCGTTCGACGCTCGCGTACGCCTTCGCGGCGGCGCTCATCGCCGAGCCGGGCGACGAGCAGGCCATGCGGCAGGTGCTTGCGGGAACGCATCCCGACCTGACGACGCTGCGCACCGAGGGCGTCATCATCTCGATCAAAGACGCCCGTGCGCTCGTCGAGCGCTCGTACTTCGCGCCGTCGCTCGGCCGGTATCGCGTCATCGTGATGGAGGATGCCGATCGGATGGCCGAGCGCACGTCGAACGTGCTGCTGAAGGCCCTCGAAGAGCCGCCCGAGCGCACCGTCTGGGTGCTGTGCGCGCCGAGCGATGCCGACCTGCTTCCCACGATCCGCTCGCGCGTGCGCACGCTGCGTCTGCGCGACCCCGACATCGCCGACGTCGCGCGGCTCATCGCCCAGCGCACGGGCGCCGACGCGGAGCTCGCCGAGCAGTCGGCACGCCACGCGCAACGGCACATCGGCATGGCGCAGCGTCTGGCGACGGATGCTGCCGCGCGCGAGCGGCGCGACGAGACGCTGCGGTCCGTGCTCGCGGTGCGCGGGGTCGGCGACGCCGTCGAGGTGGCCGGCCGCGTCGTGCAGCTCGCGACCGACGACGCCAAGGCGCTCACGGTCGAGCGCGACGAGGCCGAGCGCGAGGGGTTGCGACGCACGCTCGGCATCGCGCCGGGCGCGAGCGTGCCCCCGGCCGTGCGCGCGCAGCTGTCGGCGCTCGAGGACGAGCAGAAGCGCCGCGCGACGCGGAGCCTCCGCGACGGCATCGATCGGGTGCTCACCGATCTGCAGTCGCTCTTCCGCGACGTGCTCATGATCCAGTACGCGCGCACCGACGACCTCGTCAACCGTGAACTCGTCGACGACCTGCACGCGCTCGCCCGGGCGTGGTCGATCGAGCGGACGCTCGTCGTGCTCGACCGGATCTCCGAGACGCGCCGCAATCTCCAACAGAACGTCGCCCCCGCCCTCGCCCTCGAGAGCATGCTCGTGACCGTCGCGAGCGGAAGGACCCCGTGACCCGCACCGCCCCCGCCCGCCTCCGTCGAGCCCTGACCGTCGTCTCCGTCGTGGTCGCGGCATCCCTCGCTCTGTCGGGCTGTCTGTACAGCGCGATCCCCGAGCAGGGAGCCCGCCCCACGACGAGCCTGTCGCCGGACACGCAGGGCATCGCCCCCGAACTGCTGCCGTTCTATGAGCAGACGCTGACGTGGACCGACTGCGGCGGGGCGCTGGACTGCACGACGGTGACGGCGCCGCTGGACTGGCAGAACCCCGAGGCTGCCGAGATCGAGCTGTCCGTCATCCGCCAGCGTGCGACGGGCGGCGACGAGCCCCTCGGGTCGCTCCTGACGAATCCGGGCGGTCCCGGGGCGAGCGGTGTCGCGCTCGTGCGCGACGCGGTGTCCTACGCGGTCGGCAACGACCTGGCGGCGGCGTACGACGTCATCGGGTTCGACCCGCGCGGCGTGGGGGAGTCCACCGCCGTGACGTGCTTCGATGCGTCCGAGATGGACGAGTACCTGTTCGGCATCACGCCGGGCGCGCGCGGATCGGCCGAGTGGGAGGCAGCTCTGGCGCAGTCCAACGCGCGCTTCGCCGACGCGTGCGAGGCCAACAGCGACGGCATCCTCGAGTTCATCACGACCGACAATTCGGCGCGCGACATGGATCTGCTGCGCGCGGTCCTCGGCGATCGCACTCTCAACTACCTCGGCTATTCGTACGGCACGTTCCTCGGTGCGACGTACGCGAAGCTGTTCCCCGACCGGGTCGGGCGACTCGTGCTCGACGGAGCGATCGACCCGGCGGTGTCGGGTCTCGACGTCTCGACGACGCAGGCTCTCGGTTTCGAATCGGCGCTGCGGGCCTACATGGCCGACTGCCTGGAGGGCGGGGACTGCCCGTTCCGGGGGACGCTGGATGAGGCGATGACAGATCTCGGAACGCTGCTGGCGAGCGCCGACCGGCGGCCGATCGAGAACGCCGACGGTCGCATGCTCGGCGCGGATTCGCTCATGACGGCGATCATCGCCGCGCTGTACTCCGCCGATTCGTGGCCGTTCCTGACGCAGGCGCTCACGGCTGCGCTCGAGGGTGACGCGCAGACGGCGTTCCTGCTCGCGGACTTCTACTACAACCGCGAGGCCGGGGAGTATCTGGACAACCAGACCGAGGCGTTCTCGACGTACAACTGCATGGACTATCCCGATGACACGACCGAGGCCGAGGCGGACGCCTCGAAGGCCCGCATCGCGGCGGATGCACCGACCATCGCGCCGTACTGGTCGGGTCCGGACCCGTGCGCCACGTGGCCGTATGCCCCGACGGGCGTGCGCGAACCGATTGCGGCCGAGGGCGCCGCGCCCATCCTCGTGATCGGCACGACCAACGATCCGGCGACTCCGTACGAGTGGTCGGTGTCGCTGGCCGAGCAGCTGTCGTCGGGCGTACTCATCACGCGCGTCGGCGAGGGGCACACGGGCTTCAACAAGGGCAGCGCGTGCGTGGACGATGCCGTTCTGGCGTACTTCCTCGACGGCACGGTGCCGGCGTCCGACGTGCGCTGCGAGTAGTCAGCGCCGCAGCACGCGGCGCGCGAGGGCGTTGCCGAGGAACTGCACGCCCTGCACGATGACGACGATGACGACGACGGCGGCCCAGGTCACCCACGGGTTGAACTGGCGGAACCCGTTCACGATCGCGAACTGGCCGAGCCCGCCGGCGGCGACGACGCCCGCCATCGCGGTCATGTCGACCAGCGCGACGACGATGAACGTGTAGCCGAGGATGAGCGGGCCGAGCGCTTCGCGCGGCACGAGGCGGAAGAGGATGCGGGATCTGCTCGCGCCCGCGGCGCGTGCGGCCTCGATGACACCGGGGCGCACCGTGACGAGGTTCTGCTCGACGATGCGGCCGATCGCGAACATCGACGCGAGCGAGATCGCGAAGACGCCGAATTCGATGCCGATCCCGCGGATGCCCAGGCCGCGCGCGAGGGGCTGCACGGCGGCGAGCAGGATGATGAACGGGATCGGGCGGAATGTGTTCACGACGACGTTGAGCACGCCGAACACCGCCCGATTCGGGAAGAGGCTTCCCGCGCGCGTCGCGTACAGCGCGAGGCCCAGGAGGAGCCCCGCGATGCCGCCGAAGACGAGGCTCAGCGTCACCATGTAGAGCGTCTCGGCCGTCGCAGACCACAACTGCGGCAGCAGTTCGATGAGCCTATCCACGGACGTCCTCCTCGATCAGCGGTGCGAAGGCGGATGCCGCGGCGATCGCCCGTTCGACGGCGTCCTGTTCCCCCGTGAGGGTCAGGGTGAGGTGTCCGAACACGCGGCCCCTGATGTCGTTGATGCCGCCGTGGATGAGTTCGAAGCGCACGCCGTGCGCGGCCAGGGCGGCGAAGACGTCGGACTGCGTGACGTCGCCGTCGCGGATCGTGAACGTCACGATCCTGCCCGGGTGGCGCTGACGCAGCGTCTGCAACTGGTCTCCGCGGGGTACGTCGTCGATGATGCTCGACACGAAGCGTCGCGTGGCCGCGTGCTGCGGTGCCGACAGCACGTCGAAGACCTCGCCCTGTTCGATGATGCGCCCGCGTTCCATGACGATGACGCGGTCGGCGAGAGTGCGGATGACGTCCATCTCGTGCGTGATGACGAGGATCGTGACTCCGAGTTCGCGGTTGACCCGGCCGAGCAGGTCGAGCACTTCGGCCGTCGTGTCGGGGTCCAGCGCGCTGGTGGCTTCGTCAGCGAGCAGGATGCGCGGGCTCGTCGCGAGCGCTCGGGCGATGCCCACGCGCTGGCGCTGTCCGCCCGAGAGCTGCTCGGGGTGATTGCGCGCCTTGTCGGAGAGTCCGACGAAGTCGAGCATCTCGGCGACGCGCGCCGCGATCTCGCCCCGGGGACGGCGGGCGATCTCGAGCGGGTACGCCACGTTCCCGGCCACCGTGCGCGAGTCGAAGAGGTTGAACTGCTGGAAGATCATCCCGATGTCGCCGCGCAGGTCGCGCAGCTCCCGCTCGCGGAGGCGCGTGATGTCGCGTCCGTCGATCTCGACCGTGCCCGACGTCGGGGTCTCGAGGGCGTTCACGAGGCGCAGCACGGTGCTCTTGCCCGCGCCCGAGTAGCCGACGATTCCGCACACTTCGCCCGCCGCGATCTCGAGGTCTACACCGTCGACGGCGGCCACCGGCGGTGCGTTCTTGGCGGCGGCGGGAAAGGTCTTCGAGACCTGCGTGAGTCGGATGAGCGTCATGGGCTTTTCCTCGTGGACGGCGCGCGTGTGCGGCCCGTCCGAGAACGGGCCGCACACGCGGGAAGGTCACTGGTTGGCGCGGATGTCTTCCTCGACCGTGACGAGCGATTCGGCGAGGTCTGCGAGAGGCGTCTTCAGCAGCACGGCGGTGTTCCCCGATGCCTCCTGCACGCCGTCGAGGACCGCCTGGGTGTTCTGGTAGATCTCGACGAGCTTGAGGTAGGTCGGGTTGTCGACGTCGGCCGCGCGCGCCGCGAAGACGTTGACGTAGGGCAGGGCGTTCGGGTCGGCCGGGTCGTCCTGCGCGATCGCATCCGAGAACTGCAGCCCCGCGTCTTCGACGAAGTCGTTGTTCACGATCGCGGCGGCGACATCGGGGAGCGACGTGGGCGTGAGGGCGGCATCGAGTGCTTCGACGACGACCTTCGAGTCGGGCTCGACGTCGGCGACCGTCGAGAAGATCGACCCGCCGCCCTTGAGCTCGATGAGGCCGGCCGACTGCAGCACGAGCAGGCCGCGGGCCTGGTTGCTCTCGTCGTCGGGCACGATGACGGTCGAGCCCTCGGGGATGTCGGCGACGGAGTCGTACTGCGTCGAGTAGAGCCCGAGGGGATAGATCGCGGTCGCACCGATGGGCTGGAGGTCGTCGTCCGCGTTGACGTTGTAGGTGGCGAGATAGACGATGTGCTGGAACTGGTTGAGGTCCAGCTCACCGGCCGACAGGGCCGGGTTCGGCTGCGTGTACTCGGTGAAGTCGACGATCTCGACCTCGATGCCCTCCGCGGCGGCCGCTTCGGCGTATGTCTGCCAGTACGGGTCGCCGGCACCCACGACGCCGATGCGCACGACGCCGCCGTCCTCGGTGGCGGTGCCGGAGCCCGCGTCGGCGGTGTCGGACGTGCCGGATGCGCAGGCTGTGAGCAGCAGCGCGATCGGAAGGGCGAGTGCGGCCGCGGTGACGAATCTGTTGGACATGCGAGTGGCTCCTTGGTGTCAGGCGCCGCGGGGGCGTGCTGACCGCAAGCGCGGAGCCGTTACCGCGCTCGCCTCACCGCGGAACGCCTCCGACTGTACGTCCGCCGGGTCGCGGCATCCGATTCCGTCGTAACACGCCGTCATGCGGGCCGTGTCCGCGAGGAGCTCGACGACCCTGTAGGATTGTTGATCGTGCATCGCGTACGCGAAGCACGCGCCACCTTAGCTCAGACGGCAGAGCGATTCACTCGTAATGAATAGGTCAAGGGTTCGATTCCCTTAGGTGGCTCCGAGAGCGAAGGCCCTCGATCCGGTGGGAACACGGGGTCGAGGGCCTTCGTCGTCGTTCGGAGTGCTCCACTAGCCTGAGATCGTGAACGAGCGCGCGATAGATGCCATCGCCGAGATCTTCACGTGGGTCGGCTTCGGGGCAGCGGTCGTGCTGGCTCTTGCGACCCTCGTCGTCTGGCTCGCCGACGGCTCGTGGTCACTCACTCAGGTCGTCCTCGCCGACGAGCAGGGTCAGCGGAGTGCTCGATGGTTCGGCAGCAGCGGACGAGTCGGACACGCGTGGCTGACCCCCGACCAGCAGGTCGCGCTCGACGGCCGCGACACGGCAGAGGTCTACGTTCGTGTCGGCAGTGATGACCGGGTGCGCCTCACGAAAGGGTCGCCCACGGTGCGGTTTCTGGGATGGCTCACGGTCGGGTTCTTCGCCCTCGGCGTGGTCGCGACGGCGGCATCCATCGTCTTTTTGATGTCCCGGTGAACACGCGTCGGCATTTTGCTAGATAAGCTAGCTATATGTCTTCGCCCCATCATGCGAAATTCTCTCCGTCACGTTGGCTCCGCATCGGTATTCCGGTGCTTCTCGTCCTTCTCTGGACCGTCGGTGGGGCGATAGGCGGTCCCTACTTCGGCAAGGTCGACGAAGTCTCCACGAACGACCGGTCCAGCTTCCTTCCCAGCAGCGCCGATGCTACGCAGGTCAACGAGCGCCTCTCGGAGTTCCTGGGCGGGGACACCATCCCGGCCGTCGTGATCGTCGAGTCGAACGAGGCGCTCACCGACGACCAGTTCGCCGATCTGCAGACGCTCGCCGACGACATCGCCGCGCTCAGCGGCGTGCAGGACGAGATCTCGCCGCCGATCCCCTCCGAAGACGGGGATGCTGCGCAGATCTTCGTGCCGATCGACTCGTCCGCCGACATCGGTGAGACCGTCGCCGAGATGCGCGCGGTCCTGGCCGAGGGCCTGCCCGACGGCCTCGAAGGATGGGTGACCGGGCCGGCCGGCTTCACCGCCGACCTCGTCGAGGGCTTCCTCGGCATCGACGGACTGCTGCTCGCGGTGGCGCTCATCGCCGTCTTCATCATCCTCATCATCGTCTACCGTTCGCCGCTGCTTCCGGTCGTCGTGCTCTTGACGAGCGTGTTCGCGCTGTGCGTCGCGCTGCTCACGGTGTGGTGGCTCGCGTTCGCCGGCATCGTCGTGCTGAACGGCCAGGTGCAAGGCATTCTGTTCATCCTCGTGATCGGCGCGGCCACGGACTATGCGCTGCTCTATGTCGCGAGGTATCGAGAAGCCGTTGCCGAGGGTGCGAAGCGATGGGATGCCACGATCCGAGCCTGGCGCGGCGCCTGGGAGCCGATCCTCGCTTCGGGTGGAACGGTCATCGCCGGGCTCATGTGCCTGTTGCTGTCCGACCTCGCCACGAACCGCGCGCTCGGTCCGATCGCCTCGATCGGCATCGCGTTCTCGATGCTGTCCGCGCTCACGTTCCTTCCCGCCTTGCTCGCGCTCATCGGTCGAGCGGCCTTCTGGCCGTTCGCGCCGAAGGAGGCTCTCGTGATGGTTCCCGACGATCTCAGCAAGCCCGTCAAGGGGATCTGGCCGCGTCAGGCGCGCTTCGTCGCTCGCCATGCGCGGATCGTGTGGATCGTGTCGACGCTCGTGTTGCTCGCCGGTGCTTTCGGCCTGACGCAGCTCAAGGCCGACGGCGTCGCCTCGAGCGACCTCGTGCTGGGTGAGTCGCAGGCTCGAGACGGTCAGGTCGCGCTCGCAGAGCACTTCCCGGCAGGATCGGGGAGCCCCGTATACGTCATCGCGCCCGACGGCGACCTCGCCGAAGTGATCGGACTGCTCGAAGACAACGCGGGCATCGACTCGGTCTCGGCGGCGTCGGAGGATTCGCCGACCGGACAGGCGTCGGTCTCGCTCGAGGACGGCGAGGTCGTCTTCGCCGCGGCGGGCCCTCCCGGCACGCCCGTGCCGGAGCCGACGATTGCCGGCGGCGATGTGCTCATCATCGCGACGCTCACCGATTCGGCTGACTCGGTCGAGGCTGAAGACACCGTCCGCGAGATCCGCGTCGCGCTGAACGACGCGCTCGGAGAGGGTGCCGCCGTCGTCGGAGGCGAGACCGCGACAGACATCGACACGAACGACACGTCGATTCGCGACCGGACGCTCATCATCCCCGTGATCCTGTTGGTCGTGCTGGGGATCCTGATCCTGCTGCTGCGGTCGATCCTGGCGCCCGTGCTGCTCATGGCCACGGTGGTGCTGTCGTTCGGTACGGCGCTGGGTGTCAGTGCGCTCGTCTTCAACGGCATCTTCGACTTCCCCGGCGCGGATCCGGCGGTGCCGCTGTTCGGATTCGTGTTCCTGGTCGCCCTCGGGATCGACTACAACATCTTCTTGATGTCGAGGGTGCGCGAGGAGTCTCTCGTGCATGGGACACGGCGAGGCATCCTGCGCGGGCTGGTGGCGACCGGTGGCGTCATCACCTCAGCCGGGCTCGTGCTCGCGGCGACGTTCGCGGCGCTCGGGGTCATCCCGATCCTGTTCCTCGCGCAGATCGCGTTCATCGTGGCATTCGGTGTGCTGATCGACACCTTCATCGTGCGCTCGCTGCTCGTGCCCGCCCTGTCGTACGACATCGGGCCGGCGATCTGGTGGCCGTCGAAGCTGTCGCGCAAGCCGGAGCCCGTGGGCGTCGGCGGGTCGGGAGCAGCGTCGGTCGATGCCGAGCAGGCGGGTGACGAACTCGTGGGCGATGACGGGCATGCCCTGACACGCGAGGAGTACCGGCGTACGCTCGACTCATGAGCAAGGCGCTGTTCATCGTCGACGTTCAGAACGACTTCACGGAGGGAGGCGCCCTCGGCGTGACCGGTGGTGACGCCGTCGCCGAGGGCATCTCCCGACATCTCGCCGCACACGCGGGGGAGTACGCCCTGATCGTCGCCTCGCGCGATTGGCACGATGCCGACAGCGACAACGGGGGTCACTTCGGAGCCGAACCCGACTTCGTCGACTCGTGGCCGGTGCACTGCGTGGCGGACACGGCGGGTGCGGACTATGACCCCGGGCTGACGACGGATGCTGTCACCCACCACGTCAAGAAGGGGCAGGGCCGCCCGGCCTACAGCCTTTTCGAGGGCGAGACCGAGGACGGCCACACCGTCGCGCGGTTGCTGGAGGAGCACGGTGTGCTCGAGGTGGATGTCACGGGGATCGCGACGGATCACTGCGTGCGGGCCTCTGCGCTGGACGCGATCGCCGTCGGGCGCCGCGTACGGATCTTCACCGATCTCGTCGCGGGCGTCGCGCCGGAATCGACCGAAGCCGCGCTCGCGGAGCTTGCGCACGCGGGGGCTGAGCTCGCCGAATCGGGCGCGTGACGCGCGGGCCGGCGCGCTCAGCGGCTGGTCTTCGGGAGGCTCGGGGGTCGGCTCTCGGCAGGCTCGGGGAGCGACCCTTCGGCAGCTCGGGGAGCGACCCTTCGGCGGGTTCAGGGGCCGACCCTTCGGCAGGCTCAGGGGCCGGCCGTTCGGCAGGCTGAGGGGCCGACCCTTCGGCAGGCTCAGGGGCCGACCCTTCGGCAGGCTCGGGGGCCGACCCTTCGGCAGGCTCGGGGGCCGACCCTTCGGCAGGCTCGGGGACCGACCCTTCGGCAGGCTCGGGGGTCGTGCGTTAGAAGGGGGCGGGTTCGTTGTTCGGGTGGAAGGTGGGGGTGCGTCGTTCGGGTTCGACGAGGTATTTTCGGCCGGTGGGTGAGGTCCACTCGATGGTCCCGTTGCACCTCTGGGTGAGGGCCCATCGGCCGTGGTGCTTGATGGTGTGGTGGCCGGTGCATAGGGGGGCGAGGTTGGTCAGGGCGGTGGTTCCGCCGTGTTCCCAAGCGATGGAGTGGTCGATCTGGCATCGCCAGGCGGGGATCCCGCATCCGGGGGCCATGCAGCGGTCCGCTCGCCACGCGGCCAGCTTCCGCAGTGATTTCGGGGGCCGGTATTGCCGGCGACCGACGGAGAGCACCATGCCCGTCTCGGGGTGGGTGAGGACCCGCATCCACCCGTCCGCGCTCCCGCACAGTTCGCGTGCCCGCTCGATCGGGATCGGCCCGATTCCCTCCACGGTCGCCGGGACGCTGTCCTCCCCGGTGCCCAGCAGCGCCAACGCCGGGACGGTCACCACGACGGTGGGCCGGATCCCGCGGGCACTGTCGGGGTGGGTGGTGGTGTCCCCGTCGATGAGGAGGTCGCACAGCGCATCGGCGCGGCGCTCATCCAGGGACCGGTCATCGTTATCACCGCCCAGGGTCTTGGCGATCGCGGTGACCCGCCCGTGGATGGCGTGGGCCTCGACGGCGGGAAGGTACGCGGTCAACCACGCCATCCCGTCATCAACGGTCTCCACACGCACATGCCGTTGCCGCAGCGCGACCGTGTGCCGTTCGGTCAACGTGGTGTGCCGGTCGGTTTCGATGAGGTCACGGAGTTTGCGGCGAAACACCCCCACCGGCTGTGTTTCGGCCAGGGTGACCGCGCGGGCGGTGAGGGCCTCACGCAGGACAAGGTCGAGGGGATCGAGCAGGTCCACCAGCACCGCGGCATGCTGCTCGCTGATCCGGGCAGCCCCCAGAGAGGTCAACGCGGCCGGGTACCGGTGCACCAGGGCATCGGCACGGACCATGAGGCGCTCGGCGGCATGCTCGGTGATCCGCAACGCCGCGGCCAGCTCCAGACGCACCGAACGCTCCGCGACCCCGGCAAGACCGGCACCATACTGCGCAGCATCCGACATCGCCGCCACCCGCAACCGATCGATCACCACATAGCGCTCCGCGGTGAACACCGCGACCATCCCATCGACCTCGACCACCCGATCCACCCGATCCAGATGTACGAGCTCGGCTTCATCTTCCATGCGCCAACACTAGAACACACCTCCGACATCGGTCTGCGTCGAACCAAGCGGCAGGTGCATCCGGGGCGTTCGTCCGGGGGCCGTGTCGAAGCCCTCGACTATTCGCCGCCGGCCGCTTCGATGATCTCCCGCATGACCTCGATCGAGATCTCGTCGCGCTCACCGTCGACCCATTCGTGCACGGCGAAGGGCACCCCGAGTCCCTGCAGGTAGTCGAGGGCTTTCTCGAGCCGGGGCACGACGTGGATGTGGTCGTTGCCGAACAGGGCGGCGGTGTAGACCGGCTCGCCGTCGCGGATCGCTCGTCGCAGCTCGACGGTCGAACGCCCCGTGAGACGGTACAACGATTTCAGGATCTCGCTGCCGAAGTCGGGGGTGCCGACGATGGTCAGCGAGAGCGCGTTCTGGGGCATGTTCACGTGTCCATCACAGCACGTGCTGCCGTGCGCCGTGAGTCCAAACGGTCTCGCTGCGTCCCATTGTGTGCTCGCCGTGCCCGCAGGGCCGACAAGATCGCGACGAGATCGACGATCTCTTGCAGGAGGGCACCTGCCACCGCGGGCAGGTAGCCGAATGCGGCAACGAGCATCAGGCCGACCGAGATGATGATGCCCATCCAGATCGACTGCAACGCGATGTGCACGGTTCGGCGTGAGACATGGACGACGTCCGCCACGCGCGCGATCTCGTTGGAGGTGATCACCGCCGCTGCTGACTCGCTCGCGACGGTCGCCCCTCGGCCCGCCATGGCGATACCCACGTCAGCGGCTGCCAGCACGGGGGCATCATTGATCCCATCGCCGACCATGAGCACGGGCCGCGGTCGCATGGCCTGGATGATCTCGACCTTGGTCTGTGGCGTCGTCTCAGCGTGAACCGAGTCGATGCCCACCGTATGAGCGACGGACTCCGCCGTCGCCGCGACATCGCCGGTCACCATCGCGATCTCTGTCACACCGCCGTCGCGAAGACGAGACACGGTCTCTGCCGCGTGCGGTCGAATCGGGTCGGACAAGATGATGACCCCCGCCAGTTCGGCTCCCACCGACACGTACACGGCGGTCTCCCCGGCCTGCAGCGTGGGGCGGACGACCGGCCCGGCGACCTCCTCGATGAACGCCGGTTTCCCGACGCGCACCACGCTGCCGTCGGCCAGGGAAGCGAGCACACCGTTCGTCGCCACCTCGTCGGCGTCCGCCACTTCAGGCAGATCGAGCTGCTGTGCTTTCGCCGCTGCCACGATCGGGTCAGCGAACACGTGCACGGAGTACTGCTCAGCGGCAGCTGCGAGCCGAAGCGTCTCGCGCGCCGTGTGGGATGCCGGGTGGATATCCACCACGTCTGCATTGCCTTGCGTCAGCGTGCCGGTCTTGTCGAACGCGGCCGAACGGACTCGGGCGAGCACCTCTAGGACTCCACCGTCTTTGATGATGACGTTCAGCTTTGCGGCCGAGCTCATGCCGCCCATGAATGCGACCGGGGTGGCGATGAGCAGCGGGCACGGTGTCGCCACCACGAGCACTTCGGCGAATCGCACCGGGTCCCCGCTGAGGAACCAGGCGATGCCCGCGATGAGCAGCGAGACGATGGTGAACGGGACCGCGTACCGGTCGGCGAGCCGCACCATCGGCGCGCGGGAGTCCACGGCTTCTTCGACCAGTCGCACGATCGAGGCGTAGTTCGAGTCGGCCGCCACCTTCTGCGCGCGCATCGTGAAACTCGCGGTGCCGTTCACCGTGCCTGAGAGCACGGGGTCCCCCGAGCGATAGCTCACCGGGATCGGCTCACCCGTCACCGACGATTCATCGATCGTGGCGTGATCGGACAACAGCACCCCGTCAACGGGGAGGATCTCCGAGGAGCGCACCAGCAGCTCGTCGCCGACCTCGACCTCTTCGACCGCGACGCGTGCGACTTCGCCGGTGCGGGGGTCGATTCGCCCTGCGAACGCGGGGGCTCGGTTCAGCAGCTGGTCCAGTTCACGGCTTGCGCGGCGCGCGGCCAGGTCTTCCAGTGCTTCGCCTCCTGTGAGCATCAACGCGATGATGAGCCCCGCGACATACTCCTGCACCGCAAGGGTGGCGATCATGGCGATGACCGCGAGGATGTCGAGCCCCCATCGCCCGCGCATCAGATGGCGGACCATGTCGACCGCAGTGATGGCGATCACGATGCCGAGCACCAGGTAGGCGGTGACGGCGAGCGCTGTCGTCAGGCCGGCCACCCAGAGCACCACCCCGGTGGTCAATCCGATCATCACGAAGATCATGAGCTTGCGACTGCGCAGGAACGCCAGTGTCAGTGAAGCTGCACGCGGCGATTCTCGGGTGGGCGGGCTGACGGTCTGTGCGGGCACGGAAACGCCCTCAGTCCTTCTTCGTGAGCGTGGACAGTGCGCTGAGCGCCGTCACGTCAGAGATCGTGATCGGACCCCGATCCTGCTGCGAGATCACACCGGCGTCGGTGAGTCTGCGAAGCTGCCGGCTGAGCGACTCCGGGGTGGTGGACAGAAGCGAGGCGATGTCCTTCTTCGCCAGGGGCAGTGTGACCTCGATGGTGCCTCGCGGCCCTGGCTTCGCAGGTAGCGACAGCAGGTAGTCCGCCAGGCGGGAACCGACATTCCCCGATATGACGGATGCGAGCCGTGCTTCCGTGTCATCCAAGCGCTTGCTCACCCCCTGCAGCATCCGCAGTCCGATACTCGGATGCTTCTCGACGAGGCGACCGAGGTCGGCATGACGAAAGACGCAGAGTTCGGTGCCCACGAGCGCTTGTGCTGAATGGTCCGGCGAAGCTCCGGTGAGGAACGCCGATTCTCCGATGAACTCCCCGGGACCGAGCACGCGAATCACCTGCTCGTGCCCCGCCGCACTCGTGCGGGAGACCTTGACCTCACCCGTGTGGACGACCATCAGCTGCGACACGTCGGAACCTGCCGCGTAGGCCTGCTCGCCAGCATCCAGTCGGAGCGTGCGTGCAAAAGCCGCGACCTCCACCTGCTGGGCATGGGTCAATCCGTGAAACAGCGGGACACGCGTCACACAGAGGTCCGGCTGTTCCTCATGCTCATCGGTTGATCCATTCACAGACATATCCGCCTTCTGCTCTCACCGGGATGAACTGCGTGCTGTCGTGCCTCTTGTGTGCTCAGAACGAGTCCGCGCAGATCGTGTGCGCTCGCTCTTGGGCATGGTCGTGGTTCCGCGGGTGTTTCGCAGTAGCCGCATCGCATTCAAGATCACGATGAGCACCGATCCCTCATGCACGAGCATGCCTACTGCCATCGTGACACCACCCGCGAAGACGCCGACGAGCAACACGATGACGGTGACGAGTGCAACCCAGATGTTCTGCCGCATCACGGTCACGGTGCGCTTGGCCAGTCCGATCGCCTCGGGCAGCTTCAAGAGGTTGTCGCCCATGAGCGCGATGTCGGCGGTCTCGACAGCCACGGCGGATCCGGCTGCGCCCATCGCCACCCCGATGTCGGCTGTGGCGAGCGCGGGGGCATCGTTCACGCCATCTCCCACCATCGCAACGGTGTGTCCGTCGCGTTGCAACCGCGCCACGGCGTCGAGTTTGTCTTCGGGGAGCAGCGATGCGTGGATCTCGTCGATCCCGACTGCGTGGCCGATGGCTTCGGCTACGAGCCGTGTGTCTCCCGTGAGCATCACGACTTTGTGCACACCGCTGGCGTGCAAGCGCCGGATCATCTCCGGCGCATCCTCGCGAATGGTGTCTGCGACACCGATCACTCCGAGCACCGCTTCATCGACCGCGACGATCATCGGGGTCTTGCCTGCGGTGGCGAGTTCGTTCGCCGCCGCACGTGCCCCCGCCTCGGTGGGCACACCGTATTGCGCGAGCAGCGGGGCATTGCCGATGAGCACCCTCCGGCCCTCGACGTCGGCCACGATCCCCTTCCCGACGACCGGTGTGACCGAGCCCGGGACGCCCTCGGGCGCGACCCCTTCATCTCGCGCACTGTCGAGAATCGGGCGGGCGAGTGGATGCTCGGACCCGGCCTCTGCGGCGGCAGCCCATCGCAGCACCTCCGCTCGATCCGCGGAAGGGTCGAGCACGATGATGTCGGTGAGTTCCGGGCGGCCCTCGGTGAGTGTGCCCGTCTTGTCGACCGCGACGGCCGAGATCTTGGCGGACGTCTCGAGGTATTCGCCACCCTTGATGAGAATGCCGTTGCGTGCCGAACGGCCGATGCCGGCCACGATCGCCACCGGAATCGAGATCACGAGGGCGCCGGGGCAGCCGATCACGAGCAGCGTCAGTGCAAGCACGACGTCGCCCGAGATGAGGCCGGCCGCAAGCGCCAGCACCACGACGGCCGGGGTGTACCACTTCGAGAAGCGGTCGATGAACGCCTGCGTCTTCGCTTTCGCATCCTGCGCCTCTTCGACGCGGTGGATGATGCGCGCAAGCGTCGTGTCCGCACCGATGCCCGTCGCCAACACCTGCAAGAACCCGCCCCGCGAGATCGTGCCCGCGAACACATGGTCCGATCTGGTCTTTTCCACCGGAATCGACTCACCCGTGATCGAGGCCTCGTCGATTGCTCCCGTTCCCGACACCACCTGCCCGTCGACGGGAACCTTCGCCCCGTTCTTGACGAGCACGATCTCGCCCATGCGCACCTGATGCGCTGCGACCTCGACCTGGTCTCCGTCGCGCATGACGACCGCCACGTCGGGCGCGACCGCGACGAGCTCAGCGAGCGCGGCACGGGTCTTGTTCATCGTGCCCGCCTCGAGCGCGTGACCGATCGCGAAGAGGAAGGTCACGGCGGCAGCTTCCCAGAAGTTGCCGATGAGTGTCGCGCCGATCGCCGCGATCGATACCAGCAGGTCGATGCTGATGAACTTCACCAGCAGCGCACGCACAGCCTTCACGACGATGCCGTAGCCCGCGACGACCGCGGCCGCGAGCATGAATGCGTTCGCGAGCGTGAATACGTGGCCGGAGCCGTGGGCATGCTCACCCGCGTCGATCCACCACTGCGGGCTCAGGGTCGTGTTCCAGGCGCCGCCCAGCAGATTCTCGATGCCGAACGAGACGAGGATGAGAAGACCCGAAACAGCCGGAATGAACCAGTTGCCGTACCGCCATTTGCGCAGCGCGTTCACGAGTGTGCCGCCTTTCGACGCGGGGATGACATGTGTGGAAGGCTGTTCGGTCAGAACGCAGAGGCCTTCGACGTGTAGCCGGCCTTGTCGACAGCCGCGATCAGATCCTCGACCGTGCTCTTCGTCTCGTCATGGTCGATTTCCACGCGCCCCGACGCGAAGTGCACCGTCACGTTCTCGACGCCGTCGAGCCTGCCGATCTGCTTCTCGATCTTGGTGACGCACGACGGGCACGAGAAGCCTTCCGCACGCAGAAGAGTGTGGGTGGTTTGCGTCATGTCCGTCATGATTGTTCCTCTCGTCTGGCCCCGGCTCGGGGTGTGACCAGGGAATTATCCTGGTCTTCGATGCCTAGGCTACGGGGTGGGCAGAGGGTGCGCCTTGACGTCGATCAAGTCACGACGACCGGCACGCGAACCGACATGCGGAACGGAAAACGCCGCGATCCCCTCGAGGGTGGGATCGCGGCGATCGAAGAAGAGTGGGCCCCGTGGGGCTCGAACCCACGACCCGCGGATTAAAAGTCCGATGCTCTACCGACTGAGCTAGAGGCCCGTGACCTCCAGCCTACTTCGCCGACAGGCCCTTCCGCGCACGACGAAGCCGCCGGCGAGGACTCTCCAGGCGCACCGGCGGCTTCATCGCCCGGCCGCACCCACGCGGCCGGATGCTCGTCACTCAGCGGGCGGCATCAGCACCGCGTCGATGAGGTACACGGTCGCGTTCGCGGTCTGGACGCCGCCGCAGATCACGTTGGCGTCGTTGACCATCCACATGTCGCCTTCGCCCGTCACCTCGACGTCGGCGCCCTGCACGGTCGTGTGCATGCCGGCGATGTCGGCAGGTTCGATCTGGCCCGGAACCACGTGATACGTGAGGATCGACGACAGCATCTCGGAGTCGGTCTTGAGAGTCTCGATCGTTGCCGCGTCGATCATCGCGAACGCGTCGTCGACGGGCGCGAACACCGTGAACTCGTCGCCGTTGAGCGTGTCGACGAGGTCGACCTCGGGGTTGAGCTGGCCGCTGACGGCCGAGACGAGCGTCGTCAGCATGGGATTGTTGGATGCCGCCACCGCGACCGGATCCATCGACATTCCTTCGATCGACCCATCGCCGGAGGGCACGGCCTCGGCGTAATCGGCACAGCCGGGGCCGACGAGGTTGGCGGCGGGGTCCATCTCCATCGCCGGCGCGGACTCCTCCATCGTGGGCGTCGACATCTCTTCGGCCGGTTCGGCCGTGTCGCCGCCCATCGCACAACCCGACAGGGCGATCGCCGCACCGAACGCGAACGCGAGGCCCGCCGAGATCTTCTTCTTGCTGCTGAGCATGACATCCTCCATGTGTCTGATCCCGCCGCCGGTAGGCGACGTACATGAAGTGTTCGCAGCCCTGCGCGCATCGGATGGGACGAATTCCTCCGCGGCGTCTGAGTGCATTCACCCAATCCGAACGCGCACCGAGAGCGAACAAGCCCCGAACAGGGGAGAGGCATGTCGCTCATCATCATCGGTCTGCTCGGGGGACTGATCACGGGCATCTCGCCGTGCATCCTGCCGGTGCTGCCGGTCATCTTCCTCACCGGCGGCGCTCAGTCGGCGCGCTTCGACGGCGAGCCCATCCCGGCATCCCGGTGGAGGCCGTACTTCGTGATCGCGGGACTCGTCACGAGCTTCACCCTCGTGACGCTCGTCGGCTCGCTGATCCTCGGCGCGCTCGGCCTCCCGCAGGACGTCCTGCGCTGGATCGGTATCGCCGCTCTCGTGCTGATCGGCACGGGCCTGCTCGTCCCGCGGATCGAGCAGCTGCTCGAGAAGCCCTTCCAGAAGCTTGCGCGCCGCACCGAAGTGCGCAACCGCGGCAACGGGTACGGTGTCGGACTCGCCCTCGGCGCCGTCTTCGTGCCGTGCGCCGGCCCCGTGCTGGCGGCCATCATCGTCGCGGGCTCGACGGGACGGATCGGCCTCGACACCGTCGCCCTCACGATCTCGTTCGCGATCGGGGTCGCTGTGCCGCTCCTCTTCTTCGCGCTCGCCGGCCGGGGCCTGATCGAGCGCATCCGTGCCTTCCGCTCCCGTGAGCGCGGTTTGCGCATCGCGGCCGGCGTCGCGATGCTGGCGCTCGCCGTCGGCCTCGTCTTCAACGTGCCGCAGCTTTTGCAGCGACTCGTGCCCGACTACACGGCGGGCATCCAGCGCGAGCTCACCGACAACCCCGACGCGCGACGTGCACTCGACCTCGGCGGGCTCGTCACCGACGAGAACAGAGACCTCGACCGGTGCTCGAACGGCGCGACCGAACTGGAGTCGTGCGGCACGGCCCCCGGCATCCGGGGAATCGAGACCTGGCTCAACACGCCCGGCGGCGCGGCGGTCGACCTCGACGACCTGCGTGGAGAGGTCGTGCTGATCGACTTCTGGGCGTACTCGTGCATCAACTGTCAGCGCAGCATCCCTCACGTCGTCGCGTGGGACGACGCGTATCGCGACGCGGGACTGCGGGTCGTCGGCATCCACTCGCCCGAGTACGCGTTCGAGAAGGATGCCGCCAACGTTGCGGCAGGCGCAGAGGATTTCGGCATCAGCTACCCGGTCGGCCTCGACAACGACCTGTCGACGTGGACCAACTACCGCAACCGGTACTGGCCGGCCCACTACCTGATCGACGCCGAGGGAACCGTGCGCCACATCGCGTTCGGCGAGGGCAACTACGCCGCGACCGAGCAGCTCATCCGCGAGTTGCTGACCCAGGCCGATCCCGGTGTCGAACTGCCCGCGTCGACCGACGTCGAGGATGCGACGCCCGAGAGCGGCGCACTCACGCGAGAGACGTTCCTCGGCTCGTCGAAGGACGTCAACTTCGCCGGACCCGCGCCCTACCGCGCGGGCGAGGGCACGTACGGCCTGCCCGACGCGCAGCCGGCGGACTCATTCGCGCTCGACGGCGACTGGCGGATCGAGACGCAGTACGCGACGCCCGCGACGGCTTCGGGTGGCAGCATCCGGCTGGACTTCCGAGCGAGTGATGTGCGGATGGTGCTCGCGGGCGAGGGCGAGGTGCGCGTCCGCCTCGACGGCGGGGCGGTGCGCGTCGTCGAGGTGGCGGGCACGCCGCGCTCGTATGCCGTCGTCGAGGGCGCGGACGGCGACCGAGCCGTGCTCGACCTCGAGGTGTCGGCGGGAGTGCAGGCGTACTCCTTCACCTTCGGATGACGCAACCGGGCGGGGAAGAGGCAGGTGAATGCGGCATGCTGGTGGACATGGTGATCGACGGTATCGACGTGCCCGAGGGTGGCACGGGCGCCGTGGATCGCGTCGGCGAGCTCCTGCAGCGCGTCGCCGCGGGGGACCAATCGGCCTTCGCACGGCTCTACGATCTGCTGTCGCCGCGCGTCTTCGGACTCATCGTGCGGGTGCTCGTCGACCGCGCGCAGAGCGAAGAGGTGCTGCAAGAGGTCTTCCTCGAGATCTGGCAATCCGCCGGGCGGTTCGCTCCGAACAGAGGACAAGGCAGATCGTGGGTCCTCACGATCGCACACCGCCGAGCGGTCGACCGCGTGCGAGCGTCGCAGGCGTCGAGCGATCGCGACGTGCGTGCGGGTCTGCGCGACCTCGGGGTCGCCCACGACTCGGTGGCCGAACAGGTCGAGCTCCGGCTCGAAGGTCGACGTGTCGCGACGGCGCTCGCCGAGCTGCCCGAAGCACAGCGCGAGGCGCTGATCCTGGCCTATTACGGCGGTTACTCTCAGAGCGAGATCGCGGCGCTCGTGGGAGCACCGCTCGGAACCATCAAGACGAGAATGCGCGACGGCCTGTCGCGACTGAGGATGCACCTGGGGGTGACGTCGTGAACGAGCAGGAATTCGCCGAGCTCTCGGCCGGCTACGCGCTCGGCGCCCTGTCGCGGGAGGACTTCACGGCCTTCCGAGCGGCGCTCGCGGAGCACCCCGAATGGTCTTCGATCGTGGATGCGGATGCCGCGACCGCGGCCGCCCTCGCCGGCGACACCGACACCGTGGCACCGCCGCTGACGATGCGTTCGACGCTGCTCGCGCGGATCAACGGCCTGCCGCAAGGGCTTCCGCCGCGCCCGCCCCTGCCGGTGCACCGCGCCGTCGTCGAGTCCGTCGCCGCTCCTGAGCTCGAGACGGGCCTCGGGCCGAACGTCGCGCTCGGCCCGGGGGTTGCGCTTGGACCGGGGTCTGCGCTCGGCCCGGATGTCGCACTTGGACCGGATGTCGCACTTGGACCGGATGTCGCACTTGGACCGGACGTCGCGCTCGGACCGGCGGTCGTACGCGAACCCGAGGCAGCGCCGACGACCGAGACCGACACGGTGACGTTCACCGAGACCGACGCCGACGCTGAGGCCGAGACCGGGACCGGGGTCGAGACTGAGACCGGGATCGAGACCGAGGCGGCGCCCGGCGCCGAGACTGAGACCGGGATCGAGACTGAGGCTGCGCCCGACGTCGAGACCGAGACCGGGGTCGAGACGGAGACCGGGATCGCGACCGAGGCGGCGCCGAACGCCGAGATCGAGACCCAGACCGAGGTCGTGGCGACGGCCGAAGCCGTCCCGTCGCCCGAACCGGCGCCCGCGCCCGAACCGGAGCCGGAGCCGCGCACGGACACCCTGACGTTCACCGGTCTCCTCCAGGCCGCGGGGCCCGATCGGCCGCCCGCGCGCGGCTCGGACGAGCCTCCGCCGACGACAGCTGCGATCCAGACGGTCTCGCGGCGCAACTGGACCCGTGGCCTGCTGGGTCTCGCCGCGTCGCTCGTCGTGCTCGTCGTGCTCGGCTTCGGCGCCGTGAGCATCAACGAATGGGTCAACAGGCCTCCCGCGGTCATCGCGCTCGCCGAGATCAAGGCGGCACCGGACGCCCAGTCCGCGACGGTCGACATCGTCGACGGGGGAGTCGCGACGGCGCACTGGTCGGAGTCGCTGCGAAGCGCCGTGCTCGTCACCGAGGGCCTGCCGCCCATCGAGTCCGACGACACGTTCGAACTCTGGTTCGTCCGCGAAGGCGGGGCGGCCATCTCGGCCGGGGTCTTCGACCCCGAGGGCGAACAGACCACGGTGCTCCTCACGGGAGACCTGGAAGAGGGCGACACGATCGCCGTCACCGTCGAGCAGGCCGGCGGCTCCGCGAACGGCGAGCCGACGACCGACCCGATCGTCGCGATTCCGACGGTCTGACCCTGCGACTAGCGTGGGGGCGTGGCATCCGGCGTCCTCACCATCGACACGCTCGCGCACCTGCGCCGCGCGCGAGACCTGATCGATCGTGCCTACGCCGAGCCCCTCGACGTGCCCACGATGGCCGCGCGAGCCCACATGTCTCCCGCGCACTTCTCGCGCGAGTTCAAGGCGGCCTACGGCGAGACGCCCTACGCCTACCTGATCACACGCCGCATCGAGCGGGCGATGGCGCTGCTGCGGCGAGGAACGAGCGTGACGGATGCCTGTACCGCCGTCGGCGCGACATCGCTCGGGTCGTTCAGCTCGAGCTTCACCGAGATCGTCGGCGAGACTCCGAGCGCGTATCGCGCACACCCGCACGACGCGGCCGAGGCGATGCCGCTGTGCGTCGCGAAGATCCTCACCCGGCCCGCCCGCTACGTCTGAGGATCGAGCACGATCCGAGAAGCACCGGCTGGCGAGGGGTTCTAGCGTGGCATCCATGACAGTCCATCTCGCCTACTGCCCCATCACGGTCGACGACGTCGACGCCGCGGTGCCGTTCTATCGCGACGGTCTCGGCCTCGAGATCGTCAACGACGTCTCCTACGACGGCCACCGCTGGGTGAGCTTCGGCTTCGCCGGCCAGCCCGGTGTCGCCGTCGTCGTGTCCGATCCCACCGCAGGGCGCTCGCCCGACGACGGCGACGCCCTGCAGCGACTCGTCGTCAAGGGCTCGGGGCCGGGACCCTACGTCTTCTCGACCGACGATCTCGACGCGACATTCGAGCGCTTGCGGGCATCGGGCGCCGAAGTACTGCAGGAGCCCATCGCCCAGGACTGGGGCCCGCGCGACTGCGCGTTCCGCGACCCCAGCGGCAACCACATCCGCATCAATCAGACCTGACCGCCCGGTGGCGCGGGTAGCGTTGATCGGGTGAGCGACGCGTCGAGGGATTTCCACAAGCCCGTGCGGCGGCCCGCCGAGCTCTTCGACCGGCTCTTCGCCGCGGAAGACCCCGCCGAGGTCTCGCGCGTCGCCCATTCGACCGCGCAGGGCCTGCTCGCGCGGGCGCGCACCGACACCTCGGGCGCCGTCGTCGACCGCCTCGTGGCGTTCACGGCGCAGCACGGGATCGACGACATCGCCGAGCTGTGGTCGCGGTCTCCCGCGAAGTCGCTGCCCGGAGCGCTGTGGCGGTTGTACCTGCTGCAGCTCATGATCCACGACGATCCCCACACGGCGGCGTTGCTGTACGACCGCGGACGGGTCGAGATCGGCTCGGCCGATCCGGTCGTCGCGGGCGCACCCGCACCGGCGGGTCCCGACGAGCTCGTCGCGCTCATCGACACGATCCTGCGCGGCCTGTTCGAGGGGGACTTCGCCGTCGCGCTCGACCGCGCGGCCGCGTTCTGCCGCGTGCACGCGTCGGGAGCGACGCACCTCGCCGACGACTACGAGCAGACCGAGCCCGAACGGGCCTCGGCCTTCACGACGCGCGCTCTGCGCCTGTCGACGTACGCCACCGACCTCGTGGCAGCCGCTGCGCTGTGGCGGCGCGACGCACTCGTCTGACGACGGCGAACCGGATGCCGGCCGAAGCGGCGCCGGAGAAGATAAGTGCCGGGCCGCAGAACGCCTCTCGGCGCGAGGCCGCTCGTAGCGGCAGAAGATGGAGCCCGGGGTTACTGCGGCCCGGCCGATCAAGTGTAACCGAGGCGCGACGAGGGGTATTCCCTGGCCGTAGGCTTCAGGGCATGACCTGGCGATTCGCGCTCGTGATCGACCCCGCGGCATCCGAAGACACCCGTGCGGACTTCTCCGCGACCTTCCGCGAGGTCGAACCATCGGCGCCCGCGCTCAGCATCGGAGAGCTCAGCACGCAGCGCGGCGACGGGGTCTTCGAATCGATCGGCATCGTCGACGGCCACCCGCAAGAGGTCACGGCGCACCTCGAGCGCCTCGCGCACTCCGCGCACGTGTGCGACCTGCCGTACCCGAACGTCGACCAGTGGCGACAGGCGGTCGTGGTCGCCGCCGAGCACTGCCCGAGCGAAGGCGAAGCCGTCATCAAGCTCATCCTCAGTCGCGGCGTCGAGCACGGTCCCGCCCCGACCGCGTGGGTCACGGCGGCCGATGCACCCGACAACACCGGCGTCCGCGAGCGAGGTGTGCGCGTCGTGACCCTCGACCGCGGATACGACAGCAGCGTGCCCGATCGCGCTCCGTGGCTGCTGCTCGGAGCGAAGACGCTGTCGTACGCCGTCAATATGGCGGCGATCCGCGAAGCGCGCAGGCGCGGCGCCGACGACGCGATCTTCGTCACGACCGACGGGTACGTGCTCGAGGCGCCCACGGCGTCGCTCATCCTGCGGCACGGCGACCGGTTCCTCACGCCGCCCCCCAACGGATCGATCCTGCAGGGGACGACGCAGCTGAGCCTGTTCGAACACCTCGAGCGGCAGGGGTACGAGACGGGCTATGAGCTGATCGCGATGGGAGCCCTCGCCACAGCGGATGCCGCGTGGCTCGTCTCGAGCGTGCGACTCGCGGTGCCCGTGCTCGCGATCGACGCGGTCGAGTTCGAGGTCGACGGCGAGCTCACGGCGGCGTTCAACGCGTACCTGCTGTCGCCGCGGGACTGACCGGCATCTCGATACGCGCTTCGCGCTACTCGATGACCGGTGGGTGCGGTCGTGCTACGCGATGAGCGGTGGGTGCGGTCGCGCTTGGCGGTGACCGGGTGGGTGCGGGCGCGCTACGCGATGAGCGTGTGGGTGGGGCCTGGGGCTCAGCCGAAGCGGCCGGAGACGTAGTCCTCGGTGGCCTTGACCGCCGGCGTCGTGAAGATCGTGCGGGTGTCGTCGTACTCGATGAGCTTGCCGGGCTTGCCCGTGCCGGCGATGTTGAAGAACGCCGTCTTGTCCGACACGCGCGACGCCTGCTGCATGTTGTGCGTCACGATGACGACCGTGTAGTCGTTCTTCAGTTCACCGATGAGCTCCTCGATCGCATAGGTCGAGATGGGGTCCAGGGCCGAGCACGGCTCGTCCATCAAAATCACCTCGGGCGATACCGCGATCGCACGAGCGATGCACAGACGCTGCTGCTGCCCGCCCGACAGGCCCGAGCCGGGCTTCTCGAGCCGGTCCTTGACCTCGTTCCACAGGTTCGCACCGCGCAGCGCCGACTCGACGAGCGCGTCGGAATCCGACTTGGACATCCGCTTGTTGTTGAGCTTGACCCCCGCGAGCACGTTCTCCTTGATCGACATCGTGGGGAAGGGGTTCGGCCGCTGGAAGACCATGCCCACCTGGCGGCGCACGACCACGGGGTCGACGTGCGGTCCGTAGAGATCGTTGCCGTCGAGCAGGACCCGCCCTTCGACCCGGGCTCCCGGAATGACCTCGTGCATGCGGTTGAGCGTGCGCAGGAAGGTGGACTTGCCGCAGCCGGACGGGCCGATGAACGCCGTCACGCTGCGCGGCTGGATATCGATCGAGACGCCTTCGACGGCGAGGAAGTCGCTGTAGTAGACGTTGAGGTCACTGACTTCGATGCTCTTGGACACGTGGGTTCCTCAGTTGGCTTTCGGGTCGGGATGCCGCTCAGCGGCCGAACTTGGGGGCGAACCGCTTGGCGATGAGTCGCGCGAGCAGGTTGAGCACCATGACGATGATGATGAGCGTCAGAGCTCCCGCCCACGCGCGCCCGAGGGCCGCGTCGATATTGGTGCCGGGGTTGGAGAACTGCGAGTAGACGAAGACCGGCAGCGTCATCATGGGCTGATCGACCAGGTTGAGGTTCAGCGAGTTGGTGAACCCGGCGGTCAGCAGAAGCGGGGCGGTCTCGCCGATGACCCGCGCGATCGAGAGCATGATGCCCGTCGTGATCCCCGCGATCGCCGTCGGCAGCACGACCTTGGCGATCGTGAGCCACTTCGGCACACCCAGGGCGTAGCTCGCCTCCCGCAGCTCGTTGGGCACGAGACGCAGCATCTCCTCGCTCGAGCGCACGACGACGGGGATCATGAGCACCGTCAGCGAGAGGGCTCCCATGATGCCCATGTAGCGTCCGGGTCCGATGATCAGCGTGAACAGCGCGACGATGAACAGACCCGCGACGATCGACGGGATGCCGGTCATCACATCGACGAAGAACGTGATGGCCTTCGCGAGCCGGCCCCGGCCGTACTCGACGAGATAGATCGAGGTGAGCAGACCGATCGGCACGGAGATGACGGTCGCGGCGAGCGTGACCAGGAGCGTGCCCCAGATCGCGTGCAGGCCGCCGCCGCCTTCACCGACCACGTTGCGCATCGTCCAGGAGAAGAACGTGGGATCGAAGCGCTGGATGCCGTTGACGACGACCGTGAACAGCAGCGAGATGAGGGGGATGAGCGCGATCGCGAAGGCCAGGCTCACCAGGATGGTCGCGAGCCGGTCGACGGCGCGGCGGCGGCTTTCGACGATGCTCGACATCACGATGACGATGATCGCGAACAGGACGAAGCCGACGAAGAGCGCCGCGGCGATGTTGAAGTCGCCGACGTCCTCGCCGATGTTCAGGATGGCGAAGAAGACGAACGACAGTGCCATCGTGACGGCCAGTGCCGTCCACGGCAACCACTTGGGGAGCTGACCGGCGGTCAGCGTGTTGACCGTCGCGGGTGCCGTCGCACGGACGGTGGTCATGGGCGCGGCCATCAGTTCGCTCCCGAGAACTCGGCCCGGCGGCTGACGATCCAGCGCGCGGCGGCGTTGACGGCGAACGTGACGATGAACAGCACGAGACCCGTGGCGATGAGGGCGCTGACGCCCGTGCCGTGCGCTTCGGGGAACTTCAGCGCGATGTTCGCGGGGATCGGTGTCGGGTTCGTCGCGGTGAGCAGTTCGAAGCTGATGACCCCGGACGCCGAGAGGACCATCGTGACGGCCATCGTCTCGCCGAGCGCGCGCCCGAGCGCGAGCATGGCGGCCGAGACCATGCCGCCGCGTGCGAACGGGAAGACGGCCATGCGGATCATCTCCCAGCGCGTCGAGCCGAGCGCCAGCGCGGCCTCTTCGTGGAGCTTCGGCGTCTGCAGGAAGACTTCGCGGCAGATCGCGGTCATGATCGGGAGGATCATGACCGCGAGGACCAGCGCCGCGGTCAGGATCGTCCGGCCGGTTGCCGACGCCTGGCCGCTGAACAGCGGGATCCAGCCGAGGTTGGCGTTGAGCCAGACGTAGAAGGGCTGGATGAACCCCGAGAAGGTGAGCGCTCCCCACAGGCCGAACACGACCGAGGGGATCGCGGCGAGAAGGTCGATGATGTATCCCAGCACCGACGCGATGCGACGCGGCGCGTAGTGCGAGATGAACAGCGCGATGCCGATCGCGACCGGGGCGGCGAAGATCAGCGCGAGAATGGACGACCACAGGGTTCCGAAGACGAGCGGAGCGACGTACTCCACGAAGCTCCGGCCACGCAGGATCGAGTTCTCCGCGGGATCCTCGGTCAGGGCCGGGAGGCTCTGGACGAACAGGAAGACCGTGACCGCGGCGAGCACGGCCAGGATGATGATGCCGGCGCCGAGTGCGGTCCCGGAGAAGACGGCGTCGCCCAGCCTGCGCCGGGGGCGCGGCGTGCCCGTCCGGGTGGCTGGGGGTTTGGTTGCGGTGGTCATCGTCTCCTCATCGCGCAACGATCTGTCGGGGGATGGTCGGGTCGGGGCCGACCCAGGCGATGCCCCAGCCGCCGTATGACGGCGACTGGGGCATCGTTGCGGTGTGCAGTTGTGGTCAGCCGATCAGGTCGATCGCGGCGGTCAGCCGGTCGCGCAGCGAGTCGGAGATCGGAGCGGACCCCGCGGCATCCGCGGCGATGTCCTGGCCCTCAGCGCTCGTGACGAACGTGAAGTACTCCCGGACGAGGTCGGCCGTGGCCGCGTCGTCGTACGACTGGCACGCGATCAGGTAGCTCACGAGCGCGATCGGGTAGGAACCTGCCGGCGCCGTGGCGGGGTCGACCTCGAAGACGAGGTCGCCGTCTCCGCGACCCTCCGCGAGAGGCGAGGAGTCGACGAGCGCGGCAGCGGCCTCCGACGAGTACGGGACGAACTCGCCCGACACGCCGACGGCGATCGTGCCGAGACCGTCCGCCTGCGATGCGTCGGCGTAGCCGATCGTGCCGTTTCCGTTCGTGACGGCGGCGACGACGCCCGACGTGCCCTGAGCGGCCTCGCCCGAGTTGAGCGGCCATTCGTCCGACGCCTCGTGCGGCCACGCGTCGGGCGCGACGGCCTCGAGGTAGGACGTGAACGTCTCACTCGTGCCCGACGGGTCCGAACGGTGGACGGGCGAGATCGCCAGGTCCGGCAGCTCGACGTCGGGGTTGTCCGCCGCGATCTCCGGGTCGTTCCAGTTCGTGATCTGCTCGTTGAAGATGCCGCCCATGACCTCGGGGGTCATGTTGAGCGAATCGACGCCCTCTAGGTTGAAGATGATGGCGACGGGGGAGATGTAGACGGGGACCTCGACGATGTCGTCCGTCGTGCAGGTGCCGTTGCCGGCCCATCCGCCCGCAGAGATCTCATCGTCGTTGTATGCGCGGTCCGAGCCGATGAAATCGCTCGCACCCTCGAGGAAGTTGTCGCGGCCGACGCCCGAACCCGTGGCCTGGTAGTTGATGGTGACGTCGGAGTTCGCCGTCTGGAACGAGGCGATCCAGGCCTGCTCTGCGGCATCCTGCGACGAAGCGCCCGTGGCGTTCAGCGTGCCGGTGAGCGACGAGCCGCCCTCGGACGCGGTCGAGTCACCGCCGGTGGCGGGCTCGTTTGCTGCGCAGCCGGTGAGGGCGAGGGCCGCGACTGCGGCGACAGCGCCCACCTGGGCGATGCGGGAGATCTTCACTGTGTGAATCCTTCACGTGTTCAGAGATGGATGCCCGTGATGAGGGGCTTCGGGTGGGTGCCCGGTGCGGGGCACGCACTGAACGTAGGAGTGGACTCTTAAGAGAGTCCGCTCAGAAGGTGAACAGCAGGTGAACGGGCTTCAGGCTTTCGGCTCGTGCGTCTCGATCGCGACGATGCCCGATCCGGGATTCTCCAGCGGCAGGTGCACGACGGAGAACGCGCCGGGATCGAGCGCGGAGGCACTCCCGAGGTACGACCCCCGCAGGGTTCCCGTCGCGAGGGCCATCTCGCTCAGGATCTCGGGCAGCACGGGACCGTGGCTGCACAGGACGGCGGGCTTGCGCGACCGCACACGCTGCCCGACGATCGTCCGCGCGTCGGAGTCGCCCTTCTCCCACGCATCCTGACTCAGAAGATCCGACGTTCTGACGTCGCGATCGAGCGCCTTGGCGAGGGGAGCGACCGTCGAGACGCACCGCACGGCCGGGCTCGACACGATCCTGCGCGGCCCGAACGCCCGCAGCGGACCGACGAGGGCCTTGGCCTGCTTCTTGCCGCGTGGGGAGAGCGGGCGGTCCGTGTCCTCGCCGTCCCACTCGTCGCGCGAGAGCGCTTTGGCGTGCCGCAGCACGATGAGCGGAAAGGTGCGCAGGACGCCTTCTTCGACGAGCCGGATGAAGTTCTCGACGATCTCGACGTCGACGGGATAGCTGAGGCGCTTGAGGGCCTTCGCGGGCGAGATCCACTCGAGACCGGCGATCTCCTTGTTCGGCACGAAGGCCGAGGTCCGGATCGCCGCGTCCGTCGCCTCGGCCGCCCAGTAGTGCACGATCTTGCGGCGCTTGTTGGGCAGGCGATAGCTCGAGACGCCGACGGGCACGCCGAGCACGACGCGGATGCCGGTCTCTTCGAAGATCTCCCGCGCGGCCGTCTCGGCGAGCATCTCGCCGGGATCCACCTTGCCCTTGGGCAGGCTGAAGTCGCGGTAGCGCGTACGCGCGACGAGGAGCACCTTGAGCTTGCCGTCGACGAGCCGCCACACGACGCCTCCGGCCGCGTACACCGCGGTGGGCGTCATCGGACCACGCGCGCCCGGCGCCGGCGCTGCACCGTGCTCATGGTCTTGTCCTGCAGATCGACCAGGGGCGTGCCGTCTTCGCCGAGGTGGTGGCGGGTCCACACGCCGTCCGCGCCGAGGTGCCACGAGCTCGTCGTGTCGGCCATCGCGAGGTCGAACAGGTCGGTCAGTTCCTCGATGTGCGCGGGTGCCGCGACGCGCACGAGCGCCTCGACGCGCCGATCGAGATTGCGGTGCATCATGTCGGCGCTGCCGATGTACACCTGCGGGTCGCCGTTGCTGTGGAACGCGAAGATCCGCGAGTGCTCGAGATACCGGCCCAGGATGCTGCGCACCGTGATGTTCTCGCTCATGCCCGCGACGCCGGGCTTGAGCGAGCAGATCCCGCGCACCCACACGTCGATGGGCACGCCCGCCTGGCTCGCGCGATACAGGGCGTCGATGATCTGCTCGTCGACCATCGAGTTGACTTTGATCCGGATGCCGGAGGGCTTGCCCGCCTCGGCGTTGCGGCGCTCCTTGTCGATGAGGCGCAGGAGCCCCTTGCGCAGGTGCAGGGGTGCGACCAGGAGCCGCTTGAACTTCTTCTCGATCGCGTAGCCGCTCAGTTCGTTGAACAGGCGCGTGAGATCGCGACCGACCTGCTCGTCGCACGTGAACAGGCCGAAGTCCTCGTAGATCCGGCTCGTCTTGGGGTTGTAGTTGCCCGTGCCGATGTGCGAGTACGAGCGCAGGCGGCCCTCTTCCTCGCGGATGACGTGCATGAGCTTGCAGTGCGTCTTCAGACCGACGAGCCCGTAGACGACGTGCACGCCGGCCTTCTCGAGCTTGCGCGCCCACACGATGTTGTTCGCCTCGTCGAAGCGCGCCTTGACCTCGACGAGGGCGAGCACCTGCTTGCCCGCCTCGGCGGCGTCGATGAGCGCCTGCACGATGGGGCTGTCGCCCGATGTGCGGTACAGCGTCTGCTTGATCGCGAGCACGTGCGGATCTTTCGCGGCCTGATCGAGGAAGGCCTGCACGCTCGTCGCGAACGACTCGTAGGGATGGTGCACGAGCACATCGGCCTTGCGGATCGCGGCGAAGATGTCCGCCCTGCCGTTCTGCTCGACCGGCTGGAAGGCCATCGGCGTCGTGGGCACGTGCGGGGGATAGCGCAGCTCGGGACGGTCGAGGCCGCCCAGCGCGAAGAGCCCGCGCAGATCGAGCGGACCGGGCAGGCGGTAGACCTCCTGCTCGGTGATGTCGAGCTCGTCCAGCAGCAGCGCGAGCGTCACGTCGTCCATGTCGTCGGTGATCTCGAGCCTGATGGGCGGGCCGAAGCGCCGGCGCAGAAGTTCCGCCTCGAGCGCCTGGATGAGGTTCTCGGTCTCGTCCTCTTCGATCACGACGTCTTCGTTGCGCGTCAGGCGGAACGCGTGGTGATCGAGGATCTCCATCCCCGGGAAGAGGTCTTCGAGATGGTGCGCGATGAGCACTTCGAGCGGCAGGTAGACGACCTGGTCGCGGGCGCGTGACACTTCGACGAAGCGCGGGAGCATGGGCGGCACTTTGAGGCGCGCGAACTCCTGCCGCCCCGTGCGGGCATTGCGGATGCGGATCGCGAGGTTGAGGCTCAGCCCCGAGATGTAGGGGAACGGGTGCGCCGGATCGACGGCGAGCGGCATCAGGACGGGGAAGACCTGCTCCTGGAAGTACTCGTACAGCCGATCGCGGTCCGCCTCGGCCAGGGCGTCCCACGTGACGATCTCGATACCGGCGTCGGTCAGGGCGGGCTTGACCAGGCGCGCCCAGACCTCGGCGTGACGCAGCTGCAGCGCGTGGGCATCCTCCGAGATGTCGGCGAGCACCTCCTGCGGTGCGCGGCCGACATTCGTGGGCACGGCGAGTCCCGTGATGATGCGACGCTTCAGACCCGCGACGCGCACCATGAAGAACTCGTCGAGATTGCTCGCGAAGATGGCGAGGAAGTTCGCGCGTTCCAGCACGGGCAGGGTCGGATCCTCGGCCAGCTCCAGAACACGCTGGTTGAACGCGAGCCAGCTCAGCTCGCGATCGAGATACCGGTTGTCGGGAAGCTGCGCGTCGAACGTCTCGCGGAAGTCGAAGTCGTCATCGTCTGCGTCTCCGAGCCCCGCGTCCAGGGCCTCGTGTTGCATCATGCCTTCATCATTGCAGGGCGACCCCCGCCCTGCGCACGCGTTTCAGCGGATGCCGCGTTCCTCTGCCGGCGCCCGCTCGGGTGCCGCGGGCACCTGGTCGTCTTCGGCGACGGTGAAGCGGTAGCCCACGTTGCGCACGGTGCCGATGAGCTGCTCGAGGTCGCCGAGCTTGGCACGCAGGCGCCGCACGTGCACGTCGACCGTGCGCGTGCCGCCGAAGTAGTCGTAGCCCCACACCTCGCTCAGCAGCTGCTCGCGCGTGAAGACGCGAGACGGATGCGTCGCGAAGAAGTGCAGGAGCTGGAACTCCTTGAACGTCAGGTCGAGCGGCTTGCCGCGCAGCTTCGCGGAGTACGACGATTCGTCGATCGTGATGCCGGAGGTGTGCACGCGCGCGGGCGCATGCTCTGCCGTCGCGCGTCCGATCGCGAGGCGCACGCGCGCGTCGATCTCCGCGGGCCCCGCCGTCGTGATGATGACGTCGTCGATGCCCCAGTCGGCAGAGACGGCCGTGAGGCCCCCTTCGGTCACGACGAGCACGAGCGGCGCATCCAGTCCCGTCGTCGTGAGGATCTTGCACAGCGACTTCGCCGCGACGAGGTCGGCGCGCGCGTCGACGAAGATGACATCGGCGCGGGGCGCATTGACGAGCTGCGCCGGTTGGGCGGGGATCTGCCGGACGCGGTGACTGAGCAGCTCGAGCGCGGGCAGGACGGCATCTTCTGGCTGCGTCGAGCTCAGAACCAGTACCTCTGCCACGAACGTCCTCCCTCCGGACGTGCGCATCAGTGTACGCCCGTGCCGAGCCCTGTTCCGACTCGGCCGTGCGCCGGATGCGCGTCGTGCGCGACAATGGGACGGTGTCCGCTCCCGAACTCGCCCCGCGCCGCACGGTCGGCGGCATCGTCGCGGTCTGGGTCGTCGCCGCCGTCATCGGCGTCGTCGTCGGACTCTTCACGGGCGACGACTGGCGGGGCGCGTGGCTCGCGGTCGGGATGGGCGGATGCCTCGTGCTGGCGTTCGGCATCCAGCTCGTGTCGGGCCGCTCCCAGGGCTTCACGCGCCGCGTCGCGGCGAGTGCGCTCGGCGCTCTGGTCGTGTTCGGCGTCATCAGCCTCGGCTTCGGCCTGGCGACGGTCGTTCCCGGCTAGAGTGTGACGCATGGATCTTCTCGCGCTCGAACTCTTCTTCGTCGGGCTCCTGGGGCTCGCGTCGCTCGCGATCGTCTTCGTCTCGGGTGTCGTGCTCAAGAACCTGTACCGCGGCCAGCGCTGAGGTCACCGTCGTGCTGGAGCTTCCCACGGACCTGCCCGCCGAGCTCGTGCCCTTGTCGTGGCTCATCGGCGTGTGGGAGGGGACCGGCGTCATCGACTACAGCGTCGGCGATCAGCGGCTGACGGGCGAGTTCACGCACCGCGTCAGCTTCAGCCACGACGGCGGAGGCTATCTGAACTACTCCGCCAGCGCGTGGCTCGACACGGACGAGGGCGCCCCGCCGTCGCCGCTCGTCTCTGAGGTGGGCTTCTGGCGCCTGGCGCTGCCGGCGACGGACGCCGATGCCGGGCCGGGGCTGTTGCCGGCGGCATCCGAGCGGGTCGTGCGGACGGTCGACGACATCGAAGCGCTGCGCACCGCCGACGGGGGATTCGAGATCGAGGTCGCTCTCGTGCACTCCGACGGCATCAGCGAGCTGTACCTGGGCAGGATCACCGGCCCGCGCATCGACATCGCGACCGATGCCGTCGTGCGCACGGCCGGAGCGAAGCAGTACACCGCGGCGTCCCGCATGTACGGCCTGGTCGACGGGCACCTGCTCTGGGCGTGGGACATCGCCGCGCTCGGACAGGACCTCGGCTCGCACGCGTCGGCGCGCCTCGCGAAGGCCGACTGATGTCCGAGGCGTACACGGCTGTTCCGGGCGCCGTCGTCGACGACAGGGGCCTGCGACACCTGGGCAACCCGCTCGGCGAGCAGCGCGCCCTCGCTGCCGGCCGAGCCGTCGCACCGCTCGGCGACCGGACGGTGCTGGCGGTCGCCGGCGTCGATCGGCTCTCGTGGCTCGACTCCCTCACGTCGCAGGCGCTCGCCCGCCTCGCCCCCGGGCAGAGCACCGAGATGCTCGTGCTCGACCCCCACGGGCGCGTCGAGCACGCGGCATCCGTCATCGACGACGGCGAGACGACGTGGCTCATCGTCGATCGCGCGGATGCCGCGGGGCTGCTCGCCTGGCTGTCGCGCATGCGGTTCCGGCTGCGCGTCGAGGTGCGCGACGCGAGCGACGAGGTCGCCGTGGTCGGGGGCACCCGCGCCGCGCTCGACGCCGTCACGGCCGCGGCGCCCGCCGGTGTGCCGCTCGTGTGGCACGATCCGTGGCCCGGTGTCGCCCCGGGCGGGTGGGCCTACGCGCTGGCCGATCCGCATCCCGGCGCAGAACGCGACTGGTCCGAGGCCGTCGTGTCGCGCGAAGAGGACGCGCGTGTGGCCCGTGCCGCCGAGACCGGCGAGATCGCCCTCGCGGGTCTGGACGCGGTCGACGCCCTGCGCATCGCGGCGTGGCGCCCGCGACGATCGGATGCCGATGAGCGGACGATCCCGCACGAACTGGACTGGCTGCGCACCGCCGTGCACCTGAGCAAGGGATGCTACCGCGGCCAGGAGACCGTCGCGAAGGTGCACAACCTGGGCCACCCGCCGCGGCGCTTCGTCGCGCTGCAGCTCGACGGCAGCGACAGCGTGCTGCCCGCCCCGGGAGCCGACGTGCTGGCCGGCGACACCGTCGTGGGCGCCGTGACCTCGGCCGCCCTCCATCACGAAGAAGGACCCATCGCGCTCGCCGTCGTGCGCCGGTCGACGCCCGCCGACGCCGACCTGCGCGTCGCGACCGCCGACGGAGCCGTCGCGGCGGCGCAGGAGCTCATCGTGCCGCCCGAGGCGGGGGCGGCGGCGAACGTGCCGCGCCTGACGCGGCTGTCGCGGCGCAAGGTCGTCGACCCGCCCGCCTGACTGAGACGCCCGGTCAGCCGGCCGCCGGTTCGACGGCGCTCCACGGCACGGTCACCTCGCCGAGGGACCACCTCCCGCGCGGGCCGAGCGGCCAGCCCGCGGCATCCATCGCCTCGAGAGCCGTGCGCCAGCGGTGCACGGGGCCGAAGGGCGCGACGGCGGCGGCGCGATCCCATTCGGCATCGAGGGTGCGCAGCAGGTCATGCACCCGCTCGCCGGCGACGTTGCGGTGGATGAGCGCCTTCGGCAGCCGCTCGGCGGCGATCGAGGGGCGCTCGAGCCCCGCCAGGCGAAGCGAGATCGTCAGGCTGCGAGGCGTGGCATCCGGATCGATCGCGACCCACGTGCACACGCGCCCCAGCTCGTCGCACGTGCCCTCGACGAGCAGCCCGTCGGGGGCGAGGCGGCCAGCCATCGACCGCCAGGCCGCCGCGACGTCGTCTTCGTCGTACTGGCGCAGCACGTTCATCGCCCGGATCACGGCCGCGTGCCGAGCGTGCGGCAGCGGAACCTCGAATCCGCCCCGACTGAACGACACGCGCGCATCGCGAGGGAACGACGAGCGCCCCGCGCGCACCTCGGCGAGCTGCTCCTCGGCACGGGCGACGCGCTCCGCATCGATCTCGAGGCCGCGCACCTCGACGTCGGCGCGCGTCCGGGTGAGCCGGGCGGCCAGCTCGAACGCCGTGACGCCGCTCGCGCCGAAGCCGAGATCGACGACGAGCGGATCCTCGGCCCGGCGCAGTGCGGGATGCCGCGCGATCCAGCGATCGACGCGCCGCAGCCGGTTCGTGCCCGTCGTGCCACGTGTGGCCTGCCCGACGGGGCGGCGAACGGACGGCATGACTCCATCATCCCAGCCGGGCCCTCGATAAGCTGTCAGCATGAGTGCGCCCTACACGCTGATCCTGCTCCGTCACGGCCAGAGCGAGTGGAACGAGCTGAACCTCTTCACCGGCTGGGTCGACGTCCGCCTCACCGAGCGGGGCAGGGCGGAGGCCCTGCGCGGCGGCGAACTGATCGCCGAAGCGGGGCTCCTGCCCGACGTGCTGCACACCTCGGTGCTGAGCCGCGCGATCCAGACCGCGAACATCGCGCTGGACTCCGCCGACCGGCTGTGGATCCCCGTGAAGCGCTCGTGGCGTCTCAACGAGCGCCACTACGGCGCGCTGCAGGGCAAGGACAAGGCCGAGACGCTCGACGAGTTCGGGCAGGAGCAGTTCATGCTCTGGCGTCGCTCGTTCGACGTGCCGCCGCCCGACCTCGCCGACGACAGCGAATGGAGCCAGGCCGGCGACCCCCGCTACGCCGACATCGACGGCGACGTGCCGCGCACCGAATCGCTCAAGATCGTCATCGACCGCATGCTGCCGTACTGGCACGACGAGATCGTGCCCGACCTCGAGGCCGGCAAGACGGTGCTCGTCACGGCGCACGGCAACTCGCTGCGCGGCCTCGTCAAGCACCTCGACGGCATCAGCGACGACGACATCGCGACGCTGAACATCCCCACCGGCATCCCGCTCGTGTACCGGCTCGACGAGAACCTCGAGCCGATCGGCGCGGCGGAGTACCTCGACCCCGAGGCGGCCGCCGCGGGGGCTGCGGCCGTCGCCTCACAGGGGAAGGGCTGACCTACAGCTCGGGGTCGGCCGCGGCGGCGACGATGTCGAGGGCATCGGTGGGCGCCGTCCAGTCGCCCGTCGACAGGTAGGCGACCTTCTTCGCGACCGAGACGGCGTGGTCGGCGAATCGCTCGTGGTAGCGGCTCGCGAGCGTCGCGTCGACCGTGGCCGCGGCCTCGCCCTTCCACGTGTCGCTCAGCACCTTCTCGAACACCGATGCGTGCAGCTCGTCCACCTCGTCGTCGACGTTGCGGATGTCCTCGATGATCGCGAGGTCCTGCGTGCGCAGCAGATCCGTGAGGTGGCGCGCGGCCGCGACATCGAACTCCCCCATGCGCAGGAACGTGCCCTTGAGGCCCTTGGGGATCGCCCGCTCGGGGAAGCGCATGCGCGTCAGCTGCGCGATGTGCTCGGCGATGTCGCCCATCCGCTCGAGGGACGCGCTCATCCGCAGGGCGCCGACCACGATGCGCAGGTCGCCGGCGACCGGCTGCTGACGCGCGAGGATCTCGATGGCGAGCTCATCGAGCTCGAGGGCCTTCTCATCGATGATGAAGTCCGCGTCGATGACCTCTTCGGCCAGCGCGACATCGCTCGTGCCGAACGCCCGCGTGGCCTTGTCGATCGCGACCGTGACGAGGTCGGCGATCTCGACGAGGCGTCCTTGGACGTCCTCGAGTGACTGGTGGAACACTCCGCGCATGACAGCACCCTCTCTTGATCGTGGCGGCCGCTTCCGGCTCGTCCACGGCGGCACAACGACGATCCCGGAAGATTGTCATCGGGAAAGGTTAACGATCGGTGCCGACCCGGTGAATAGTACCCGTCGTACGGCGTGATGGTCGCGGAACGGGCGGACGGCACCCGCCCGGGCCGTACTGTGGAGGCATGGATCGCACGCAGCTGGCGCTGCTCGCCCTCTTCGCGGGAGTCGTCATCGGCGGCGTCATTTCCATCGTCGTCGTCGGTGCCCTGCGTGCCCGCGACCGCGCCCGCGTCCAGCGGTCGGCCGGCCTGCCGGGCGGCATGCGCGAAGTGCTGCACGGCATGGACGATGCCGCCGTCGTCGTCGACGGCTCGGGCACGGTCACCGCGGCGTCCGCGGCCGCTTCGGCGTTCGGGCTGCTCGAGGGGAGCGTGCTGCCGTCCGAGGAGCTGCGCGACCTGGTCCGTCGCGCGCGCGACACCGACCTGCCGGCGACCGAGAACCTGCGTCTGCGGCGCGGGGCGGCTTACCTCGAACCGCGTCTCGTCGCCGCCCGGGCGACACGCGTCGCCGCGCAGCTGACCTTCGTCGTGCTGCGCGACATCACCGAGCGCGAGCGCATCGAGCAGATGCGCCGTGACTTCGTCGCCAACACGAGCCACGAGCTGAAGACGCCCGTGGGCGCCGTGAGTCTGCTCTCCGAGGCCATCGAGTCCGCCGCCGACGACCCCGCCCAGGTGCGTCATTTCGCGAGCCGGCTGACCGCCGAGGCCACGCGTCTCGGTCAGCTGACGGCCCGCATCATGAGCCTGTCCCGGCTGCAGTCCACGGATGAGCTGACCGAGGACCGCATCATCTCGATCGACGAGATCATCGCCTCGGCGGTGGACGCGCACCTGATCCAGGCGGATGCCGCGGGGATCGAGATCGTGCGCGGCGGCGAGCGCGGAGCGCACGTGCGCGGCGACGCCCAGATCCTCGCCGAAGCCGTCGGCAACCTGCTCGCCAACGCCATCGCCTACTCGCCGAGCGGGTCGAAGGTCGGCGTCGGAGTGAAGGTCGCCGACGACGTCGTCGAGGTCGCCGTGACCGATCGTGGCGTGGGGATCCCCGAGGGAGAGCAGGACCGCCTGTTCGAGCGGTTCTATCGCGCCGACCCCGCTCGGGCCCGCCGCACCGGCGGCACGGGGCTCGGCCTGTCGATCGTCAAGCATGCCGTGCAGCGACACGGCGGCGAGGTGCGCCTGTGGTCGCGACCCGGGCGGGGGTCGACGTTCACCGTCCGGCTTCCCCTCGCCGCGCCGCCGGCCGACCCGCCGCGCCCCCGGCGCAAGAAGAGCCACCCGCGAGACGTCCTCATCGAGACGTCGTCGCAGAACGGAGAGTCCGCATGACCCGCGTCTTGATCGTCGAGGACGAGCCCGATCTCGCCGACCCCCTGGCCTATCTGCTGCGCCGGGAAGGGTACGAGGCCGAGATCGCCGAGGACGGCCCGGCCGCCCTCGAGGCGTTCCGTGAGCGCGGCGCCGACATCGTGCTGCTCGATCTGATGCTGCCCGGCATGCCGGGAACCGAGGTGTGCCGCCAGATCCGGACCACCTCGAGCGTGCCCATCATCATGGTGACGGCCAAGGACTCCGAGGTCGACATCGTCGTGGGACTCGAGCTCGGCGCCGACGACTACGTCACGAAGCCCTACTCGTCGCGCGAGCTCCTCGCCCGCATGCGGGCCGTGCTGCGGCGTCTCGCGCAGGCCGATGCCGACCTCGACGAGCGCGTGCTCGAGGCCGGACGGGTCGTGCTGGACATCGACCGGCACACGGTCGCGGTGGGCGGCGCCGAGATCGCGATGCCGCTCAAGGAGTTCGAACTGCTCGAGGTGCTCATGCGCAACGCGGGACGCGTCCTGACGCGCGGTCAGCTGATCGACCGCGTGTGGGGGAGCGACTACTTCGGAGACACCAAGACGCTCGACGTGCACATCAAGCGCATCCGCTCGCGCATCGAAGAGAGCCCGAGCAGCCCGCGCATGCTCGTGACGGTGCGCGGCCTCGGCTATCGCTTCGAGGCCTGAGCCCCGCGCGGATCAGTCGCGGGGAACGAGCGCCGTGAGGTAGTCCAGGCGGCCGTCGAGCACGGGAAGGACCGTGATGTGGCTCTCGGCGCCATCGGTCGAGAACTGCGCGGGCACGTCGGTGCCCGGCACCATCTCGATGCCGTCGAGCTCGATCGGCTCGAGGTCGTCGGTGCCGAAGCTGAGGGTCTCACCCGCGGGAACCCGGATCGAAAGGTCGATCGAGTCGCCCTCGCCGATCGAGAGGTTGAGTGTCTGCATCTCGTCGCTCGTGTTGATCACGGCGGCGACGAGGTTGCCGAGGTCGCCCTCGTCATTGGCGACGATGAAGGCGTTGCGCACCTCGAGGACACCCATCTCGTAGACGTTGATGCCCTCCGCCGCAGCGTAGGTGATCGTCGACGACTGCGGCGTGATGAAGGTGCACCCGGTGGTTCCGAGGACGACGGCGGCGCCCACGGCGAGCGACGCGATGAGGCGCGATTTCACGGATCCTCCCAGAGTGGATGACGGCATCCGTCCCATCCTATGGGGTAGCGGCCGCGCGCATCGGCGCCTCGATCGAGCAGTGTGCGGCATCGCGGACGGAGAACCTTAGCGTATGTCGGGCTGTGATATCATAGAGGTTGCCGAAAGGACATAACTGCATGCTTTTTGAGGTTGGCGAGACGGTTGTCTACCCGCACCACGGGGCCGCGAAGATCATCGAGGTCAAGGAACGCGTGATCAAGGGTGAAGCGAAGAAGTACCTGAAGCTCAATGTCACACAGGGCGACCTGATCATCGAGGTCCCCGCTGAGAACGTCGACCTCGTGGGTGTGCGTGACGTCATCGGTCAGGAAGGCCTCGAGCAGGTCTTCGAAGTGCTGCGCGCTCCGTTCACGGAAGAGCCCACGAACTGGTCTCGTCGCTACAAGGCGAACCTCGAGAAGCTCGCTTCGGGCGATGTCATCAAGGTGAGCGAGGTCGTCCGCGACCTGTGGCGCCGCGACCAGGACCGCGGACTCTCCGCGGGCGAGAAGCGCATGCTCGCCAAGGCGAAGCAGATCCTCGTCTCCGAGCTCGCGCTCGCCGAGAAGACCGACGAAGAGAAGGCCGGAGTCCGTCTCGACGAGGTCCTCGCCTCCTGACGACTCGTCTCCGGTAGCGTGACGGCGTGAACATCACGCCCGTCCCCCGCGTAGCGGTCATCGTCGTCGCGGCCGGTTCCGGCTCGCGACTGGGTGCCTCGGCGCCGAAGGCTTTCGTCGGTCTCGACGAGCACACGATCCTGCGCCATGCGCTCGACCGGGTCGCCGGCCTCGCGGGCGCCCAGATCGTCGTCGTCGCACCGTCCGGTCGCGAGGGCGAGGCGCTCACCGACGCCCGCGCCGCGTTCGACGACGCGCGCGACCTCGTCTCGGTCGTGACGGGTGGTGAGACGCGCCAGGCCTCCGTCGCGGCCGGCCTCGCGGCCGTCTGGGCCGACGTCGAGATCGTCCTCGTGCACGACGCGGCCCGCGCGCTCACCCCGCCCGCGGTCTTCGAACGCGTCGTCGCGGCGATCGACGGCGGCGCCGAGGCCGCCATCCCCGTGCTCGCGGTCGTCGACACCATCAAGCGCGTCACGGGCGACGAGATCGTCGCGGCCGTCGACCGGTCGCAGCTCGGCGCGGCGCAGACGCCGCAGGGATTCCGGCGCGACCTGCTCGACGCCGTCTACGCGGCAGCATCCGAGCACTTCACCGACGACGCCGCGCTCTTCGCCGCCGCAGGACACCGCATCGCCGCGGTCGCGGGCGAGGACATCGCGTTCAAGATCACCACGCCCGCCGACCTCGACCGCGCGCGCGCACTCGTCACTCCGCCGCCTCCGGCCGGGCGCGCCGTCGCGATGCCGCGCGTCGGGATCGGAACCGACGTGCACGGCTACGGCGGGGAGGGCTCGCTCTGGCTCGCGGGGCTTCAGTGGCCGGGGGAACGCGCGCTCTCGGGGCACTCCGACGGAGACGCCGCGGCGCACGCGATCGTCGACGCGCTGCTGTCGGCCGCGGGGCTGGGCGACATCGGGACGCACTTCGGCACGTCGCATCCGGAGTATGCCGGAGCCCACGCCGACGTCTTCCTGGCCCGCACGCGCGACCTGCTCGAGCAGGCGGGCTGGCGGATCGGCAACGTCTCGGTGCAGCTGCAGGCCAACCGTCCGCGCTTCGCGGCCCGACGCGCCGAATCCGAAGCGGTGCTGTCGGCGGCGCTGGGCGGTGCTCCCGTCTCGGTCGCCGCCACGACGACCGACGGACTCGGCTTCACCGGTGCCGGCGACGGCGTCGCGGCGTTCGCCGTCGCGCTCGTCGTTCCGGTGTGAGCCGCGTCAGCCTTCGACGGCGAACGGACGCACGTCGCGCGGCGAGCGCGAACCCCACGCGAGCAGCGCGAGACCGAACCCCAGCACGACCAGCCCCCCGACCGCGAGGGGCGAGAGCCGTTCGCCCAGCACGACGATCCCGAGGATGCTGGCCGTCAGGGGCTCGGCGAGGGTGAGCGTCGCCGCGGTCGCCGCCGTGAGCCCGCTGAGCCCCCACGTGAACAGCGTGTAGGCGACGCCGATCGTGGCGATCCCGAGCCAGAGGGCGAGAGCCCAGCCCGCCGCGGAACCGAGCCACGTCAGGCTCACGAAAGGCAGCACCGCGGCACTCAGGACGGCGCCGCTCGCGCCCATCGAGCCGACGACCGTGAAGGGGTCCCACCCCTGGTCGAGGAGTCGACGCTGCGCGTTGGCGATGACGGCGAACGCCGCGGCGGCGCCGAGCGAGCCCAGAAGGCCGATCGGGTCGGTGCCGCCGTCGCTGCGTGCGTCGCCGCCGAAGCCGAGCAGCACGACGCCGACGGTCGCCACCGCCGTCGCGGTGAGCCACGTCGCGGTGGGCCGGCGCCGGGTCATGGCCCATTCGATCAGACCGGCGAGGATGGGCGCCGCCCCGAGGGCGACGACGGTGCCCACCGCGACGCCGTTGCGCTCCATGCCCAGGAACACCAGCGGCTGGAAGACCGTGAGGCAGGCGCCCGTGAGCACCATGAGCAGGAGCGGGCGCACTCCGAGCCGGGGCCGTGCGGCGAGCGGATCGCGGCGCGCGTGCCGCACCGCGAGCGAGAAGGCGATGACGGCGAGCACGATGCCGCCGAGCACCATCCGGACCATGCCGACCGAGAGCGCCGTCGCGCCCTCGGGACCGAGGGCTTTCGCCGTTCCGATCGTGCCGAACAGGACGGCGGCGGCGAGGACGGCGAGGACATGCACTCTCTAGTTCTATCGGTTCCCGGCGCCCGGTCTCGCCGCGCTGCCCCGAGCCTCTGCGGCGCGGCCGGTAGGCTGGCGCAGTGACGATCCGGCTCTACGACACGCGCGCACGAACGCTGCGTGACTTCACCCCCGAGGACCCGGGGAACGTCACGATGTACGTCTGCGGTCCGACGGTGCAGTCGGGCCCGCACATCGGCCATCTGCGCGGGGCGCTGAGCTTCGACCTGCTGCGGCGCTGGCTGGCGCACCGCTACGGACGCGTCACGTTCGTGCGCAACGTCACCGACATCGACGACAAGGTGCTCGCGAATGCGTCGCCCGACGAGCCGTGGTGGGCGCTGGCGTACCGCATGGAGCTCGCGTTCACGCGTGCCTACACGGCCATCGGCATCCTGCCGCCGACGTACGAGCCGCGGGCCACGGCATCCATTCCGCAGATGACCGAGCTGATCGAGCGCCTCATCGCGGCGGGGCACGCGTACGCGTCGACGGATGCCGCAGCGGCAGGCGACGTCTACTTCGACGTGCGCTCGTGGCCCGAGTACGGCGCCCTGACGAACCAGTCGCTCGATGCGATGGAGCCGGCGACCGACGCGGATCCGCGCGGCAAGCGCGACCCGCGCGACTTCGCCCTCTGGAAGGGCGGCAAGCCCGACGAGCCCGCGTCGGCGACGTGGGATTCGCCGTGGGGCCCCGGACGCCCCGGCTGGCACATCGAGTGCTCGGCGATGTCGCGCCGCTACCTCGGACCGTCGTTCGACATCCACGGCGGCGGGCTCGATCTGCGCTTCCCGCACCACGAGAACGAGCTCGCGCAGTCGACCGCGGCGGGCGACGCGTTCGCGCGGTACTGGGTGCACAACGGCCTCGTGACCGTCGGCGACCAGAAGATGTCGAAATCGCTCGGCAATTTCGTGCTCGCCGACGACCTGCTGCGCGATCGCGACCCGCTCGTCGTGCGCTACGCGCTCGCCGCGGCGCACTACCGTTCGACGCTCAGCGTCACGGAGGCATCCTTCGACGAAGCCGACGCGGCGCTCGGTCGCATCCGCACGTTCCTCGAACGCGCCGAGCGCGTGCTCGGGGCGGCCGACGACGGGACCGCTGCGGCAGACGTGCCGCAGGCCTTCGCCGACGCGCTCGACGACGACCTGGGCCTGCCGCAGGCGCTCGCCGTCGTGCATGAGACCGTGCGCGCCGGGAACGCGGCGCTCGACGCCGGCGACCGCACCGCGGCAGCACGCGCGTCGACGGACGTGAGCCGGATGGTCGGGGTCCTCGGGCTCGATCCACTCGACCCGCAGTGGCGCGACACCGGCACGACGGCGGAGACGGCGGCGCTCGACGCCCTCGTGCAGACGATGATCACGCAGCGCGAGGATGCTCGTGCGGCGAAGGACTGGGCGGCGGCCGACCGCATCCGCGACGCGATCGCGGCGGCGGGCATCGCCCTCGAAGACACACAGCAGGGCACGCGCTGGAGCATCGAGCGCGCGCCCGAGAAGGAGAACTGATGGCCAAGCCAGGGCGCCCCGGCGCGAGCAAGGGCGGCAAGGGCCCCACGAAGGGCACGGGCGGCAAGAACAAGCGCTCCCTCGAGGGTCGCGGACCGACACCCAAAGCCGAAGAACGCGCGTGGCATCCCGCGGGCAAGCGCAAGGCCGCGGCCGAGCGGCTGGCAGCGGCGGGCGGCAAGCCCAAGCCGCGCACGAGCAGCACGAACCGCACGTCGCGGTCGAAGTCGGCCGATGACACCGAGACGGTGACCGGCCGTAACTCGGTGCTCGAGGCGCTGCGCGCCAAGATCCCCGCGACGACCCTGTATATCGCGCAGCGCGTCGAGATGGACGACCGCGTCAAGGAGATGCTCTCGATCGCGACGCATCGCGAGATCCCGATCCTCGAGGTCATGCGTCCCGAGCTCGACCGCATGGCGGGCTTCGACGGTGTGCACCAGGGCGTCGCCCTCAAGGTGCCGCCGTACGAGTACGCGCACCCGCAGGACCTGCTCGAGAACGTCATCGACACCGGCGCGGTGCCGCTGTTCGTCGCACTGGACGGCATCACCGATCCGCGCAACCTGGGCGCCATCATCCGCTCGACGGCGGCATTCGGCGGGCAGGGGATCATCCTGCCGCAGCGTCGCTCGGCGAGCGTGAACTCCGCCGCGTGGAAGACGAGTGCCGGCGCCGCCGCGCGCATCCCCGTCGCGCTCGCCCCGAACCTCACGACGACCCTCAAGGACTTCAAGAAGCAGGGTGTGTTCGTGCTCGGCCTCGACGGCGGCGGCGACGTCTCGCTGCCCGCGCTGGAGCTCGCCGACCGGCCCGTCGTGGTCGTCGTCGGCTCCGAGGGCAAGGGACTGTCGCGCCTGGTCACCGAGACGTGCGACCAGGTCGTGTCGATCCCGATCTCGGGGGCGACCGAATCACTCAACGCCGGCATCGCGGCCTCGGTCGCGCTGTACCAGATCGCGACGCTGCGCGCCGCAGGAAAGGACTGATCTGCATGGCTCGCATCGCCGTCATCGGGGGGACCGGCTACGCCGGCAGCAACATCGTCGCCGAGGCCGTGCGCCGCGGGCACACGGTCGTATCGGTCGCCCGCACGATTCCGTCCGACCGCGTCGACGGCGCCACCTACATCGAGGGCACCCTGCTCGATGTGCCGACGCTCATCACCGAGATCCAGGGCGTCGACGTCGTCGTCTCGGCCGTCGCCGCCCGCGGCGACATGCTCGGCAACGTGCGTCCGGCGATGGCGCAGCTGGTCGCCGATCTTCCCGATGAGGTGCGGGTGGGTGTCGTCGGCGGTGCCGGCGGCAGCCTCATCGCCCCCGGTGGCGAGCGGCTCGTCGACCAGCCCTCGTTCACCGAGGAGTACAAGCCCGAGGCGCTCGAGGCGATCGGCGTGCTCGAGGACCTGCAGACCACGCCCGCGTCGCGCGACTGGTTCTACGTGCATCCCGCCGGCGGTTTCGGGTCGTGGGCTCCGGGCGAGCGGACGGGTGAGTACCGCGACGGCGGTGACGTCCTCGTGACGGATGCCGCGGGGGAGTCCTTCATCTCGGGCGCCGACTTCGGCGTGGCCGTGCTCGACGAGATCGAGAACCCGAAGCACCGCCGTGAGCGCTTCACGGTGGGTTACTGACCGCGCCGGACGTCAGACGAGGTCGCGCCAGTCGACCCCGTCGTCTCCGGTGTCGAGCGGGATCGCGGCCGTGATGACGGGGATCGCCATCGTCTCGGTCGGCGGGCCCATGACGGTCGCCTCGTCGCGGCGGTGGCGCAGCACGGTGTCGATGTAGCTCGCGAGCACTTCGGCGAGCGGCGTCGACCGATCCTGCGCCTGCGACATGTACCAGCGGTGCTCGAGCACCTGGTGGAACACCTCGGCGGGCTCGAGCTTGGCGCGCAGGTCCCACGGGATCGCCTTGACGACCGGTTCGAAGACGCGCGTGAGCCATTCGTGGGCGACCATCTCCTCATCGGCGCCGAGCCGCGAGATGCGGGCGCTGAACTCGTCGAGGTCGTTGAGCAGGCGCCGCGCCTGGTTCTCTTCGACGTCGAGCCCGGTCAGCCGGAGCAGGCGGCGCTGGTGGTGTCCGGCATCCACGACCTTCGGTCTGATCGATACCCGCGTGCCGTCGCTCGTCGCCTCGATCGACATCTCGCCGATGTCGAAGCCGAGATCGTTGAGCCGTCGCACGCGCTCCGTGATCCGCCAGGCCTCGTCGGCGCGGAACGTCTCGGCTTCGGTCAGGGCGTTCCACAGCGCCCGGTACGAGCTCACGATGCCGTCGGCGATCGCGACGGCGTCGACGCCGCCCTCGAGACGGCCGCCGGCCTCGAGGTCCATGATCTCGCCCGCGATGTTGGTGCGCGCGACGTCGAGATCGTGTTCCCGCTGTCCGCGCGTCAGTCCGCTCTCATGCAGCTCGCCCGTCTCGGCGTCGACGAGGTACGCCGCGAACTCCCCGGCGTCGCGGCGGAACAGCGTGTTCGACAGCGAGACGTCGCCCCAGAAGAAGCCGACGTTGTGCAGCTGCACGAGCAGCGCCGCCAGCGCGTCGACGAGGCGGGTCGCGGTGTCGGGGCGCAGCACCTGCGTGAAGAGCGCGCGATAAGGCAGTGAGAACCGCAAGTGCGCCGTGACGAGGGCCGCCGGCAGGGGCGAGCCCGCGGGAGTCGACCGGCCCGCGATGACGGCGACGCGCGTGACGCACGGCACATCGAGCCGCGCGAGGTTGCCGAGCATGTCGTACTCGCGCCGAGCCATCTCCTCGGTCGTCTCCTTGACGGCGACGACACGGCCGGACAGGCTCGAGAACCGCACGAGGTGACGCGAGAGGCCCTTGGGCAGCGACACGATGGCGCTCGAGGGCCAGTCCGCGAGCGGGGTGGCCCAGGGCAGTTCGAGCAGGGCCGGGTCGACCGAGCTCGCGGTGATGCTGAGGGCGTCGGGCACAGGTCCTCCGAGTAAGCGAAGGCGCGGGGGTCGCTGTGACCGCCCGCGCCTTTGCCGTGGAATGTCAGATCGAGGCGGTCACCGTGTCGTTGAGACGGTCGCCCGTCTCGAGGTCGAACGCGTGCACGTGGCCGGGCTTGGCCGCGAGCGTCACCGTCTCGCCCGCGTCGGGGTGGTTGCGCCCGTCGACGCGCGCGACGATGTCGGTGCGCGTGCCGGCGATCTCGGCGTGGCCGTAGAGGTAGCCGTCGGCGCCGAGTTCTTCGACGAGGTCGACGACGACGCTGAGGCCACGACCGTCGGCGGGTCCGACCTCGATGTCCTCGGGGCGCACGCCGACCATGACCTGGCTGCCGTGCGCGCGGCCGACGGTGTCGCGGTCCAGCGGCACGACCTCGGTGCCGAACTGCACGCCGCCCTCGGCGAGGTCGGAGGGGAACAGGTTCATCGCGGGCGAGCCGATGAAGCCGGCGACGAAGACGTTGTTCGGGCGCTCGTACAGGTCGCGCGGGCTGCCGACCTGCTGCAGCAGGCCGTCTTTGAGGACCGCGATGCGGTCGCCCATCGTGAGGGCCTCGGTCTGGTCGTGCGTGACGTAGACGGTCGTGACGCCCAGTCGGCGCTGCAGCGACGCGATCTGCGTGCGCGTCTGCACGCGCAGCTTCGCGTCGAGGTTCGACAGCGGCTCGTCCATGAGGAAGACCTGGGGCTGACGCACGATGGCACGGCCCATGGCGACACGCTGACGCTGACCGCCCGAGAGGGCCTTCGGCTTGCGGGTCAGGTACTCCTCGAGGTCGAGCAGCTTCGCGGCCTCGAGCACGCGGGTCGCGCGCTCCTCCTTGCCGATGCCGGCGATCTTGAGCGCGAAGCCCATGTTCTCGGCGACGGTCATGTGCGGGTACAGCGCGTAGTTCTGGAAGACCATCGCGATGTCACGGTCTTTCGGCGGAACATCGGTGACGTCGCGGTCGCCGATCAGGATGCGACCCGAGTTGACCTCTTCGAGGCCCGCGAGCATGCGCAGCGAGGTGGACTTTCCGCAGCCGGATGGACCGACCAGGACGAGGAATTCACCGTCGGCGACCTCGAGGTTGAGCTTGTCCACGGCGGGGCGCGTGCCCCCGGGATACAGGCGGGTTGCGTTGTCGAACGTGACGGACGCCATGCTTTCTTCTCCTTCACCGGCAGGTACGTGCCGGACGATCCGTAGTGATGGATGAGCGGGAGCTATCCCGCGCGCCCGCCTATGGGCGCACGGCCAGTATGCCACGGGGTCTGCCGAGCCCGCTTCTGGTCATTTCCCAGGGTGGCTGGTTAGCATCGTCCTCGGCCCGATCGTGGTGAAGCCCCCGTCCTTCTCGCGGCGCGCCCCCGCCGATACCGGCCGAAACGCACCGCCCCGAGAGGTCCCATGTCCAGCGACGAGTCTTCGAACGCCCCGAGCGAACGTCGTGATGCCGTGCGCGAAAAGGCGCAGCAGGTGCAGGCGCGCCAGGCGCGCACGCGACGCCTGCGGGCCCTGTCGGTCGTGGCATCCGTCGTCGCCATCGTGGCGATCGCCGCCGTCGTCGTGGCGTGGGCCGTCGGCTCGGCGGCATCCAAGCCTCAGCTGAGCCCCGCGAACGTCGCCGACGACGGCTTCTTCGTCACCAGCGCCACGGGTCTCGCCGACACGGGCGGGCCCACGTCGGGGACCCCGACGCCGACTCCCGCGGCCGACGAGGGCGCCGAGCCCGAAGAGACCGCTGCCGAGACGGCGACGCCCGAGCCCACCGAGCAGTCCGTCGTCGACATCCGCGTCTACGTCGACTACCTTTCGGCGGGTTCGCGCGAGTTCCAGCTCGCGAACGCCCCGCAGCTGTCCAAATGGGTCGGTGAGGGTGCCGCCGACCTGACCTATTACCCCGTCGCGATGCTCACGGCGAAGTCCAACGGCACGAAGTACTCGCTGCGTGCCGCGAGTGCGGCGGCGTGCGTCGCGACGCATTCGCGCGACACCTTCTTCGCCTACAACCACGCGCTGCTCTCGCAGCAGCCCGAGCTCGACTCCGACGGCTTCACCGATGTCGTCCTGGCCGACATCGCGCAGGCGAGCGGTGTCGACTCGCCCAAGGTCGTGCGCGCGTGCATCCAGGATCAGTCCTTCGCCGCGTGGGCCAAGGCCGCGACCGAGCGCGCTCTGTCCGGACTGCCCGACACCGACGGCGTCGCGCTCACCGGAACGCCGATGGTGCTCGTCAACGGCGCGCCCTACGTCGGAGCGCTCGATGACCCCAAGGAGTTCGCGCAGTTCGTGCTGACGATGGCGAGCGACGCGTACTACAAGGCGACCCCCACGCCGACTCCCACCGCGACCCCGGCGGAGTGACCCGCGGCGGTCGCTCATCGGCGACCGAGTAGCCCGCGGCATCCCGATAGAATGGGTGACTTCGCCGGCTTGGCGCAATTGGCAGCGCACCTGTCTTGTAAACAGGGGGTTGCGGGTTCAAGTCCCGCAGCCGGCTCGTGACGGCTGACTCCCGTGGCAGCGGTGGACGTCTGCCCGTCTGGATCGCGCTCGCCGGTGCCGCGTTCATCGGGGCACTGACAGCCGTGCAGGCGCGCATCAACGGCGTCCTCGGCATGCGCCTGGACGATGGAATTCTCGCGGGCGGCGTGTCCTTCGGCACGGGGCTCGTGCTCGCCATCGTGCTCTCCGCCGCGCTTCCCCAGGGCAGGCGGGGCTTCCGCACGCTCGTCGCGGGAATGCGCGGACGATCGATTCCCTGGTGGATGCTGGTGGGCGGCGCCGCCGGAGCCCTGACGGTCGCCACGCAGGGCCTCGCGGTCGCCGTCATCGGCGTCTCCCTCTTCACGGTGGGCGTCGTCGCGGGACAGGCCGTGAACGGGCTCGTCCTGGACCGGCTCGGCTTCGGGCCGGCCGGCGTCGTCGCCGTCACGATCCCGCGCCTGCTCGGGGGGCTCCTCGCGCTCGTCGCGGTCGGCGTGTCATTGGTCGGCGACGGCGTGCGCGGCATCCCGTTGTGGATGATCGTGATGCCGTTCCTGGCGGGAGTCGGGATCGCGTGGCAGCAGGCGACGAACGGCCGACTGCGTCAGCGCGTCGGCACGCCGCTCACGGCGACGCTCGTGAACTTCATCGGCGGAACGCTCGTGCTCGTCGTGGCGGCCATCGTGAGCGGCATCGTCTCGGGACCGCCGCGGGCGTTTCCGACCGAGCCGTGGCTCTACATCGCGGGGCCGCTCGGGGTCGTCTACATCTTCCTGTCGGCGGCGCTCGTCGCGCACACGGGGGTGCTGCTGCTGGGCCTGGGCACGGTCGTCGGTCAGCTCGTGACGTCGGTCGTGCTCGACGCGCTGTGGCCGGCGGCCGATGCCCCCGGCATCCTGCAGGTGAGCATCATGGTGGGCATCGCCCTGGCGTCGGTCATCGTCGCCGTCGCGCCGTGGAGACGGCCGCGGCGCGGACGTGATTAGGACTTCTTCGTGCCCGTCGGCATCGGCGAGATGAGCGATCGCGCATCGACCTCGCGGCGACTGCCCGTCTTCGCCGAGGGCTTGCCGCCGACGTAGAGCCAGCCGAGCAGCTCTTCGCGCTTTCCCAGGCCGTGCGCCTTCGCGACCGGCTTCGAGCGCGTGTGCGACCCCGTGCGCCAGATGACGCCCCAGCCCGCGTCATCGAGTAGCAGGCTGAGCATGTGCGCGACCCCCGACGCGACGGCCTCCTGCTCCCAGCGCGGCACCTTGTGGCTCTTGCGGTAGCTCGCGACGACCGCGATGAGCAGGGGTGCGCGCAGCGGCTTGCGCGACGGCTCGTCATCGCCGGCGGCTTCGGCCAGCGCCGCGCCCAGGCGCTCGCGGTCGGGCCCGCGCAGCTCGATGAGCCGCCACGGACGCAGCGACGAGTGGTCGGCGACGCGGGCGGCGGCCGACACGAGCGTCAGCAGCTCGTCGTGCGTCGGAGCCTCGTCGGTGACCTTCGACCACGAGCGACGCGCGCGCACCGCCTCGAGGGCCGGGCCCACGCGCCCCGAGGCTCCGCGCGCCGCGTCCGCGGCGGGGGGAGAGGGTGCGGGGGCCGTCACGCCTCGCCCTCGGGGGCGAACGACAACGACAGCGAGTTCATGCAGTACCGGTCGCCCGTGGGGGTGCCGAAGCCGTCGGGGAACACGTGTCCCAGGTGCGAACCGCACGTCGCGCAGCGCACTTCGGTGCGCACCATGCCGTGGCTGTTGTCCTCGATCAGCTCGACGGCCTCGGGCCGGACCGATTCGTAGAAGCTCGGCCAGCCGCAGTGCGAGTCGAACTTCGTGCCGCTGCGGAACAGCTCCGAGCCGCACGCCGCGCACGCGTAGAGTCCCGCGCGGCTCTCATCGAGCAGCTCGCCCGTCCAGGCGCGCTCGGTGCCCGCCTCGCGCAGCACCGCGTACTGCTCGGGGGTCAGCTCTGCGCGCCACTGCTCGTCGCTCTTGTCGATTTCGTACGCCATGTCGTCCTCCTCGGTGCTCTTGTTCATTCAACCGCAGTCCGCGCTCCACTGTTCCTTCGCATGACGCGGCGCGGCACCCCGTCGACTGACGCCTCACAGACTTCGGAGGTCGGGGCCAGGTTCGGAGTGCGGGTCGTGATGGATCCGGAGTTGGCGCGAGATTCCGGGGTTGGTGCGAGATTCCGAACGTCGTGGACTTCGGAGGTCGGGAGGAAGGTCGGGGGTCGGCGCGCGACTCGTGATGTCCCCGCGAGAATGAGGACATGCATCCGGATGCCGCCGCCACCGCCGATCGTTACGCGCGGTTCGCCGTGACCGAGGCGCGGGGGCGATCGGCGCTGTACGAAGACTGGGCGGCCGGCGTCGCGGGCGACGCGCCCACCGCGGCGATCCTCGCGCGGATCCCCGAGACCCGGCGGCAGCCGCCCCTCGTGTTCGCCGTCGCGCGGATGCTCGGCGCCCCCGAGAAGCCGTTCGCCGAGTGGTCGGCGTGGGTCGCGGAGCACGCCGACGACCTCGTCGCCGAGGCATCCCGTCGCCGTCTGCAGACCAACGAACCCCTGCGCTGCGCCGCGCTCCTGCCGGCGCTCAGCACGATCGACGGCCCGATCGCCCTCGTCGAAGTGGGCGCGAGCGCGGGGCTGTGTCTGTATCCCGACCGGTACTCGTACCGCTACGACGGCGGTCCGGACCTCGACCCGTCCGAGGGGGAGTCGGCCGTCGTCCTCGCGTCGGCCTTGAACGGCGGTCCGCCGCTGCGGCTGCCCGAGATCGTGTGGCGCGCGGGCATCGACCTGGATCCGAAGGATGCCGCGCATCCGGCCGATCGCCGCTTCCTCACGGCCCTCGTGTGGCCCGGCGAAACCGGTCGCGCCGAGCGGATCACGGCGGCGCTGGATATCGTCGCGGCCGATCCGCCGCTGCTCGTGCGGGGCGATGCGACCGAGCCGGGCGTGCTGGAGGGGGTCGTCCGCCGGGCTCCGGAGGGCGCGCGCGTCGTCGTCACGACGCCCGGTGTGCTGCCGCACATCCCACGCCGCGGCCTGGACCGGCTCATCGAGATCGTGCAGCGCCTCGAGGCCGTGTGGGTGACGATCGATCCGCCGGGGCTGCACGATGCGTGGCATCCGCCGATCGACCCGGCCACGTGGGGTGGCTTCGTGCTCGGCCGCGACGGCGTGCCGCTGGCGGCGGTCGATCCGCTCGGGCGGAGCGTGGAGTGGCGCGCGGGCGCAGCGGCCCCGGCGCGTTAGCGTGAAGGCGTGCCCCTCAGCGACCGTGACCGCGCCCTCCTCGATTTCGAGGCGGAGTGGCGGCGGCACGCCGGCGCAAAAGAAGAGGCGATCCGGGCCGACCTCGGCATCTCACCCGCCCGGTACTACCAGCTGCTCGGTCGCCTGCTCGACACGGCCGAGGCGCAGGCCCACGATCCGATGCTCGTGAAGCGGCTCCGGCGTCTGCGCGACGCGCGTGAGCGCGCGAGGCTTCGTCGCGCGGACGGGTAGCATCGGGGAGTGCCGAAATCGACCTTCCCGCGGGATCGCTTCGATGACATCCCGGCAGAAGTGGGCCGCGTGGGCGCCCATCGCGCCGAGAACCCCCGCATGCGCGGCTGGGTCGTGCTGCTGTGGGCCGTCCTCGCGACGATCGTGCTCATCGTCATCGGGATCTTCGGCACGCTGCTCGCATCGGGGCGCATCGAGCTCTTCCCCACGCCGGAGCCGACGCCCGAGCCGACCGTGCAGATCGAGCCGGTCATCGACACGACCTACGCCGTCAACGTCTTGAACGCGACGCCCGAAGAGGGGCTGGCGACCCAGCTGAAAGACGTCGTGGTCGCCGCGGGCTGGCCCGCCGACAGCGTTCTGGCCAGCGGCGCCGGCAGCGACGACTTCACGATGACGACCGTCTTCTATCTCGACGCGGACGACGAGGCCGCTGCCCTCGGCCTCGCCGACGTCATCGGCGGAGCCGAGATCGAGCAGAGCGAGGCGTATCAGCTCGGCGATCCCGACACGAAGCAGCTCACGATCGTCATCGGTCTCGACCGCACTTCGACTCCTCCTGAGCCTGCGCCGACCGAGTGACACGGGGCGCGGCTTGCACTCGCATAGGTCGAGTGCCAGAATGAGCGTTAGCACTCCGTACCTTTGAGTGCTAATTCCGCAAGCCAACGTCCGGGAGGGACGAGACAGACATGGCAAAGATCATCGCTTTCGACGAGGAGGCCCGTCGTGGCCTCGAGCGCGGCCTCAACACGCTGGCTGACGCCGTCAAGGTGACGCTCGGCCCGCGTGGTCGCAACGTCGTACTCGAGAAGAAGTGGGGCGCCCCCACGATCACGAACGACGGCGTCTCGATCGCCAAGGAGATCGAGCTCGACGACCCGTACGAGAAGATCGGCGCGGAGCTCGTCAAGGAGGTCGCGAAGAAGACCGACGACGTCGCCGGTGACGGCACGACGACGGCTACCGTCCTCGCTCAGGCGCTCGTGCGTGAAGGCCTGCGCAACGTCGCAGCCGGCGCCGACCCGATCGGCCTCAAGAAGGGCATCGAGAAGGCCGTCACGGCCATCTCCGACGAGCTGCTCGCTTCGGCCAAGGAGGTCGAGACGAAGGAGGAGATCGCTGCCACCGCATCGATCTCGGCCGCTGACGAAGAGATCGGCGCGCTCATCGCCGAGGCCATCGACAAGGTCGGCAAGGAAGGCGTCGTCACGGTCGAGGAGTCGCAGACCTTCGGCACCGAGCTCGAGCTCACCGAGGGCATGCGCTTCGACAAGGGGTACATCAACCCCTACTTCGTCACGGACCCCGACCGCCAGGAGGCGGTCTTCGAGGACCCGTACATCCTCATCGCGAACCAGAAGATCTCGAACATCAAGGACCTTCTGCCCGTCGTCGACAAGGTGATCCAGGACGGCAAGGAGCTCGTCATCATCGCCGAGGACGTCGAGGGCGAGGCTCTCGCGACGCTCGTGCTCAACAAGATCCGCGGCATCTTCAAGTCGGTCGCCGTCAAGGCGCCCGGCTTCGGTGACCGTCGCAAGGCTCAGCTGCAGGACATCGCGATCCTCACGGGCGGCCAGGTCATCACCGAAGAGGTGGGCCTCAAGCTCGAGAACGCGACGCTCGACCTGCTCGGTCGTGCGCGCAAGGTCATCGTCACGAAGGACGAGACCACGATCGTCGAGGGTGCCGGCGAGGCCGACCAGATCGAAGGTCGCGTGACCCAGATCCGTCGCGAGATCGACAACACCGACAGCGACTACGACCGCGAGAAGCTCCAGGAGCGTCTCGCCAAGCTCGCCGGCGGCGTCGCCGTCATCAAGGCGGGCGCGGCCACCGAGGTCGAGCTGAAGGAGCGCAAGCACCGCATCGAGGACGCCGTTCGCAACGCGAAGGCGGCCGTCGAAGAGGGCATCGTCCCCGGTGGTGGCGTCGCGCTCATCCAGGCGGGCCAGAAGGCGCTGTCGGAACTCGGACTCTCGGGTGACGAGGCGACCGGCGCGAACATCGTCCGCGTGGCCATCGAGGCACCGCTCAAGCAGATCGCGCTGAACGCCGGTCTCGAGCCGGGCGTCGTCGCGAACAAGGTCTCGGAACTCCCCACGGGTCACGGCCTCAACGCCGCCACGGGCGAGTACGGCGACATGTTCGCACAGGGCATCATCGACCCCGCCAAGGTCACGCGCTCGGCGCTGCAGAACGCCGCGTCGATCGCCGGGCTGTTCCTGACGACCGAGGTCGTCGTCGCCGACAAGCCTGAGAAGGCCCCGGCGATGCCCGCCGACCCGACCGGTGGCATGGACTTTTGACGCAGCGCGGGTCAATGCGGCGAAGCCGCGTTGACCCGCGATGGGTCAAGGTCGAGGAGCCGCCGTAGGCGGCGTATCGAGACCCCAGCCTCACAGCGAAGGGCCTCTCCCCAGCGGAGAGGCCCTTCGTCGTTCAGCGGAACAGGCTCATCGACGCCTGCTCGGCGTCGGCGTACTGGCGGCCCGCCGTGGCGAGTGCCGCGTTGAGCCCGGTCAGCGAGTCCTCGACGGTGCGCTGCGTCGCGCGCCACTGCTCGACGCTGGAGTGGAAGGCGACCGACGCCGCGCCCGTCCACGAACCCTGCAGCTGCGTCAGCTGCCCCATGAGCGCGGCGACTTCGGCCTGCAGCCGGTCGATCGTGCCGCGTACGGCGGTCGTGGACGAGAGGACGGCGTCGCTGTCGACGGAGAAGACGGCCATGGACGAAACCCTTCCGGACGGGGCTGCCGGATGCTGCCCGCTCTGCCGCAACGGTAGGCGCCCGGTCCGTCTCGCCGAGGCCGTGCCGACCGAGCGGTGGACGGATGATCCCCGGGCTCGGTTGGGGAGGAGCCGTCAGCGACCGGCGTCGTCGGCGAGGCTCTGCGGCAGACGGGGGAGCGGCTGCGTCTCGAGGTGCAGATGCTCGGCGGCATCCCGTCCCTTCGCCAGCGGAAGCGAGAAGCGGAAGGTTGCACCCCCGCCGGGGGTGTCGACGACTCCGACCGACCCGTGCAGGGCCTCGACGATCGACGCGACGATCGACAGGCCGAGACCCGAACCGCCCGTCTCGCGCGTGCGCGACGTGTCGGCGCGCCAGAAGCGCTGGAAGATCTTCTCCTTGATCTGATCGGGCACACCCTCGCCATGGTCGACGATCTCGACCCATCCGGTGGATGCCGCGGCATCGACTCCGATCCGCAGTTCGATCGGCGAGTCCGCCGTCGTGAAGCGCCGGGCGTTGCCGAGCAGATTCGTCACGACCTGCCGCACGCGGTTCTCGTCGCCCAGCACGATGGGCACCGGATCCGCGGGGGGATGCGCGACGATGGGCGGTTCGGCCGGCTCGGCCGGGGATGCATCCGGCGCCGGGTCGGTCGGCGCGGGCTTGGGCTTGCGACGCAGAAGCGCCGCGATCGCCGAGGTCGAGGGGCGCTTGCGCTCGCTCTCAGAGATGTCCTCGCGCGGCGTCGTGGGCGGGCGCGGAGGCTCGTGGGCGGTCGTGTCGATGACCGTGACACGGCGACCGGGCGCCGTCGCGCGCACGTCGAGCGCGGCATCCCGGGCGATCGGTCGCAGGTCGACCGGCGTGATCACGACGTCGCGGCGTTCGTCGAGACGCGCGAGCGCGAGGAGGTCCTCGACGAGCAACCCCATGCGCTTCGCTTCGCTCTCGATGCGGTCCATCGACTGCGCGATGTCTTCTTCGCTGCGGATCGCACCCATCCGGTACAGCTCGGCGTAGCCGCGCACCGTGACGAGGGGAGTGCGCAGCTCGTGGCTCGCGTCGCCGATGAAGCGTCGCATCTGCCGCACGGTCGCATCGCGCTGCGTGATCGCGGTGTCGACGCGGCCGAGCATCGCGTTGATGGCCGTCTTGAGCCGCCCGACCTCGGTCGTCGTCGGCTCGATGTCGGTCATGCGCTGCCCGAAGTCACCCGCCGCGATCGCCATGGCGGTGGATTCGACCTGGCCGAGGCTGCGGAAGGCGAACGTCACGAGCCAGCGCGTCGCGAACGCCCCGATCACGAGCACGATGAGCGCGAGGATCGAGTAGATGCTGAGGAAGGTCGTCACGACCTGATTGACGGGGGCGACCGAGGCGGCGACGAGCTGCGGCACGAACGTGCCGCCCGGAAGCTCGAGGGGCGCCACGCTCGCGACGAACCGCGTCCCCGTCTCCGGATCGGCGAGCTCGAACGGGGTGGTGCCCTCGCCATGGGTCTTCTGCAGCGAATAGTCGGCGGGGAACGCCGGTGTCGGCGCGCCCGCGCCCGCCGAGATGACGAGCTCCCCGGGATCGAGGGACTGGTAGAGGGCCACGTGGTAATCGGTGCGCGGGACCTCTTCCTTCTCGGTCGCGTCCACGACGCCCTCGTTGAGCGTGATGTCGAACAGCCCGAGGCCGATCTCGGTCGCCGCGACCTGCTGCACGGTGCTCTCGAGGTTGACGATGAGAGCGTTGCGCAGGAACACGCTCGCACCCGCACCGGTCGCGGTGAGCCCCAGCGCGAGCACCGTGACGGTCACGCCGGTCACCTTGGCGCGCAGGCTCGTTCCGCGCCACCATCGGGTGACCGGGTCAGTCTGGTGCGCCACGCGGCCCCCTCGCGTCTGTGCGACCGATCAGGTGGTCTTGCCGACCTTCAGCATGTAGCCGAAGCCGCGCTTGGTCTGGATGAGCGGCTCGGTCGAGTGCGGGTCGATCTTGCGGCGCAGATACGAGATGTAGCTCTCGACGATGCCGGCGTCGCCGTTGAAGTCGTACTCCCACACGTGGTCGAGGATCTGCGCCTTCGACAGCACGCGGTTCGGATTGAGCATGAGATAGCGCAGCAGCTTGAACTCGGTGGGGCTCAGATCGATCGAGACGTCGCCGACCTGCACGTCGTGCGTGTCCTGGTCCATCGTCAGCTCGCCCGCGCGGATGACCGACTCTTCGTCGGCCTGCATCGTGCGGCGCAGGATCGCCTGGATGCGGGCGACGATCTCGTCGAGGCTGAACGGCTTCGTGACGTAGTCGTCGCCGCCGGCGTTGAGGCCGGCGATCTTGTCTTCGGTCTCGTCCTTCGCCGTGAGGAAGAGGATCGGCGCCGTATAGCCGGCGCCCCGGAGGCGCTTGGTGACGCTGAACCCGTTCATGTCGGGCAGCATGACGTCGAGGATGATCAGGTCCGGCTCCTCTTCGAGCACAGCCGAGATCGTCTGGGCTCCGTTCGAGACGGCCTTCACCTGATACCCGGCGAAGCGGAGGCTCGTGATGAGCAGGTCGCGGATGTTCGGTTCGTCGTCCACAACGAGGATGCGCGGTGCGGTCATAGGCCAATACTGGCACCGGAAGTGATGCGGATGCTGGATATCTGTGTGCGAGCCGCCTTCACGCTCCCGCGCACGCGAGCTCGGCGGCATCCTGAGCCCGTTCGTCGGCACCGGGTGTTCTGGCCAGAACAGGCGGAATTCCGGCGGAATCGGCCGGTCCTGCCCAGGGCGACCGGTTCGGGGTGGGCGGTGGACGCGGGCGGTCAGGCGGCGAGGCAGCCGCGGACGGCGATCGCGACCACCGGGCGCACGGGGGCGTCCGGCTCGACGCTCAGGCGATGGAGGATGATGCCGTCGCTGAAAGCCATGAAGGCCTGCGTCGCGGCATCCGGATGCTGCGCACCCAGTGCCGTCAGAAGGTTCCGCGCCCACGTTGCCAGGCCCTCGCGCTGCGCGTGCAGGGGCGCGAACAGGTCGGGGTCGGACGCGGCCTCGAGGAAGAGGGCGTAGCGCGCGCGTGTGCGCACGGCGTAGACCCCGGTGAGGAGCTCGATCGCGTCGCTGAAGAGGTCGACGAAGCCGTCGACGTCGTCGAACGGCCGTGCGGCGGCGGCGCCGAGATCGCTGCTCTCGCGGTCGGCGATCCACTGCGTGACGCCGGCGAGCAGGGCCGCGCGGGTGCGGAAGTGGTTGGAGGTCGAACCGCGGGCCAGACCCGCCCGCTCGTCGACGCGGGCGTGCGTGAGTGCCCGGATCGACTGGGTCCCGATGAGCTCGACGGCTGCGTCGAGAGCACGTTCCCGGATGCTGGGCATGCGGCGAGCGTACCAGTGTCACTACGGATGTAGTGACACGGCACTACGAACGTAGTACGATCGCGCCATGGATGAGACAGGGGATGCTGCCGCGGCCGTCGAGCGCACCGTGTCGCTCGCGGGCGTCGATCTGTACGTCGTCGAGATGGGGGCGGGGACCCCCATCGTGCTGCTGCACGGGTTTCCGCAGAGTTCGCGCGAATGGGCGGGAGTTGCGTCGCTGCTCGCACCGCACGCGCGGGTGGTCGTTCCCGATCTGCGCGGATCCGGGCGCAGCGGTGCGCCGGGCGGGTCGTATCGGCTCGAGGTCCTGGGCGATGACGTGCTCGGGCTTCTCGATGCTCTCGGCATTGAGCGCGCCGTCGTGGTCGGTCACGATATCGGCGCTCTCGTGGCGGCGGACCTCGCCATGCGGCATCCGGAGCGGGTCTCTCGCCTCGTCGTGATGTCGGTGCCGCCGATGTATCTGCGCATGACGGGGTCGATGGTGGGGTCGATGAAGTACCTGTGGTTCCAGTACGCGCTCGCCGTGCCGGGGCTCGGCGCGCGGCTGCTGCGGGGCGGTCGGCAGCGGCTGCCGCGGTGGCTGTTCGCGACCTTCGCGCATCGCGGCGGCGTGTCGGCGGCCGACATCGACGCGTATCTCGCCGATCTGCGCGATCGGGCGCAGGCGCGCGCCGGATCGAAGAAGTACCGGCAGCTCGTCGTGCCGGTGTTCCTGCGGATCGTGCTCGGTCGTTACCGCGATCGGCTGCCGATCATGCCGACGCTCGTGCTGTTCGGCGCGGACGACCCGGTCGTGCCGCGCGATGCGCTCGCCGGCGTCGAGGACCACATGCCCGACGTCGCGATCGAGACGATCGCGGACGCGGGGCACTGGCTCGCCGACGAGCAGCCCGCTGCCGTCGCGCGGCGCATCGTGGAGTTCGCGGCGGCGTGAGGGTGTGATCTGGGGATGCTGCGGGCGAACCGTCAGGCGGCGATGCCGTCGGCATCCAGGATCGTGTAGGCGTAGCCCTGCTCGGCGAGGAAGCGCTGGCGGTTCTGGGCGAAGTCCTGGTCGACCGTGTCGCGGGCGATGAGCGTGTAGAAGCTCGCGGTGTTGGCCGACTGCTTGGGGCGCAGCAGGCGTCCCAGGCGCTGAGCCTCTTCCTGACGTGATCCGAACGATCCCGAGACCTGGATGGCGACGGATGCCTCGGGCAGATCGATCGAGAAGTTCGCGACCTTCGACACGACGAGCACCTCGATCTCGCCCTCGCGGAACGCCTGATAGAGCTCTTCGCGTTCGTCGACGGGCGTCGCGCCGGTGATCTTGGGGGCGCCGAGGGCGTCTGAGAGCACCTCGATCTGGTCGAGGTACTGTCCGATGACGAGGATGCGCTCGCCCTTGTGCCGCTCGACGAGCCGGCGCACGACATCGATCTTCGCCGGGGCGGTGGCGGCCAGGCGGTAGCGCTCGTCGTCGGCCGCCGCGGCGTATTCGAGGCGTTCGTACGCGGGCAGATCGACGCGCACTTCGTAGCAGACGGCGGGTGAGATGAAGCCCTGGGCCTCGATCTCCTTCCAGGGTGCGTCGAAGCGCTTGGGGCCGATGAGGCTGAAGACGTCGCCTTCGCGCCCGTCTTCGCGCACGAGCGTCGCCGTCAGGCCGAGTCGGCGGCGGGCCTGCAGATCGGCGGTCAGCTTGAAGACCGGCGCGGGCAGCAGGTGCACCTCGTCGTAGACGATGAGGCCCCAGTCCAGCGCGTCCAGCAGTGCGAGGTGCGCGTACTGGCCCTTCCGCTTGGCGGTGAGGATCTGGTAGGTCGCGATCGTGACGGGCTTGACCTCTTTCACCTGTCCCGAGTACTCGCCGATCTCGTCGGGCGTGAGCGACGTGCGCTTGAGCAGCTCGTCGCGCCACTGGCGCGCGCTGACGGTGTTCGTGACGAGGATGAGCGTCGTCGTCTTCGTGTCGGCCATGGCGGCGGCCCCGACGAGGGTTTTGCCGGCGCCGCAGGGGAGCACGACGACTCCCGAGCCGCCCTCCGTGAAGATGTCGACGGCCTTGCGCTGATAGGGGCGCAGCTGCCAGTCCGCTTCTTCGAGCTCGATGGGATGCGGCGTGCCGGGCGTGTAGCCGGCGAGGTCTTCGGCGGGCCAGCCGATCTTGAGCAGCTCCTGCTTGATGTGCCCGCGCGCCCACGCGTCGACGAGGAAGGTGTCCGGCGACGGGTGGCCGATGAGCAGCGGTTGGATGCGCTTGTTCTTGGACACCTCGGCCAGCACGGCGGCATCCGTCGACTTGAGGATGAGGTCGCCCTCGTCGGTGCGGTCGATGACGAGGCGGCCGTAACGGTTGACGGTCTCGCGGATGTCGATCGACACCGAGGGCGGCACGGGGAACCGCGACCACCGGTCGAGGGTCGCGAGCATGTCCTCGGCGTCGTGGCCCGCGGCGCGGGCGTTCCACAGTCCGAGCCGCGTGACGCGGTAGGTGTGGATGTGTTCGGGGGCGCGCTCGAGCTCGGCGAAGATCGCGAGTTCGTGGCGGGCGTTCTCAGCGTCCGGGTGGGCTACTTCGAGCAGCACCGTCCGGTCACTCTGCACGATGAGGGGGCCGTCAGACATAGCCGTCCAGTCTACCGGTGCCCGCCGGGGTGGGCGGGTCGGGGTGAAAGAGGCGGAGTTCGTGCCCGCCGCCTCGGATACGCTCGCGGCATGCACAGCTCTGACATCCGCAGAAGGCGCTTCGCGACAGCGCGGGGACTGTCCGGTCTGCGTCGTGAGCTGTACGACGTGGACGAGGTCGACGCCTTCCTCGTCGTCTGCGCCGACGCGCTCGCGGCGGCCGAGTCCGGGCGCGGTTCCGCAGCCGCCGCCGACGGCATCGTCACCCAGCAGTTCAGGGCACGTCGGTTCGGAGCCGGCTACGTCGCCGATGAGGTCGACGACTACCTCGACGAGATCGTCGTGGAACTGCGCCGTCACCTCGCGGCAGGCTGAGGCCGGGGCCTCGCGGGACGGGGCCTCCGGGACGCCGCCGAGGTCAGAGCGGGCGCACGCCCACGATGTGCGACACGGGCAGCGTGCGCTCGATGTCGGCGGCGCGGTCGAGGCCGCGCAGGCGACCGCCGCCGAAGCCCGAGGCCTCGAGGGCGAAGACGCGCTCAGAGCCGTCCGGCAGGCGCACCGTGATCTCGATGAGAGCGCGCAGGCGCACCGCCTGCTCGAGCTCGCGCCCGAGCCACGCGGCGTCGGTGTCGCCCTCGTGCCGGTCGCGCAACGTCCCGATGAGGCCCGCGTACGTGTCGGCGGGGGTGCGGGTCGGCGCTGCGGCGAGCGTGGGCGCGCCGCGATGGAGCGACTCGGGCGAACCCGCCGGATCGAGCGCGATGACGGGGTATCGCGCGTCGGCGAGCGACCAGTACACGGTGTTGCGCGCGACGCGCGAGGTCAGCATCCCCGCCTCGGGGATCAGGCCGAGCGGGCGCAGCGCCTGGTCCACCGCGATGGCGTCGAGGATTGCGGCATCCGCGCTTTCGACACGCGTCGTGCCCGTCCGCTCATCACGGTGCACGCGCACGAGACCGTGGCGCACGGCGGTGCTCTCGACGAGATAGTCGAGGGGCTGGGGGATGCCGGTGAGCGAGAGCGCGCCGAGGAAGTCGCGGATCGACGCCGCGGTCTCGCCCTCGGTCAGGCCCGTCGCGAGCGACTGGGCCGTGAACCGGTAGGTGGACGCCTGCGCGCGCGACTCGCGGTGCGCGATGCGCCGCAGCCGCAGATCGAGTGCGGGGGCGAGGGGACCGGGGGCGATCGCGGTCAGGTCGGCCTGCAGGTAGACCCGATCGATCTCGGCGGGCAGCTGCGCCGCGAAGGCGGCGGTGTCGAGGTCTGCGCCCGCGCGCAGCCGGGTGGTCCAGACCGGTTCGGTGCCGTCGTCCGAGACGAGACCCCAGCGTCGCGCGACCGTGTGCAGGCGCCGCGCCCGCGCGGGCCAGTCGGTGTCGAGCGGGTACGCGTCGGCCCAGTCCCGCGGGTCGACGATGCCGCCCGCAGTCGTGCGCAGCCCCTCGGGCATCCGCGTGATGAGGCCGTGCACGATGGTCGACCAGCGTTCGAGGGTCGACGCCTCGAGCCACGCATCGCCCGCCTCGGTGACGACCCATTCGCGGTCGACCGCGACGACGAGCCCGGCCATCGAGGCCGAGACCACGAGTTCGTCGAGCTCATCGGGCGACTCGACGGCACCGGCATCCATCAGTCGTCGCCGGTCCACGGCGCTCACGGCTCCCGCGATCGTGCGGGTGAGGGGGGCGTGCAGGCAGGCCAGGAGAACGTCGGCGAGGGCTCCCGACGTCGCGAACGCGCGCTCCGCGGCGGCGGCCTCGCCGGCGGTCGGGGTCGGTGGCCGGGTCGGCGAGGGGCGGAAGGCGTCGGGGTTCGCCTGCGCGGCGGCGGCGAGGCGAGACTCGACCGCGGCGTACGGGCGCCCGGCGTCATCGCGCAGGGCGAGCCGCTCGGGCACGGCGGAGGCGTCGCCGGCGGCCGCGGCGATGAGCGCGGCCCGCGGCAGGGTGGTCAGCGCCCGGTCGACGGATGCCGCTTCGAGAAGGGCCGCGGCGGCATCGAAGAAGTCGTGCCACCCGACGCCCGGTGAGACGCCGCGCGCGGCGAAGGTCTCGGCGAGCGCGGTGTCGTCGCGCCGTGCCAGCCACGTCGCGAGGCCCCGCTCATCGGAGACCACTCAGGCTCCGCGGTTGGCGCGGCCTCTGCGTACGAAGCTCGAGATCAGGATGAACAGGATCATCGCGAACGCGAGGATCGGGCCGACCCACACGACGACGGTGACGACCGGCCAGATGCCCGAGGCGAAGTCGGCCTGCTCGAGCCCCGTCGCCGTGCCGATCATGATCGAGAAGAAGCAGACGATGGACACCACCAGCAGGCCCAGGGCCGTGAACGCCAGAATGCTGTCGATCCGACGCGCGGGGACGTCGTCGGCGGGGGGTCGCGTGCTCATCCGCTCCAGCCTACTCTCGTCGTGCCGTGCCGTAGTCTTGAGGGTGGGGTCTCGACGGCTCCGGTTCCGCCCTGCCCGCGATCCGCGGGCCGTTCATCCAGCGAGGTTCGCATGCCCACCGGCAAGGTCAGGTTCTACGACGAGGAGAAGGGGTTCGGCTTCATCACGTCCGATGACGGCCAGGACGTCTTCCTGCACGCCACGGCGATGCCCACGGGAACCTCGACGCTCAAAGCCGGCACGCGCCTCGAGTTCGGCGTGGCCGACGGCAAGCGCGGACTCCAGGCGCTCTCGGTGCGCGTGCTCGAAGCTCCCGTGAGTCTCTCGAAGCGCTCGCGCAAGCCGGCCGACGACATGGCGATCATCGTCGAAGACCTCGTCAAGCTGCTCGACGACATCGGCGGCGACCTGCGTCGCGGCCGCTACCCGAGCGGTTCGCACGCCAAGAAGGTCGCCGCGGTACTGCGCAAGGTCGCCGATGAACTCGATGCCTGAGCCCGACGCGGCAGACGCCGGCGCTGGTCGGGACGAGACCGGCGCGACCGGTGCCGACGACGCGGGTGGATCGGCCGCGGGCGGTTTGGCCGCGGGCGGTTCGACCGCGGATGGTTCTGCCCGTGATGGTTCGGCCGTGGAGGGTTCTGCCCGCGACGGTTTGGCCGGTGAGGGTTCTGCCCGCGACGGTTTGGCCGCGGAGGGCTCGGCCCGCGACGGTTCGGCCGGTGAAGGTTCTGTCCGCGACGGTTTGGCCGCGGGCGGTTCTGCCCGCGATGGTTCGGCCGCGGACGGTTCGACGGCGGAGGGTTCTGCCCGCGATGGTTTGGCCGCGGAGGGTTCTGTCCGCGACGGTTCGACGGCGGGCGGTTCTGCCCGCGACGGTTCGACTGCGGAGGGTTCTGCCCGCGACGGTGTGACCGCGGACGGTTCGGTCGCGGAGGGTTCGACTGCGGACGGCTCCGCCCGTGACGGCGAAGAGACCGAGGCCCCCGTGACGCCGGACGCCGTGCTGCTCGCGTCGCACGACCTCGCGCTCGCAGCGCTGAAGGAGATCACTCCCGAGACGACGATCGGCCCCGCCGCGGGACACCGTGTCGAAGCCGACGGTGTCGTCTCGCTGCGGTTCCAGAACCGTCTCTCCGGCTACCCCGGGTGGTTCTGGACCGTTTCTCTCGCGCGCGCCGCCGACGAGGATCCGACGGTGCTCGAAGCCGAGTTGCTGCCGGGCGACGGAGCGCTGCTCGCGCCCGAGTGGGTGCCGTGGGACGAGCGCCTCGCCGACTACCAGGCCGCGCAGGCCGCCGCCGCGGAGACCGAGAGCGCTGACCCCGGCGCCGAGAGCTCCGACGACGACCTCGACGAGGATGACCTGGACGACGATCTCGACGACCTGGATGCCGCGGACTTCGACGAGGACGGATCCTCGATCCTCCACTCCGGAGACGTCGACGGCGTCGACATCGACGAGCTCGACGACTCGGACGACGATGACTCGGACGATGACGACGACGATGACTCGGACGATGACGACGACGATGACTCGGGCGACGACGATGACTCGGACGACGACGACTCCGACGACGACCCCGACGGGGACGACGCCGACGACTGAGGTCGGGGTGCAGCATCCGCTCGCGCTACCAAAACCTGCAGGCGCGCCTGGAAAAACGGGCGCGAGTGCAGGTTTGGGTAGCGCGTGGCGCCAGAATGCGGCTCAGGCCAGCCCAGCTCAGCCAAGTTCAGCTCAGCCTGCTACGCGGTCATGGCTCCGGCCGTGACCCCGACGAGGATGACCCCGGTGAGTGAGGTCGGGGTGCAGCATCCGCTCGCGCTACCAAAACCTGCAGGCACGCCTGGATAAACGCGCGCGGGTGCAGGTTTGGGTAGCGCGTGGCGCCGGGATGCGACTCAGCTCAGCTCAGCCCAACCCTGCCCAGCCCAGTTCAGCTCAGCCTGCTACGCGGCCAATGGCTCCGACGACGACCCCGACGGGGATGACTCCGACGGCTGAGGTCGGGGTGCGGCATCCGCTCGCGCTACCAATACCTGCTGGCGCGCCTGGAAAAACGGGCGCGAGTGCAGGTTTGAGTAGCGCGTGGCACCGGGATGCGGCTCAGGCCAGCTCAGCCCAGCCCAGCCTGCTACGCGATCATGGCTCCGGCGGCGACCCCGACGAGGATGACCCCGGCGAGTGAGGTCGGGGTGCAGCATCCGCTCGCGCTACCAGAACCTTCAGGCGCGCCTGGATAAACGCGCGCGAGTGAAGGTTTGGGTAGCGCGTGGCACCGGGATGCGGCTCAGCTCAGCCCAACCCTGCCCAGCCAAGTTCAGCTCAGCCTGCTGCGCGGCCAATGGCTCCGGCGGCGACCCCGACGAGGATGACCCCGGCGAGTGAGGTCGGGGTGCAGCATCCGCTCGCGCTACTGAAACCTGCAGGCGCGCCTGGATAAACGGGCGCGGGTGCAGGTTTCGGTAGCGCGTAGCACCGGGACGCGGCCCAGCTCAGCCCAACCCTGCCCAGCTCAGCCCAGTCCAGCCCTACCGGCTACGCCGACAGGCCCTCGACGGTCATCTCGATGCAGCGGATGAGCCGGCGCACGTCGTCGGGCTCGATCGAGACGAACGTCGCGACGCGCAGCTGGTTGCGGCCGAGCTTGCGGTACGGCTCGGTGTCGAGGATGCCGTTGGCGCGCAGGCTCTTGGCCACGGCGGCGGCGTCGACCGAGTCGTCGAAGTCGATCGTGGCGACGACGGGGGAGCGGTCGGCCGGATCGGCGACGAACGGCGTCGCGTAGGCAGCGGCCTCGGCCCACGCGTAGAGGGCATCCGACGACTCGCGCGTGCGTGCATCCGCCCACTGCAGCCCGCCGTTGTCGCGGATCCAGCCCAGCTGGTCATCGAGCAGCAGCAGCGTCGTGAGGGCGGGGGTGTTCAGGGTCTGGTTGAGGCGGGAGTTGTCGAGGGCGTTCTTCAGGCTGAGGAACTCGGGGATGTACCGATCGGATGCCGCGATCCGTTCGATCCGCTCGATCGCTGCCGGCGAGACGAGAGCGAGCCACAGGCCGCCGTCCGAACCGAGGTTCTTCTGCGGCGCGAAGTAGTAGACGTCGGCCTCGTGCGCCGAGAAGTCGATGCCGCCCGCCGCGCTCGTCGCGTCGATGACGGTGAGGGCGCCCTGGTCGCCGTGCACGCGCTCGACCGGCGCGCTCACGCCCGTCGAGGTCTCGTTGTGCGGCCAGGCGTACACGTCGACGCCCTCGACGGCTTCGGGCGTGGCGCGGGTGCCCGGCTCGGCCTTGCGCACGTCGGGAGCCTCGAGCCACGGGGCGGCGGCCGCCTTGGCGAACTTGCCGCCGAACTCGCCGAAGACCAGGTTCTGCGACCGGCGCTCGATCAGGCCGAAAGCCGCGGCATCCCAGAAGGCGGTGGAGCCTCCGTTGCCCAGGATCACCTCGTATCCCGTGGGCAGGCGGAAGATCTCGCCGATGCGCGCACGCACACTGCCGACGAGGTCCTTCACGGGCGCCTGGCGGTGCGATGTGCCGAGCACGGCGGCGCCGCGTCCGGTGAGCAGTTCGAGTTGGGCGGGCCGCACTTTCGACGGGCCGCACCCGAATCGTCCGTCGGAGGGCAGGATCTCGCGGGGGAGCAGCACGTGGGACATGCGTCGATTCTAGAGATGCCCGCCCCGGGCCCTTGACCCGGGCCCTTGATCCGGACCCGGATGCCGCGGCCCGGTGTCCGCCCTGCGGGATAGGCTGGCCTTACCTGTTCCATCGTTACGAGGGCGCCCGCATGACTGATCTCATCGACACCACCGAGATGTACCTGCGCACGATCCTCGAACTCGAAGAGGAGAAGATCCAGCCGCTGCGCGCGCGGATCTCGGAGCGGCTCGGCCACTCCGGTCCGACGGTGTCGCAGACCGTGGGGCGCATGGAGCGCGATGGACTGGTCGTCGTCGCCGAAGACCGCACGCTCGAGCTCACCGACGCGGGGCGCCAGAAGGCCGTCGACGTCATGCGCAAGCACAGGCTCGCCGAGCGCCTGCTCTCCGACGTCATCGGGCTGGACTGGGCCTACGTGCACGACGAGGCCTGTCGCTGGGAGCACGTCATGAGCGAGCAGGTCGAGCGCCGGCTCATCGAGCTGCTCGGCCACCCCACCGAGTCGCCGTACGGCAACCCCATCCCCGGGCTCGACCAGCTCGGCGACGTGGCGGCCGTCGAATTCGAGCAGGACGTCGTGGGCCTCGTCGCGCGCATGAACGAGGCGGGTGGGCCGATCCGCGGCACGGTGCGCCGACTCGCCGAGCCCGCCCAGGTGGATCCCGAACTGCTGCAGCAGCTCAAATCGGCCGGTGTGCTGCCGGGCGCGGAGGGCGACTTCCGGTACAACGAGGGCTACGTGCTCGTGCAGATGGACGGCAGCGACGAGGGCCTCGAACTGCCCATCGAGATCGCCTCGCACATCTTCCTGCTCGACGACGCGGCGTGACGTCCAGGGGTCTGCCAGGTGGGTAACGTGACAGATTCGTTACCATCGGGTAGCCTCAAACGGTCCACAGGTGAGAAGCCCGCCGACGGACTCCGCGCGGATTGCCTCATCGGTTCGTCGTCTGCGCGGTGAAACCCGCACATCGTGCCCCGACATCGAGTGTTGACGAGCCAGCGCCACGGCGCAGAGGCGCCGGAGGACAGCTTGGCTGAAGAGTACGACCAGACCGCGATCGAGTCGCAAGACCGTCCGGTCACCCCCGCGACATCGCGAACATGGATCAAGAAGCGCTCGACGAAGACGCGCCCGACCCGACCGACCGCCGCCCGCAGACATGGGCCGGTGCGCAGCCTCGTCATCCTGACGATGGTGGGCGGACTCGTCGCGACCGTCGCGATCCCCGCCTACGCCGCCAGCACGCGCATGCCGATCGAGGACAGTCAGACGCTGCAGCAGATGTCCGCCGTCGACGCGCAGTCGCTCGTCGTCGCCTCGGATGCCTCGGGCACCGAGCTCGCCCGTGACAGCTACTCGGCGACCACCGAAGACGAGATCAACAAGAAGAAGGCCGCCGAAGCCGCGGCCGCGCGCGCCCGCGCACAGGCGGCAGCTGCCGCCGCGTCGTCGAGCGTCTCGTCGGTGCCCGTCAACATCAACCTCGTCTCGCCCGGCACGGGCGAAGTGCGCTGGCCGATCCTCAACTTCACGAAGGGCCGCGGTATCGGCGACTCCGGCTACCACCAGGGTGTCGACCTGCTGGCCCCCGGCGGCACGCCGCTGTACGCGGCGGCGGCCGGTGTCGTGCGCATCGCGCAAGAGGCCTACGGCGGATACGGCGTCGCGGTCGTCATCGACCACGTCATCGCCGGACAGCGCGTGTCGACCCTGTACGGGCACATGACCTACGGCAGCCGCCAGGTCGTCGCCGGTCAGTCGGTCGAGGCGGGACAGCTCATCGGACTCGTCGGCTCGACCGGCAGCTCGACCGCGAACCACCTGCACTTCGAGGTACGCGTAAACAACGGCCTCGTCGACCCGTGGGCCTGGCTCGTCGCCAACGCCGGCTGATCCGTCGGGGGACGGCGGGTGGCGGTGGCCGCTCGGGTTGAGTTGGGTTGGTCGGGTCGGGTCGGGTCGGGTTGGTTCGGTTCGTCGAACCCGACCGTTTCTGTCGAGGCGTACGTCGTCGACGTCGAGTTCGGCGGGATCGGTACGGTTCGGTGGCCGGGGCGGGACGGTGGCGCGATCGGCTCGTCGGTGACGCCGGCTGATCCGTCGGGCGACGGCGGGTGGCGGCATCCGCTCACGTCGGGTTGGACCGGTTCGGTTCGGTTCGTCGAACCCGACCGTTTCCGTCGAGGCGTACGTCGACGACGTCGAGTTCGACGGGATCGGTACGGTCCGGTGGCCGGGGGCGGGCGGGTGGCGCGATCGGCTCGTCGGTGACGCCGGCTGACCCGGCGGGCGACGGCGGGTGGCGGCATCCGCTCGGGTCGGGCTGGTGCGGTTCGTCGAACCCGACCGTTTCGGTCGAGGCGTACGTCGTCGACGTCGAGTTCGACGGGATCGGTACGGTTCGGTGGCCGGGGCCGGCGGGACGGTGGCGCAATCGGCTTGTCGGCGACACGACACCTCCGGTTCACGCTCAACCGGCCGCGGTGTCGGTGTGGTGGGTTAGCCTGATCCCCGACGCTGAGAGAAGCGGAGGGAGCCCATGGGCAGCATTCCTCGCATCCGAACCATGGATGCGTTAGGTCGCCTCGTCCTGCGGCATTGCACGAACGGATGCCACGGTCCTACCGTGGCGCCAAGGCGCTGTCTGTAATCGACAGCGCCTTTTTCGTACCCTGACGTCGAACTCATCGTCACGAACCGAACAACCCGAGAAGCCGTCTCGGACGTTCGAGAGGATGAGCAATGCGCACACTGGTGCTGAATGCGGGCTACGAGCCGCTCGCTGTCGTGTCGTTCAAACGGGCCATCGTGCTCGTGTTGAACCAGAAGGCGACCGTCATCGAACTCGTCGAAGATGATCCTGTCTGGGGAGCGCGCGGGGTCTACGACAGACCCGCGGTCATCCTGTTGACGCGTTATGTGCGGATGCCGGGGGCCCGACGCGTGCCGGTGACACGCCGCGGTGTTCTGCGCCGCGACAGTCACCGCTGCGCGTACTGCGGCACGCCGGCGTCGACGATCGACCACGTGCTGCCGCGTTCGCGCGGCGGCGCCGATTCGTGGGAGAACCTCGTCGCGTGCTGCCTGCGCTGCAACAACATCAAGGGCGACCGCACGCCGCAGGAGATGCGGTGGGAGCTGCGGCTGTCGCCGGGCGTCCCGCGGGGTGGGCAGTGGACGGTGCGCGGCACCGACCGTGCCGACCCCCGCTGGGAGCCCTACCTGGCGCTCGCGGCCTGACGCGGTCGTTCGAGCGCGGGGGAGTCGGGGCGGGTGCGCTCGAGCGCGGCCTCGCCGGCGCGACGCTCGCCCGCGGCCCGGCGCTCGCCTCGCCGGCCCGGCGCTCGCCCGCGCGCACCCGCGCCCCCTCTTGACCGCGAGACTGCAACGGCACGCCGAGACCGTGGGGTTCACCCGCTTTCTCGGCGCGCCGTTGCAGTCTCGCGGTTTTCGGGCGAGGGTTGGCAGCCGACGGATGCCGCGGGCCGGGGTGCGCGTGATGGGATGGGCCCATGACCCGAGCTCTCATCGTGATCGACATGCAACGCGCCTTCGACGACCTCGACTTCTGGGGTGCGACGACCAACCCCGCGTGCGAGGCCCACGTCGCGGCGCTCATCGAGGCGTGGACCGCCGCCGACGAGCCGATCGTCGTCGTGCGGCACGACTCCACGTCGTCCGGATCGCCGCTCGCGCCGTCGCACGAAGGCAACGCGCTCGTCGATGCCGTCGCCGCCGTCGACCCCGCTCTGTTCGTCACGAAGGACGTCAACTCGGCGTTCTACGGCGACCCCGATCTGCACGCCTGGCTGCAGGAGCAGAGCATCACGCAGCTCGTGCTGTGCGGCATCCAGACCAACATGTGCGTCGAGACGACGGCGCGCATGGCGGGCAACCTCGGCTACGACGTCACGGTCGCCCTCGATGCGACGCGCACGTTCGACCTGTCCGGAGAGATCACCGGCGTCGGCGTCGTCACGCGCACGGCCGAGGAGCTCATGGCCTCGACGGCGCTCGTGCTGCAGGAGGGCGGCTTCGCCCGCATCGCGACGACGGCGTCGCTCGTCCGACCCCTCTGACGCCGAGACTGCAACCGAGCGCCGAGACCGTGGGGTTCACCCACGGTCTCGCCCTGCCGTTGCAGTCTCGCGGTCAAGAGTCGAACATAGGTGTCGGAAGTGCGGGGTAGCGTCATTCCACGGGATTGAGTTAATAGAACATCAGTTCTAGCCTGGTGGAATGAGGGGGATCGTGGCCGCACACGCAGACGAGCTGACCCGACTGCGCGCTCAGGTCGAGCGCATGCAGGGGCGCAAGCTCGATGCGCCCGTGCTGCCGGTGCTTCCCGCGCTGGCCGATCTGCTCCCCGGTGGGGGACTGCGCCCCGGCAGCGCCTACTCGCTCCCGCGCTCGACCTCGCTGCTGCTCGCCCTTCTCGCCCGCGCCTCGCAAGACGGCTCGTGGTGCGGAGTGATCGGGATGCCGCGCCTCGGCGCCGAAGCAGCCGAGTCGATGGGCGTCGACCTCTCACGCCTCGTGCTCGTGCCCGACCCGGGCCGGCGCTGGCTCGCCGTCGCCGCGACGATCGCCGACGTGCTGCCGGTCGTCGCCGTGCGTCCGGCGGGGCGTGCCCCCGACGGCGAGATCGCCCGGCTCGCGGGCCGGCTGCGCGACCGGGGCGCCGTGCTGCTCGTGCAGGGACCCTGGCCGCAAGCCGAAGCCGTGCTCGAGGTCGGCGACGCCTCGTGGACGGGCGTCGGCCGCGGCCACGGCTACCTCGCCGAACGCACCGTGACCGTGACGTCGGCGAGCCGACGGTGGCCCGTGGCCCGCACGGGGCGCATGCTGCTTCCGGATGCCGCGGGCACGGTCGCCGCCGCCCCCGCGAGGCTCACCCGGGTCGAGCACGGCACCGAACGCCCCACGGAATGGTCGAAGGCCGGATGAGCGTGCGCACTCTCGTGCTCTGGTTCCCCGACTGGCCGATCACGGCACTCACCCCCATCGACCCTTCGGCGAGCTCAGGGACCGACCCTTCGGCGGGCTCAGGGACCGACCGGGGGTCGGGGGTCGGCCCTTCGGCACGCTCAGGGATCGACCCTTCGGCGAGCTCAGGGACCGAGTCGGGGCCGGGGGTCGGCCCTTCGGCGAGCTCAGGGACCGAGTGGGGGTCGGGGGGCGACCCTTCGGCGAGCTCAGGGACCGAACCGGGGGCGGGGGGCGAAGGGTCGCCCGCCCAAGCCGCCCGCCCGATCGCCATCGTCCACGCCAACCGCGTCGTCGCGTGCTCGGCTGCCGCGCGGGCCGAGGGCGTGCGCCGCGGGCAGCGTCGCCGCGACGCGCAGGCGCGCTGCCCGTCGCTCGAGATCGTCCCCGCCGACGACGCCCGCGACCACCGCGCATTCGCCCCGGTCATCGCGTGCATCGAAGAGCGCGCACCCGGAGTCCAGCTCGTGCGCCCCGGACTCTGCGCCCTCAAGGCCAAGGGCCCCGCCCGCTACTACGGCGGCGAGGTCGACGCCGCGCGCGTGCTCGTCACCGCTCTGCGCGAGCTCGGCCTGCCCGACGTGCGGGCGGGCATCGCCGACGGACCCTTCACGGCCGAGCGGGCCGCGATGGCGGCATCCACCCGTGCCGAGCCGATCTTCACGGTGCCCGCCGGGGGAGCGGCCGGCTTCCTCGCACCGCTCCCCATCACCGCGCTCGACAACACCGCAGCCAAAAAGACCGAACACGCCCCCGACGACCTCATCAGCCTCCTCACGCGCCTGGGCATCCACACGCTCGGCGCGTTCGCGGCCATGCCCGACGAGCGCGTGCGCGAGAGGTTCGGACCCCGCGGCATCCGTCTGCACGCGCTCGCGGGCGGGCGCGACTCGCAGCCCGTCGACCCCCGCACGCCACCGCCCGAGCTGCACCGCGAGGTCGCGTTCGAGCCGCCGATCGAGATCGTCGAGCAGGTCGCGTTCGGCATGCGCATCGCTGCCGACGAGTTCATCGGGGGACTCGGCGCGCTCGATCTCGTCTGCACCGAGCTGCGCGTCGAGCTCGTCGGCGATCGGGGTGAGCGCAGCGAGCGGGTGTGGCTGCATCCGGCGTCGTTCGACGCCTCCGCCGTCGTCGACCGTGTGCGGTGGCAGCTGGGCGAGGACTCCGAGGCGCTGCGCAGCGGCGTCACCCTCGTGCGGATCGCACCCGAAGCGGTGGATGCCGCGGCGCACCACCTCCCCGCGATCTTCGGGTCGGGTCCCGAAGAGCACGTGCACCACGCCCTCTCGCGCGTGCAGGCGATGCTCGGCCACCGCGCCGTCGCGACCCCCGCGATCGGCGGCGGACGCTGGCTCGCCGAACGGCAGGTGCTCGTGCCGTGGGGCGACCGCGCCGTGCTCGACAGGGAGCGCGCGCGACCGTGGCCGGGGAGCCTTCCCGACCCGCTGCCGACGACCGTGTTCACCGAGCCGCCGACGGTCGAGGTGACCACGCTCGGCGGGTACGCCGTCGAGGTCGATGAGCGCGGCACCCTCTCGGCGGCGCCCGGCGTGCTCGTCGAGGGCGGCCGCCGCCGCGCGATCGAGGCGTGGGCGGGGCCCTGGCCCGTCATCGAACGAGGGTGGGATGCCGCGCGCGCACGCCGCGCCCACCGCTTTCAGGTCGTCGACGCCGACGGCGCCGCATGGCTGCTCGTCTGCGAGAGCGGCCGGTGGACGGCGGAGGGGGCGTATGACTGAGCTGATGGGCATTTCGGTCCCTGAGCTCGCCGAAGGGTCGCCCCCTGCCCCCGGCTCGGTCCCTGAGCTCGCCGAAGGGTCGCCCCCCGCCCCCGGCTCGGCCCCTGAGCTCGCCGAAGGGTCGCCCCTCGACCCCGCCCCGGTCCCTGAGCTTGTCGAAGGGTCGCCCCTCGGCCCCGCCCCGGTCCCTGAGCTTGCCGAAGGGTCGTCCCCCGGCCCCGCCCCGGTCCCTGAGCTTGTCGAAGGGTCGCCCCTCGCCCCCGCCCCCGCCCTCGCCCCTGGCTCGGTCCCTGAGCTTGTCGAAGGGCGGGAGGACGACTGATGGGCTTCAACAACCCGTCGGTGTCGTGGTCCGACCTCGAGCGCGTGCTGAGCGATCGGCGCCGCCCCGATCACCGCCCCGCCGGAGCCGACGGCGGCGACAGTCCCGCGTGGTCTCGTAAGCGCGGACCCTACGTGCCCATGCCGATCGAGCGCCCCGCCGACGTCGTGCCCTACGCCGAGCTGCACGCGCACTCGTCGTACTCGTTCCTCGACGGGGCCTCCTCTCCCGAAGAGCTCGCCGAAGAGGCCGAGCGGCTCGGACTGCACGCGCTCGCCGTCACCGACCACGACGGCTTCTACGGCATCGTCCGGTTCGCCGAAGCCGCCGAGACGCGGCAGCTGGCGACCGTGTTCGGCGCCGAACTGTCGCTCGATCTGCCCGCCCCGCAGGCGGGCCAGCCCGATCCCGTCGGCGAGCATCTGCTCGTGCTCGCGCGCGGCGAAGAGGGGTATCACCGCCTCGCGGGAGCCCTCACACACGCCCAGCTGCAGGGCGCAGAGAAGGGGCGGCCGCAGTACGACCTCGACGAGCTGTCGGCGCAGCTGGCGGGGCACACGGCCGTGCTGACCGGATGCCGCAAGGGCAGCGTGCGCCGCGCGCTCGGCGCCTCCGGAGCAGGCGCCGCCGCGGGCGAACTCGACCGCCTGGTGCACCTGTTCGGCCGCGACGGGGTCTATGTCGAGCTGATCGACCACGGCTCCCCGCTCGATACCCGCGACAACGACGTGCTCGCCGGGCTCGCGCGCGAGAAGGGGCTGCCGACCGTCGCGACCAACAACGTGCACTATGCGGTGCCGCAGCGCCAGCTGCTCGCCGCCGCCGTCGCGGCCGTGCGCGCCAACCGCGGACTCGACGAGCTCGACGGATGGCTGCCCGCGCACGCCGGAGCGCACCTGCGCTCGGGGGCCGAGATGGCCGAGCGGTTCACGCGGCATCCCGATGCCGTCGCCCGCACGGTGCCGCTCGCCGATGAGCTGGCGTTCCCGCTGCGGCGCGCGAAGCCCGCCCTGCCGAAGCAGAAGGTGCCCGAGGGGCACACGCCGATGTCGTGGCTGCGGCACCTCGTGTGGCAGGCGGTGCCGCGCAAGTATCCCGATCTGTCCGAGGCGAACCGCGCCCGCATCGAAAAAGAGCTCGGCGTCATCGAGATGAAGGACTTCCCGGGCTATTTCCTCATCGTGCATGGCATCGTGCAAGAGGCTCGGCGCCGCGGCATCCTCTGTCAAGGGCGCGGATCCGCCGCGAACAGTGCCATCTGTTATCTGCTCGACATCACCGCCGTCGACGCGATCGCCTTCGACCTGCCGTTCGAGCGGTTCCTGTCGTCGCTGCGCGACGAGGAGCCCGACATCGACGTCGATTTCGACTCCGACCGGCGCGAAGAGATCATCCAGTGGGTGTACCAGCAGTACGGGCGCGAGCGGGCGGCGCAGGTGGCGAATGTCATCCAGTACCGGCCGAAGAACGCGATCCGCGACATGGCGAAGGCGCTCGGGCATTCGCCCGGGCAGCAGGACGCCTGGTCGAAGCAGGTCGAGCGGTGGGCTCCGGGTCTCGATACGCCGACGTCGTCGGCTACTCGACCACCTGGGGGCGCGGGGGGTTCGGGCCGCTCGGTTGCCGGGCCTGCCGACGCACATGACATCCCCGATCAGGTGCTCGAGTTCGCCGGTGAGCTGCTGAAGGCGCCGCGGCACCTCGGTATCCACTCCGGGGGCATGGTGCTCACCGACCGGCCCGTGGGTGAGGTGGTGCCGATCGAGCACGCGCGCATGGAGGGGCGCACGGTCATCCAGTGGGACAAAGACGACGCCGCCTGGATGGGCCTGGTCAAGTTCGACCTGCTGGGCCTCGGGATGCTCGCCGCCCTGCAGTACTGCTTCGACATGATCCGCGCCGCGACGGGGGAGGAGTGGGAGCTGTCGACCCTGCCGAAGGAAGAGAAGGGGGTCTACGACATGCTGTGCCGGGCCGATTCGATCGGAGTGTTCCAGGTCGAGTCCCGCGCGCAGATGGGGCTGCTGCCGAGACTGCAGCCGCGACGCTACTACGACCTCGTGATCGAGATCGCGCTGATCCGGCCAGGGCCGATCCAGGGCGGGGCGGTGCACCCGTATGTGCGGCGCAAGCTGGGGCGCGAAGAGGTCACGTACGCCCATCCGAAGCTCAAGCCCGTGCTCGAGCGCACGCTCGGGGTGCCGGTCTTCCAGGAGCAGCTCATGCAGATGGCGGTCGCGATCGGCGAGGTGAGCGGTGAGGATGCCGACCTCTTGCGCCGCGCGATGGGATCGAAGCGCGGCATCGAACGCATCGATTCGCTCAAGACCAAGCTCTATGAGGGGATGGCGCGGAACGGCCTCGTGGGAGAGGAGGCCGACGCGATCTACGCCAAAATCCAGGCGTTCGCGAACTTCGGGTTCGCCGAATCGCACTCGCTGTCGTTCGGGCTGCTCGTCTATGCCAGCTCGTGGATCAAGCTGCACTATCCGGCGGCGTTCCTCGCCGGGCTGCTGCGCGCGCAGCCGATGGGGTTCTACTCACCCGCGACGCTCGTCGCCGACGCCCGCCGCCACGGCGTCGAGGTGCGCCGCCCCGACCTCCACGCCTCCAGCGTCGACCCCCTGCTCGAGCCCTCGGTCCCTGAGCCCGCCGAAGGGTCGCCCGCCTCGGTCCCTGTGCCCGCCGAAGGGTCGCCCGCCCCGGTCCCTGAGCCCGCCGAAGGGTCGCCCGCCTCGGTCCCTGAGCCTGCCGAAGGGTCGCCCCCTCCCCATGAACCGGTCCCTGAGCCCGCCGAAGGGTCGAGACCCCCCACCGGCCTCCCCTCCTGCACCGCCCGCCACCAGCCCCCCACCGGCGACTTCGACCCCACCGCCCCCGACGACTCCGCCGCCCACCGCCGCGACGGCGCTTACGCCGTGCGCCTCGGTCTCGCCGCTATCAAAGGCATCGGCAAGAACGTCGCCACCCGCATCGTCGAAGAGCGCGACGCGGCCGGCCCCTACCGCGACCAGCGCGACCTCGTCCGCCGCACCGGCCTCACGGCCACCCAGGCGGAAGCACTCGCGACCGCCGGAGCGTTCGACTGCTTCGGACTCACGCGCCGCGAGGCGACGTGGCTCGCCGGATCCGCCGCCCAGGACCGTGCCGAGTTCCTGCCCGATTCGCTCGCCTTCGTGCAGCCGCCGCTGTTCACCGACCCGACGAGTTATGACGTGCTCGCCGCCGATCTGTGGGCGACGGGCGTCTCGGTCGACGATCATCCGCTGACGCACTACCGGTCGAGGCTCGATGCGCGCGGTGTGCTCACGTCGCGCGAGCTGCGCACGCACGAGGCCGAGAGAAGAGTCGAAGTCGCCGGGCTTGTCACGCATCGGCAGCGTCCGGCGACAGCATCCGGAATCACGTTCCTCAACCTCGAAGACGAGCACGGCATCGTCAACGTCATCTGCTCGGTGGGGGTGTGGAACCGGTATCGCAGGGTCGTGCGCGATGCGCCGGCGCTCATCGTGCGGGGCCTGCTCGAACGCTCTGTCGAGGGGGTGACGAACCTCGTCGCCGACCGCGTCGAGGATCTGCGGGTGGGCGTGCACCACCAGTCGCGCGACTTCCGCTGATGCGCCGGAGCACAGGGCGACGAGCTGGGAAGTAGGGGAGGAGCGCCCCGCCGCGTAGTGTGGGCACCCTACGACGGGACGTCTGTGATCGCACGGTTCGAAGAGCTCGATTGGCAACCGACTCCGATGGGAGACCTCACCCTCCGGCGACGGTCGGAACCTTCGGTGGGGCAGGAGATCTACGAGGTCAAGCTCGGCGACGAGTATCTGATGTCGAGTCTGTTCACCGTCGCCGAAGAGGCGCTCGCCGACCTCGGGCTGGCCGCGGCATCCGGGAGCCGTCTCACCGTGCTCGTCGGCGGACTCGGGCTCGGATACACCGCCGTCGCCGCCCTGCGCGACGCGCGCGTCTCGGCGCTCACCGTGATCGATCGGCTCGATGCGGTGATCGGCTGGCATGAGCGGATGCTGCTCCCCGCCTCGCGTGAGCTGGTCGGCGACCCGCGCACCACGCTCGTCAGCGACGACTTCTTCGCGCTGATGCGCCGTGAGCCGGTCGATGCGGATGCGCGGTACGACGTGATCCTGCTCGACGTCGACCATTCCCCCCGGCACCAGCTGGACCCGACCCACGCCGACCTCTACACGGCCGACGGTCTGCGCGCCCTCGACCGGCATCTGACGTCGGGTGGCGTCTTCGCGCTGTGGTCGGACGACCCGCCCGACGCGGAGTTCATGACCGTGCTCGCCGAGGTCTTCGACGACGGTGCGGCGCATGTCGTGGACTTCGACAATCCCGTCACCGGTGGAACCTCGTCGAACACGGTCTACGTCGCCCAGAGCCGCACGGTGTGATCAGGCACGCGATCTTCTGACACGACGAAGGCGGGCCCCCGCAGGAGCCCGCCTCGCGGAACGTGTCAGCCCTGGGTGCCCAGGGCGAAGCGCACAGAGCCGTCCTGCGCGAGTTCGGCGTCGAGCACGCGGTCATCCAGCGCCGCGGCGGCGCCGACGTCGAGGAACACGTTCGCTCCGCTTTCGGCGACGACCGTGTCGGTCTCTTCGGGCGCCGGTGCGACGCTCAGCTCGAAGCCTTCGGCGGTGCCGGTGTCGCGGATGCGCACGCCGCCCTCGTCGGGCACATTCGGCACGCGCGAGACGATCGCCTTGACGGCTTCAGCGGCGGTATCGGTCATGGTGAGCATGTCGGTCCTTCCGTTTCGGGCAATAGGACCGGCCACGATTCCGAGATCCGCGCCGGGATGCAACCGTGCGCCGGCGATCCGCCCCGATTCCCACGCAATACGGAGGAACCGCCCTGGCGCGGGGGTGAGCGTCGTGCCAGTGTCGTCGCATGAGCAACGCGGAGCGGTTTCTGAGCGGCTATGTCGAGGCGTGGCGCACGAACGAACCCGATGCGATCCGCGCGCTGTTCACCGACGATGCGGTGTATCGCGGGTCGCCCGACGATCTCGAACCCGCCGTCGGCATCGACCGAATCCTCGCGCTGTGGAGCGATGAGCGCGACGAGCCGGGGGAGTGGACGTTCGACGGCCACGTCGAGATCGAGACGACGGATGCCGCCGCCATTCGCGGCGTCACGACGTATGCCGCGGGCGCCAAGGTCGGGACGTACGACAACCTGTGGCTCGTGCGGTTCGCCGACGACGGCCGCGCGAGGGAGTTCACCGAGTGGTGGATCGAGCGCAAGCACTGACGGCTGCCCGGCCGTGGAGCCCCGGTAGACTCGGTCGGGCCAGCCTCTGTAGCTCAATGGAAGAGCAGTTGCGTCCTAAGCAAACGGTTGGGGGTTCGAGTCCCTCCAGGGGCACAGCCGTTTTTTGCCTCTGACCGGGGATTCCTTCTGTGGTCAGACCACAAAGATCGCGTTTTTGCCCGTTTTTTGCCCGCATTTATCAAACTCTGGGCACACCGACAAGCCACTTCAAGGCCCTTCGATCGGCGTCCTAGAACGCCAAAATGAAGCGTTTCGCACAGGATCCAGCCCTGTCGAAAAAGTGAGCAATCTGCTCCCCGCTGCTAATGCAGTCGTTGCGGCCGGGCGTAGCGAGTCTGCGGACCCGACGGTAGCGCCACCAACGGCATCTGCGCATTCAGCCGCGTCGCGACTTCGTCCAGATCGTCCTCGAAGAGGTCGGCGTATGTGTCGAGTGTCATCGCAGCCGACGCGTGGCCGAGCATCCGCTGCACGGCCTTTACGTTTGCTCCCGAGCTGATCGCGAGGGACGCGGCTGTGTGACGGAGGTCGTGCGGAGTGAGCCGCGGGATCGACGGATCGAACTCCTGCGCCCGCCGCACCGCGTTCGCGAACCAGCCCTTGTCGCCTGAGTTGCGCATGTGATTGACCCCGTCGCCGAAAAGCAGTCCCTCCGGGCCCTTGCCGGCGCACGCCTGCTCGATCATCGGGGCGAGACGCGCCGGGTAGGGGACTGAGCGGCGCTCCTGTGTCTTGGGCGTACCGACGTGGATCTCGTAGGCGATCATGACGGCGTTCTCCTCGATCACGAAGCGCCGGCGCAGCCGGTTCACGCTGCGCACCCGCAACCCCGTCGCCTCCCCCCAGCGCAGACCGCAGTACGCCAGTGTCAAGACGAGCGTGGGATGTGCTGAGCACGCCGCCAGCGTCGCCACCTGGTCATGTGTGAGGTAGATGCGTCGCTTGCCCGGCCCGTGCCGAGGAAGATTGCGAATGTTGCGCGCCGGATTGCTCGCGAGGCGACGATCGTCGATCGCAACGTCAAGGATGCCGGCCAGAATCCCCAGCGCGCGAAGAACCACCGTACGCGACTTCCTCGCCGCGAGATCTGACACCCAATCCTGGACTTCTGAGCGCCGGATAGACGAGATCTCGCGGTCAGCCCACACCGGCGCGACGTGGTTCTTCCAACCCTGCTCGAGCGTCGCGTAATACGACGGCTTTGACATCGGCGGCTGCTTCGATTTCAGCCAGCTGTCCGCGAACATCCGGACCGGAACCCGGGATGAGGACGGATCGATGTACTCGCCCTTGGACTTCGACACCGTGACCATCGAGAGGTAGAGCTTCGCCTCACGCATCGTCGTGAAGCCGCGCTTCTCCGCCTCGGTGCGATCGGGCTTGCGATAGCGCACACGATAGCGGCGGCCCTTCGCCGTCTCGTACGGGGTGATGTAGCCCATCTCGACCTCCGTTCGGTGCGGATTGACGGTCCCTATCGGGACAGTGTCGGACACCGATCGGTCGTCGTCAACGCGACTGAGACGAGATGTGGATAGATGAAGGAAGACGTCGCCAACTGGCGCCGCGTGGAGGGGCGCCTCCCTCCGACGCCGAGAGAGTAGCGATCGGTCGCGGCTCCGTTCTCGTCGCTCACTCCTTGCAGACTCCGCGCTGGCGCGCGTCCCTTAGCAGCCGTTCGACGACGAGCACTGCGCCGCTTCCCGATCGCTGGGTTTGCTGATTGTCGGAGAGCCTGCGGACTGAGTGATCTACGAGTTGCTCGAGAACACACGTGAGCGCTGCTTGTGCTGGCGGCCGCAGGAATCAACTCACGCTAGGACTCCTTGACGAGTGAGCGGATAGTGGAGAGAGTTGCGCCAGGATGGGAGGGTTCGCGGCGTTATTGCCGCTTTTTCGTTGCTCTACAGCAGGAGTGCTCACTTGTGGTGAATCACGTCGCTTTCATCTGGAACATCGCCGAGTCCCTTCGCGGTCCGTTCAAGCCCTCTGAGTACGGGTCGGTGGTTCTCCCGTTCACGGTGCTCCGCCGCCTCGACGCCGTGCTCGCCGACACGAAGCCTGCTGTGCTCGAGGCCGCGAAGTCCATCGCGACGCTCCCTGAGATGCTGCAGGCGATCAAGCTCCAGGAAGCCGCCGGTCACCAGTTCTACAACGCGTCACCCTTCGATTTCGGCAAGCTCGTCGCCGATCCAGCCGACCTCCGCGCGAACCTGTCCTCCTACCTGGCCGGTTTCTCCCTGAACGTGCGCGACATCTTCGAGCGGTTCGAGTTCGACAAGACGCTGAACAAGCTGGCGGAGAAGAACAAGCTGTTCGCGGTGACGGAGAAGTTCGCGCAGGCGGACTTCCACCCCCGCACGGTCAGCAACATCCAGATGGGTCTTGTATTCGAGGAGCTCATCCGGTTCGCGAACGAGAAGTCAAACGAGACCGCCGGTGACCACTACACCCCGCGCGAGGTCATCAAGCTCATGGTCGAGCTGCTGTTCGCACTCGACGACGACGCCCTGTCGAAAGCAGGTGTGGTGCGGTCCATCTACGACCCGACCGCCGGCACGGGCGGCATGCTCTCCGTCGCTGACGAGTACCTCCGCACGTTGAACCCGGGCATACAGCTCAACCTGTACGGGCAGGACTATAACGACGCCTCGTACGCGATCTGCAAGGCCGACATGGTCCTCAAGGGCCAGGACGTCGACAACATCGCCCTTGGCGACACCCTCACCGAAGACGCCTTCGACGACAAGAAGTTCGACTACAGCCTCTCCAACCCGCCCTTCGGCGTCGACTGGAAAGACCAGCGCACCTACGTCGACGACGAACACACCAAGCTCGGCTTCAACGGCCGCTTTGGCCCCGGCACCCCCACCGTTAGCGACGGGGCGATGCTATTCCTCCTCCACCTGGTGTCGAAGATGCGCACACCCGAAGGTGGCGGCTCCCGCATCGCGATCGTCCTGAACGGGTCACCGCTGTTCTCCGGCGGTGCCGGAGGTGGCGAGTCGAACATCCGCAAGTGGCTGCTCGACAACGACCTCGTCGAGGCGATCATCGGGCTGCCGAAGGACATGTTTTACAACACCGGCATCTCCACATACATCTGGGTCCTCACCAACCGCAAGGCCGATGACCGCAGGGGCCGGGTCCAGCTCATCGACGGGCGCGAGATGTTTACCAAGGTTCCGAAGACCCTCGGCTCCAAGCGCAACGAACTCTCGCCGAAGAACATCGAGACCATCGTCGGCCTGTACGCCGAGTTCGAGGAAGGCAAGAACTCGAAGATCTTCCGCAACGAGGAATTCCTCTATCGCACCATCACCGTCGAACGTCTACTCAAACTCAACTGGCACGCCACCCCCGAGCGCATCGACACCGTCTTCGAAGCCAAGGCCATCCAGAAACTGAACGAGACGGATTCCGCCGCCCTCCGCGCCGCTCTCGACCGGCTCGGCACTGACACAGTGTGGAAGAACCGCGCCGAGTTCCAGAAGGCGCTAAAGGACGCCGCGAAAGCCGAAGGCCTCACCCTCCCCGCACCGCTGCTCAAGACCGTGACGACGGAGCTCGGCGAGCAGGACGACACCGCCGACACCTGCACCGACGCCAAGGGGGACCCTGAGGCCGATCCGTCGCTCCGCGACACCGAGAACGTGCCATGGGACGAGGATGCAGACGCCTACGTTGCCCGTGAAGTCCTCCCGTACGCGCCCGACGCATGGGTCGACTACTCCAAGACCAAGGAAGGCGCGGAGATCCCCTTCACCCGCCACTTTTACCAGTACATCCCACCCCGTCCACTTGAGGAGATCGACCGCGACCTCGACGCCGTCATGGACGAACTCCGCGCAATACTCAACCAGGTGGAGGCGTGAAGCGTCACAGGCCGCATGCCGACTACCGGGACAGTGGGATCGAGTGGCTAAGCGACGACAAGATCCCGGCGTCCTGGGAAACCATCAAGCTCGGTCTGATTGCGCGCTTCAAGAGTGGCGACGCTATCGACAGCGCTCGGATCAATGAGTCAGGTGAGTATCCCGTGTACGGCGGCGGCGGGTTCCGCGGGTACACGGACTCGTTCAATGTCGACGCGGTGGCGCCCATGATCGGCCGACAAGGTGCCCTGTGTGGGAAAGTCTGGATAGGACACGGCAAGGTCTACGCAACCGAGCACGCGATTGTCGCCTACTCGGGACGCCGCTGTGATCCTGAATGGCTTCGCTACATCCTCTCCGTCATGGACCTCGGGCAGTATTCCACCAGTGCGGCCCAGCCCGGAATATCGGTCGAAACCGTCGCCTCCAAGCGGGTGCCGGTCCCGTCGCTCCCCGAACAGAGAGCCATCGCCGACTATCTGGATCGGGAGACGGCACAGATCGACGCGTTCATCGCGAAGAACGAGGACCTCATCACCCTCCTCACCGAGCGCCGCGCTGCGGTCATCGCGCACGCTGTTACCCGTGGTATCGATGCCTCAGCCCCGCTGGCAGCGAGCGGTGTCGAGTGGCTCGGAGATGTCCCAAGCCACTGGTCGGTTCAGCGGTTGGCCTCGACGGTAGCTCGCGCCCGGAATGGCGTCTGGGGTGCTGACCCAGAAGGGGGGGGAGAGGATCTCCGTTGCGTGCGTGTCGCTGACTTCGATCGGCCAAAGCAGCGGATCCACGACGATGCGCACACTCTTCGGAAACTGAGTGCGTCTGAACGAGCCGGTCGGGTCTTACGGAACGGCGATCTGCTGCTCGAGAAATCCGGTGGGGGTGAGAAGTCCCCGGTCGGCTTCGTCGTGCTGTACGACCGAGATGAGCCGGCAGTTTGCTCGAACTTCGTAGCTCGCGTAGAGCTGCGAGCCGGAATGGATCCCCAGTTCTGGACGTACGTCCATGGAGCGATGTATCGACTGCGCATCACCGAGAAGTCGCTTAAGCAGTCGACTGGGATCCAGAACCTCGACCAGTCCGCGTACTTCAACGAGTACGTCGCAGTGCCGCCCTACCGTGAACAGTGCGCGATCGCTGAGCAGGTGGAGCGACGGACGGCGGAGATTGACGCTGCGGTAGGCACAGCGCGGCACAGCGTCGCGTTGGCGCGGGAGCGTCGTGCCGCCCTGATCTCGGCGGCTGTGACGGGGAAGATCGATGTGGGGGTGGCTGTGTGAGTGGTGTTGCTGGGTCGCATCTGGAATCGGTGCTCGAGAACGAGATCGCGGAGCGTCTCGCCGCGAACGGCTGGTTGTATTCGCCGACCGATGCCGGTTACAACCGTGAGCTCGCGCTGTTCCCTGAGGACGTGCTCAGCTGGTTGGCGGACTCGCAGCCTATCGAGTTCGCGAAGGTTGTTCGGCCCGGTGACACTCAGACGCAGCGCAAGGCCGCGGGCGACAGCATCCTGAATCGCCTTGCGAAGTCTTTGGATCTGGATCCGTTGAAGAACGGTGGGACGATCCGGATTCTGCATGAGGGGTTCTCGATGGTGCCGCTGCATGGGGGTGCGGTGAAGTTCCGGTTGGCGCAGTTCCGGCCGGCGACGACTCAGAACCCTGACACGCTCGAGGCGTACGCGAAGATGCGGGTGCGGGTGGTGCGTCAGGTGCACTACTCGGTGAAGCATCCGAACAAGGCCTTGGATCTGGTGCTGTTCGTGAACGGTATCCCGGTCGCGACGTTGGAGTTGAAGACGGACTTCACGCAGTCGATCGGGAACGCGGTGAACCAGTACCGGTTCGACCGGTCGCCGGCGGGTGAGCCGTTGTTCGGGTTCGCGAAGCGGTCGCTGGTGCACTTCGTGGTGTCGAACTCCGAGGTGCGGATGACGACGAAGCTCGCCGGCGCCGCGACCCGTTTCCTGCCGTTCAACAAGGGCGCGGATGAGGGCGCCGGGAACCCGGTCAACCCGAACGGGTCGGCCTCCTCGTACTTCTGGGAGGAGATCCTGCAGCGCGACACCTGGCTGCAGCTGCTGGGATCGTTCGTGCACCTGCAGGTCGATGTCGATGTCGACCCCGACACAGGCAAGAAGACCAAGACCGAGAAGGTGCTGTTCCCCCGATACCACCAGTGGCGGGCTGTGACCCGTCTGGTTGAGGCGGCGCGGGTGGAGGGGCCGGGGAACCGGTACCTGGTGCAGCATTCGGCGGGGTCGGGGAAGACGAACTCGATCTCGTGGCTCGCGCACCGCCTCTCCCAGCTCCACGACAACCAGAACGTGCGCGTGTTCGACACGGTCGTGGTGGTCACGGACCGGACGGTGCTGGACAAGCAGCTGCAGGATGCAATCAGCCAGTTCGAGAAGCAGGCCGGGGTGGTGCAGTCGATCACGAAGGACGCGGGCGAGTCGAAGTCGAAGCAGCTCGCCGCCGCGCTGACTGGCGGCAAGAACATCGTGATCGTGACGATCCAGTCGTTCGAGGCGCTGATCACCGCGATCCAGACCCTGCCAGAGCTGCAGGGGCGTCGTTTCGCGGTGATCGCGGATGAGGCACATTCGTCGCAGACCGGGTCGACCGCGGGCGCGTTGACGAAGGTGCTGTCGCCGGATGAGCAGGCCGCGGTCGCGGAAGGCGCGCCGATCAACTCGGAGGCGTACCTGCAGTGGGCGATGGAGGTCACGGCGTCCGCTCCGAACATCTCCTACTTCGCTTTCACAGCGACCCCGAAGGGCAAGACGCTCGAGCTGTTCGGGCGTGTGCGAGAGGGTGGGGGTCTGCCGGAGCCGTACGACCTGTACTCGATGCAGCAAGCAATCGAGGAAAAGTTCATCCTCGACGTGCTGCAGAACTACACGCCCTACAAGGTGGCGTGGAGGCTGCAGCATCCCGACTCGGAGTACGACGACGCCGGTGAGGTCGATGAGTCGACCGCGGTGAAGGCGCTGGTGCAGTACGTACGGTTGCATCCGACGAACATCAGCCAGAAGGCAAAGATTGTTGTCGACCACTTCTGCACCTTCGTGCAGCCCCTGCTGGACGGCAAGGCCAAGGCAATGGTCGTCACCGGATCGCGCATCGAGGCGGTGCGGTGGAAGAAGTACCTCGACAAGTACATCGCGGACTCCGGAGTGCTGGGGGTGCGGTCGCTGGTTGCGTTCTCAGGCACCGTCGAAGACCCGGACGACGTTGGCGAGGGGCTGACGGAGCGCACTCAGAATCCGGGGGTTCCGTCGGATCTCGCAGAGGCATTCAAACCGGCCACATTCAACGTGATGATCGTGGCCGAGAAGTTCCAGACCGGGTTCGACCAGCCCCGCCTGGTCGCGATGTACGTCGACAAGAAGCTCGGCGGCGTCCAGGCCGTGCAGACCCTGTCCCGCCTGAACCGCACCTACCCGGGCAAGGACAAGACGTTCGTTCTCGACTTCGTCAACGATCCCCTCGAGGTGCTGGACGCGTTCCTGCCGTACTACCGGAAGGCGACCCTCACCGCGACGACCGACCCGAACCTAATCTACGACCTCGTGGTCAAGCTCGACGCCGCAGGAATCTACGACATGACGGAGGTCGAGCAGGCGTTCGATGCCGCACTCGCCGGTGGGGTGAACGTGAACTCGAAGGTGTCGGCGGCGACCGCCCCGGCGGTGGACCGGTTCCAGAAGCGGTGGGTCGCAGCTGTGCTGGACGACGACAAATCCGAGCAGGACGAGTTGCGGCTCTTCAAGGCGGACGTGGGAAACTTCGTGAAGTTCTACGATTTCATCTCCCAGGCCCGCAACCTCGAAGACACCGACCTACCCCGTCGGCACTACTTCTTCCGCCGCATCCTTCCCCAGCTGTCCACTGCGACAATCCTCGAACCGGTCGACATCTCGGACGTGACGCTCGTCGGCTACAAGATCTCCGCAGGCGAAGCGGTCAAGCTCAACCTCGAGCAGGGACCGGGGCTGGACCCGATCACCGCGATCGGATCCGGCGCGATCCACGAGAAGCACCGCAGCGCGCTCGAGGAGATCATCCAGAAGCTCAACGAACGCCTCGGCGACAAGTACGGCGTCGGCGTCATCGACCTGCAGATGAACCACATCGTCGGCAAGCTCGCCCTGGACGTCGAACTTGCTCGCCAGGCCGAAGTGAACACGCCGCAACAATTCGCCGAGTCGCCGGCGCTGCCGAGGGCGTTCACCAAGGCAGTCGTCGAAGTGCGAGACGAGACGCCCGCTTTCATTGACGAACTGCTCGGCGACAGCGGGCTGTTCGCGGCGTTGAGTAAAGCGCTCCCCGCCATGCTTTATGACCACTTCAGAAGTGTGGGTCCAAATTGAGGAACGAAGGAACCCCATGAGAACCGTCACCAGAATCGAAATCGTCGGGCTATTTGGCTATGCACACCATGTGGTGAACCTTCGTTCAACCGAGCCAACAATCATTGTCGCGCCCAACGGTGCCGGAAAGACCCACGTGCTCCGCCTGACGGCTGCACTTCTCGCCCTTGACGGTCAGACCCTCATTGAGACGACGTACAGAAAACTGACGCTGGAGTTCAGCGGCGGTAAGGCGCTCGTCGTCGACCGAGAGGTCGGACCTGACGGGCCCACCGTCCGCATATCTGCTGCAAGCCAACCCGGTGAGGAGACGGAGAGCGTTGTGTTCACGCTTGAAGAGCTCGACATTGAACGCGCGCTGCCTGCAGGAATCGTGAAGACGGCGGCGGGGCGTTGGTTCAACGAGCGGACCGGAGCTTACCTATCAGAGAACGATTTGCGCCGCCGGTACGACTTCGATGTCGATGCACTCGCGACCCGCGCTAGGAAGGTCCCAGCAATCGCCGAACTCTGTGGAGGCAATCGCCCGGTCTTCATCGATACCTGGCGCCTGGACGCTCGCGCAGAGGACCCGCGCATGCTCGGCGAGTGGGGCGGCCGTCGTATTCGGTCAAATACCGCGGCGGCATCAAGAATTCGTGGTTATACACACATGCTCAGTGAAGAGATAACCGAAGCCCGGCGTGCTTCAGTGCAGGCCACGCAGAGTGCAGACCTTAGTTTCGCGCGGCGCGCCCTGCAAGGTGCCCGGTCGACGGTGCGAGAGTCCGACCTTCACAAGCGCTACGACAATACAGTCGAGCGATATGAGGCTCTCGCTCGGAACGGACTAGCAGTTGGCGAAAGACCGATGGCGTTTCCGGACAAGACAACGCCGACCGATCGCCGAATACTGAGCGTTTTTCTAGATGACTGGGATCGCAGACTTGAGCCCCTGCTTCCAGTCAACGAGAAGCTGGAAGCGCTTCGCGACATTCTTGACACGAAACTAGCGCCATCGGGAAAGAAGACCTCGATCTCCGCGCGCGGCGGTCTCGAGTTCCACAATGTGGCAGGTCATCGGCTTCCCGTGGCGCGGCTCTCATCCGGCGAGCAGCACCTGGTAGCCCTGTTCACCCTTCTGCTGTTCGCTGCCCGTCCCGGGTCCCTCGTCCTTATCGACGAGCCCGAAATCTCGCTTCACGCGGCCTGGAAGCACGCATTCCTCGCAGACATCACCCGCGTGGCTGCTCTCAGCAATCTCCAGGTGCTCCTGGCCACGCACTCGTCGGGGATCGTAAACGGCCGATGGGATCTCACAGAAGAGCTCGAACTCACATCCCAGATCCCTGCGACTGCTTCGGAGGACATCGACGACCTCAGCGAAGACTTCGATGAGTAACTCACTGCGTGACCTGGATCGCCTCGAGGATCGTATCCGTCAGCATCGTCAAGTAGATAAGTCGCCCGTATTAATTGTAGAAGGTCCGGACGACCTACTTACGCTCCGAGCGCATCTCGATCGGGTGACCATGTTTGCCGCCGACGGGAAACCGAAAGCCCTGACCGCGGTGCGAGCGCTCAAGGCGTGGGGGCAGGTGGGAGTACGAGCGATTGTCGACGCCGACTTCGATGATGAGCCCGATGCCGAGCTTGAGGGTATCGTACATACTTACGAACAGCGAGATCTCGAAGCGATGCTCGTATCGTTGGGAGTGCTCGCGCATCTGCTCGAGCATCTAGCTTCGTCGACGAAGCTCAGCGCAGTCGGCGGGGCGGAGGCGGCAGCTCAGACCGTCATCGACTCAGCGGGGCCCCTTGCGGGCATCAGGCATGCCAGTCGGGTGAATGACTGGGGGCTGCGGTTCGATGCGATTGACCCGACCGCGAAGGCAAACAAGGTCACCCTGACCCTTGATGTTCGACGCTACGCCGCCAGTTTGCTGAGTGCCAGCGACTGCGCGGTAGCGGTTGCCGACGTAGTTCTAGCTAGCGCTCACCCGCCGCCAGACGGACGGGGGTCGCGTGGCAAGGATATTGCGGCCTTCGCAGGACTGTCACTTCGCGCGAAGTTCGCATCGCTCTCTCACACTGCGGTGGGCATGGAGTTGATCGCCGCGCAAATACGTTCCAGCGGCGGATTTGCGCTGGCTCAGTCTCAGTGGCTTCTCACGGTTCGTGAGTCGCTCGCTGCAGCAGAAGACGAGCTTCGAGTCTTCGCGGCCTGAGAAGCTACCAATCCCGTGTGATGATCAGCGGACTCCGCGTAACGCGCTTGCTCCGTGATTGGCCGCAATGCACCCATTGAGCTCAGTGACCGTATTGCAACGCTATGACCGTAATGCACGCAGGCACCGATGGTGGACGACGCCCTTTGAAACCACTTCGCTACAGCTACCTGCATCCTAGAAAAATCCCTGGATAACCGCGAAAACCTAGCCTACTCTGGCGCCATGCGCGGAGGTCTGGAGCGATGGAAGAGGGGTGTCGAATCCCGCGGGGTTCGGCACGCGATCTCGTATGCTCTCGAGGGCACGTGCGACGCCCACATACCCCACCCGACGGGCGCCGAAGCGCTCGAGGCGTATGGCGCAGCATCCGATTCAACCGTCTCTCGGTTCGTCGTCGACAACGGCGTCATCACCTCCGACGAACTCACAGCCGGCGGACTTCGTGTCTGGCTGACCGGGCACGACCCGGTCACGGGGGAGGAGCGAGGCCACCAGCGGCTGAGCCCTGACGCGGACTTGGTTCTCGACGGGACGCTCAATCACCCGAAGTCGTACAGCATCGCGGCGCTGCTGCATCCGGAACTCGCTGCAGAGTTCGAAGCGCTACAAGACCGGCTGCGTGAGCGCATCCTGCTCACGTGGCAGACCGAGCTCAACGCTCGGCGCGGCCACGGCGGTCTCCTCCGCGAGGAGGTCACGCGCATCGAGGTCGTCGAGCTGCAGCATCGTCGCTCTCGCGCGCTCGACCCGCACATCCACCGTCACCTGTGGCTGAACATCAAGGTGCTCGGCGCGGACGGTAAGTGGTCGAACCTTGACTCGCGCGTCGCGATGAAGCTGCATACGGTCATCAACGCCGAGGGCGAGCTCGCCGCGCGCACAGATCCCGAATGGATCGCCGCGCTTGCACGCCACGGGTACAGACTCGACGACTCGGGCGGGATCGCCGGACTCGCCGGCGCCGTGCGTCCGCTCTCGCGCAGGTCGGGCCAGATCGAGCGGAACCGAACGCGCTTGATCGCGGAGTGGTCGGCGGCGCACGGGGGCTCGGCGCCCAGCGCGCAGGTGCTGCATCAGATCGACCGGCGTGCGTGGGCGATCGCGCGACCGAACAAGCCGGTAGACCTGGAGGAGATGTCGTGGGAGTCGCGCGTCCGCGACGAGATCACGGCGATCGATCCGAGTCTGATCACCGCGCGTGCACCGATTGCCGTCGCTGCGACAGACCTGCACGCCCTCGATCTGGATCTGCTCGCTGCTGCGGCGATCGTGGATGCGGACCAACGGTCCACATCATGCGGCGGGCGATTCAGTACCTTCGACATCCGCGCCGGCGCAATACGCGCGCTCTCGCGGACGGGCATCGTTGCGGAGCGCAGCGAGCTCGATGGCGTGATCCTCGAGATCACGACGCGCGCCGCGAAGGCCGTCTATCGGCTCGTTGCGGAGGTTCCGCCGGCGCATGTGAAGGCCTTCATGGCGACCGAGACAGTGCGCGCGAAGGTGCGCCTCGCCGGACGCCTTGATGTGCTCGCCCAGCCGGGGCGCTCACTCCTGCCGAATGTGCTGTATCGGTTCGCGCCCAACGAGGGCATCTCGACGCTGGACGCCTCGCAGGGTGTTGCGGCGTGCGCTATCGCCGGGACTGATGGGCTCGTCGCGGTCACCGGCCCCGCTGGCACAGGCAAGACGACGATGCTGCGTGTTGCTTTCGCAGCCCTCGGTGCGCAACGGCGGCAGATGCTCGTCGTCGCTCCGACCCGGAAGGCGGCGTCGGTGGCGTCTCGCGAGGTTGGGGCTTCCGCATCCAGTATTCATGCACTGCTCGCAGACCACGGCTACCGGTGGGGTGCCGATCCGACCGGTGCAAAGGTGTGGACACGACTGCGCGTGGGCGAGATCGATCCCAGCACGGGTGTCGCGTACAGCGGGCCGACGCAATTCGTGTTGCGTTCTCGCGATCGGATCGTGGTGGACGAAGCGGGCATGGTCGATCTGCAGACAGCGAACGTCCTCGCCGACCTTGCGATCGAACAGGGGTTAGGGCTCGCGTTCGTGGGTGACCCGCACCAAGCGCTGCCGGTCGGGCATTCCGGTGCGATGGGTTCAGCGGTCCGACACGCGAATTCAGCGGTCGAGCTCGACACGGTGCATCGGTTCCGTGATCCCGAGTACGCGGCGCTCACGCTGCGGCTGCGTAACACGAGCGATCGCGAGCATGCATTGACGGTTGCCGGTGAGTTGGCGGAACGCGGTCACGTCGTACGGGTTGCTCATCACGATGCAGCCCGTGAGCGGATGATCGACGCGTACTTCGAGTGGCAAGCGCATGGCATGCGGGTGACGTTGGTGTCCGGTACCAACGCTGAGGCGGATGCCATCAACGTCGCGATCCAGCAGCGGCGAGTCGATCACGGCGACCTGGATCCCGGTGTGGTCGCGTGGGGGATGGGGGAGCAGCGCATACTCGTCGGTGACACTGTCCAGACCCGCCGTAACGACCGGCTCACGGGCGTCGAGAATCGTGCGCAGTGGATCGTACGCGGCATCCGTGAGGAGTTCGTCGATCTTGTGTCGGTTGGCGACAGCGGAGAGTTGCGGCGAGTTTCTGCCGAGTATGCGCGGGAGCACCTGCAGCTCTCCTACGCGTCGACGGTGCATGGCGTTCAGGGCGACACGGCCGATGCTTCCGTGGTCGGGCCGGATGTCGACGCGGCGGGCCTGTACGTCGGCCTCACACGCGGGCGAGTGCACAACGTCGCAATCGTGGTCGCGCGGACGGATGCGGCCACCCGCCAGTGTCTCGCCGAGTCGATGCAGCGCGGCACGCCGGAGCTGACGGTGCAGGATGCTGTGCTCGCGGCTCAGGCGGAGTTGCGGCGAGCGGCGCGAGCGCGGGACTTGGCGGCGACGGCGACCGGTCCGGTTGTTGGGGCGTCGAGTGCGGGGCGTGGGATGGGGATGTAGCGGCGTTCGATTCGCGGGGCTCTCAGCGGGCAGGCTTCGGGTCGGTATCCGGGGCGGGGTGGATGGGGGCGTGGGCGCAATCGCGACATCTCGTCGCGTGGTCTGGCGGAGGACACAACGAGCGGGCGAGCTCTAGACCGGCCCGCTCTAGTCGTCTACTAAGCCGCGACGGCCCAGGCCTCCCGATAGGCCAGCGATTCTGTTCGGAGGAAGGAAATGCGTTCACGGGTCAGAGCTACCGCCGGGTCGATCGGACGGGCAACCCCGGTTCGCGCCAAGACGATCATCGGCTGCAGGTTCGGATCGATCTGCTGGACCGCTTTCGCGACCGCGGTCTCCATCAGATCCATTTCCGGCTGAGTGATCGGATTGCCCGAGAAGTGAACCACTGCGCCAAAGTTGCCAGAGGCGGCCTCGAGAACAAGATGTACCCGCAAGCTGACGAGGGGATAGCCATCGGTATCGAGAACCACGATGTTCCTCTGTCTGCGGGACGCGCTGGTCGGGTTCAGGCCTTGGAGAACCTGCGCCATACCCTTCGCCGCCGCAGCATAGCTGGGCTTCATGCGGTCACTGGCGTCGAACACCGCCTGGTCGAGGGCCCCGCCCCGGTTACCGGCACGAACGTACTCGATGATTCGAGTAATCAATCGTTCGTAAACGAAAGCGAAGACGCGATCGTCTGCGGGTGCTTCGACCTGACGTCGGTCGCTCTCGACATGGGTAGCGCGACCGTTAGCTCGCGCACGCGCGAAGTCGCGAAGGTGACCGAGCGAAGGGGTATGACTTTCGGGTGCCATCTGAGATCCAATCGTTGATGCGGGGCTTCGACGCAACGCACTAACGCACGCGGGATACGATTGGATCGCTGATGAACCATCGCACCACGGGCCTGAAGTAGTTGTCGCTACTTCAGGCCCGCCATCTTTGTCTTTTTCGACAAGCCTTGTAGTGGTAAGCATAAATGCTTGGGCTTGTGTCCGCAACGGCATAGAGTTGCTTTCTATGACAACCTCCGTAACGTCCATGACGCAAGAAGAGGCCTTTGGTCGAGCCGTGGCCTTCTGGCGGGGTCAGCGAGAGCTCAGTCAGCGCCAACTAGCGGATCGCCTGACAGTCCGAGGCATGAAGCTGGACGCGCCGGCGGTTTCGCGCATCGAGTCCGGCGCGCGCTCGGTTCGCCTGACGGAAGCCATGCTTATCGCAGAAGTGATGGATCTCGAGCTTGATGCGTTAGTCGGCTTCGCGCTCTCACCGCCACAGCAACTGCATCGCCTACGACGTGCTGCCGACTCCGCGATGAACGAACTCGAACCGTTTTTGCAGCGCTGGCTCAATCGCCTAGCGATGGTGCGCGAGTTTCTCGTGGAACACCCCGACTTGCTCGCCAATCTGCCCGATGCAGAGGGCGACATTCGCCCCGATCAACCAGACGAGTACTTTGACTGGGTGCAACAGCGACTCGGCAAGCTGGCTGTCTCTGCACTACCTGAGGACAAGAAGCGCGCGCGTGTCGATAACGAGATGATCGTCATCGTCGAGAGCGAACAAGAGCGTTCGGACCTGGTTGAGCTTGCCGCTGAGTACGCGCGGGCACAGGTGCTCCTCTGGACCGAAGTGCCAGAGCAGCCTTCGAGCACTGGTACTGACTAGCGCTTATGCGAAAGATGGGTCGCGCTCAAGGGAACGATTGCCTCTCGGAACGCGTACTCGTCGATGTCCGCTCTTGTCAGTCGAAATCCGGTTAGCGAGTTCGAGTCCGCTCGTCCAAGCTAGAGCGGAGCGGGGTGTAGAGCAGGCTTGCGCTCGAAGCCTGTAGAGCGGAGCGAGGTCCAGAACTGCCATATGAGGGCGCGCCAATATGCTGGTGGGGCGTGACTGGCTCGGGTATGTCGGGGTCGGAGCGATTTCCTTGACCGAAGGTGGCCCGGTGGCAAAGACACGACGATTCGCGAACTGCGCTGGAGCTGGGACATCGTGAAAGCGATCCTCGCCTGAGGTCAGCGATGTCAGCCTCGATAAGCCGCGCCGACTTTCTGCGGCAGTATGGACAGGCCTTGCGTCGGGGCGAGGCGGCTTCGTTCGTTGGTGCAGGACTCAGCCGTGGCGCGGGGTTCGTGGACTGGAAGGGTCTCTTAGAGGAGTTCGCGTCGGATCTCAAACTCGATCTGGATGTCGAGCAGGACCTCACCGTTGTCGCCCAGTACCACCTGAACCGGGAGCCCGCGCGGAGCCGGCTGCGACTCCATGCCAAGCTCGTGGAGGAGTTCTCAAAGTCGGGGACCTCGGCGGCGCACGATGCCTTGGCCAAGCTGCCGATCGATCTCGTCTGGACGTCCAACTACGACACCCTCGTTGAGGACTCGTTCCGCGCGGCTGGCCGAACCGTCCGCGTCAAGAACAGCTCCGCCAAGCTGATCGAGGCTGGTTCGAAAGCCGCGACGACGGTCTTCAAACTTCACGGAGATCTCGAAGACCCCAAAACGATAGTTATCACTCGCGATGACTATCGGACCTACACGCGGAATTTTCCTGGGTTCCGGGACCGCCTGCGCGCGGACCTATCTGAGAGAACCTTCCTCTTTCTCGGATTCAGCTTTACGGATCCGCACCTCGACCTCATTCTGAACGAGCTTCGGTTGGCGTTCGGTGACTCGAAGCGCGAGCACTTCGTCGTAATGCGGAGAGAGCCACTGGGGCGACGAGGCACCAAGCGTTACGGCTACGCGAGGAACCGCCAAATGTTGAAGGTCGAGGACCTCGCAACCTTCGGCATCCGAACCCTTCTCGTTGACGCTTTCGACGAGGTCCCAAGTCTGTTGCTCGATCTCGATCGACAGTTGCGGCGCACGCGCGTCTTCATCTCTGGCGCCGCAGATGATTTCGAACCACGAGGTCAGCGTTGGCTTGAGGGCGCTGCTCGGGAGCTCGGCCGCCAGCTCATCGCCGACGGATACGACATCATTTCCGGGTTCGGGAAGGGCATCGGCCCGCACCTCCTGAGCGGTGCGCTGGAACAGTTGTACTCCGAGGGAGCAACGAACATTGACCGACGGCTGATCCTGAAGCCCTTTCCTTACAGCTCTCCGCGACGAGATCTATACACGAAGTATCGGACGGACCTACTTGCCAGCGCTGGCTTCGCGATCTTCATCGCCGGCAACAAGGTCGCATCGGATGGCTCCACGACTGTGCCCTCCGACGGCGTCCACGAGGAGTTCCGGCTCGCGCTTGAGGGTGGTGCGATCCCGCTCCCGATTGGCAGCACGGGCTGGGTAGCCGAGGAGCTTTGGCCGCAAGTGAAGGGGGACTGGCAGAGCCTCATGTCAGCGACGGCCAGCAAGCGCGACTTCAATATCCTGAATCGCAGGAGCACGACCGTCCCAGAGATACTGGAGGCGCTGGCTCGCCTCATGACTGCAAACCGCACCGCGTAACTGATCACCTACGGAGTACACGGATGGCACGTCGAGTCTTCTTCAGCTTCCACTTTCAACGCGACATTTTCCGGGCGAATGTTGTTCGCAACAGTTGGGTTACTCGCGATCGTGAGGCCGCCGGATTCTTCGATGCATCTCTGTGGGAGGAAGCGCAGACCAAGGGCGATGCAGCGGTCCGGGCAATCATCGCCGCGGGATTGAGGAATACGTCCGTCACCGTGGTCTTGATCGGGAAGGAAACGGCGTCTCGCCCATACGTGAAGTACGAGATCGAACAGTCCATTGCGCGCGGCAACGGATTGCTCGGCATCCGGATCGAGAAGATCAAGGACATTCGAGGCAACGTCGACGACGCTGGTCCGAACCCGCTGCCCGCTGGATACCCCATGTACCTATGGAACAAGGACGATGGGTATACAAACCTTGGCGTTTGGGTTGAGCGAGCGGCGAAGGCTGCTGGGAAGTAGCTCGTCGCGCGGCCGCCTATGAGTCCCCTCGCCGTGGTGCGCTGCGCGACGACAGTGGACTCGCTTTCAGCGCCCAGATGTGGACTAGCGCACGCGCCATGAACTGCCGCCGCGCGCTGCGACGAGCTCGGACAGGGACTTCTGCAGGGTTACAGGACCCATCCGCTTGGTGACGATTGGAGCGGACAACGAAGACCAGTCGGGTTTTTCGATCTGTGGATAAATGTCCAGATACTCCTGACCGAGTCGCTGTCCCTCGTACTCGACGAGCGGCATAATGGCGATCGCTTCTTGGCCTTTTCGGCCGTCGAAGTATCCGAGCTCCCACGGCATCCACTTCGAAGTGGCTGCGGCATTCGTCGCCGCATACACCATAGACGCGCACTGCCTCATACGCTCGCGCAGCGTTCGTGCCGATGCGGCCGTCACGCGGCTACGGTCCAGTTGCGGGTCGTCGATCCAATCCACGTACGCCGTCTGGGACTGCCCCGAGTTTGGTTGACGTCTGATCTGTGAGGATTCGTCCTCGCTGGAAGGATGTCCCTGTGGCAAAGCCGTATCCCAAGGAGTTCCGAGACGACGTCGTGGCGGTGGCCCGACAGGGCCAGACGCCGCTGTCGCAGATCGCGAAGGACTTCGGTGTCTCCGAAGGGTCCTTGTCGAACTGGATGAAGCAAGCAGACATCGAGGACGGACGACGTCCCGGTCTCACCGGCGCCGACCAGACGGAGCTGCGCGAGGCGAAGAAGCGCATACGTCTGCTCGAGCAGGAGAACGAGGTGCTCCGCCGTGCGGCGGCGTATCTGTCGCAGGCGAACTTGCCGGGAAAATAGTCTTCCCGCTCGTCCGTGAGATGGCCGCGGCCGGCGCTCCGATCAGGGTGCCGGTCGTGGTGGCGTGCAGGGTTCTGGGCTTATCGACCCAGGGGTACTACAAGTGGCTGAAGGCCCCGATCTCCCAGCGGGACTGGGACGATGCTCACCTCATCGACGTCCTTTACGAGGCTCACCGCGATGATGCGACCCTCGGCTACAGATTCCTCACCGATGAACTGTCCGACGAGTACGGCATCACCGTCGGCGAGAACCGCGTGCATCGGCTCTGCCGCATCGCTGGAATCACCGCCAGCCATCACAAGAAGCGTTCCAAGCCCGGCTCCACCGGGCCTGCCCCGCATGATGACCTCCTCGCGGTCGTCGACGAGCACGGCGTCGTCCGGCATGAGTTCGCCGCCGATGCCCCGAACAAGGTCTGGCTCTGGGACATCTCCGAGCACCCCACTCGTGAGGGCAAGCTCTACATCTGCGCGATCAAGGACGTCTGCAGCAACAAGATCGTCGGCTACTCGATCGACTCGCGCATGAAGGGATCGCTGGCGCGGTCGGCGCTGCGCAACGCGATCGCTCTGCGGCAGCCGGTCGGCACGATCTGCCATTCGGACAGAGGTGGCCAGTTTCGCGCGAAGAGGACCCAACGGCTGCTCGAGAACAACGGGCTGGTCGGGTCGATGGGGCGCTCCTACGGCGCGGGCGACAACGCCAGCATGGAGAGCTTCTTCGCGCTCCTGCAGAAGAACGTCCTCAACACGCGCCGCTGGGAGACGCGGCAGGAACTCCGCCTCGCGATCGTCACCTGGATCGAGACGAAGTACAACCGCCGCCGCCGTCAACGAGGCCTCGGAAAGCTCACACCCGTCGAGTTTGAGATGATCTACAGAACCGCAGAAGCGGCCTGAACACCCCGACCCCTACCCGTCAACCAAAGTAGGGGCAGTCCCTCTTGCCGGAACGCTGCAACAACTCCCGAACCCCGAGGATAAGGTCGGCGTCCGCGAAACTATGACTCAGGAAGATGTCGAAGTTCCCAGGCTGTTGCGCGGAGTGTCGGAGGACGTCACGGGATGTCGCGGATTGGCGAAACGCTTGCTCGCGCCCGATTCGTTGCACTTCTCGAATGGTGTACTGAGTCATGTGTCTCCTGGGTCATGGTGCGGAGGCTCCAGCGAAGAGCTTCGAAGTCTGACCGCTCTGCCAAATCGTCGCAGGGGAATGCTCTCCCGCGAGCGACCGGCAGGCGGTTCGTGCGGATTCTTCGATGTGTCGCAGGCCGCCGCTAGCCTGAGCATGCGCCAAGAGGCGGCATATAGAAGGGGCGAAATGGCTAAGTCAGTGTTCTACAGCTTCCACTACGACAACGATGCGTGGCGGGTACAGCAGATCATCAATATGGGTGCAGTGGAGGGGCAGCCGCTGCTCAACTCTCAGGAGTGGGAAGCGGTGAAGGCGAAGGGCAAGGCCGCGATCGAGAAGTGGATCGACGATCAGATGGCATACAAGAAGGCCGTAATCGTGCTGATCGGATCCGAGACGGCCGATCGCCCGTGGGTGGACTATGAGATCCGCAAGGCATGGAACGCGAAGAAGCCGATCATCGGCGTCCGCATTCACGGGCTTGCCGATTCCTCCGGAAACACCGACTCTGCGGGCGCCAATCCGTTCGCGAACGTCTCATTGAAGGACGGGACGAAGATCTCCGACTACGTGAAGGTCATCAAACCCAGCGGATCAACCAGCAAAGATGTGCACGCCGACATCAAGGCGAACCTTTCGGGCTGGGTCGACCAGGCTTACGCCCGCTCATGAACGCGGCCGGCGGGGACGAGGACTGCCCGTTCTGCGAGATCGTCGAACGTGATGCTCCGGACGCTCGCGAAGTGTACCGGGATGAGCATACGGTGGCCTTCTTCCCCACCGAGCCCGCTGTGTTGGGCCACACGATGGTCATCCCTCGCGCTCATGTGCCCGACATCTGGCATCTCGCCGATGCCCAGGCCGCGCAGCTCAGCCTGACCACGCTACGAATCGCGACCGCGATCCGCGACAGTTTGAACCCGGACGGATTGAACGTCATTCAATCCAACGGCAGGGCCGCCAGTCAGAGCGTGATGCACTTGCACATTCATCTGGTGCCGCGCAACGAGGGCGATCGTATCGGGCGGATTTGGCCGCCGGAGAGCAACTACAGCGAGGCGCAGAAAGACGACGCTTGGGAGGTGCTGCGGGCTGCGTGTCGAACTATCGGCAGTGCAACCACACAAGCAGAGCAACGCCAACGAGCAAGATGATGCCGTAATAGTCGCGCACGGACCACGACCACACCACTTTGCCCCATCGGATGGACTCGCATTCGGAACGGGCGAGCGTCCCGCAGTATCTTGTCGCGTTCATTTCGTAGATCTCGACGGTGCCAAGTCGAGCAGCATCGAACAGCAGCCGATACTTGCGTTCTTCCCGGAAGTAGCGAGCGTCGACGGTAGCGAACGACAGCACCGCGAACATTCCTAGCAGTGCCACCACGGTCGACGAGTTCGTGCCGGCGTATCCGTAAGCAGCTGTGGCTATGGTCAACGCCCATCCCTTAGCTACGGCCGAAGCCGAAGACATCCGCCCGACCGCTGTCTGGATGAAGTCCAGGTGCTGGCGCCGAGCGTCGGAATACTGCACCGGATCGTGATCCGTCACCCCTGCCTCCACCTCGTCGTGGCATCAGCATATAGATGCATCCGGCTGGGTAAGAACACCTGACGTCCCATCACCGGCATGCGGAGGATCCTCCTTCAGCTCACGCAGAGGGGGTTTGCATCGAGGGGCTCGCGCGCATCAGCGCCTGTCAGTCGTTGATGCCGAAAACGCGCAGCAACGGCACGCGGGGGATCATCCGCCGCGGGCCCAGCTGGATCGTGGGGATAGTCCCGCTCTCGATGCCGAGCTTGATCGTGCGGTAGTCGACGCCGACGAGTTTCGCAGCATCCTTCATAGTCAGCGCGAGTGAGGTGGATGACGTACTCATGACATTCTCCTTCGGTGGGCAGCTAATGACATCACTTGCTCACGCACTGTACACCCATGAATGTCCGATGTCATCGCTTGCTCAGAGTCGGGCGAACTGGCACACTCGCAACATGCCCGAACTTGCCATCGAACAGGTCGACGCGGAGATCATCGACGCGGGGGACGGCATCCACGTTCCACGCTCGTGGCGCGCGGTCGTCACGGGTCTCCCCGGGATTCCGGGCGCGGTCCATGCGCGCATCGTGTACGACCCGACATTGCGGCGTGCGGCGGCTGAGTCGGTTCGCGTCGACCGCGACGGGCTGGGGGATGAGGTGACCACGACGCTGCTGCGCGACATCCGCGTGCAGGCGATCGTGCAATGGGCTGCGGGTCGCGTCGTTCGCATCGAGCGTGACGGGGGAGACCCTGAATCGTATAGCGGGTACATCGGGCGCCTCCGCAGGGAGGAAGGGCGCTCCGAGGAGCAGAACCTGCGTGAGGCGGTCAGACTGTATCGACTTGGGTCGGTGATCAATGACGGACCGCTGAAGCTCGTCTCCGAGGAGCTCGGTGTCAGTATCAGCACGGCGACGCGAATGATGAATCGTGCCCGGGTCGCCGGCCTTGTGGACGAGGAGACCGGTCGCGAGGTCTACGTCCAGGCTCGCGAACAGCAACTTCGCGAGCAGGCCACGGGACCCGTCGCTGGCCCAGGGTCATCAGGTCCGTCGGTCGACCGCTGATCATCGCGTTCGCGACGCTTCATCAGCATGCCCGCTGGCGTCGGAGCGACTGCGCGGGCAATCGGCCGATTCTCACTATTGGCGGCATGAGTACCCAAGTGTTGATCAATGTGCTCAGACTTCGCGGCGTCCACGGATGCGGGCAAAAGTGAGTCTCCCGAGTGCCTGATCTAGGCCCGGAAACCCGCGGGTTTCTTGCCCGCAATTTGCCCGCATCCCATCTGAAGCTAGGTGTTTTTGCATGTTCCGCGATGCAGTCGAAGTCTCGAAAACCCGCGTAATTCCGCGGAAGTTGCCGGTAGATGTCGCTATTGAAAACGCGCTGATTCGGATTCGAGTCCCTCCAGGGGCCACAGTATCTTTTGCCGCTGACCAGGTCAGACCACGCAGGAGTTTTTTTGCGCGTTGTTCGCCCGCACCCCTCTTTGCCAGGCATTCGAGTGTCAACCATCAGTGACTCTGCCTCCTCTTCCGCTTGCAGCGGCACTTTCCGCCGGGACGGCGCCGCCGCTGCTTATGCTTGCACCGCTTCGGGAGTGACTTCTGCCTCAGCTCGCGCGTCTTCCCCTCGCGCGGACCAGACCCGAGCACGCAGGCCGGCTCACGGTCGTCTCTACACTGGACGAGTGACCATCCCCGACGTCAACGCCCTCCTCAGCCAGCGGTACGGGGCAAGCGCTCCCGTGCTGGAGGACCCTGCCATCGTCTCCTCGGAGCCGCTCGGCCTGCTTCTTCGGCACCGCTCGGTGCGCGCGTTCACGCGCGAAGAAGTCTCGGACGAGCACGTCACGGCGATCATCGCGGCGGCGCAGTCCGCCGCCAGCTCGTCGAACAACCAGTCATGGAGCGTGGTGGAAGTCCGCGACCCCGACAGGCTTCATCGCCTCGTTACAGAGGCAGGAGGCAGCGAGCTCCTCGCCGATGCGCCCGTCGTGCTGCTGTTCGTCGCGGATTGGTCGCGGGCATCCGACATCGCACGCTGGCACGATGAGCCTGCGCATGCCGCCTCGTACCTGGAGAGCACTCTCGTTGGGTTCGTCGACGCGGGCATCGCGGCGCAGAGCGCTGTGGTGGCCGCCGAGGCGCTCGGGCTCGGCACCGTCTATCTCGGGTCGCTGCGCAACCACCCCGAGGTCGCCGCGGCCGAGATCGGGCTTCCGCAGGGTGCGGCCGTCGCCTTCGGCGTGGCGATCGGATGGCCCGACCCGGCTGACCAGGCGGGCATCAAGCCGCGGCTGCCGCAGAACGCCGTCCGATCGCGGGAACGGTACCGGCCCATCGCACGCGAGGACGTCGAAGCGTACGAGGGTGAGCTCGCGGCGTACAACGCCTCGCAGGGTCGCGCCGGCAACTGGACCAGGCAGGTCGTCGCGCGCGTCCGCGACGTCCAGGGCCTCCACGGCCGCGAGAACGCTCGCGCCGCCCTCGAGCAGCGCGGCCTGCCCTCCCGTTAGAGGAGGAGAGGGCGGTATCCAGCGTTCCCGCCCGATAGGCGGAAGAGCGATCTGCAGGACCCGCGCGGCGGTCGGGCGGGCAGTCCCGCCCACCTGCGGCGAGATCAGCTCCCGCCGCACCGCAGCGGCGCTCCACCGTCCCAGCATGGCGCCCGCGGCGGTGTCCGTGATGTGGTGCTGGCCGCGGTAGACCCGCGAGAACGCGATCGCTCCGGGAATTCCGTACCGAAGGACAGGGCCGAGGAGCCGCGTGCCCCGGGCGCCGTGGCGATCGAGCAGGTCGGCGAGCGTGCCGTGGAGCGCGAAGGCTACTGCCGTGAGCGCGACGTCCGGCCACACGTTGGCGCTCAGGTGGTGGCGATTCGGTCCGAATCACTTCGCGTGGCGGACTCTCGCCCTCGTCGATAGCCCGGGGACGTATGCGTTCTCGCTGGTCGGTATTCTCCGAGTATGACTACGACCATCAAAGTCAGCGGCGAACTCCGCGACCGGCTCAAGGAGCAAGCCGCCCGTGACGGGCGCACGCTCGGGGCGCACCTCGCGCATCTCGCAGATGCCGAGGACAGGCGATGGCGTCTTCACTCGCTGAAGTCCTCGATCGACACGTCGACGAGCGAGGATGCAGAGTCGTACTCTGCGGAGACTGAAGACTGGGAGCGCACCGAACTGTCCGACGCTTCGTGACGACCGCCGACCTCGCCCCGGGGGTCATAGCCTGGGCGGCACCCGAGCCTGTCCGCGGCAGAGAGCAAGGTGTTACTCGATCTCTGGCCATCGGTCTGTGGCGACATCGCGATTTGAAGGCCATTGGAGCATATTGCTCCTGTGAACGTCGTTCGGGCGTTCCTATAGAGTAATGTGCTCATTTGACGGCAAGTGTCTGAGGGCCTCCTTTGAGCGCCGGAGTGACACCTCCACGGATGTCCCATAGGTCCGATTTACCGGGGATTATTGCCCGCATTTTTCCCGCGAACTGGTTGCCGCAACCTGCTTTCCGGCGTCGCGCGATGTTGCTTGAGTCCTCGAAATGCCGTGTAATTCCGGGGTTTTTCAGGTTCAGGGCTGATTGAGCATTATGCTCAGTCGTGTTCGACTCCCTCCAGGGCAGTGCAGTTGTGGTGACCGTTGTTTAGCCAGGCTCGCGTCTGCGTGCCGGACAGCTGCGGGGCTCAGCCTGGCACTCGCGTTGGGGAGCCCCCGAATCGCTCTCGTCCATTGGGGAACGCCTCTCCTCTAGTCCAGTACGCGCGCCACGACGGCACGCACTTCGTCCGTCTCAGCGGGGGCGAAGTGCTCAGCGACGGCGCCGAGGAGCACCGCAACTCCCGCGGCTCCGGGATCAACGTGTCCGAGTGCGCGATCTCCGACGTAACTCGCGCGACCGCGCGCGGCTTGCATTTCCGAGGTGGCAGTCGCCCCCGAAGCCGTGGCTACCACGACAGTGAGCAGTCCGCCATCGGAATCCTCGACAGGCACCAACGCGTCGAGCAAGGTTCGGTCTCCACGCTCCGCACCACCGAGTCTGTGAATCGAGTCGCTCGCTTGGAGGACTGCGCGGCGGGTCGCCGAAGCATAGTCGTCGGGCGAGTCCGCACGTCCCAGTTCCACCCTGAGGTGCAGGAACAGCAGGCCGAGGAGGGGACCACTCGAGCCTCCGACATGATCCATGAAGGCATCGCGCAAGGCGTCAAGACCGCTCGTGTCGCTGTCGTCGGCTGCGTGTGAGACTGCCCAGCGGACGCCGGCCAACAAGTTGTCCCCGAAATCGCCGTCACCCGTCGCCTGGTCGAGCGCCGTCAACCGTTCATGCGCTGCGGTCACCCGCGCCAGAGTCACGCGAAGCAACGGGTTATCGAGGCCGCTACCTCTTTCGGTTGGGCGCAGGCTCGGCGCGGGCGGTATCCAGCGGCTCATGCGGGGCATAGCAGGAGTGGCCGTCTCTGTCAGCCACCAGCGCATGCGCTCGTCGTCGCTGCTTGTGAACGTGATGGAGAACCCACGCATGTCCAGCGCAGACGCGAGAGTCCCCACCGCGACGCTGTCGACCGTGATTTTCTCGTCCATCAGGCGCGCACACAGGAGTTGGTTGACCGAGTGCAACTCGAGGGCGGTCGTTCCACCCAGCCCGTTGACAAGCACGATAACCCGCTCTGGACGACGGGGGAATGCGGAAAGAACATCGTGCATCATCCGTTCGACAAGGTCGTCCAGAGTAGGTCGCGCGACGGTCTGCCGAGCTCGTTCGCCGTGAATGCCGACGCCGTACTCCACCTCGTGGGGCGAGATCTCGAAGGCAGGCTCACCCGTGCTCGTAGACGTGAGCGCGGTGGAGGCGACAGCCACGCTACGGCTGCTGTCGATGATCGCGTCGCCATGCCGTTTCAGTTCCGCGAGGGACAATCCTTCGTCGGCCGCCGCCCCGAGCAACTTTTCGACGACGACCGTCGCACCCGTACCGCGTCGCCCGGTGCGAGTGTGTGCACTGTCCGTTGCTACGTCGTCGTCCACGACGATCCGTTCTACAGATATTCCCTCGGCGCGAAGCCGCTCCATGGCTGCACCGAAGTTGATGAGATCACCGGTGTAGTTCTTGACGATGTGCAGCACGCCGTCGCTCTTTGCGACGTATCGGCTCGCGGCGTAGACCTGTCCCGCATGCGGACTGGCGAAGACGCGCCCCGGCACCGCAGCATCTAGACAGCCTTGTCCGACGAATCCGGCGTGCATCGGCTCGTGCCCGGATCCGCCCCCGGAAACAAGGCCGACGCGGCGGTTTGGAAGCGGGGCTCTCGCCGCAACGAAGGACGGTTCGTCGTGATAGACGACCATGTCGCCATGCGCTGCGCACATGCTGACGAGCGCGCCGGGGACCGGGTCTGCGGGGATGAACATGTGCGACATTGCAGGTCTCCTCAGGCGCGTCGACGTGGCCTCTGCTGGCCGACGTTACCAACAGAGGCGCGTGTTGAGGCATTCGAATCACGCATACTCTGCATGCGAAGATTGCGCTATGCGAATGCGCAAAGCGTTGGCAGTCTGGGCATTCGGACCACAACGAACCGTGGTCGCTATGGCGAGAACGAAGGAGTTTCACAATGCCCGTTGGTTACCGAGGAGTTATCCCGCCCATCGTCACCCCCTTCCACGAGGACGGTTCGGTCGACGAGCAGGCGCTCCGGGACGAAGTCGACTTCCATCTCTCGGTGGGCGTCAACGGACTCTGCGTCACGGGAACGTCGGGTGAAGGCCATGCACTCAACAAGGAGGACTCAGCCGAGATTGCGCGGATCGCTGTCGACCAAGTCGCCGATCGTGTGCCGGTGATCGCCGGAATCATCCAGAACTCCACGTCGACATCGGTTGAGTACGCCGAAGCGATCGCCGAGACCGGTGTTCACGGCCTGCAGATCACGCCCGTTCACTACCTTTTCAAGCCCGGCACCGACGAAACCGTCTACCACTACCGGACGCTCGCCGACTGCGTAGGACTGCCCCTCGTCATTTACAACGTCGTGCCGTGGTCGATGGTCGAGGTGCCGGCGCTTCTCGAACTCACTCGCGAGGTGCCTGAGGTCGTCTCGGTCAAGCAGAGCGGGGGAGACCTGCACAAGGTGGCGGACCTGCTGTGGGCGCTGCCCGAACAGACGACGATTCTGAGTGCAGTAGATGACCTGCTCTACCCTGCTTTCACGATCGGCGCGCATGGCTCGGTCTCCGGAACGTCCTCAATCGCTCCGCAGCTCGTCATCCAACTGTGGGAGGCCGTGCAGAACGAGGACCACGCCACCGCCCGCGACATTCACCGGCGCCTTCTCCCGCTGTGGCGCGCGGTCGAGGGATCGAACATGAACGCCCTCATGAAGGAAGCCATCACTCTGCAGGGGCGCAAGGGCGGATACGCGCGACGCCCGATCAACCCGGTGACTCCCGCGCAACGCGAGCGGCTCAAGGAGGCCGTCCAACTGGCCGGCCTGCTCGACCCCGCCCTGGCCTGACTGCGGTCTCCTCGCTCGAAGACAGGCACGAACGACCCGAAGACAGTCACGAACGATAGGAAGGTAGAAGGACATATGAACACGCGTACAAAGATGTGCGGCGCTGTCGGCTCCGTCGCTGTGGTCGCGTTGGCGCTCACAGGATGCGGCACCAATGACGCAGGGGACGGTGCCGAGGCGACGGTGGACATCAGATTCGGTCACCTCTATGAGACGACGCATCCGTTCCACGAATGCGGAGCGCAGCCCTTCGCCGAGGCGATCAACGGATCAGACCTCGGGTTGAAGGTCTCGATCTATCCAGCCAGTCAGCTGGGCAACGAGCAAGAGCTGGTGCAGTCCATCGCCTCCGGTGACATCGACATCGCTCTGGGCGGGCCCGGAGCAGTTGCCAACTGGTACGAGCCGATCAGCGTGCTCGATGCGGCATACGTCGTGGATGACTGGGATCACATGAAGCGCGTGTGGGACAGCGAGATCGGCGACGAGTTCCGTACCGGTCTCGAGGAGTCCGGCATCGTGCCGCTCGATCTTTGGCTCTACGGATCGCGCCATCTCACCACCGGCGACAAGCCGATCCACTCGCCCAGCGACCTCGCCGGGTTGAAGATTCGTGCGATCGACACCCCGATCAGCCTCGCGAACGCGACGGCGCTGGGATCGAGCCCGGTCCCCGTTGCCTTCGACGAATTGTACATCGCGCTGTCTCAGGGCGTCGTCGACGGTCAGGAGAACCCGATCCCGACGATCGACTCGCTGAAGCTCTTCGAGGTTCAGGGATATCTGAACCTCACCGGCCATCTCCTGCAGTCGACGGTGATGCTCGCTTCGACGGGGCTCATGGAGAAGCTCAACGACGACCAGCGTGCCGCGATTCACGACGAGATGGTTGCTGCCGGGGATCGTGTGCGCGAATGCGTCGAGACGATCGAGACCGATCGTTTGGCCGAGTGGGAGGAATCAGGTGCGTGGACAGAAATCGTCCACCCCGAGGACATCGATCTCGAGGCCTTCAGGCAGAACGCGCAGAGCGAGTTGCCCTCTAAGTTCAGCGACACGTGGGGAGACCTCTACGAGCGTGTCCGAGCGATGGCGGACTGAACGCTCTCATCGCCGATGAATGAACGGTCGTCGGGGGATTCGCAAGGTTCCCCGGCGACCGGTCTCGAAGTGTAAAGGAGCACGACGATGACGGACTACGCGGGCCTTCCCCACGCAGATGGGAGATGGCGATTCGAGCGCTGGCTGATCCACGTCGAAAGATGGGGCACATATCTCTTTCTGATCATGGTGGTGGGACTTGTCATCCTGCAGGTCGCGACGCGCTACGCCCTGTCGAGCCCGCCCCTTTGGACGGAGGAGTTCGCCAGATACTCCCTCGTGTGGGTGACCTTTCTGGGCGCCGCATGGCTCGTCGCGATCAACGACCACATCACGGTTCATGGCGTCGACCTGCTCCTCGGTGCCCGCGGTAAAGCGGTCCTCGATGGTCTGGTCCAGCTCGTGCAGGCCGCCGTCGCGATCGTCATCGTCGTCAGCGCGCCGGACTTCTTGGAGCGCGTCTCGAAGCAGCACAGCGCGGCTGGCGCCCTCTCGATGGGCTGGGTCTACGGCAGTGTCGTCGTGGGCTTCTCGCTCATCGCGATCCACTCGGTCCTCGTCCTCGTGAAGGACTATCTTGCCGCGTCGGGACGCGGCGGGTTCGACCACTTGCACGCGCAGGGTGTCTATGAGGCGGAGGTGCTGCCATGACCGTCCTTCTCATGGTTCTTGGGCTTCTCGTCTGCCTGCTCGTCCTGCGCCTGCCGGTCTACCTCTCACTTCTGGTGCCCTCGATCGTCTACATTCTGCTCAGCGGCGGGAAGCTGTCCTTCTCGGTCCTCCTTCAGCAGTTGACGAGCGGCGTTGACAGTTTTGTCCTTCTCGCCGTGCCGATGTTCATCCTGATGGGAAATCTGTCCAACGCATCCGGGATCACCGACCGCATGTTCGACGCGGCGAAGGCCGCGCTCGGGCGTGTGCGCGGAAGCCTCGGATACGTCAACATCTTCGTGTCACTGGGCTTCTCGTGGATGAACGGCTCGGCGCTGGCTGATGTGGCCGGTACGGGCAAGATCGAGATACCGACGATGATCAAGAACGGATACGACAAGCGGTTCGCGGTCGGTCTGACTGGAGCGTCGGCGCTTATCGGCCCGATCATGCCTCCCAGCATCCCCGCTGTGATCTTCGCCCTGACGGCGGGTGTGTCGCTCGGGGGCATGCTGCTGGCGGGCATCGGGCCCGCGTTCCTGCTGACGGCGTCTCTGATCGTGTGGGTATGGGTGCTCATGCGCAAGCAGGAGCACCTCCGGCTCGCGCGAATTCCCACCCGACAAGTCGCGCTGCGTCTGCTCAAGTCGCTGCCGGCTCTTGCGACACCCGTCATCCTTGTCGGCGGAATCCTCGGCGGCTTCTTCACCCCGACAGAAGCTGCCGGGGTCGCGGTGATGTACGTGTTCATCCTCGGACTGGTGTACCGGGCGTTCACGATCGCGAAGCTCAAAGAGGTGCTGCGCTCGTCTGCACACGCAACGGCGGGCGTCATGATCATCATCGGCTCGGCGTCTCTGTTCGCCTGGATTCTCACGGTCGAGGGGGTTCAGGTGATCGTCGGCGATGCCCTTCAGACGATCGTGCACGAGCAGTGGCAGTTCCTGCTGATCGTCAACATCCTGCTCATCGTCGTCGGGACGGTGATGGAAACGACCTCGTTGATCCTCATCCTGGTTCCGATCCTGATGCCTCTTGCGTTGAGCTACGGTGTGGATCCCCTGCACTTCGGTGTCATCGTTGTCTTCAACCTCATGGTTGGCCTCCTGACACCACCGATGGGCCTGCTGTTGTTCCTTCTCAAGTCCGTCACGGGGATGAAGATGAAGGACGTCATCCTCGGGGTCGCGCAGTTCGCTGTCCCTATCTTTGTGTGCATGATGCTTCTCACGTTCGCGCCAGCGATATCGACGACGATCCCCAGACTTGTGGGACTTTGAGATGAGCAACTACCGTCTGCCGGCCGGGCGACTCGGAGTTCTCGGTACGGAGAGGTTGACGAGCTTCCTTGCGGTGATTGACCGCGGCGGTTTCAGTGCCGCGGCCGAGACGCTGATGAGATCGCAGTCCCGCGTCAGCATCCATGTGAGCGAACTCGAGACTGCGCTGGGAGCGCCGTTGATCGATCGAGCATCTCGGCCAGTCGTGCCCACCGATATCGGGCTGGTTTTCGCGACTCATGCGCGCAAAGCGTTGGATGAGTTGCGCATCGGCGCCGAGCACGTGGATGCTCTCCTCAACCTTGAGGAAGGAGAGGTGAGGGTCGGCAGCTATGGCAGTGCGAGCATCAGTTTCTTGCCTGGAGTGTTGCAGACCTTCGCCGCGAAGTATCCCGCCATCCACGTCGCGCTGCTCGAGTCGACCGCCGTCGAGGCCGAAGCGGCGCTCGCGAACCGCGTCGTGACCCTCGCGATCCGCACGCTCCATCCGCCGATCAAGACTGCCGGAGTCCGGCTGCGTCCACTGTGGAACGAGCGCCTCGTGCTGGTGCTGCCCGAGGATCACCCGGCGAAAGAGCGCATGACGCTGGCTGGGGTGCGGCGGCTGCTGCGCCGCGAGAAAGTCATCTCGGTGGGAGCGGGCCCCGGCGCTCCCGCTCTCGATGTGTCGAAGGATCTCGATACCGTGAAGCTCCTGCATGCTCTCGGAGTGCCGGTCGACCGCGTCGTGTACACGCTGCACCCCCAAGCGCTCATTTCAATGGTGCGTGTCGGCCTCGGCGTCGGGATCGTCAACAACCTCGCCGTGGAGTCGAGCGACCATCGGGGGATCGTCAGGGTGCCGCTCGATCTGCCTGAAGCACAACGTCAAGTGGGGCTCTGCTGGTATGAGGGGCATTACCACTCGATGGCCGACCGGATGCTCTTCGACGAGATCGTCAAGGCACCACCACCTGTAGGAACAGTCGCTCTCGGCGAGGCCGACAAGGATCTTCACCAGCTGAGAGGGAGCAGCAAGCAGGGAGGGGCCGACTCATGACCGGTGTGGAGCGTGAACCTCTTCGATGGGCCATCGTCGGCACGGGCACGATCGCCAACCGGATGGCGGCCGACCTGACCGGTGCTATGGACGCGCGCCACGTGGCCACACTCTCCCGAAACCTTGCGCGTGCCGAGGCCTTCAACCAGACGCACGGACTTGCAGGTGCGTTCGACGACGTCGACGAACTCATCGACGAGACACGGCCCGACATCGCGTACATTGCCACCCCTCATGCGCAGCACCCCGAGTCCGCGCGCGCGTTCATCCGTCGCGGGGTCGGCGTTCTGGTGGAGAAGCCGTTCACCTGCACCGCGGAAGCCACCGTCGATCTGTTCGAGCAGGCTCGGCGCGCCGATGTGTACGCGTGCGAGGCGATGTGGATGCTCTTCAACCCCGTTGTTCGGGCCCTGCTCGACGCCGTCTCGTCCGGCGAGATCGGCGACGTGCTGCGGGTGGAGACAGCCCAAGGCTTCGACTTCCCCTTCGACCCGACTTCGAGAGTATGGGATCCCGAACGCGGCGGCGGGGCGACGCTTGATCTCGGCTGCTATGCCGTCGCACTGCTGGTAGCGCTGCTCGGGCCCACGAGGGTTGACACCGTCGAAGCAGCCCTCGCGCCGAATGGACTCGATGCTTCTGCGGATGTGGTGCTGCGCTCCGAAGGGGGAGCGATCGCACAGGCGGTGTGGTCTTTCGAACGGGATCTCCGCGGGGAGGCCCGTGTGGTCGGTCAGAAGGGGCAAGCGGTGCTCGCGGCACCGTTCCAACGGGCAACACGACTCACCGTGAACGGCGCAGGCGGTGAGCGCACAGTGAGCGAACCACTCCGCGGGCTGGGCTTTGTGTCGATGATCGAGGCCGTCAGCCGGGATCTTCGCGCGGAGCGCACGCGAAGCGCTGTTGTGACGGAGGGAGCGAGCATTTCCGCCGCACACGTGCTCGATCAAGCGCTCGCGATCATCCATGCGAAGGAGACGGACCGATGAAGCTCGCGAATGCCGTGGACGGTGCCGACGTCGTCCTCGCGGTCGGACGCGGAAACGAAGTGATCTTCGTCGCCGAGGCGGCGGCCGCGCTGAAGGCTTGCGGTGTCGCCACGTCCACGGTTCCCACGAGCGTCGAAGACTGCGTCGCCGATGAGGCGGCGGGTGATGCGCTCGCCGAGCTTCTCGAACTCGTCCACCGCCAGGGCGCTGCGATGCATCGGCTGTGGCGAGCGGAGAGCGACGTCACATTCGTCGCACCCGTGCGTCGCCCGGGTCAGATCCTCTGCGTCGGGCTCAATTACCGTGATCATGCCGCCGAAGTCGGACTCGACGCCCCCGACCGTCCGCTGTACTTCGCCAAACTTCCTTCCGCGGTGACCGGACCTGGTGGCGAGATCGAGTTTCCGGCAGAGTCCATCCAACTCGACTATGAGGCCGAGCTCGCTGTCGTCATCGGCGCGACGGCGCACCGCGTCACCGCGAACGAGGCGCGAGCCCACATTGCCGGCTACACGATCTTCAATGATGTATCGGTGCGGGATGTCATGTTCGCCGATGGTCAGTGGACACGCGGGAAATCAGGCAACACTCACGCGCCGATGGGGCCGTATCTCGTCACTCGGGCGGCAATCGCAGACCCGCAGTCCCTGGCCGTGCGCACTACCGTCAACGGTGCAGTTCGACAGGAATCCACCACGGCGGAAATGATCGTCGGGGTCGATGCGCTCGTGGCTGATGCATCGCAGTGGTTTACGCTGCGGCCCGGCGACGTCATCGCCACGGGTACCCCGGCGGGAGTCGGACTGGCGCGGCAGCCTCCTGCCTACCTCGAGCCTGGAGATGTCGTCTCGGTATCGATCGACGGTCTCGGCACGCTCACGAACACTGTCGGACCGCGTCACAGTCATGCGACCCCGGCGGCCTCGAATATGGACGTTTCATGACAATCACGATGGAAAGAGGCAAATGATGGGTGCCCTTGACGGTTATGTTGCAGTGATCACCGGCGCGAGCTCGGGGGTGGGCGCCGCGAGTGCGCGTCATATCCTGCGGGAGGGCGGCCGAGTCGTCGCTGGCGCGCGTCGCGTCGAGCGAATCCGAGAGCTGCTGGACGGGCTCGACGGATGGACGGCGGTCGAGTGGGATGTGCGTGAGTCGGCTCATGCCGAACGGGCCATCGCAACCGCAGTAGCGGAGTACGGCAAGATCGACGGACTCATCGCCAGCGCCGGCATCGGCATGTACGGCGGCATTTTGGACCACACCGATGACGAACTGCAGGAGATGCTCGCCACCAACATTGCCGGCACCGTGTGGCCTGTCCGTTCAGCCGTGCGCGCAATGCGGGAACGCGGGAACGGCGGCGACGTTGTGATCATCAGCTCGGTGGCCGGGCTGCGTGGTCGGGGCAACGAAGCGGTCTATGCGGCGACGAAGCACGCCCAGGTCGGACTGGGTGGTGGACTCGACAAGGAACTGCACCGCGAGGGGATCCGCGTTTCGACGCTGTGCCCCGGGGGCATCGCAACAGAATTCGCCATGGGTGCTGGACGCACCGAGACATCGCCTGAATTGTCGGTGATGATGTCCGCGGATGAGGTCGCGGCGCAGGTGCTGTGGACGATCACCGCGCCGGCGAATATGCGCACGCTCATCCATTCGTTCCGAGGGCTGGGCGAAGAGGACTGAGTCGCGCGTCTCACCCGACGGGCCGATTCAGCGCCACCACAAACGGCGCCCACTTGCTCGCGTTGTTGAACCGGCGGTCTCCGATCTGGAACGGCGCTTCCGCCGCATAGGCCACCGCGCTGCCAGCCCCCGGAACCACGGCGTCCAATGCGCCCTGGACGGCGGGGACGCCGAACGACCGGAAGACGTGCGGATCCTTCAGATACCGCTCGGACAGCTCATCGACCGTGGCGAACGCGGCCTGCGAGATCTCCTTCGCGAGGCTGATCCCGTCGGCGACCGGGGCATCGATGGCGAGCAGGTACTGCCGGAACTCGGCGACATCACGGCGATCCCGGATGGCCTCGAGGCCCTCGTGGTAGGAACCGGACGGACCGAGAATATTGGGCACCTGCAGCGCCGCGAGCTGCGTCGCCGCTGAGCGCTTCGTCATGCCGAAGTACTGACTGTCGGCGAGTTCGCGCTCGAGTTCCTTGTTCAGGGCTTCCTGAGCGGGCGACCCGAAGATGACGTCGGTATGGCTGAGGCCCAGCTCGGCCACGACCCACAGGTCGCGCAGCGCGTTGTCGAGCCGCATCCCATTGCCCACCACCTCGGTCCGCCCGACATGCAGGTTGTGCGTGTGGTTGTCGATCGCGAATTCGCCGGTGGCAGGCCCGCACATCTCGGCCGAGATGTCGCTGAAGAGCTCGAAACTCGGGCCGTCCATCCACCCGTCCTGATCTGCCGCATCGAACTCAGTGAGCGCGGCGACAGCGGCTTCGATCGACGACGGGTCGTCGGTGAGGAAGTGGACATAGGGCAGGTCGCGCATATCCGCAGGGCAGAACTGCGGCGCGAGAAAGACGAGCTCGTCGTAGCAGAGGAGAAGCCCCAGCACGTTCTCGAGAACAGGGTTGGGGCTGCTGCCGTCGCGCTCATCCACCCGCGGTGCCGGATTGCGATAGTCGTAACCGAACGGACCCGCGAGTCCGATGAATGCCGCATTCTTCGCCACCGCCGAATGCTACAGCGTCTCGCGGATGCACCGGAATGCGCCTACTCCTCGACGTGGAGGCGGCCGTCGTCACTGCGGACATGCAAGGTGACCATGCCGCGGATGTCGCGCTCTGCGGTCTTGTCGGGGCCGCACGAGTTGGGGTTGGTCCTCTCCTCGGCAGCATCCGTTGCGGGTTGGTCGTCGAAACCGCAGTCGTCGGTGCGGGGGTGGGATGGGGCGGCTGTTTCGGCAGAATGCTGTTGCGACCCTTCGGCAGGCTCAGGGACCGGGGTTCGGTGCGCGCGAGACCCTTCGGCGGGCTCAGGGACCGGGGTTCGGTGTGCGGGTGACCCTTCGGCGGGTTCAGGGGCCGGGGTGCGGTGTGCGGGCGACCCTTCGGCAGGCTCAGGGACCGGTGGGTGAGGCTCAGGGACCGGTGGGTGGTGCTCAGGGACCGGTGGGTGGTGCTCAGGGAGCGGGGAGCAGGGGGCGCAGGAGCCGGTGCCGGACTCGTGCACGACGATGGAGTAGTCGTCGAGGGCATCCCAGCGCGCCTTCACAACGCGGCGCGAGGCGCCGTCGCCGATCGCGACGAGTTGACGCACGCCGAGCAGCGCATGGGCGGCATTGCGGCCGACGAGACGCTCGAAGACCATCGTGTTGCGCTCGCTGCGGGGGCGCGGCTCGTCGCTTCCGCCGTCCGGCGAGACCATACGCCCGACCTGCTGCTCCCGTCGCCCCGCCCGGCGGTAGTCGTCGTACACGAGCGCGAGCACGCTCGCCTCGTACGCGAACGGCGAGCACCGCACCTTCAGATACAGCGTCGTGGTGTTGTCGGCGCGATCGCGCACCTCGTAGACGCGCAGCTCGGCGGTGTCCGAGCCGAACGGCGTCCATTCGGTGTCGACGCGCGATGTCGGGGCGATCGGTCCCGCCGGCACACCGGACAGGGCGTCGCGGCCGTGCACGAGGATGTCATCGAGGTCGGGATCGTAGAAGATATCGACCTCGGGCGCCGTCAGGTCGATGTCGACCGCGACCCGCTGCTCGGGCTCGACGTTCTGCGACCGGTCGATCGAGTTGAACGAAACGCGGTGTCTGCCCTCGCTCGGAAGGGCGATGGGGGAGGAGTAGGTCATCGGTCCGACGCCGTCGACGCGATACTCCGTGCGCGCGACGCCCGAGATGTCATCGGTCGCGGTGAGCTGCACCGCGACCGGCGTGCGGTTCCAGCCCGCCCCGTTCGGCAGGGGAGAGACGCTCGCGGTCGTCGACGGGGGAGTCGTGTCGAGCGGCAGGATCCGTGCCTGCAGCTGCGGAGTGAGCTCGGGCTGCAGCGCCGAGACGGTCGGCGGTGCGTACCCACCCGAGCCGATCGCCCCGCCGCGCAGCCGCAGGATCTGCCAGTCGTTGCACGGCTCGAGCGACGTCTGTGAGCCGTCGTTGTTGGTGTCCATCGACAGGTTGATGTTGGTGGTGAGGCCGTCACCGTCCCAGTCGATCGGGGCGGCAGCATCCGCCACCTGCACGAACCCCGCCGGTGTCGCACCCGCCGCCGGAAGCCAGCGCGACGTGCCGTATCCGGCGGAACCGGGCCCGAGACCGACGGTCTCGTTGAGCGCGACCTCGTTGAGGATCGCGAGCGCGACGCTCGAGAAGTCGATGACGAACGCGCCACCCCGGCGGATGCCCGACATCTGCCAGAGGTAGTTCATGACGCTCGGGTAGTTCGCCTTGTTGTTCACCCCGTCGCTGCCGCCGTGATCGAGACCGAGCGCGTGACCGAGCTCGTGCATGAACGTGCCGGCCACATTCAGGTCGGTGATCGGCGGCGCGAACGTGCCGAGGCTCACGATGAAGTCCGACCCGGGGGTGTGGCGGGCGACGCCGCTGTTGCCGACCGAGCCGATCTGGTGGCATGCGACGGCGTAGCGGAAGATCGGGCCACGACCCGAGGTCAGATGCCCGCCGGCGCGGGCCTTGAGCTTGTCGAAGTCGGTCCAGTCGTAGTTGATGTTGCCCGCAGCATCCGGACTCGTGGTGCCCAACTGCGTGACGTGCCCCACCGACGCCGCCCGGCTGAGCGAGCCCCACGTCGCACCGTTCGTCGGATTCAGGATGCTGGTGGGCCCGGCATCCACGTGCAGGTTGATGCCGACCGCGCCATTGCGCGCGATGTACGGCGCGTTGGCGAACGCGTCGATCACAAGCCGGATCGCGGCATCGCTCGGGCGGTGCGAGTGGGTGGCGTCGTCCATCCAGTCGAGATGCACGAAGATATCGGGCTTGCCGACCGTCGCCCCCATCGCCGGCAGGTCGACGAACTGCGGACCTGACCCGTCGCCCGGATCGATCGTGGCGCCCGAGGTCTTCCACGAATCAGGGATGCCATCACCCGTCGTCGACGCATCGGCGACGACCCAGTGGGCTGTCGCGTCGTTGCCCGAGCCGCTGCCGGTGCGCGCCACGGTCAGCACGTCGGGACCGGACTGGTCGAAGTTGTTGCTGCCGATGTAGGGGTTGTCCCAGTGCAGGCGCACGAGACCGGTCGTGCCCGGGATGTCGAGCCGGTACCAGACCGTGCCCTCGGTTCCCGTCGCGACCCCATCGGACTCGGCGACCCACTGCGCCGTCGTGCCGGCCTCGATCCGCGGCGGGGGCGGCGAGCCCCAGACGCCGTGCTGCAGGCTCTCATGATCAAACACGAGAGCGATATCGAAATCGTTCTGGACCTTGATGGTCACGCTGCGTGCAGCCATGACTCCTCCTCGTGCTTGCGGCGCGAACGCCGTCGTCAAGGAAGAGGAGGGATGCGGGGTGGTGATACGCCCTTCGGGGGGCTCGGGGGCCGACCCTTCGGCAGGCTCAGGGACCGCGACCCTTCGGCGGGCTCGGGGGCCGCGACCCTTCGGCAGGCTCAGGGACCGGCCCGGGCTCAGGGACCGGACCACCGGGGGCGCTCACGCGGGCGGCGACGTGCACCGTAGCCGCCCGATGCGGTTACGCCCGGCGTCGCCGCCACATCAGCGCGGCGCCCGCGAGGATCGCGGCGAACGCCGCCGCGACCGTCCAGACCGCGATTCCCTGCGAGCCTGTCATGGGCAGATCGGCGTCGAAGGCGAGATCGTTCGTGAGGGTGAGTGCCGCCGTCGCGGCCGATTCGCCGGTCACCGTGAAGACGGCGACCGCACTGCCGTCCTCCGTGCTCACCGTGACGTTCTCGCTGTCTGCCGCCCAGTCGGCACCGGCCCAGCGGACGCGGTCGGCGAGGCCGGTCCTCCGCTCTTCGGCGCGCACCTCGGTGCCCAGCGGCAGGTCGACGACGACGACGGGCTGATCCGCCACCAGCTCGATGTCGCGCGACTGCTCCTCGCCGAGCAGGTCGGTCCAGGTCAGCGTCACGGGGAACGCCGTGCCGGTCGAGGCGCTCGCGCCGTCACCGGTCAGCGACTTGGTCAGCGTGACGCTGCCGAGCGAGGCCACGGCGGTGTTGACGAGCGAGACCTCGGCGACATCGGCCGCGCCGATCGTCACGACGACGCTGCCGTCGTCGCCGACGGCGACGCGCTCGCCACTCCACGCGGCATCCGCCCACGTGAAGCGTGCACTTTCGGGCAGAGCCACCTCGGTCAGCGACACCTCGGTGCCGTACGCGAGCTGCCGCGGGAACTGCGCGACCGTGCCGTCGGTCGGCACCGAGATCTCGGCGGACTGGGCGCCCTCGCCGTCGACCCACGTCGCGACGACCGTGACGGCGTCGGGCACGTCGGCGTCGTCGAGGAGGACACCGGCGACGCTCTTCGCGAGCGAGAACGTGCCGGGGGCCCACGTGGCCTCATTGACGACCGTCACCAGCGTGACGTCGTTCTGCTGGCCGGACACGGTCACCGTGGCCGACCCATCGCCGGCGTCTTCGACCGCATCGCCCGAGATGGTGATGCTGCCCCACACGACCGTGTCGATGCCGGGACGGGTCTGCTCGGTGATCGTCACGACGGTGCCGGCGGGAAGGACCACCCCCAGCTCGGTCGGCTCGACGGCGTTGATGGTCAGCTCTCGCGACTGCTCGACGCCGTCGGCGCCGGTCCAGGTCGCGATGACCGGGAACTCAGTCGCCGGGTCGACCTCGCCCGCCGCTTCACCGGCGATGCCCTTGAGCAGGCTGATGCCCGCGGTCGAGGTCGCGGCGTGGTTCTCGAGCGTCACCGTGGCGTCGGCGTCACGCCCGATGGTCACGCTCGCGGAGCGCCCGGCCACGGTCACGCCGGTTCCGGTCCACACCGGGGCGCCCCAGGCGATGCTGGAGCCGTCGGTGAGCGGCACCTCGGTGAGCTTCACCACGGTGCCGATCAGGAGGTTCGCGCCGAACGGCACGGGGGTGCCGTCGGTGGGGAGGGTCAGCGTCTTGGCGCGGAGCGCGCCCTCTTCCGTCCACGTGGCGATGACCCGCACCGAGTCCGGCACGGCCGGGTTGTCGGCCTGGTCGCCGGTGACCGTCTTCACGAGCGAGAACGTGCCCACCGTGCGCTCGACCGTGTTGGTGAGGGTGACGGATGCCGCTTCGGTGGCGTGCGCGGGCGTCACGGTGACGCTCTCCGGGCTGAACACGGGCGCGGACCACGTCAGGGTGTCGTCGTCGGTGGGGCGTGCCTCGGTGAAGGTGACCGTCGCGCCGATCGGCAGGTTCTCGAGCACGACCGGCTCGCCGACGGTCAGGTCGAGGGTGCGGTCGGGCTGGGCGGGAACGTTCGCGCCGAGCGTGCTGGTGTCGATCGACGCGGTGACGCGATAGGTGCGGCCGGCGTCGACGAGATCCGCCGCGCCGCCGTTCAGCGCCTTGACGATGCTCACCGAACCGAGCAGCGCCTCGTTGGTCAGGACGACCGAGACGTTGGTGCGCGGCGCGATCGTCGCGATCGCGGTCTTGCCGTCGGCGCTCACCGTGACGCCGGGCGCCTCGGCGAACACCGGGTCACCGAAGACGACGCCCGAGATGGTCGGGAACGTGGGCTCGGTGAGCTCGACCGTCCACCCGGTGCCGCGGGCGTTCAGGCCGCTCACCGGTGCACCGTCGAGCGGAACCCGCAGGTCGTACGCGTTCTGCACCGTGCCGGTGGGGTCGATCTCCTTGACGTGCACGGTGAAGGTCGCGTCGCGCGGGATGAGCGCGGCGCCCGGCGTCTCGGCCAGGGCCTTGTCGATGGCGACGGACCCGCGGGTCACGCCCTGGCCCGTGCCGCTGCCGGAATTGCTCTGGGTCGTGCTGGTCGAGAACTGGATGCCCGAACCCGACACCGCGTTGTCGTACCTCGTGCCCGGTGCATCCATGCCCCCGCTGGCGGTGCACGTCGTGTAGGTGATGACGTACTGGTATTCGCGGCTGAACCCGTCGCTCGTGCCGGTCGGGATCGGCAGGTTGACGGCCTTGATGTCGAGCGTGAGCTCGTTGCCGTCGAGCGACAGCGCGGTGACGCCGGTCAGGTTGGCGGTGGCGAGACCGCCGTTCTGGATCTGGTCACGGGCCTCGACGCGCAGGTTGAGACGCGTGGCCAGGCCCGCTGAGGGATCGCCGGCGGGGCAGATCGTGTGCGACGCGGCGAGCGTGTCGGTCAGGGTGAGGTAGCCGCCGAGGTCTTCGATCATCTCGCCCGGAATCGTGACCGACCAGTCGAGCGTCGTCTGCGGCATGTGCTGCACGCCGTCGATCGTCACGGCGGAGGTGTTGATGCGGCCGCTCTTGCCCTGGCTGCGGGCCGGCACGGTCGCCTCGGTGCCGGTGGCCTGCCCGTCGACGTCGACCCGGTTCGCGTACGCGGTGCCGCCCTCGGGCAGCTCATCGCTCGTGACGCAGGTCGTGTAGGTGAGGATGTAGCGGTAATCGGATGCGCGGAACTCGAGGTCGCCCGCGATGTCGAACCGCACCTGGAAGGCCTGCGCCGACGACGAGATCGTCGTCGCGGTGAGCAGGTCGGTGATGTTTCGCTGCAGCTGGCTGCTCGGACCGTAACGCTCGGTGATCTGGATGCCGCTGATCGTGCCGGCGCAGAGCTCGTGCCCGGCGCCGAGGGTCTCGGTCAGGGTGAAGCCGTTCTTGCCGACGAGCTGGTCACCCGGGATGACGACGGTCCACGCGATCGTGCTGTTGCGCGCGGTGCCGTTCTGCACGTTTCCGGACTTCGTGAGCGACTGCTGCCAGGGCAGGCTGGCGACCTCGCCGATCCCGATGCCGGCTTGTCCCCAGCCCTCGATCTGCGCCGAGTTGTCGTACGTCGTGCCGGCCGGGTCGATCTGCCCGCCGGGCGTGCAGGTGCGGTAGGTCACGCGGTAGGTGACGTTCGCGTCGAACGGGCCCGCGAGGGCGAGGCCGAACTGCGCGTCGCCGGGTTCGCCGTCGAGGGTCGCGATGCTCGTCACATCGACGACCGTGCCGCCGCGCACCGTCTCGACCTTCAGCCCGGTGGGCGTGCAGAGCACGTGCCCCGCGCCGAGGGTGTCGGTCAGGTGGGCGACCTCGTCGCCAGCAGCCACGAGGTTGGCGCCGGGGATGTCGACGGTCCAGGTCATCGACCAGTTGTTCTGGTTCATCACGCCGGACTTCGAGACCTCGCCGGGCAGGTCGATGCCGTCATCGATGCCGCCCCCGCCGGGCAGGTCGACCGAGACGGGCGCGCCGTTGAGGTCGAACACGACCTTCTCCTCGGTCGTTGCCCGCACCGCCTGGACCTCGAACTGCCACGTGCCCTTCACGAGCTCGGGAGCCTCGGTCACGGCGTCGGTCAGCACGCACGTCGCCGTGCCTGTGGCCGGATCCGTGAGGCAGTTGCCCCACACGACCGCGGCGCCGCTGTCGTCCGTGCCCATGAGCGGGAAGGGCACGCTCTGCGGGAACGAGAACTCGGGCGGCAGACCGATCGTGAAGACATCCCCGGCGTGCGGGTTCGCCGTCGTGGCATCCCACTCACCGGATACCGTCAGCGTGTCACCGACCGTCGCCTGCTCGCCGGCCGGCGCGATCGTGATGTTGCTGACCGTGATGTCGGCGTTCGGCGCAGCGTGTGCCGCGCTCGGCAGCGCGACGACCGACACGAGTGCCAAACCGAAGACACCGAGTGCGGCGAGCACGCGGTGCAGCAACGCGCGCACACCGCGCGAACGCAAAGGAGACGACGGGGACGAAGACATAGCTCTCCTCCAGGCGGTGCTGTCACGCATCAGCCGATCGAATCGTGCGCGTGATAGCCCCAGTTGTTGCGCCCCCACGCGATGCGACGTGGAGACATCGCAAACGTCCTAATAAAAGCAGTGCGCGGGAGCGCGAAAAAATTTGGCATTCCGCGTTCCGGACTGATACGACCCCGCCGTCGTCGGCTGCCCCCGCTACCGTGGACCCGTGCCTTTCGTGCTCGTGCTCACCGTCGCCCTCGCGGTGCTCGCCGTGCTGCAGATCGCGCTCATCCTCGGGGCGCCGATCGGCCGCTTCGCGTGGGGCGGACAGCACGAGGTCCTGCCCGCGCGCCTGCGCATCGGCAGCGCCGTGTCGATCCTCGTCTATGCGCTGATCGCCCTCATCGCGTGGGATCGGGTCGGCGCGATCGATGTGTTCCCCGCGCCGTTCTCCGAGATCGCGATGTGGGTGATCTTCGTCTACTTCGTGCTCGGCATCGCGGTCAACGCCATCTCACGCAGCAAACCGGAGCGCTACACGATGGCGCCGCTGTCGCTCGTGCTGGCCGTGCTGTCGTTCCTCATCGCGATGGGCTACGGCGTGCTCGCGATGGCGATCTGAGCCGTCACCCGGGGATCGGCCCGGTGAGCTTCTGGCTGATCTCGATGTCGACGCCGCCGTCTTCGAGTTCGGCCTCGAACTCCGCGCTGCCGTTGGTGCCGTCATTGCGGAAGTCGAGCTCGATGTCGTCGGCGCTTTCGTCCTGCTTGACGATGGCCCAGCCATCGCTGACATCGACGCTGCCGAGGGTGAGTGTCGAACCGTCGGTGTCGAAGGCGACCACGGCGGCGCTGCCCACCGGATAGGTGCCGCCTGCGCCCCGCGTGATCTTCAGCTCCTGGGAGATCTCCATGGTGCCTCGCTCGAGCTCGACCTCGAACTTCCACCTCGTGTTGTCGCGCGTGAAGTAGACCTCGATCTCGTCGGAATCCTCGTCGCTGATCCGCTGCTGCCACCCGTCGGCGGGGCGGACCTCGACCAGGGCGAGCGAGCCGTTCTGCAGCGAGAACTCGACCTCACCGGCGTCACCCACCTGCCACGTGCCGTCGCGCAGTTCGTCCACGGCGCCGGCGGTCGACGACGTGCCGGTCGATTCCGGCGTCGGGCTCGGCGCCGGATCCTGCGTCGCGGTCGAGCCGGTGGTCGCCGGCGGCGGCGTGCTCGCCGGGGCATCCGCCTGCCCGGCGCACCCGGCCACCAAAAGCCCCACGACCAGCAGGCCGCCTGCAGCCGACACGACGTTTCGCTTCATGTTCCTCGCCCTCCAGAGCATCCGCGGCGGTGTTCGGACATGCGCCACTCTGCCCCTGTGCGCCGCTTCCGCCAAGGCGGTTGACTTTCGCCGCGGTGGCGTCGATCCTGCGCGACGGGGTGCGGCGCGCTCACGACGGTGATCCGCGCACGACTGCGATGATCGAGCCGTGGCATCCGTCGTCTCGATCGTGACCCGCTCGGCTGCGCCCGCGGAGCGGCTCTTTGACATCTCGCTCAGCATCGACGAGCACCAGGCCTCGATGGCTGCGTCGGGCGAGACGGCGATCGCGGGCGTGACCAGTGGTGCGATCGGCGTGGGCGAGACGGTGACCTGGCGTGCGCGGCACTTCGGGATCTGGTTCACGATGACCTCGCGCATCACGAGTCTCGATCGCCCGCACCGGTTCGTCGACGAGCAGGTGCGCGGGCCGTTCCGCGCGTTCCGCCACGAGCACGTGTTCGAACAGGATGCCGCCGGCACGACCATGATCGACACGCTGACGATCGCGTCGCCGATCTTCGGGCGTCTTGCGGAGCGGCTGGTGCTCGTGCCGTACCTGCGCCGGCTGATCACGGCGCGGAACCGGCACCTGGTCGATGGACTCGAGCGCTGACGGTTCGGGGGCTCCCCGTTCGCTGAGGGAGCGGCACCCCGGTCAGGGGATCGGCCGCGGCGTCTTGATCATCGCGCCGGCAGAGAGGAACGTCGCGGTCGCGGCGATGTTCGCGCCGATCCACCACGGGCCGTCGAAGACGATCGGGTAGAGCGGATTCCACACGACGGCGATCGCGAGCATCGGCACGATCCACCACCACTGACGTGCCTGGGCGGCGAACCATCCGATGATCACGGCGAGGATCGCGATGATGAACCGCGCCACGAGGTACAGCTCCTGGTCGACGAGCGCGATCCCGGCGATGCAGACGATGGCGGCCAGGATCCCCGGTGCCAGAGCGTTGCGCTGGAAGGCGGGTGATGGCGTCGGCCGTGAGGACACCGGGGGCTCCGTTCGTGTGCGGGGAGGGTCAGTCGACTGTACGACGGGATGCTGCGGGTGGGCGATTCGGCGGGGGCGACCCTTCGGCGGGCTCAGGGGGCGGGGTGGGTGCTCAGGCGGTGGAGTTCGAGGCGACCCTTCGGCGGGCTCAGGGACCGGGGTGTGGGGGTGCGGGGCGGCGGTGTGAAACCCTGAAGCGTCCGGCGACGCCGCGCCGGGCGCGGGAGGAGTGAACGAATGGATGCATCGGCCGAGCTGTCGTTCGCAGAAGTGCTGCACCACCGCGCGCAGACGCTGCGCCCTGGTGAACCGCTCTCGCCACCCCTCGTCTCGGCGAGCACATTCGCGCTGCCGGGTGACCCCGCGGGTGTGCCCTACCAGTACGGGCGGATGGGCTCGCCGACGTGGACGGCGCTCGAAGACGCGCTGCAGGTGCTCGAGCGCGCCGAGACGGCGATCTTCCCGTCTGGCATGGCGGCCATCGCCGCCGTGCTGCTGACCCATCTGCGCCCCGGCGATCGCGTGCTGCTGCCGAGCGACGGCTATTACACGACGCGCCTGATCGCCGACGAATATCTCGAGACGATCGACGTCGAGGTCGAACTGTGCGCGACGCGCGACTACGCCGATCGCGATGTGACCGGCGTGCGGCTCGTGTTCCTCGAAACCCCGTCGAACCCGGCGCTGGACGTCTGCGACATCGCCGACATGGCGCGCCGCGTGCGCGAGGCCGGCGGTCTGCTCGTCGTCGACAACACGACCATGACGCCTCTCGGTCAACGGCCGCTGGATCTCGGCGCCGATGTCGTGGTGGCATCCGATACGAAGGCGGTGAACGGGCACTCCGACGCGCTCCTCGGCCACGTCGCGAGCCGCGACGCCGGCGTCATCGAGCGGGTGCGCGACTGGCGCAAGATCACGGGCGGGGTTCCCGGTCCGTTCGAAGCGTGGATCGTGCACCGCGGACTCGAGACGCTCGAGGTGCGGTTCGATCGAATGTGCACGAGTGCGGCGGTGATCGCGGAGCGCCTCGCCGAGCATCCGGCGGTCGGTGCGGTGGCGTACCCCGGGCTGGCGTCGCACCCGCAGCGCGAGGTCGCCGAGCGGCAGATGCTGCGGTTCGGCAGCCTCGTCGGCATCACGCTCGAGAACGCGGATGCCGCTGATCGCTTCATCGAGCGTGCGAAGTTCATCGTGCCTTCGACGAGTTTCGGCGGGGTGCACTCCTCGGCCGAGCGGCGCGCGCGCTGGGGGGACGACGTGCCCGACGGGTTCGTGCGGCTGTCGGTCGGCTGCGAGCCCACCGAAGAGCTGTGGGCGGACATCTCCCAGGCGCTCTCCACCTGACTCCGTCGGCCCCCGGTTGACTCGGTCGGCCGCCCCGGTCCCTGAGCCCATCCGACACCGGTCCCTGAGCCTGCCGAAGCGTCGTTCCCTCACCCCGGTCCCTGAGCCTGCCGAAGGGCCGTCCCGCACTCCGATCCCTGAGCCTGCCGAAGGGTCGTCCCGCACTCCGATCCTTGAGCCTGCCGAAGGGTCGTCCCGACCCACGACTATCTCGGATGTCAGCCGGCGTCCGAGGCCAGGAGTAGGGTCGCCGCGTGGTCGATCTGGATGAACTGCGCACCGTCACGGCGCGTTTGCCGGGCGTCGAGGAGCGCTCGACGACGGGCGGGCCCGCGTGGTTCGTGCGCGGCAAACTCTTCGCGTGGGAATGCCACCCGTGGCCGAGCATTCCCGACGACATGCGCGAGATCATCGGGCGCGAGCTCGTCGTCGGAGTCAAAGTCGCCGATCCGGTCGACGCCCTCGCGTTGAAGGAGATGGCGCCCGATGTCTTCCTGCGCGAGACGACGCGGTGGAGCGAGCCGAAGGTCGCGTTCCGCATGAGCCGCATCGACCCCGAGCACTTCATCGAGCTCGTCACCGAGGCGTGGTACTCGCAGGCCCCGAGGTACTTGCGGCGGCAGGTGGACGAGGCGGGGTAGAGCGGCCGACCCTTCGGCAGGCTCAGGGACCGGGTGGGGGAGTGGGCGACCCTTCGGTGGGCTCAGGGGGCGGTTCGGCAGGGTCAGGGGCCGGGGTGGGCCGGGGCCGAGGGTGTGGCAGACGCCCGCTCGGCAGCGACCGTCTCGCGCACGACGGGGGCGACCTCGGACGAGAACCGTTCGAGCATGTCGGGGTCGTCGCTGCCGACGATGAACGTCGAGACACCGTCTTCGAGGGCGAGCGCCAGGAGCTGACCGGCGGTCTCCCGCCCCGAGATGTTGAGCAGGCGCACGACCTCGTCGGGGCGCCGGCCGGCGCTCGTCGCGGCATCGTCGATGCGAGCGTTCCCGGCGGCGAGGTCACCCGGCTTCATGTAGCCGAGAGAGGGCAGCCACCCGTCGCCGAGGCGGCCGGTGAGGCGCAGCATCCGGGGTTTGTAGGCGCCGATCCAGATCGGCACGCGGTGCGCGGGTGCGGGCCCGCGCTTGGCGCCCTTCATGGGGTAGTACTCGCCGCCGCGCACCCCGCCGCGCGTGTCGGTGTCCCACAGTTCGCGGATCACGCCGATGCCTTCGGCCAGCGCATCGACGGCCTCGCCGGGGGTCAAGCGGCGCGCGCCCATCGCCTCGATCGCATCCCAGAATCCGCCGGCGCCGAGACCGAGTGCGAACCGACCGCCCGAGAGCAGATCGAGGGATGCTGCGGCTCGCGCCGTGACCGGCGCCGGTCGCATCGGCAGGTTCAGCACGTTCGGCGCGAGCTGGATCGTCGAGGTCGAAGCGGCGACGTAAGACAGCAGCGTCCACGTGTCGAGGAACGCCGGCTGATACGGGTGGTCCTGGAACGTGACGAGGTCGAAGCCGAGCTGCTCGCTCATCTGCGCGAGCTGCACGGGACGCTGCGGATCGCCCGCGACAGGGGTGAGAAACGTGCCGAAGCGGATCGGATGCCCATAGTCCATACAGGGCGCAACATCGCATGCGCGCGAATGCTTCCGCGGGGGCCGGCCCGCGAGGTCGTCGCCGTCGCGTAACGTTGATCGCGGGGAAAGCGAGGCTCACCGCATGAAGGTTGCCGCATCAGCGGACTGGCGACAGTCCATTCCATTCGAGACGCCGATGCTGGTCGCCGATCTCGTGCCCGGCGAGCCGACGCGCTGCTTCACCTGCGGCATGTCGTCGGAGCCCCGTGAGCGCACCGAGCTGTGGGCGTTCAAGCACCGGCATCCACGTCATCACGACGGTTTCGTGCGCTTCTACTGTCAGCCGCATGTTCCCGTCGTCACCCGCCCGGAGCCTGTCGCTGCGCCGGCGCGTGCCCGTGCGGCATCCCGACCCGAGCGCACCAGCGCACCGCGCCGCACCCCCGCGGCGGACCCGAAGCCGCGCGCGATGTGCCCGTCGTGCTTCGTCGAGGTGTCGGCGAAGGGCGAGTGCGGCATGTGCGGCGCGTCGGTCGTATAGCCCACATGGCGCGCGGGGAAAACCCCGTGCGTCCGCGCCGTGCCGGGTGACAGAGTCGAACCATGTCGACCAACGTCCGGATGCTGCGCTGTGAACCCGAGCACGTCTTCGACGTGCTCTCGAACGGATGGCTCTACCCTTCGTGGGTCGTCGGCGCCTCGCGCATGCGCGACGTCGACGCGACGTGGCCGCAACCCGGCGCTGAGCTGCATCACTCGTTCGGGGTGTGGCCTGCGCTCATCGACGACACGACCGTGAGCCTCGAGTGGGACCCTCCGCGGCGTGCCGTGCTGCGGGCGCGCGGCTGGCCGCTGGGCGAAGCCCGCGTCGTGATCGACGTGAAGGCGCACTCCGCCGGGCGGTGCCTCGTGCGCATGCAGGAGGAGGCCGTCTCGGGCCCCGGGCGCTTCGTGCCGGCGCCCGTGCTCGATGTGCCGCTGTACTGGCGCAACCGCGAAACCCTGCACCGCCTCGCCTATCTCGCCGAAGGCCGCGCGATCACGGCCGAGCCCTCGACCGCCGAGCGCGAGGGCACGCAGGACTGAGGCCGGGCGGGCTGGGGCCAGCGGGGTGGAGCCGGGCGGGGTGGGCCAGCGGAGGCGTTGGGTGCGCGGCATCCCTTCGTTTGCCTCACTTTGCTGGCCGAGCTGTGCTCTTTGAGCACTTTGAGGCAAGTGAACTCGGGGGTGGCTGGTTCAGTTGCCTCACTTTGCTGCGCGTGGTCAGCGCGCAGCGCAGTTCGAGGCAAATGAGCTGACCGAGGTCAGGACTGCAACGGATGCTTCGGGCGCGCCCAGCGGGCGGGGAGGACG
>NZ_JBSHLF010000001.1:0-368699 GCF_053644215.1 Microbacterium sp. NPDC055442 | reverse complement strand
CGGTCGGGGCCGTCCCACACCTGCACGACGCCCCAGACGGCCGCGGCGATCGGCACGGCGAGCACGGCCCCCACGATGCCGCCCAGCGCGGTGCCGCATCCGTTCGGTTGCCTCATTTTGCTGGCCGAGCGGTGCTCTTTGAGCACTTTGAGGCAAATGAACTCGGGGGTGGCTGGTTCAGTTGCCTCACTTTGCTGCGCGTGGTCAGCGCGCAGCGCAGTTCGAGGCAAATGAACCAAGCGAGGTCAGGCTTGCAACGGATGCTTCGGGCGAGCCCAGCGCGCCGGAAGGTCGGGGCCGTCCCACACCTGCACGACGCCCCAGACGGCCGCGGCGATCGGCACGGCGAGCACGGCCCCCACGATGCCGCCCAGCGCGGTGCCGACGGTCAAGGCGACCAAGATCACGAAGGCGTGCAGCTTCATCGACCGGCCCATGAGCACCGGCTGCAGGAAGTTGCCCTCGAGCTGGTTCACGAGCACGACGACACCGACGACGAAGAGGGCGTTCACCCAGTCGTTCGCGACGAGGGCGACGAGGGCCGCGAGGATGCCGGCGAGCGTCGCTCCGACGATCGGAATGAACGCGAGCAGGAACACCAGCACGGCCAGCGGGATCGCCAGCGGCACCTGCAGGATGAGCAGACCGATCAGGATGCCGATGGCATCGACGGCCGCGACGGTCGCTGTTCCTCGCACGTAAGACCCGAGCACCGACACCGTCTTGTCGCCGATGCGACGGGCGCGGGCGTAGTTGGCGCCGCGGAAGGGGCGCAGCAGGAACTCCCACATGCGCGGACCGTCCTTCAGGAAGAAGAACAGGATCACGACCATCAGAACCAGGCCCGTGACGAAGCTCGCGACGGCGCCGATGCCGGCGATCGCGCCCGATCCGAACTGCGCGCTCGTGACGAAGTCGCCGAGAGCGGCGAGCCACTCGTCGATCTGGTCGGCCGAGAGGAAATCGAACGGCAAGGTGTTGATCCAGGCGAGCAGGCTCTGGACGCCGTCTTCCGCTTGCGCGTATAGCTCGTCCCACTGGTCGCGTACGGCCCAGACGATGAGCCAGCCGAGGAGCGTCAGGATCACGACGATCGCCAGCAGGGTCAGCACCGTCGCGAGCAGCGGAGGGAAGCCGTGTCGCCGCATGAGCCGCATGACGGGCGAGAACGCCGACGCGAGGATGAGCGCGATCACGAGGGGGATGGTCACGAGCGTCAGCGTCTGGATGACGAAGATGATGCCGGCGGCGACCGCGACGACCAGGATCACCTGCAGCGCCCGGATCGCGAGCTTGCCGAAGCCGTCGGCCCACAGGCTCCACGTCTGGCGTGTGGCCTCGAGCTCGATCGATGCATCCTCGAGGCGGATGGTTCGTGGTTCTCTGCGGAAGAACAGTCCCATACCGAGACGGTACGCGCTGAAGGCTCGGCACGGAAACACTCCGCCCAGATGAGGCTTGGGGTTGCGCGGGTCGACGCTCTGCTCTAGGCCGTGTCAGATCGGGACTCCGCCGGCTCAGACCGGGAGATCTTGTGAGGACAGGCGGATCTGCGGCAGGATGCCCCGTCCCAGCCGGAACTCCTGATCTCGCGGTGCGTCCCGCCGGCGCCGCGAGAATGTTACGTCCTTTCGAGGCGTCGATGTGCGTTCTGGTCATGATGACCATTAGAGTCTGGAAATGTGCTGCCTTTCCGGCGTGCACACGTGAGCGAAGGAGCTGTGCATGTCTCGTATCGGCATAGTCGCTGAGCGTCCGGGGGAAACCCGGGTCGCCGCGACGCCGGCGACGGTGGTGAAGCTGCGCCAATTGGGTTACGACGTTTCGGTCGAATCGGGGGCGGGTACCGCGTCGTCGTTCCCGGATTCCGCGTTCGCCGAGGCGGGCGCCGACATCGTCGACACGGCGGCGGCGTGGGCCGCGCCCATCGTCTTGAAGGTCGACGCGCCGACCGATGAGGAGATCGGTCATCTCTCTGACGGCGCGACGATCGTGGGTCTGCTGAGTCCCGCACTCCGGCCGGAACTGCGGGCTGCGCTCGCGGTGCGCGGGATCACGGCGATCGCGATGGACGCCGTGCCGCGCATCTCGCGGGCCCAGCCGATGGACGTGCTGTCCTCGATGGCGAACATCGCCGGCTACCGGGCCGTCGTCGAGGCGGCGAACGAGTTCGGCCGGTTCTTCACGGGTCAGGTGACGGCGGCGGGCAAGGTGCCCCCGGCCAAGGTGCTTGTGGCCGGGGCCGGTGTCGCGGGGTTGGCGGCCGTGGGCGCGGCATCCAGTCTCGGTGCGATCGTGCGCGCGACCGACCCGCGTCCCGAGGTCGCCGACCAGGTCAAGTCGATCGGAGGCGAGTACCTCAAGGTCGAGGTCGCGGTGGAGCAGTCCACCGACGGCTATGCGAAAGCGACGAGCGAGGCGTACGACCGGCGTGCGGCGGAGATGTACTCCGAGCAGGCGGCCGATGTCGACATCATCATCACGACGGCGCAGATCCCGGGGCGCGCCGCGCCGCGTCTGATCACGGCGGCCGATGTCGCGACGATGAAGCCCGGCTCGGTCATCGTCGACATGGCAGCCTCGTCGGGCGGCAACGTCGAGGGCTCGGTCGCGGGGGAGCGGGTCGTCACCGCCAACGGCGTGATCATCCTCGGATACACCGACCTCGCGGGTCGGCTCGCCGCTCAGGCGTCGCAGCTGTACGGCACGAACCTCGTGAACCTGCTGACGCTGCTCACTCCGGGCAAGGACGGTCAGCTCACGCTGGATTTCGAGGACATCGTGCAGCGCTCGGTGACCGTCGTGCGCGACGGTGTCGAGACGTGGCCGCCGCCGCCGGTGCAGGTCTCCGCCGCGCCGCCGGCCGCGAAGCCCGCCGCCGTGGTCGCGCCCGTGGCGGGACCCGCGCGCAAGGCCCCGAAGATCATCGGGTTCGCCGCCGCGGCTGTGCTGCTGTTCCTCGCCGCCGCTTTCGCGCCGCAGCCGCTGCCGCAGCACCTGACGGTGTTCGCCCTCGCGGTCGTGGTCGGCTTCTATGTGATCGGCAAGGTCGCGCACGCGCTGCACACCCCGCTCATGAGCGTCACGAACGCGATCTCGGGCATCATCATCGTCGGCGCCATGCTGCAGCTGACCACGGATGACCTGGTCGTGCAGATCCTCGCCGGCGTGGGCGTGCTGGTGGCCAGCATCAACATCTTCGGCGGGTTCGCCGTGACCAGACGCATGCTGCGCATGTTCTCGAAGGGGGACGCCCGATGAACCCGGAAGCGATCGCCACCGCCGCGTATCTCGTCGCGGCGCTGCTGTTCATCCTGAGCCTCGCGGGGCTGTCCAAGCACGAGACGTCCCGCGCGGGAGTGTCCTACGGCATCGTCGGCATGACCATCGCGCTCGTCGCGACGATCTGGCTGATGTCGCAGTCGCCCAGCGACGGGATGATGACGGGCCTCATCATCATGCTCATCGCGATCGTCATCGGCGCCGCGATCGGCCTGTGGCGGGCACGCGTGGTCGAGATGACCGGCATGCCCGAGCTCATCGCGCTGCTGCACTCGTTCGTCGGTGCCGCCGCCGTGCTCGTCGGCTGGAACGGCGCACTGTATGACGGGGGCCTCACCGGGGCGCTGCGCGACATCCACCACGCCGAGGTCTTCATCGGCGTGTTCATCGGTGGCATCACCTTCACCGGGTCGATCGTCGCGTTCCTGAAGCTGTCGGGCCGCATCTCGTCGAAGCCGCTCGTGCTGCCGGGCAAGAACATCCTCAACCTCGGCGCTCTCGTCGTCTTCGCCGGGCTGACCGTCTGGTACGTCATCTCGCCCGAGATGTGGATGCTCGTCGTCGTCACGATCCTCGCCCTCGCTCTGGGCTGGCACCTGGTCGCCTCGATCGGCGGCGGCGACATGCCCGTGGTCGTGTCGATGCTCAACAGCTACTCGGGCTGGGCGGCGGCCGCGGCGGGCTTCCTGCTCAACAACGACCTGCTCATCGTCACCGGTGCGCTCGTCGGATCCTCGGGTGCCTACCTCAGCTACATCATGTGCAAGGCGATGAACCGGTCGTTCTTCTCGGTCATCGCCGGCGGTTTCGGTATCGAGGCGCCCAGCTCGGGCGACGAGGACCACGGTGAGCACCGCGAGATCGACGCGGCGTCGGTCGCGGACATGCTCGCGGGGGCGTCGTCGGTGGTCATCGTGCCCGGCTACGGCATGGCCGTCGCGCAGGCGCAGTACCCCGTCGCCGACCTCGCGCATCGCCTGCGCGAACGCGGTGTCGACGTGAAGTTCGGCATCCACCCCGTCGCGGGACGCCTGCCCGGGCACATGAACGTGCTCCTGGCCGAAGCGAAGGTGCCGTACGACATCGTCCTCGAGATGGACGAGATCAACGACGACCTCGCGCGCACCGACGTCGTGCTCGTGATCGGCGCGAACGACACCGTCAACCCCGCCGCCGCCGAGGATCCGGGTTCACCGATCGCGGGCATGCCCGTCGTGCGCGCGTGGGAGGCCGAGAACGTCATCGTGTTCAAGCGATCGATGGCGTCGGGTTATGCCGGCGTGCAGAACCCGCTGTTCTTCCGCGAGAACGCGCAGATGCTCTTCGGTGATGCGAAGGACCGCGTGGAGGACATCCTCCGCGACTTCTGACCGTGCCGGGGTGTCGACAACTCCGGACAAAAGTGACTCCCGACGGCTTCACGCCGTCGGGAGTCGCTGTTTCCGGAGTTGTCGATGGGTCAGTGGGCCGCCTCGTAGGCCTCGATGACCGATGCCGGAACTCGGCCACGATCCGAGATCCGGAATCCGTTGTCTTTCGCCCAGGCGCGGATGCCGCTGTAATCGCTCTGCCCCGAGCGGCGGCGCGTGCGGGTGGCGTTGCCGCCCGTGGTCGTCGTGCCCCGCGAAGCGGAGATGCGGCGGCCGGCCGCCACGAAACGCTCGAGGGAATCGCGCAGGGACCGTGCGTTCTCGGCGCTCACGTCGATCTCATACGCGACGCCGTCGAGCGAGAAGAGTACCGTTTCACCTTCACCCACTTCGAGGACGGTGCCGTCCAGATCGTCGACGAGTTGATGCACAATTCTGCGAGCCATGGAAGCACAATACGCCTATATCGCTCCCGTGACTATTCGATTATTTCGACACCACAATTCAGGTGATAGTCATTCCCTCGATCCGCAGAACGAAATGCGCATTTCTGATGCGCGGCATCTGCTGCTCAAGGAAGAATTCCCGCGCGTCGCGCCTTCACGACCGCGGCGTGCCGACTCGAGACATCGAGTTTCGCCATCGCCGATTGCAGATACGACTTGACGGTGACTTCTTTGAGGCCGAGGATGACGGCGATCTCGGCATTGCGCGAACCCACCGCGGCGCACGCGAGAACGTCGGTCTCACGGCGCGAGAGTCGCACGTCCGGTTCAGCCGGGGTGTCCGCGGTCTCGGCCGACAGGGCGGCCAGGCGCCGCTCGACGTGCTCGAGCCGATCGCGCAGCGCCGAGTCGCTCACCGACGACGCGATCGTGCGCAGCTCGACATAGCTCTGCCGCAGCTCTTCTCTCGCCGAGACGCTCAGCGACCCCGCCGGCGTCGGAGGCATGGCCGCGGCGAGGCGGCGCTCGACCTCGTCGCGTACGCGCAGCTCGGTGGCGAGGTCGCTCGCGATGTCGAATGCGGGACCGGTGACGACATCGCCCACGGGGGACTCGGACCACGACCCGCAATACAGCACGCCGCGGGCGCGACCGCCGACGAGCACGGGGACCGCGAAGAGCGTCGCGATCCCCTCACCGAGCACAGCCCGGTCGTAGTCGTGCGTGATGACGCGCGACGACCGGTAGTCCAGGGCGAGCCGCGGGCGCCGCTCGACGAGGGCGCGACCGCCGAGACCTCGACCCGCCTGCACGACGAGGCCCTCGAGGTGGCGCGTGCGCGCTCCCGCGATCGCGGAGATGTGCACGGCGCCGTCGCGCTCGAAACCACCGAACGCGACCGGGAACCGGGTGCGCCGGGTCAATTGGTCGACGGCGCGTGCGACGAGCTGCGCATCGACCTCGAGGGTCGTCGGAGCTGCTCCCACCGCCTACCTGCTTCCGGGTGCGGCGACGCCGCCGCTTTCGTAGCGACGACGATACCACCGGGCCGATGCCGCCTCCCGGCCCCGAACCCGAACCCGCCCACATCCTGCACCCCCGAGAGGCGCAGCCGGGGCGCGAACGGCCTACACGCTCGCGCCCCGGCTGCCGGTGCGGCCGGCGAGTGCCGCGTGCTCCATGTCGATGAGGTACCTCTTGAGGGCGGGGTGGCGCCCGTACTGACCGAGCGAACCGTCGGCGCGCACGACGCGGTGCGCGGGCACGACGATCGAGAACGGCGTCGTCGCGCACGCCGTTCCGACCGCGCGCGCGGCCCCGGGGCGCCCGGCCATGATGGCGACTTCTCCGTAGCTGGCCGTCTCGCCGTAGGGGACCTCGCAGGCCGCCTCGAGCGCGTCGCGCCGGAATCCGCGCACGAGCCGCCACTCGAGGTCGACGGTGAACTGGCGGCGCTCGCCCGCGAAGTACTCGTCGAGCTGCGCGGCGGCCGTCACCGCGGCATCCGTCGTCTCGGGCTCGGGAACCGCGCCCAGTCGTCGCGACAGCTGCTCGAGCTCGACGCCGAGAGGCGCGTCGAAGGGCGCGAGCGACACGATGCGCTCGCCCTCGGCCACGATGAGGATGTCGCCGACGGGAGAGGGATGGACGAGGAAGCGCGGCGTCGGAGCGGTCATGGGGACCATCCTGACGCGCCCGAGCGTGCCGCGGCGCGGGAAGCGACGAGCGGGGGAATGCGGATCGTCGATGCACGATGGGGAGGAACGGGTGCTCCTAATACCGTGAAACCCGGCGCGGATGCAAGCACCGCGGGCAGGGGGCACCTAATGTGGCTGTCGTGTGGCGATCGAATGGCAACACCGTGATCGGTGACGAGGACTCGGAGGGCGCGACGGTGACTCCGGCAGACCTCGGGCTGTCCGATCCCGGCGTCGAGGTGGCGCACATCGCCGACCCCGAACGCGAGCGACTGCGCCGCGAAGCCGCCCAGCTCGGCGGACGCTCCACGCTGCTGCACTACACGGACCGGGACGACGCCGGCATCGAGATCACGCAGGCCCACCCGAGCAGCCTCCCGCAGTTCCTGACCGGCCGGTCGACGCTGCTGTCCAACCTCTTCCGCGACGAGGTCGCGCTGCGCAATGCGCGCCTGGCCGCCGAGCGCATCACCGCCAAGAGCGTCGAGCTGCGCACGACCCGCGGGCTCGACACCGTGCACCTCGCCGTCGGTCTCGCATCGTGGCGCATCGCCGGCCTCGTCTGCACCGCCCCCGTGCTGCTGCGTCCCCTCGCGATCCGGCGCCACCAGGCGGACTTCGAGGTCAAGCTGCACGGCCCCATCACGCTGAACCCCGAGCTCGCCCGCGCCCTGCGCACGCACTTCGGCATCGAGATCGACGCCACCGCGCTCGCCGCGCTCGCCTACGACGAGGGCGTCTTCAAGCCGCAGCCGGTCATCGACCACCTGCGCGCCATCACGCGCGACATCGCCTCGTTCACGGTGCATCCGCGGCTCGTCGTGTCGAGCTTCGGCGACGTGGGCGCGGCGATGGCGACGGATGCTGCGAACCTCGACCACCCCGTACTGAATGCGCTCGCCGGTCACCCGGGCGATCGCGAGCGGCTCGCGACGCGCGTCACCGTGCCGACGCGGACGAACCCCGATGAGCGACCCCCGGCATCCGACACGCTGCTGCTCGATGCCGACGCCGAGCAGGAGCGCGTGCTCGAGAAGATCGCGGCGGGGCAGTCGCTCGTCGTGCACACGCTGCCCGGCACGGGCGGCACGCAGACCGTCATCAACGCCGTCGGCCAGCTCGTGAAAGACGGCAAGCGCGTGCTCGTCGTGAGCGCTCGCCGCTCGACGCTCGAGGGCGTGCGTCACCGCCTCAGCGGCGTCGGGCTGCCCGGGCTCGCCGTGTCGCCGCGGCACGTGCAGCGCGACCTCATCCGCGCGATCGGCCGCAACGAGAAGGCCGAGCCGCCCAAGGTGTCCGACATCGACGACGCGCTCGTGCGGCTGCGCGGCGTGCTGCGCGACTATCGCGGCGCCGTCACGTCGCAGCATCCGACTCTTTCGGTGTCGGTCCTCGACATCCTGCGCACCCTCGCCGAGCTCACGGCGCGCGAACCCGCGCCGGCGACGACGGCGCGCTTCGACATCGGAGCCCTGCAGCGGCTCGCTCCCGTGCGCGCCGAGGCCGCCGCGAAGCTCGCCGCCGCCGCGCGGCTGGGCGAATTCCGCTTCGGACCCGACGACTCGCCCTGGTACGGCGTCTCGTTCGAGACGACCGAGGAAGCCCGCAACGCCCACGGGCTCGCGTCGCGCCTGCACCGGCAGGACCTGCCCGCACTGCTCGAGCGCGGCTACGAGCTCATCGCGCAGACGCGCATGCGCCCCTTCCGCACGATCGCCGAGCTCGGCGTCTATCTGCGACTGCTGCAGGGGATCCGCGATTCGCTCGACCGGTTCAGCCTGACGGTGTTCGAGCGTCCGCTGGGCGAACTGATCCAGGCGCACGGGCCGCGGCGCGACGCCCCCACCATGACGGGGGCGAACCGGCGACGCCTGCGCCGGCTGTCGAAGGAGTACATCCGTCCGGGCGTGCACATCGCGGACATGCACGAGGCGCTCCTGCGCATCCAGCAGCAGCGCACCGAGTGGCAGCGGCTCGTCGAAGCGGGCGTCGCGCCCGAAGTGCCGCTGGGCCTCGGCGACGTGCAGGTCGCATGGCAGCGCGTCGACGCCGAACTGGCCGAGCTCGATCGCACGCTGGGCCGCTCCGAAGCGGACCGCCTGGCGACCCTGCCCGTCGCCGAGCTCGTGCGCACCGTCGCCGGCCTGGCCGCCGAGTCCGACGTCTTCGACAACCTCGTCGAGCGCGCGACGCTGCGCACCGAGCTGTCGCAGCTCGGTCTCGAGCCGCTCCTGTCCGAACTGTCGGTGCGCCACGTGCCCGAAGACCTCGTCGGACCCGAGCTCGAGTACGCGTGGTGGCAGTCGGCGCTCGAGCACCTGCTGCGCAACGACCGCGGCCTGCTCGGGGCGAACACGGCCGTCGTCGACCGGCTGGAGCGCGACTTCCGGCTCGTCGACGAAGCGCATGCCGCGGCATCCGGTCCGCTGCTGGCCGCGCAGCTCGCGACGCAGTGGCGCATCGGGATCGTCGATGAAGCCGGCGAGGCGACGGCGCTCAAGCGTCTGCTGAAGGACGGCAAGGCGACCCCGTCGCAGCTCTTCGCGGCCGCTCCGACCCTGCTGCGCACCCTCGCGCCCGTCTGGCTCTCGTCGCCCTACGACGTGCCCTCGATCCCCGACGCGTTCGGCTTCGACGTCGTCATCATCGCGGATGCCGGTGCGCTCTGCGTCGCCGAAGCGGCACCGGCGCTGCGCCGCGCACGGCAGGTCGTCGTGTTCGGCGACCCCGTGACGCAGAAGCCCACGCCGTTCGGCGTCGCCGCGGTCGTCGGGCCGCCCGCCGACGACGAACCCGAGGTTCCCTTCGACGACACGAGCCTGTTCGAGCGCTTCGCCGACATCGTGCCCGTCGAGACCCTCACCCGCAGCTACCGCGCCGGCGGAGAAGACCTCGCCGAGCTCGTCAACGCAGCGTTCTACGGCGGCGAGATCGTGTCGTACCCGTGGGCCGGGTCGTATCTCGGTCGCGGCAGCTTGAGCGTCGACTACGTCGAAGGCGGCACGGGCGCGCCCGATCCCGTGAGCGGCGCCGTCGAGAGCCCCGACGCCGAGGTCGCGCGCGTCGTCACCCTCGTCGTCGAGCACGCCGTCAACCGCGGCAGCGAGTCGCTCATGGTCGTGACCGCCAGCGCCAAGCACGCCGAGCGGGTGCGCGCCGCGGTCGAACGGGCCTTCGCGGGACGCTCCGACGTCGCCGACTTCGTCTCGCGCGACACCGCCGAGCCGTTCGCCGTGCTGACCCTCGAGGAATCGGTGGCCGAGAGCCGCGACCGCGTCGTCTTCTCGCTCGGGTTCGGGCTCACCAAGCACGGCCGCGTGCTCAGCGACTTCGGCGACCTGTCGACCCCCGACGGCGAGCGCCTGCTCACGGTCGGCATGACCCGCGCGCGCCGCTCGATGGTGATCGTGTCGTCGATCCGGCCCTCGTCCTTCGACGACGGACGGCTCGAGCACGGCGCCGCGACGCTGATGGGGATCCTCGGGGGGATCGCCGCGCGCTCGCGCGACGCCCGCCTCGAAGACCTCGCCGACCCGCTCACCCTCGCGCTCGCCCGCGAGCTGCGCAGCCTCGGGGTCGCCGTCGACGTGCACTACCGCGGCACGCTGCCGCTCGTCGCGCAGTTCAAGGGCAAGGCGGTCGTCGCCGAGAGCGACCCCGAGACGATCGGCGAGTCGCTGCGCGAAGCGCTGCGCCTGCGACCCCAGATCCTGCGGCGCCTGGGCTGGCACTACGTGCGCGTGCACTCGTTCGACCTGTACAGCGACCCGCGCGCCGTCGCGACCCGCATCGCCGAACTGCTCGGCGTGGGGCCCGAAGCGCCGCGGGCAGAGCAGCAGACGCAGCCCATCGATGTCGACTGACGACGACCGGCAGAAGCTCGTGCGGGTGCCCGGTTCTCGCCGGGTGAGGCTCACGCCCGTCGCCGGGGCCACGGACGAACCCCTGGCGGAGGACGAACCGGATGCCGCGGCATCCGGTTCGTCGTCAGGCCCGAACGACGAGCGCATGCGCCAGGACGTCCCCCCGCACTACTGACGCGACGCGTGGCCGCGCGGGGGCGCGCGGGGGCGCGCGGCGGCGCGGCGGCGCGGCGGCGTGGCGGCGTGGCGGCGTGGCGGCGCGGCTCCGGCTTCGCCGTGCGTTGACTTGCGCCTTGTGCGGGGGACACGCCGGGTGCGGCGCGCATTAGCCGCAAGTCGACGATGGGTGGGGCGCGCTGCGGCGGGGCGGCAGGGCACCGGGGCACCGCTCGCGTGCGTTGACTTGCGGCTTGTGCGGGGGACACGCCGGGCGCGGCGCGCATTAGCCGCAAGTCGACGATGGGTGGGGCGCGCTGCGGCGGGGCGCCGGGGCACCGCCCGCGTGCGTTGACTTGCGGCTTGTGCGGGGGACACGCCGGGGGCGACGCGCATTAGGCGCAAGTCGACAGAGCGGGCGCGACCTCAACGCGGGCGCGACCTCAACGCAGGCGCGCCCTCGACGGGCGCGCCCGCGGGGTCAGGGACGCGGGGCGTCGCCGGCGGGAGGGGTCGACGAGACCTGGACGCCGGTCTGGCGCTCGAGAAGGTCGCGGATCTGGATGAGGAGCTCGGTCTCGGTGGGCGCGGGCGGCTCTTCGACCACGCCGGCCTTGGCCGCCTGGATCTCTTTCCACTTGTTCATCGGGAAGACGAACACGAAGTAGACGACGATCGCGACCGCGAGGAAGCTGATGAGCGCATTGATCAGGCCGCCGACCGGGAACGTGACCGTGCCGCCGTAGAGGTCGGGCACGGGGAATCCGATCGCGCCGTCCTCCTGCGGCTTCCAGAAGATCGAGATGAGCGGCGTGATGATGCTGTCGACGATCGCGGTGACGACCGCGGTGAACGCCGCTCCGATGACGACGGCGACGGCAAGGTCGATGACATTGCCCCGCATGATGAAGTCTTTGAAGCCCTTGATCACAGGGTCCCCCTTGGTGTCGCCGACTTCCGCCGGTTATGAACCCGTCGATGCGGGGGAGGATTTCGCCTCCGGCTTCGATGATGCCGAAGACGACGACGCGGTGCCAGAAGACGAGCCGGAGTCACCGGAATTGCCCGACGTGCTTCCGCCGCCGGCCCGCGAGTCGGTGCGGTAGAAACCGGAGCCGTTGAAGGTCACGCCGATCGAGCCGTACTCCTTGCGCAGCGCGCCGCCGCACTCGGGACATTCGGTGAGCGTGGGGTCGGCGAAGGACTGGACGGCGTCGAAGCGGTGGCTGCACTGCTTGCAGGCATAGGCGTAGGTCGGCATGGGCTGCTCTCGGGTGGGATCTCAGCGTCGCTCGGGCGACAGGGTCAGGGTACGGGTGGGCGTCACGATGCCGGAGACGGGCTGGTCCAGCTCGTCGAAGGGAACCTCGTCGAGCACTTCGGAGTCGTACACGACGGCGTAGACGGGAGGACGCCGCTCCATCGAGCCGAGCGTCTTGTCGAAGTATCCGCGGCCCCAGCCCAGCCGCATCCCGTCGCGGGCGACCGCCGCGGCCGGGATGATCATGAGGTCGACGTCGTTGACGGCGATCGGCCCCAGCACTTCGCCGACCGGCTCCGGCATGCCGAACAGCCCCTCGGCGATGTCGCCGTCAGCCGCGGCGACCGACCAGTCGAGCAGGCCATCGGCGCGTGTGATGGGCAGCAGAACCCGGATGCCGCGGGCCACAGCCGCGTCGACGAACTCACGGGTTCCCGGCTCGGTCGTCGTCGACAGGAAGCACGACAGGCTCGTGGCGCCGAGCTCGGCCACGAGGGCGTCGAGCTGTGCGCTGATGCCCTTCGCCGCGGCATCCCGTGCACCGTCCGAGAGCAGTTGGCGGCGCTCGCGCAGGTCGGCGCGCAGAGCGCGCTTCGCGTCGACGAGGTCGGGGGCCATGCCCAGAGTCTAATCGCGGTGTGTCGTGCACCGGCCGGAGCCGCGTGACACCTGGTTCGCAGGTGCATGCTCTGCTCGGTTTGTCGGACGACCCCTCGCGGGACTTCCATCCTTTCCCCGATGGCACGGCGGGTCGAAGTCGGAAGGATGGGCGCGATACCCGAGATCGATCCCGTCGGCGTCCGGCTCGTGCGAGCCCCCGATGGCATACCGAGACTCTTTCAAGGAGGAGAGACCGATGAACAAGCGCGTAGCGGTGCTGGGCGGCGGAAACGGCGCCCACATGATGGCCGCAGACATGAAGCTTCGCGGACACGAGGTCCGCATGTTCGAGATGCCGGAGTTCGCCGGCCGTCTCGAGCAGCTCTTCGCGACCCGAACGGTCAAGGTCACGTCCGTCCTCAACGAGGACGTGCTCCTGGACGTCGTCACCTCTGACATCGACGAGGCCGTGTCGGGAGCCGACTACATCCTCGTCGTGACCCCCGCGTTCGCACACGCCGCATACGCCCAGCTGCTGAAGGGTCGGGTGAACCGCGACCAGATCCTCGTGTCGTTCCCCGGCGCCTTCGCGGCGCTGGAGTTCCGCAAGGCGCTCGAGGGCGAGGACTGCCCCGTCATCGCGGACGCCAACAACCTGCCCTACGACGTGCGGCTGAGCGGACCGGCCTCGGTCGCCCTGCACGGCTACAACGACATCAACATCGCGTTCCTGCCGGCCAGCAAGGGTCCCGAGCTGTTCGATCAGGTGCGCGAGGACCTCTTCCCCTTCACGCGGCTCTACGACGATGTGCTCGAGTGCGGCCTGAGCATCGTCAACCCCACGGTGCACACGGGGCCGTGCCTGCTCAACGTCAGCCACATCGAATCGCCCTCGCGCGAGTTCTTCCTCTACGAGCACGGGGTCACGCCGTCGTCGATGAAGGTCAACGTGCAGCTGGACCGGGAACGCAAGTCCCTGGGCGCGGCGCTGGGCTACCACCTGCGACCGGTCGAGGACTTCAGCGGCCTGCAGGAGGACTACACCTGGCAGGATCTGTACAAGGCTCTGCACGGCGAGATCGCGCTGACGCCGATCTCCGGGCCCAACAGCATCCACAATCGATACCTCACCGAGGACGCCCCCTACGGACTCGTTCCGTGGGTCGCGATCGCCGGCGTGTTCGGAGTCGACATGCCCCTGACCACGTCGATCCTCGCGGTGTACAACGTCATCCACGAGACCGATTGGTTCGCGGACGGGCTCGGCTTGGAAGAGCTGGGCCTGGACGGTATGGATGCCGCGGCGATTCGCCGCTACGTCACGACGTGTGAGAGGTGACCCGGTGAACACCAGAAAGACCTCGCGCCGCGTGCGCGTCGGCACGGTCGTGACCTTCATGGGCGCGATCGTGGCCTACCTGATCGGTTCGGGCTTCGCCACGGGCCAGGAGTCGATGCAGTACTTCTCGTCGTTCGGCGCCGCCGGCGCGACGGGTGCGCTGATCATCACGCTCGCCCAGTACGCGTATTTCACCATCGTCGCGCTGCGCGACGGGCGCAACCTGCGTCTGAAGTCCACGAACGAGATCTTCGAGTACTACTGCGGCAAGTACCTCGGCAAGTTCTTCGGCATCTTCGCGCCGGCCTTCTTCTTCTGCATGTACGCCGTCATGCTCTCGGGAGCCGGTGCGGCACTCGAGCAGCACTTCGGCTGGAACGTGCAGATCGGCATCTTCGCGATGGCGATCGCGACACTGCTCACGGTCATGCTCGGACTCGACGGGCTCGTCTCGATCATGTCGAAGCTCGGCCCGGTCATCGTCGCGCTGGCGATCATCGTCGGCATCGTCGGCATCGTGATGAACCCCGGCGGCATCGCGGATTCGAACGAGACCCTCGCCGACATCGACGTGCTGCAGGCCGCACCGAACTGGGCGATCTCGGGCTTCATCTTCCCGGGCATCGGCCTGCTCATGCTCGTGCCGTTCCTCGCGGGCATCGGCCGCAAGGCGCGCAACGACCGGGAAGCCGCCGTCAGCGGATTCGTCGGCGCGCTGACCTTCGTGATCGCCGTCGCGATCGTCGCCTTCGGCCTGCTCGCCAACATCGGCGAGGTGTACGACCAGCAGATCCCGATGCTGTGGATCGCCGACCAGGTGTTCGCGGGCTCCGGGCTGATCTTCTCGATCGTGCTGTTCGCGGGGATCTACACGACGGCCGTGCCGCTGCTGTGGGTCGCCGTCAACCGCATCGAGAGCAACGACAAGAGCACGCGTGCGCGCATCCTCGCCCTCATCGGCACGGTCGTCGCCGTGCTCCTCGCGCAGGTGCCGTTCGCGAACCTCGTGAACCTGCTCTACCCGATCGCCGGCTACCTGACGCTCATCCTCCTCGTGTGCATCGTCGTGCGGCAGATCCGCAACGCCCGGGCGCGGAAGAAGGGCATCGACGTGTACGACGTGCCCTACGCGCGGTACCCCGTCGACGAGCGCGCGTAGCGGACCACCGACGCCGAGATCAGGGCGCTGCACCCACCGGTGCGGCGCCCTGATCGTCGTTCGTGAGGGACGATGGATGCACCGGTGTCAGGAGGAGGACGGCGTGCAGGGTCGGCTGAAGGACGAAGTCCAGGTTCTCGTGGACCGGCTCGCCGCGAGCACGGCGCAGTCCGTCGCGATCGATGACCCCGACGGCCACATCATCGCGTTCAGCCGGCACTACGGCGACGAGGACGGCTACCGCCTCAAGCTCGTCTTGGAACGCGAAGTGCTCCCGGAGTACCGCGACTTCTTCGCACCGTACGTGCGCGGTCTCGTCGACGGCACGAAGCCGTCGCCCGTGCGGGTTCCCGCCGCCCCCGAGCTCATGGTGGTGGGGCGGATCGGCTACCCGATCCGGGCGAACGATCGCGTCATCGCCATCCTCTGGTTCATCGATCGCGGAGTCGACCTTCCGCACGCTACGATCCAGGACTACTGCGCCCTCTTCGCCGACCTGCTCGCCCAGAGACACCGCCGCGGGATGCCGCCCGCGCTGAGCGCGTCGGGTGAGAGCGTGCGCCGCCTGCTGACCGGCCAGGAGAGCGCGCTCGATGACATCACGTCGTGGCTCACCGACGCGGGGACGGGATTCTTCGTGCTCGCGAGCCTCGACGACCGACGGGCTTCCCCCGCCTCCCGCCGGGTGATCGAGCGGCTGCCCCGCGGGATCGCGAGCGGACGTCTGTCGATCGCGTGCCTGACACGGCTCGACGGCCTCGACGTCGCCGTCTACGGCGGCAGCTACGCCGATCCCGATGAGGCGGAGCGGGATGCTGCCGAGCTGATCGCGCACGCCGGGCGGGCGATACCGCCCGGGCACCGCGGCATCGGGCTCGCGGGCGTCGGCGAGCTTCCCGGCATCCGTCGTCTGTATGTCGAGGCGGCGCTCACGGCCTTTGTGACGCGGCATCTGCACCGGCGGACGCCGGTCAGTCAGGCCGAGACGATGCAGAGCCACCTCGCCGCCCTGTGCACCCCGCTCAGCGTGCGGGAATCGCCGGCCGTCGAAGCGCTCAAGACGCTGCTGCTGGACCGGGACGGGTTCGCGTTCGACACGATCGGCGCGTTCCTGCACTCCGACGGAACCCTGGCCGACGTCGTGGAGCAGCTGCGGATCCACCGGACGACGCTGCACTACCGGACGGCGCAGATCGAAGCGCGCACGGGGCTGGACGTGCAGGTGCCAGCGGAGATGTTCCTCGCCGCGGGCGTGTGGCTGAGAGTCGCGGCGGACCGGTCGAAGCTTGCACACCTGCTCGCGCAGCGGTAGGGGCCGGGACGATGTCGGACGCGCCGGTAGAGTAGCGGGCATGTCGCAGAAGACCTTCAAGGCCGTCATTCCCGCCGCCGGGCTGGGGACGCGTTTCCTCCCCGCCACGAAGGCGATGCCGAAAGAGATGCTGCCCGTCGTCGACAAGCCGGCGATCCAGTACGTCGTCGAAGAGGCCGCCGGTGCCGGCATCGACGACATCCTCGTGATCATCGGGCGCAACAAGAACGCGATCTCGAACCACTTCGACTCGGTGCCCGAGCTCGAGGTCAAGCTCAAGGACAAGGGCGACGACGAGCGCCTGCGCCGCGTGCTCGAGTCGAGCGACCTCGCCGACATCCACTTCGTGCGGCAGGGTGAGCCCAAGGGGCTCGGCCACGCCGTGCTGCGTGCCCGCGCCCACGTGGGCGATGCGCCGTTCGCCGTGCTGCTCGGCGACGACCTCATCGATGAGCGAGACGAGCTGCTGACGCGCATGCTCGCCGAGCACGAGCGCACGGGCGCCGCGATCATCGCGCTCATGGAGGTCGATCCCGACAGCATCCACATGTACGGTGCCGCAGCCGTCGAGCACACCGACGACGACGATGTCGTGCGCGTGACGGGCCTGGTCGAAAAGCCTCCGCGCGAAGATGCGCCCTCGAACCTCGCCGTCATCGGGCGGTACGTGCTCGCTCCGTCGGTGTTCGACATCCTCGAGCGCACCGAGCCGGGCAAGGGCGGCGAGATCCAGCTCACCGACGCGCTGCAGGAGCTCGCGGCCGACCCGGACGGGCCCGGCGTGTACGGGGTCGTGTTCCGCGGTCGCCGGTACGACACCGGGGATAGGCTGGATTACATCAAGGCCATCGTGCAGCTCGCGGCCGACCGCGAGGATCTCGGTCCCGAGCTGCGTCCGTGGATCAAGGACTTCGCGGCGACACTCTGATCGCCGCCGGGTAGAAGGAGTCGGATGGATCTCACGACTCCACGAGCCCACGGACCGATCTCGATCCGGCTCATCCGCCAGCGCGACGCGCGCACGCTGCAGCACGAGCTGCTGAGCAACCGGTCGTGGCTGCGCCCGTGGGAGGCCACGAACCCCGACGGCGCCGTGTCGTTCGACATGCGGCTCGGAATCCGCCGGCTGCTGCAGCAGTATCGCGACGGCGCCGGTGTGCCCTTCGTCATGGAGTACGACGGTGAGATCGCGGGGCAGCTGAACGTGTGGGGGATCGCGCGCGGCTCACTCGCGACCTCGACGATCGGCTACTGGGTGAGCGAGCGCTTCGCCGGTCTGGACATCACGCCGACGTCGGTGGCTCTGGCCACGGACGTGTGCTTCACCGACCTGGCGCTGCACCGCATGGAGATCTGCATCCGTCCCGAGAATCGGGCGAGCCTGCGCGTCGTCGAGAAGCTGGGCTTCCGCTACGAGGGCCTGCGACGCCGGTACATCCACATCGACGGCGACTGGCGCGACCACTACGCCTTCGCGCTCGTGCGTGAAGAGGTGCCCGAGGGCGTGCTCCGCCGCTGGGTGTCCGGCCGTGCTCCCGCCGACGCCGCGACCGTCCCGCCCGCCGACCGCCTGCACGCCTGACCCGCCCGCCGCGCGCCGCTGCGCGGCGCTCGGACGCGTTCGCCGAGGCGGCGGCTCGAGGCTGCGGCATCCGCTCTTCTTGACCGCGAGACTGCAACGGCGCGCCGAGACCGTGGGGTCCACCCGCAGTCTCGGCGCGCGGTTGCAGTCTCGCGGGTGTGGGGTTGGGGAGACACGCGAGGGGATGCCGGGGCGCGCGGCCCGCGTCGCTTACCGTGGACGCCATGGGTGGGCAGGTGCTGGGCGGCGGCGTGATCGTGTTGGTCGCGGCGCTGCTGTGGCTCGTGTACCTCTTGCCCAGCTGGCACAGCCGGCGGCAGTACGACGCGTCCGAGCGTAACGCCGTGCGCCTCAATCAGGCCCTCCGCGTGCTCGCCGAGACGAGCGAAACGCCCGAAGAGGTGCGGCTCGAACTCACCGCACGCACGGCGCTCGCGCAGCAGAAGCTCGCCCGCCGCGCGCTCGCCGAGCGCGAGCAGGTCGCCCTCGAAGAAGCGCGCATCGAACTCGAGCGTGCGCGTGACGAGCGCGCCGCCGCGCGACTCAGCCCCGAAGCCCGACGCGCCCGCGCGCGCCGCCGCGTGCGGCTGACCGCGATGACGCTCGGTGTCGCCGGGCTCGGAATCGCGGGGTGGGGCGTGTGGACGATCGTGTCCACCGGTGCGCAGCTGCTGCTGTGGGCCGGGCTCGCCGCGACCATCGTGGCCGGCCTCGTGCTGCAGCGCATGGCGCGGGTCGGCGCCCGAGCCGTCACACGCACCGCGCAGGACGCGGGTGAGCGCGTCGCCGTGCACATGCAGGACGTCGAACTCGAGCAGACCCGCCGTGAATGGGCTCCGCGCGAGCTTCCCCGGCCCCTCACCGCGTCGGCCGGTTCCCGCGCCGCCGCCGTGCTCGACGCCGAAGACGCCCGTGAGGCCCTTCGTCTGGCCGCCGTCGACGAGGCGATCCGGCGGCGTGCCGAGGCGCAGCGCCCGACGTCGATCGAGACGGCACGACCGCAGCGCGCGGCATCCGCGGACTTCTCGCGCATGGGATACGTCGACGACGCCGAGATCGAAGCGCACGTGCGCGACGTGCTCCTGCGTCGCGCATCCGGTCAGTAGCGCGTTCGATCACGACTTCTCAGCGTGATAATCTTGCTGAGGTTCACGGGCCTGTGGCGCAGTTGGTAGCGCGCTTCGTTCGCAATGAAGAGGTCAGGGGTTCGAATCCCCTCAGGTCCACCGATCGAAAAACCCCCGGTTAACCGGGGGTTTTTCTGCTTTCTCGAATCGCAGTCTCCTGCCGAATTGCTAGTCGGTGATCCAGTCCAAACGCGACGTGCGCACATAGTGTGTCGATCCGATCGCGGGGTATCGAATCGACGGGCGTCGGCCGGGTGACGTCCGCAGCCGCGCGCCACTGTGCACCGTGCACAGCACACCCGGCGCCACGCGGACATGCGGCCCAATGACGTGCAGGGGAGTGCGGCTTAGCGTTGGCGCACATCACCCGAGCCCTCTAGGGAAGGTATCCGCATGAACCGAAAGCTGCTGGCGGCCCCGGCCGTCCTCCTCGCGGGAATGATGCTCCTCGGCGGATGCGCGAACAGCGCCTCACCGGACGCAAACGGACCGGCGGACGACGACGGTCTATCGATCGCCTTCTTCAGCCCGGTCGCCACGAACACCTATACGGCAGCGAACCTGCGCGGCGTCGAGGCCGCGGCGGAGGAGCTCGGCGGAACGGTCACCATGTTCGACGCGGCATTCGATTCCACGACGCAGGTCGGCCAGATCCAGGACGCGCTCACGAAGGGCGGCTACGACATCTTCGTGATCAACCCGCTCAACCCCGCCGCGCTTGTGCCCGTCGCGACGCAGGCGATCGATCAGGGTGTCCAGGTAGTGTCTCTCATGACGACGATCGGGACCGACCTCACGACGCTGCAGTCATCCGTCGACGGCCTCATCACGGTGGGCGTCAACCTGCCGACGATGGGCACCGAGATCGGTGAGCTCATGGTCGAGGCATGCGGCGACACCGACCCCTGCAAGGTCGCGTACATGCCGGGCGATGCCGCGCAGGCCACGGATCAGCTGCGCACCGCAGCGGTCAAGGAAGCGCTGGCCAAGGCCGCCTCGGTCGAGCTCGTGTCCGAGCAGCCCGGCGGTTTCGACCAGGCCGCGGGCCTCGCGACGACCCAGAACATCCTCACGGCGAACCCTGACCTGAACGTCATCTCGGCGGCCTCAGGTCAGCCGATCGCGGGTGCCCTGCAGGCGATCGAGCAGGCGGGTCGCACGGGCGAGGTCATCGTCGTGAGCAACGGCGGCACGGAAGAGGACATCGAAGGCATCCGCGATGGGGCGGTCTTCGCGGCTCCCCTCGCCCTTCCGTTCACGGAGGGCTATGAAGGAATCATGCTCGCCGTCGCCGCGATGAACGGCGAGACGGTGGAGACAGCCGTCGATGTGCGCGAGAACTCGCCCATCGGGCCGATCGCCACCCGCGAGACGCTCGGGACCGACGCCGGTAAGTCGTTCACTGCGGAGTGGACAGCCGGATGATCCGGGGCGGCCGCGGGAGGAGAGCCCTGCTCCCGCGGCCGTGCCGCTTCTCGAGGATGAGGAACCATGTCGAACACTGATACCGCGATTGCGGACATCGTCTCTCTCACGGGCGTCACGAAGAGGTTCGGCGGTCAGGCGGCACTCGCCGACGTCGACATCGCGTTCCGCCCCGGCGAGATCCACGCGCTTGTCGGCGAGAACGGCGCCGGAAAGTCGACGCTGTGCTCGATCATCGCGGGTGCGCTCGCTCCGGACGACGGCGACATCGCGGTCGACGGGGCGCGGGTCGTGTTCAACACACCCGCCGCTGCGCTCGCCGCGGGCATCAGCCTCATCGCGCAGGAAGTCGCTCTCGTGCCCGCCCTGACCGTTCGCGAGAACGTCTTCCTCGGTCAGGAACCGCATCTCGGCGGTGTGCTGCGCGGGACGGAGCTCGACCGCCGCTACGCCGAACTCGATGATCGGATCGGCTTCGGCATCCCGCCCCGAGCGCGCGTCGGGTCTCTGCCGTTCAGCAGCCAGCAGAAGGTGGAGATCCTCCGCGCACTGGCCCGCGAATCGCGCGTCATCATCCTGGATGAGCCGACCGCCGCGCTCGGGCCGAGTGACGCCGCTCTGCTCTTCGACGCCATGCGCGACCTGCGGGCGCACGGCGCGACAATCGTCTTCATCTCGCACCACCTCGAAGAGGTGCTCGCGATATCCGACCGCGTCACGGTGCTGCGCGACGGCAGGATCGTGCGCACGGCGACGACGGCGGACGAGACACGCGAATCGCTCATCCAGTCGATGCTCGGTCGCCCGCTCACGTCGGTCTTCCCCGCCAAGCAGATCGTGATGACGGCTGCTGCACCGGCGCTGTCCGTCACGGGTCTCAGCCGTTCCGGTGTCTTCGACGACATCGATCTCGAGGTGCGTCCGGGCGAGATCGTCGGACTGGCGGGTCTTGTCGGTGCGGGCAGGTCGGAGGTCGCGCGCGCTGTCTTCGGTGCGGATCCGGTCGACAGCGGGGAGGTCGTCGTGCACGGCCGGCCGGGGCGTCCGCGCTCGCCACGCCGCGCCACGTCGCTCGGCATCGCGATGGTGCCGGAATCCCGCCGCGACCAGGGACTGGTGCTCTCGCTTCCGGTCGAAGAGAACCTCACGATGGCGACAATCGAACGCGATCAGGTCGCCGGAATCGTGCGCACCCGCAAAGTCGCTCGCGCGGCCGCCGAGATGGTCCGCAGACTCGACATCCGGCTCAAGAAGCAGGGTGTGTCGGTCGCGCGACTGTCCGGCGGCAATCAGCAGAAGGTCCTGTTCGGCAAGTGGCTCATGACCGGTCCGCGCATCCTCATCGTCGACGAGCCCACGCGCGGCGTCGACGTCGGGGCGAAGCAGGCCATCTATCAGCTGATCGTCGACCTTGCGGCATCCGGTGTCGCCGTTCTGCTCATCTCGAGCGAGATGGAGGAAGTGATCGGGCTCTCGCATCGCATCGTCGTCATGAGCCGCGGTCGCATCACCGCTCGTCTCGAAAGCGACCAGATGACCGAAGCCGCCATCATGGGCGCCGCCTTCGCCCGCGAAGAGGATTCCGCCGCATGAGCGAGGAGAAGACAATGACTGTCACACACGAACCGACGACAAGTACCAACACGGTGGCGACGCCCGCGGGGCCGCTGCACCACCTTCGCCGCTTCCTGACGCACAACGTGATCGTCGTTATCTGCGCGATCCTCTTCGTCTATATGGCGGTGTCGTCGCCCGTCTTCCTCTCGCCGATCAACATGTCGAACCTGCTCGATCAGTGGGCGACGGTGGGCATCATCGCGTGTGCCGGAACCTTCGTGCTCATCAGCCGCATGTTCGACCTGTCGGTCGGAGCGACGTTCGCCCTGTCCGGGGTGATCGCGGCGACCGTCACGAACGCGACGGAATCGGTCGGGTTCGGCTTCATCGCCGGCCTCGCCACGGGAGTGCTCGTGGGACTCGTCAACGGCATCGCCGTCGCGTTCATCAACATTAATCCCTTCATCGCGACGCTCGCCACCTCGCTCATGCTGGGTGGTGTCGCCGTGGCCGTTTCCGGAGGAGTGCTGGTGAGCGTGTCTGTTCCGGGGTTCACTGCTCTCGGGCAGGGGATGCTGCTGGGACTCACGCTCCCCGGGATCGCGCTCATCGCGGTCTTCCTCATCGCGTGGTTCGTGCTCTCGCGCACGGTTTACGGTCGACGGGTTTACGCTGTGGGCGGAGGCCCCGAGGCGGCGCGTCTGTCGGGCATCCACGTGCGCCTCGTGCACACGAGCGTGTTCGTTCTCTCGGGCCTCGCCGCGTCGATCGCCGGGGTTCTCGCCGCGAGCAAGATCGGCGCGGGGCAGGCCGATGTCGGTGCGAGCATCCCGCTCATGGTGATCGCCGTCGTCGTTGTCGGCGGCACGAGTATCTTCGGCGGTGAGGGCGCGATGTGGCGCACCGCGTTCGGCCTGATCCTCTACGCCATGATCGGCAACGGATTCGCGTTGCTCAATGTCAACACGACGATCCAGCAGATCGTGCAGGGTGCGATCCTTCTGATCGCGGTGGGCCTCGACGCCTGGTCGAGGTCACGTCGGTCCTGAATGGCGAAGGCGATGTCCCGCGGTCAGCCGCGGGGCATCACCGTCATCAGTCCGTGACGCAGGGCGTCGACGTCGCTGCCGGCGGCGAGCAGATCGACGTCGCCCATCCGTGACGTGAGCTCGGGATCGCCGCTGTAGATTCCGTTCGTGAGCCCGCGCGTGCGGGCCGCTTCCAAGACGTGCCGGATGGCGTCGACGACCGGCGCAGCCGTGGGCGACGCAGCTCGCATGGACAGACTCAGGTCGTACGGCCCGACGAAGACGCCGTCGATCCCGTCCACGTCGAGGATCGCGTCGACGTTCTCGAGGCCTTCCGCCGTCTCGATCATCGGCAGAACGAGCGGTTCCGCGATGGATGCCGCGACGAGACCGCGTCGCGCGATGCCGGTGCTGCGCGCACCCCGCGGAGGCACGCGGGTGGCGCGCACGATTGCCTCGGTCTGCGCGGCGGATTCGACGGCCGGCACGATGACCGCGTCCGCCCCGGTGTCGATGATCCGGCCGAGTGCTGCGGGGTCGTGCCCCCCGGCACGCACGGCCACCGGGATCGCATGTCGCTCGCACGCACGCACCATGTCGGCGAGATCGGCGAGGGCGATGTCGCCGTGCTGCAGATCGATGCCGATCCAGTCCGGCCGAGCAGCCGCAGCGATCTCGAGTCCGAATGGGCGCAGCATCGTGACCCACAGACCGATGCGCGCCGGCCCGGCATGAGCCGGATCGACGCGCATCGACGAAGGCTGTGTCACAGCTGGCGTGCCTTGGCGGGCGGCGCCATGTACGTGCGGCGACTCGGCGTCAGTCCCATGCGGACCGAGCTCTCCAGCCACGTGATCGCCGCGCCCGTGGGGTCGACGACGGGCGCGGCGAGTCCGCGTGCGGCCAGGCGTCGCTCGAGCTCGTCGGCGACGCCGAGCATGCCGGTGCAGCCGAGGATGATGACATCCGCCGCGTCGCTCTCGATGACGGCCGCCGCCTGCTCTTCGAGGCGGTCGACGAGCAGGCTGTTGTCCTCCTCGAGTCCCAGAACGGGGATGTCGACGACGCGGATCGCGCCGATGCGGTTGTCGACGCCGTAGCGACGCGCGATCCCTCGGAGCATCGGGAGCACGTTGGGCAGCACCGTGACGATGCCGATGCGCTCGCCGAGGCTCATGGCGGTGAGGACAGCGGGTTCGAATCCGCCCACGACCGGCGCGTCGATGATCTCGCGTGCGGCGTGGACCCCGGGATCTCCGAAACAGGTGATGAAGACTCCGTCGACGCCGTCCGTCACGCACTCTTCGATGCGGTCCAGGATGCCGGGAGCCGAGAGCGCCTCGTCGTACTCGGACTCGATGCTCGCGGTGCCACGTTCGAGGGCGACGACCGAGATCGTCGTCGTCGGAAGCGCCCACGCTTCCGCCTCGGTGCGGACGTGGTCGAGGAGGGACTCTCCGATGACGGGGAGGATGACGCGCAGGTGCATGATTGCTCCTTCATTGGGTGGCGGACACTGTCGTGCTCAGAACCTATGCCGCGCTCGGCGCGCAGAGGATGGGCCGTATGCACACCGCGCGCGAACAGCTGTGCGGCGTGCACCCGCTCAGTCACGCCTCCGGGAGCGGAGTGGCCGGACTGCTGTGCACCGCACGTACCGCCATCTGCAGCGCGAGCCGCAGGCTGGAGTCGTCGAGGTCGACGCCCAGCCGCTCCCTCAGCTGCTGTAGGCGCGCTGTCACCGTGTTCCTGTGCACGTTGAGCGCTTGCGCCGTGAACACGACGGATCCGCCGTTCTGCAGATAAGCCGTGAGGGTTGCGAGCAGGTGGCTGCTCGCGGGATCGCTGATCGGGGCGAGCGCGGATTCCGCAAAGGCGCGCGTCACGTCCGATTGCTGAAGCGTCGCCAGCAGCTGCGCCACACCCAGTTCGTCGGAATGATCTACGGATGGACGGAAGTCCCGGCTGCGCGCGAGGTACGCCGCGTTGCGGGCCTCGCCGAGGGTCTCTCGCAGCCCCACCGCACCGTGATGAGTGCGGCCGACCCCGGCGACGAGACCCCAGTCCCGAGGGAGCGATGCGAGAGCGAGCCGCAGGGCGCGGACGACGCCCCGGCCTTGATCGATCGACGGCTCCGACGGCTCCGACTTCCACAGGGCCCACCCGCCGGCGTGATCCGCGATCCCGCTCGTCACGATGCCCTGCTCGGCGAGTTCGCGGCGCAGGGCGGCGGCGATCGTGTCGCGATCCGACGGGGCGCGCGGGTCGTCGGCGACGACGTAGATCCCGGTGTGCCAGTCCTGCAGTCGCCAGCCGACGCTCGCCGCCTTCTCGATGACTTCGCGACCGGGATCGTCGGCTTCGTGCAGCACCGAGCTCAGCAGATGCGCGAGGAACACGGCATCGCGGTCGAGTCGTGCGGCCTCACCGACGAGCCAAGCGCGCACATACGGCTCGACGAGCGTGAGGATGTCGGTGACGACGCCCTTGCGGACGTCGTCGGTGCCCCGCACATCGGCGATGATCCACGCGCTGGAGTGCGTCATGTCCGGCAGCACGACGGGCTGGGCGACAGCGGTCTCGGTGCGCTGCGCGACAGCCAGGTCGAAACGGATCGCTGGAGCATCCACTGTGCCGGAATCGCCCGCGATGAGGCTGCCATCGGACGTGAGTAGGACGACGACGGCTTCGCACAGCGTGGTTGCGCGGGCCGCGATGGTGGCTGGATCGTGCGCGCCGGCGAGCACCGCGGGCGCGCGGAGTGCCGACTGTGCGCGCGCGATGTGAGGTGTGCGAAGACGGATGGCGAGCTCCACCGTGAGCGCGAACGGGTCCGCACGGGTGATCCACAGGATAGGAATGCCCAAGCGGTCGGCGAGCCGCACACCGGATAGCAACGGCTGTCCCTGTGCGGAGACGACGAGGATCGCGGCTGCGCCGAGGTGATCCGCGCGGCGCACGAGAGCATCGATCCGATACGCGGGTGTCACGTCCGCTTCATCGCACACGAGTACCGCGTGCGAGGCGCTGTCGGGCGCGCGCAGTTCGCGGGTCGCCGCATACGGGCGGACGTCATCCACGGACCGCATGACGCCGCTCTCTCCCGCGACGACCGTGGTGCCAGCGAGCAGGGGATCGGCGACCAGTTCCGCGATGGTTGTCATCGGCGAGTCTCCTCGAAATGGATACCGTAAGCTCCAGGGCCGACGAGATCTGCGGTTGTGTCGCCCCACTCGTGCAGAGCAGGCAGGCTCATCAGAAGCACGGTGTTGCCCGTTCGCAGCTCGTGTGAAAGGAGCGGGCGGAACGTCGTGTGATCGATCGCGATGATGACATTGGGAGCGGCCGCCACGGCGACGCCGTCTGACGAGACGAGGACATACTCCTCGAGATAGTCCAGGCGCAGGATCGACCCGTCAGTGACGTCGTGCAGGGACGCGCTGCCGATGTCCGGACCGTTACGGGCGATGACTTCGTCAATACGCGCCCGCCCGATCGGGTGGGCGCCGATGGCTAGCGCGATGGCATCGAGGTCGCCGCTGCGATCCGTGGCGATGTGCTCTCGGTAGCGACGCCCGTACGATCGAGCGGCCGTCACCGAGCCGCTGATCCCATCTGCCGACAGCTGGGAGGCGGTGACCGGGTACATCGCGACGGCAGCCAGTCCTCCCATCGCTGCGATGCCGCTAAGAAGAAGCCGCTGCCGGGCAGCGGGGGTCCGTCCCTCGTACACGGCGACGTCGCCGGACGGCGAGGTCAGCACGAGCGGGTCAGGGCGATGCCCGGCACGGGCGAGAGTCGTCTGCTCGATGAAGGGGAAGGCACGGCCCATGATGTCGCCGTCGATAAGGGGCAGGTCCATCGTGATCGCACTGATAGGGGCCAGGAGCGCGTTCAGGCCGCCGATCTCGATCACGCCGATAGCCGCGACACGGCGCTGGAGGCGGCGCTCCATCATTCGAACCGCCGCGGCGACGTCGCGGGGGTCGATCAGGCGCTCAGCGAACACATCCGGTGAACCGGCGATGCCCACGTGGACGATGAGATCGTCGGGTGCGAGGTCTTTCGCGGCGACGACCGTCAGTCCGCGCCCGTCGTGAGCGGCGGCGGCGAGGGTGCTCGTCAGCAGGAGTTCAGCGGTCGCCACCTCGCCCCCGCCGCCGGAAGCGAGCAATTGCGCTCCGGCGGCGAGGTCGGCGGCATCGGCAGGGCCGAAGGCGTCACTGGTCACGAGCCCATGATCCCAGGCACGAGGCGTCGCGTCAGATGGGCTGGTACGCGTGCGAGTAGCCGAAGTACTCGGGGCCTGCCAGAGCCAGGCCCTCGGGAGAGCGCCAGCGGGGATCGCACGGCGACGCGATGACGCTCACCCGCAGTCCGTAGCGGAGCCTCTCGGTCGTCACGGCCTCGCCGCTCTCGGTGTCCAGGATGGAGATCAGGTCCGGCACGCTCGCGAGCACTTCGTCGCCGCGTCGCGCCACGAGGTTCTCATTCTGGAAATCGACCTCGAGCGTCGTGTCGGCGTCAGTGCCCGTGCCTTCCACGCGAGCCAGACCTCGGTTGAATCCTCCGACGGTCGTCCGCTCGACGTCCGTCAGCTTGCCGCGGAAGAGCAGTCGTCCATTGAGGGAATCGACGGCGGCGAGAACCGGATCGACGTGCGACTCGCGGGCTTCGCGCACAGCACGGCCGATCTCCTCGCAGAGCGTGAGAGTGTCGCGCACCATGTGGTCTTTGAGCTGTCGTCCCGTGAGCACGTAGAGGCTCATCCCGCCGCTGCATCCCATGTCGGTGACGACCGAACGAGCTAGCCGTTCCGCCCACGCGTTGTCGATCGTGTCGAAGGCGACGGCGTTCCCACGTTCGTCTGCCATGGCCATGGGGCTGGCGGTGATGCCGCCCAGCGTCGGCAGCAGCATCTGCAGCTCGGGGTAGGCGCGTCCCATCCCGTCGGCGTCGACGAGGGGAATCCCGAGCTCGGCGGCGGCGACGAACGGGATCATCGAGTTCAGACCGCCGGCTTCGAGCGAGACGGTGTGGGTCGCGGGCCGGCCGATCACTCCTTCGATCGCGCGGAGCGACGTGACCATCTCAGAGCCCGAGGGCATCTTCTCGAGCATGACTGTGGGCGCGCCCATGAACGCGGTTGGGACGATCGTCGCGTCGTCATCGACCTCGTCGACGGACAGCAGCGTGACGGGACCATGTTTCTTGATCGCCTGCTCGGCGAGCAGCATCCCGACGTACGGGTCGCCACCACCGCCCGTCCCGAGGATCGCGGCGCCACGCGCCATATCGGCCAGATTGTCGACGTTGATCTCACGCATTGCCCGCACCTCCGAGGGTCAGTGTTCCGACTGCCTTGACGCGGATGCGCGCCGCATTGCCCGGCAGGTAGGCCAACGGCACCTCTTCGACGTCGACGACGCGAACGCTCGACGGGTCGGCTCCGGCGGCCACCGCGCGGTCGACGGCCTCTTGGCGTGCGTCGTCGAGAACGCCCTGGCGAGTCGCCGACGTGACGCTGAAGACGCGATCGACTTCGCCGCCGATCTCGGCGATCGCCGCGCCGATCGCGTTCGCGACGGCGTAGTGCTCGGGGCGGTGGACCGCGGAAGCCGCGGGCATCGCATCCGGCACGAGGAAGCTGCCACCGCCAACGGCGACGACGGGCACGGCGGCCGACGACACCTTCATGCGGTCGACGACATCGTTGACGTCTCGCGCGATGCGGTCGAGCGTCGCCGCGACGAGCGCACGATCGAGGCCGCTCACCTGGGCGCTGTCGCCGAACGCGACGGTGCCGTGCGCCACCGCGATGTCCGACGCCGTGAGGCGCGTGCCGCCGAACACGAGCGCTTCGCTCGTGAGCCGGTGCCCCACGCTCTGCGGGCCGACGCGGACTCCGTCGTGGTCGTCCAGGACGAGCGATCCGCCACCGATTCCGACCGACAGGACATCGGGCATGCGGAAGTTCGTCTGGACGCCCGCCACTGCGACGTCGGTCGTCGCTTCGCGCGGGAAGCCGTTCTGCAGCATCCCGACGTCGGTCGTTGTGCCACCGACGTCCACGACGACGCAGTCCTGCACGTCGGAGAGGAAGGCAGCGCCGCGCATCGAGTTCGTCGGTCCCGACGCGAACGTTGCGACGGGGTACCGGCGGGCGTAGTCGATATCCATGAGCGTGCCATCGTTCTGGCTCAGGAACACGGACGCCGTGATCCCCGCTTCATCGACGGTGCGACGCAGACCCGTCGTGACCTGCTCGGCGAGTTCGCGAAGCGAGGCGTTGATGATGGTGGCGTTCTCGCGGCCGAGGATGCCCATGCGCCCGATCTCGTGCGACAGGCTGACGGCGGCATCCGGAAGCTGCTCGCCGATGATCTGCGCGGCGCGCTGTTCGAACTCGGCGTTGACGGGCGAGAACACCGACGAGATGGCGAACGACCGGATTCCGGCGGTATGTGCATCGTCGAGCGCGCGCATGAACTCATCTTCGTCGAACGGCGACAGTTCGGACCCGTCGTACTCGTGGCCGCCGTGGCAGAGATAGCTGCGTCCCTGCAGTGCCGCGATGAGACGGTCGGGCCAGCCGATGAGCGGCGGCAGCGAACTGGTCGCCGGCAGCGCGAACCGGATTGCGGCGGTCGGTGCGAGGCGATCCGCCTCGATGAGGGCGTTGATGAAGTGCGTTGTGCCGATCATGACGCCCGCGATGGCGCCGGGGTCGACCTTGGTCTCGCGTTCGATGCCCGCGAACGCCTGCACGATGCCGGTTGTGACGTCGGCGCTCGTGGACGCCTTCGCGGCGCCGAGCACACGGGTGCCGTCGATGAGCACGGCGTCGGTGTTCGTCCCGCCGACATCGATTCCTAGCCTCAGCACGGGGTCTCCTTCCCAGCGCCGCACGGGAGGTGCAGCGACAGTGAGAGAGTAGATCGCGGTGCCGCGAGAGGAAGTGGGCGATCTGCCCAACAGCCTTGTCCCGTGCGGGCGTCATGCCCGGCCGTGCTCAACGCCGCAGTTGCGACACCAGGCCGTGCCGCGGGCTGAAGATCCAGACGAGGCCGAAGACGGCGCCCTGCACGAGCACGACGAGGCCGCCGGATGCGGCATCCATCCAGTAGCTCAGGTAGATGCCGATGACGGCGCTTGCCGCGGAGAGCAGGGGCGCGAGCAGCAGCATCCGGCTGAAGCGGTCGGTGAGCAGGTAGGCCGTCGCGCCGGGGATGATGAGCATCGCCACGACGAGGATGACGCCGACGACCTGGAGAGCGACGACCGAGGTGAGGGCGATCAGGCCGAGCAGCAATGCGCCGAGCAATCGCGGGTTCAGTCCGATCGCGAAGGCGTGCGTCGCGTCGAAGGCGTAGAGCGTCAGGTCGCGGCGCTTGACGAGCAGGATCGCCAGTGCGACGGCGGCGAGGATGCCGATCTGGGCCAGATCGGCGGCGCTCACGCCGAGGATGTTGCCGAAGATGATGTGGTTGAGATCGGTCTGGCTGGGGGTGACCGAGATGAGCACGAGCCCCAGCGCGAAGAGCGTCGTGAAGACGATGCCGATCGCGGCATCCTCTTTCACCCGCGTCGTGCCGCGGATCGCACCGATGAGTCCCACCGCCAGAAAACCGAAGACGAGCGCACCGATCGCGAACGGCGCGCCGACGACATAGGCGATCACGACCCCCGGCAGCACCGCGTGCGACACGGCGTCGCCCATGAGCGACCAGCCGACGAGCACGAGCCAGCACGACAGCAGCCCGCACACGACCGCGGCGATGACCGTCGTGACGAGCGCGCGCACCATGAAGTCGTACTGCAACGGCTCGAGCAGGATGTCGATCACGGCTGCTCCTCGTCTCGGACATCCGCGCCGAACGCCAGCGCCAGGTTCTCCGGGGTCAGCACGTCGGCGACGGGTCCGTGCGCGAGCACACGTCGCTGCAGCAGGACCGCGTCATCGGCCAGCCGCGCCAGCCCCGCGAGGTCGTGCGTCGACACCAGCACGGTGCGCCCCTCGCGCGCGAGATCGGTGAGCAGTCGCACGATGAGGGCCTCGGAGCGTCGGTCCACGCCGGCGAACGGCTCATCGAGCAGCAGGATGCCGGCATCCTGAGCGATCCCGCGTGCGACGAACGCGCGCTTGCGCTGCCCACCCGACAGGCGCCCGATCTGCCGATCCGCGAGGTCGGTGAGCTCGACCCGCGCGAGAGCCGCCTCGACGGCGGCGCGATCCGCCCGGCGCGGCCGGCGGGTGAGGCCCATGTTGCGATACCGGCCCATCAGGACCACGTCGCGCACCGAGATCGGGAAGGCCGGGTCGATGTCCTCGGTCTGCGGTACGTACCCGAGAGCACCGCGGCGCCGGGCGACGGCCGGATCGGCATCGTCCAGGAGCACGCGCCCCCGGTCGGGGTGCAGCATCCCCATGATCGTCTTGAAGAGGGTGGACTTGCCCGATCCGTTGGTTCCGATGAGGCCCGTCACGTGCCCCGGCTCGATCTCGAGCGAGACATCGTCGAGGGCGAGGACGTCGCCGTAGCGCACCGAGACGCCCTGCACGTCGATCGTCATGACCGCCGGCCCGTGAGTCCGTCGATGATCATGCGGGTGTCGTGGCGCAGCAGGTCGAGGTAGGTGGGCACGGGGCCGTCGGGTTCGGACAGCGAGTCGACATAGAGGGTTCCGCCGAACGCGGCGTCGGTCGCCTCGACGACGCGCTGCATCGGCGCATCCGACACGGTCGACTCGCAGAAGACGGCGGGCACGTCGTTGTCGCGGACGAACTCGATCGTCGCGGCGATCTGCTGCGGCGTCGCCTGCTGCTCGGCGTTGACGGGCCAGATGTACTGCTCGGTGAGTCCCGCGTCGCGCGCGAGGTACGAGAACGCGCCCTCGCACGTGACGAGCGCGCGGTGCTCTTCGGGAAGGCCGCCCAGCGTGTCGACGAGCTCGTCGTGCACCGCCTGCAGCTCGGCCTTGTACGCCTCGGCGTTCGCCGCGAACTCGTCGGCGTGCTCGGGGTCGAGCTCGGCGAACGCCGGAACGATCGCGTCGACGTAGATCTGCGCGTTGAGCGGACTCATCCACGCGTGCGGGTTCGGCGTGCCGGTATAGGCGTCGTCGGTGATGTCGATGACGTCGACGAACTCGCTCACGACGACGTGGGGGACCTCGGCGGATTCCACGAACCGAGCGAACCAGGCCTCGAGGTTCAAGCCGTTGTCGAGGATGAGGTCGGCCTCGGATGCCTTCGCGACATCGCGCGGGGTCGGCTCGTAGCCGTGCACCTCGGCGCCCGGCTTCGTGATCGACTCGACGCGGATGTGGTCGCCGGCGACGTTCTGCGCGATGTCGGCGAGCACGGTGAACGTCGTGAGGGCGACGGGCCGGTCATCGGTCAGGTCGACCGTGGAGGTGCAGCCGGTGAGGACCCCGAGCGCGGCGATCGTCGCGATCCACGACGCGCGGCGAGTTTTCGGCATACCGAAAACCTAGAACTTCGGCGCACCGAAAACAACTCTGGGGCGGGGGCGGGGTGCGGGCCCGTGCCGCCCCGGGCCGGGCCTCCGCGCCGACTCGGTGCGCGCGCCCGCGCCGCTCGCGCCGCTCACGTCGACTTGCGCCTTGTGTCGGGGCGCGACGGCGTGTCGCCGACACAAGGCGCAAGCGAAGTACGGGGGAGCGGGCGCGGGGGCAGCGCGCACTTGAGGCCTCGCGCGGTGAGCGGTCGATTCCGTCGACCTGCCGCCGCCCCCCGGCGCCGACTTGCGCCTTATGTCGGCGCGCGACGGCGTGTCGCCGACACAGGGCGAAAGTCGGCTGCGGCGGGGGAGGGTCAGTGCACGTCGGCGGCCACGCGGCCGGCGGCGAGCCGTTCGGCGGCGAGGGCCTCGGCGGCGGCGAGGGGCGTGATGCCGCGGCTCTCGGCCTCGTCGAAGATGCGGCGGACGCTGTCGCCGATCGCGGAGACGCGGTCCATGATCTCGGCGCGCGTGCCCACCTGCTTGGCCTCGAGGTCGAGGTAGATGACACCGCCGGCGTTCACGACGAAGTCGGGGGCATAGAGGATGCCGCGCGCGGCGAGCCGGTCGGCGCCTTCGCGGCGCGCGAGCGGGTTGTTGGCGGGGCCGCACACGGCCTTCGTGTCGAGCGCGTCGATGACCTCGTCGGTGAGGAGGCCGCCGATGCCGGCCGGCACGAAGACGTCCGATGCGACGTGGTGCTCTTCGCCCGGGGCCATCCACTGCGCACCGAGCTCGCCCGCGAGGTTCTGCTTGGCGGGGTTCACGTCGGTGACGGTGAGCACCGCGCCCTCGGCGGCCAGACGCACCGCCAGACGGCTGCCGACCTGGCCGAGGCCCGAGATCGTGATCCTGCGGCCCGAGACATCCGCACTGCCCGTGACGCGCTCGAGCGTCGCCCGCAGCGACTCGTACACACCGAGGCTCGTGGGGCCGGCCGGCTCACCCGAGCCGCCGCCCGCCTCGGGCAGACCGACGACGTGGGCCGTGCGCTCGCTGACGACGAGCATGTCCTCGGTCGTCGACCCGACGTCCTCGGCCGTGCGATAGAGGCCCTGCATCGTCTCGACGGCGTCGCCGAGGTCGAGGAAGGCCGCACGGCGACGCTCCGCGTCGAGCACGACGCCTTCGGGAAGCGCGATGACCGACTTGCCGCCGCCCGAGTCCAGACCGGCCGCGGCGTTCTTGAGCGTCATCGCAGCGGAGAGGCGCAGCGCGTCGCCGAGCGCGTCGCTCCAGTGCGGGTAGGTCCACAGGCGCGCGCCGCCCAGCGCCGAGCCGAGCACGGACGAGTGCAGCGCGACGGCGATGAAAAGACCGCTGCGTCGCCCCGTGGTCACCTCCACGCGCTCGTGCGTGAAATCGGGCAGGGGCAGGGTGTGCGTCATCGCGTTCTTCTTTCGGCGGGCCTTGTGGGCAGTGCGCTGGTGATCGCCGCAGCTTTGCGGCATCCGCGACCATTGCACCACCGATGTGCGGATCGTTCAACCGAGCCGCGCCGAGTTCAGCACATCGACAAGCGCGGCGCGCGGCGCGCCCGCGCGGAGTGGGCAGTGTGCGAGCGGCGGGGCCTAGGCTGGGGTGGTGACCGAGCACCTGCATCCCCGAAGTCGACTCGTCCACGAGGCCCTGCGCGCGGCCGGCATCGACGGCGAGATCGTCGTTCTGCCCGACGCCGCCTCGACCGCTCCGCTGGCCGCCGCCGCCCTGGGCGTCGAGGTGGGCGCGATCGCCAACAGCCTCGTGTTCTGGTCGGACGAAGAGCCCCTGCTCGTCATGACGAGCGGCGCCCACCGCGTCGACACGGCCGCGCTCGCCGAGCGGCTCGGCCGCGAGAGCATCGTGCGGGCGACGGCTCAGCAGGTGAGGGATGCCACCGGTCAGGCGATCGGCGGCGTCGCGCCGACGGGGCATCCGGCGCCCCTCACGACCGTCGTCGACGAGGATCTCGCCGCGTTCCCCGAGATCTGGGCCGCGGGCGGCACGCCGCACACCGTCTTCCCGCTGACGTACGACGAGCTTGTCGCGCTCACGGGCGGGCGCGTCGCGAAGGTCGACTGAGGACGGCGTCCACGTCTCAGGATGGACTGGGCTTTTTGCCGGTGTCAGGCCGGTGACGCCCATTCATCCTGAGTACGCGACACCTCACCGCGGAACGGTCACCGGAAAGCGCAGCGTCGCGGCGACGGGGGAGCCGTCGACGAGGTCGCGTCGCCGCACGGCGCGAACGCGCCCTCCGCTGTGCAGCACGCGGGCGGCGATCTCGTCGACGAGCGGCGTGGCGTCTGCTTCCCGCTCGACCTGGCCGAACTCGTCGATCGTGCCGGTCGCGTCGGCCTCGCGGTCGAACCGCAGTTCATCGATCGCGGCCTCGGCCGCCGCCGCGGCGACCTCGACGAGGCGGCTCGTGGCGAGGCCCTGCGCGCGCAGCGTGCCGAACCGCTCCTTCCACGCGCTCGTCGCGCGGGCCTGAGCGTCCTCGACGATGCTCCGCGCGGCATCGGCGAGCGCCCGGTCGTCGAGCGACCCGGGGTGAGCGTCGATACCGTCATCGGTGAGGCCGGCCTGCGTGCTGACGGCGCGGTACGCCGGGGCGAGATCGGACGACGCCGCGAGCACGAAGCACGCGCCGTCGGGCACGATGCGCGCCACTTCGTCCTGCACGACGCGGCAGTACCGCTCATGCTCGATGCGGTCGCCCTTCGCGCCCTGTGCGCGCCGCATGTCGAACCGACCGTCGTTCTCGGCCTGCTCGAGCACCGATTCGTGGTCGTCGGGCAGGGACAGGGGCTGTTCGACCACGCGGCCGTCGGCGCCGATGCGCGTCAGGCGGGCCAGGCCTTCCGCGAGCTGCAGCACGTACACGTCGTCATCGTCGGTCGCCGCACGCAGCAGCGGCGCCGCCTGGAACCGGTCGGCCACCGCGACGATGTCGCGCACGTGCGAGGGCAGCCGATAGGCGGCGGTGCGTCCGGGCGAGGCGAGCACGACGAGGCCGTCGGACTGCGTGCCCCAGAACTCGTCGTCGGTGAGCAGCCCTCGCAGCGTCTCGAGCACGGCGTTGCGCGTACCGGCCGCGACCTCGCGCTCGTGCATCCGCCGTTCCGCCTCATCGATCGCGTCGCGCAGGGCGATCCGGATCCGCTCATGATCGCGCGGACTCGGCGACGACGCGAGTGCGATCGTGACGCACACCTCGTCGCGGTGGTCCATGAGAGCGAGGAGTCCGGTCTGGTCTGGGGTCTCTTCGGGCGTCATACTCCGACGGTAGACACGGCCGCCGGTCCCGCCCAGGGGCTTGCATGCCGTGCAGGCTCGCGCTAACCGACGCGGCCGATGCGGCGCTCGAGCTCTCGCGCCGCGTTGGCCGCGAGGGCCGGGTCGGGCGCGGCGGCATCGGCCGGCCAGGTGACGGCGATCGCGGCGGCCGGCCATCCGCCGTGGTCGCGCACGACGACCCCGATCGACCGCAGGCCGAGTGTGACCTCGCCGTTCTCCGTCGCCCAGCCGCGCTCGCGGGCTTCGCGCAGCACGTCGCGCAGTTCGCCCGGCCGGCGCGGACCCCGACCCGTGCGATCGGCGAAGGCCGCGGCATCCGGATACAGCGCTCGCACCTGTTCGCGTGGGAGCGCCGCGAGCATCGCGCGCCCCGTCGCGGTGAGGTGGGCGGGAAGGCGCACGCCGACGTCGGTCACGAGCGCCGGGCGGCGCGGCGCGCGCTCTTCGACGATGTAGAGCACGTCGCGCCCGTGCATGACGGCGAGGTGCGCGCTCTCGTGCGCGCGATCCACGAGGTCGGCCAGGACGGGGCGCCCCACGCGGGCGAGCGGCTCCTGGCGCGCATAGCCGCCGGCGAGCTCGAACGCCGCGATCCCGAGACCCCAGCGTCGCTCTTCGGGCAGGTGCACGACGAACGCGTGCTCCTGCAGCGTCGCGAGCAGGTGGTAGACGGTCGATCGCGGCAGATCGAGCGCCGTCGCGATCGTCGCGGCGGGAACCGGACCGCGCTGCTTCGTGAGGTGCGCGAGGATCCGCAGCGTCTGGTCGGCGGCCGGGACTTGGGGCCGCGCGCGCGGAGGCTCCGGGCGGCGCGCCGGCAGTGCGCGCGGGGAGGAGTTGTCTGGCATCTCAGACACAGGATGCCAGAGCCGGGCGCCGCGCACCATGCCGAGCGTGTGGAATCGAGCCATGACCACTCCTGCCCTCGCCGTCGTCGTCGGTGCCGCGCCCCTGCAGCCCGAGGACGTCGTCGCCGTCGCACGGCACGGTGCGCCCGTCGAACTCGATCCCGACGCGATGCGGCGGGTCGCGGCATCCCGTGCTCTCGTCGAGGGACTCGCCGACGACCCCGAGCCGCACTACGGCGTGTCGACCGGATTCGGCGCGCTCGCGACGACCTTCATCGCGCCCGAGCGGCGTCGTCAGTTGCAGCTGAGTCTCATCCGCTCGCACGCCGCGGGAACCGGCGACGAGGTCGAGACCGAGGTCGTGCGCGCCCTGCAGCTGCTGCGTCTGCAGACCCTCGCGAGTGGACGCACGGGTGTGCGGCCCGTCGTCGTCGAGACCTACGCCGCCATGCTGAACGCCGGGATCACGCCCGTCGTGCGGGAGTACGGTTCGCTCGGCTGCTCGGGAGACCTCGCGCCCCTCTCGCACGTCGCCCTCGCGGCGATCGGCGAGGGCGAGGTGCGCGTCGACGGCGAGATCGCTCCCGCCGGCGCCGCGCTCGCCGCGGCGGGCATCGCGCCGCTGGAGCTGCAGGAGAAAGAGGGACTGGCCCTCATCAACGGCACCGACGGCATGCTCGGGATGCTGCTGCTCGCGCTGCACGACATCCGGATGCTGCTGGACACGGCCGACGTCGCCGCTGCCGCCTCGATCGAGTCGCAGCTGGGCACCGACGCCGTCTTCGCCGCCGACCTGATGGCGCTGCGTCCGCAGCACGGGCAGGCGGAATCCGCCGCTCGGCTGCGCCGCTTCCTGCGCGATTCCCCGATCGTCGCATCGCACAAGGACCCCGCGCAGTGCACGCGCGTGCAGGACGCCTACTCGCTGCGCTGCTCGCCGCAGGTGCACGGCGCCGCGCGCGATACGGCCGATCACGCGGCACTCGTCGCGTCGCGGGAGCTCGCCTCTGCCGTGGACAACCCCGTCGTGACCCTCGACGGTCGGCTCGAATCGAACGGCAACTTCCACGGCGCGCCGGTCGGGTACGTGCTCGATTTCCTCGCGATCGCCGTCGCCGACGTCGCCTCGATCTCGGAGCGCCGCACCGACCGCGCCCTCGATCCGGCCCGCAGCCAGGGGCTCCCGCCGTTCCTCGCCGACGAGGTCGGCGTCGATTCGGGGCTCATGATCGCGCAGTACGCCGCGGCGGGGATCGTCTCCGAGCTGAAGCGCCTCGCCGTGCCGGCATCCGTCGACTCGATCCCCTCGTCGGCGATGCAGGAGGACCACGTCTCGATGGGGTGGGCTGCCGCGCGCAAGCTGCGCCGGGCCGTCGACGGGCTCGCGCGGGTGCTGGCGATCGAGGTCATCACGGCGACGCGGGCGCTGGACCTGCGGGCACCGCTGCAGCCCGGGCCCGCGACCGGCGCGGTCCGCCGTCTCCTCCGCGAGGCGGGCATCGACGGCCCCGGACCCGACCGCTTCCTCTCGCCGGACATCGAGACCGCGGCCGCCCTCGTCATCTCCGGCGCCGTCGCCGCGGCGGCATCCGGATCCCCGCACCCAGAACAGGATGCTTCGGCGTCCTGAGCCAGAACACCTGTTCTCGACCGAACCGACCGAGGAGCACGCCATGACCACCCCTGAAGCACGCACCGTCCGCGCCGCGCGCGGCGCCGAGCGCACCGCCAAGAGCTGGGGCGCCGAAGCCGCCAAGCGCATGCTCATGAACAACCTCGATCCCGAGGTCGCCGAGCACCCCGAAGACCTCGTCGTCTACGGCGGCACGGGCAAGGCCGCGCGCTCGTGGGAGGCGTACGACGCGATCGTGCGCACTCTCGACGAGCTCGAGTCCGACGAGACGCTGCTCGTGCAGTCCGGCAAGCCCGTCGGGGTCTTCCGCACGCACGAGTGGGCGCCGCGTGTGCTCATCGCCAACTCGAACCTCGTGGGGGACTGGGCGACGTGGCCCGAGTTCCGCAAGCTCGAAGAGCTCGGCCTCACGATGTACGGGCAGATGACGGCGGGGTCGTGGATCTATATCGGCACGCAGGGCATCCTGCAGGGCACGTACGAGACGTTCGCCGCCGTCGCGCGCTCGCTGGGTCGCGATGACCTGACCGGAACGCTCACGCTGACGGGCGGATGCGGCGGCATGGGCGGCGCGCAGCCGCTCGCTGTCACCCTCAACGGCGGTGCCGTGCTCATCGTCGACGTCGACGAGTCGCGCCTCGCGCGCCGCGTCGAGCACGGCTACCTCGACGAGTACACGACCGACCTCGACGCGGCGGTGGAGCGCGTCCTCGCCGCTCGCGAGGCGGGCGAAGCGCGGTCGGTCGGTGTCGTCGGCAACGCGGCCGAAGTGTTCCCCGAGCTGCTGAGCCGTGGCATCCCGATCGATATCGTGACCGATCAGACGAGCGCCCACGATCCGCTCGCCTACCTTCCCGTCGGTACCGCGTTCGAGGACTGGCGTGCCGCGGCCGAACGCGACCCCGACGGCTTCACCGAGCGCGCGCGGGAGTCGATGGCGGCGCAGGTCGCGGCGATGGTGGGCTTCCAGGATGCCGGAGCCGAGGTGTTCGACTACGGCAACTCCCTCCGGGCCGAGGCGAAGCTCGGCGGGTTCGAGAACGCGTTCGCGTTCCCCGGATTCGTGCCGGCATACATCCGTCCGCAGTTCGCCGAGGGTCGCGGGCCGTTCCGGTGGGTCGCGCTCTCGGGCGATCCCGAGGACATCCGCAAGACCGATGAGGCCGTCAAGGCGCTCTTCCCGGACAACGCCGGGCTCGTGCGCTGGCTCGAGAAGGCCGGCGACGCCGTGCACTTCGAGGGGCTGCCCGCGCGCATCTGCTGGCTCGGCTACCAGGAGCGGCACCTCGCGGGGCTGAAGTTCAACGAGATGGTCGCCTCGGGGGAACTGTCCGCGCCGATCGTGATCGGCCGCGACCACCTCGACTCGGGTTCGGTCGCCTCGCCCTACCGTGAGACCGAGGCGATGGCCGACGGCTCCGACGCGATCGCGGACTGGCCGCTGCTCAACGCCCTGCTCAACACGGCGTCGGGTGCGTCGTGGGTGTCGATCCACCACGGCGGCGGCGTCGGCATCGGCCGTTCGATCCACGCGGGGCAGGTCACGGTCGCCGACGGCACGCCGCTCGCCGCCGAGAAGCTCGCCCGCGTGCTCGTGAACGACCCCGGCACGGGCGTCATGCGCCACGTCGACGCGGGGTACGATCGGGCCGCCGAGGTCGCCCGGGAGCGCGGCCTGAACGTGCCGATGCTGTGATGCCGGCGGACTCTGAAGGAAAGCGGATGCCGTGACCACGACCCTCATCACGAACATCGGCGAGCTCACGACCAACGTCGCCTCCGACGGCGACCAGTACGGCACGATGCACGACGCCGCCGTCCTGATCGAGGACGGCCGCATCGCCTGGGTCGGCTCCGCCGCCGACGCTCCGCGCTTGGACGACGGTGCCCGGGGCGGCGCCGGCTCCGGCTCCGGCCCCGCGGCCGGGCGCGGCCCCGACCCCGCCGCCGGGCGCGGCCCCGACTCCGCGGCCGGGCGCGGCCCCGACTCCGCGGTCGGGCGCCCCGCGTCCGACGCCCCACCCGCGGCATCCATCGACCGCGAGACTGCAACCGGCGGCCGAGACCGTGGGTATTACCCGCAGTCTCGCCCTCCCGCTGCAGTCTCGCGGTCAACGGTGGATGCCGGGGGGCGCGCGGTCATCCCGGGGTTCGTCGACTCCCACACGCACCTCGTCTTCGGCGGAGACCGGGCCGACGAGTTCGAGGCCCGCATGACCGGCGTGCCGTATGCCGCGGGCGGCATACGGCGGACCGTGGCCGCCACCCGCGCCGCGACGGACGACGAGCTGCGTGCCCGTCTCGCCGGCTTCGCCGACGAGCTGCACGCCCAGGGCACGACGACGTTCGAGGTCAAGACGGGCTACGGCCTGTCGGTGCACGACGAGGAGCGACTCGCCCGAATCGCGGCCGAAGTGACCGACGAAGTCACGTTCCTCGGCGCGCACGTCGTGCCCGCCGAGTTCGCCGACGACCGCGACGCCTACGTCGACCTCGTGTGCGGCGAGATGCTCGACGCGTGTGCGCCGCACGCCCGCTGGATCGACGCCTTCTGCGAGCGCGGCGCCTTCACCCCCGAAGAGTCCGAGCGGATCCTGCGGGCGGGCATCGCACGAGGCCTTCAGGCGCGCGTGCACGGGAATCAGCTCGGCCACGGCGACGGTGTGCTCGTCGCGGTGGCTTCAGGCGCAGCATCCGTCGATCACTGCACGTACCTCTCCGATGCCGACGTCGCCGCGCTGGCGGCATCCGAGACCGTCGCGACCCTGCTTCCGGGCGTGGAGTTCTCGACCCGGCAGCCGTACCCCGACGCGCGGCGGCTCATCGACGCCGGCGTCACGGTCGCCCTCGCGAGCGACTGCAACCCGGGGTCGTGCTTCACGAGCTCGATGCCGCTCATGATCGCGCTCGCCGTGCGCGAGATGGGCATGTCGCCGGCCGAGGCCGTCTGGGCGGCGACGGCGGGCGGAGCCCGGGCACTGCGCCGCGACGACATCGGCGTGATCGCCCCCGGCCTGCGGGCCGACCTCGCGCTGCTCGACGCCCCGACGCGCGTGCACCTGGCCTACCGACCGGGCGTTCCGCTCATCGACGCGGTGTGGAAGGACGGCGCCCTACTCTGAGCGCGGCGTGCTCCACGTCCACTCTTCGGGGTCGACGCTCGTCGCGACGTCCCAGTCGCCGACATCCCATCGGAAGGTCGCAACGGCGCACGTCGGCATGTGTCCGATCCCGCCGCCGGACAGCTCGCCCGCGAGCACGCTCATGCCCGGGTCGTGCGCGACGACCACGACCGACCGGGCCCCCGATTCGGCCGCGGCACGCAAAAGCAGCGACGCCGGGGCTCCGTAGAGCCGCTCCTGCTGCTGCACCGGCACGCCCAGCGCGCCGCTGAAGAAGTCCGCCGTCGTGACGGCGCGCAGCGCGGTGCTCGACAGGAGCGCGTCGACCCGCAGCCCCGTCGCCGCGAGGCGCTCGGCCATCCGCGGGGCATCGCGCAGTCCGCGCGCGTTGAGCGGACGATCGTGATCGTCCAGGGCCGGATCGCCCCAATCGGACTTGGCGTGCCGCACGAGCACGAGCCGGGTCACGACGCCGCTCCCGCGAGCCCGGCGAGCATCTCGAGCACGCACAGCGCCGCGAGCCGCACCGTGCGCCCGTCCGCGGCATCGGCCGTCGCGTCGACCTCGACGATGTCGGCTGACCGCACGCGCGGATCGGTCGAGATGCCGCGCACGAGCGCGCGCAGCTCCCACGCGGCGAGCCCGCCCGGCAGCGACGCGGGACACCCCGGCGCCACCGAGCGGTCGCACACGTCGACGTCGATATCGAGATGGATGCCGCCACCCCCGGCCCCCGCGACCTCGAGCGCGTGGGCCGTGACCTCGGCGATCCCGCGGCGGCGCAGGTCGTCGAGCGTCACGACGGTGATCCCGAGGTCGGCGGCGCGGCGGGCGTAGGCGAAGGAGTTCGCGAAGTCGGCGATGCCGAGCTGCACGATGCGGCGCGGGTCGAATCCGGCCTCGATCAGCCGGCGCACGGGGGACCCGTTGGACACACCGTCGCGCAGGTCGAAATGGGCGTCGAGGGTGATGAGGCCCGAGGCGCCGGCGCCGCGGGCGACGGCGTACGTGATGGAGTTGTCGCCGCCGACGGCGATGACCCGTCGAGACTGTGCCGCGAGCGCCCGCACGCGCTCCTCGGTGCGCTGCTCGCCGGCGGGTCCGTCGGGGTCGTCGACGTCTCCTCCGTCGACGACGTGCAGGGCGCCCAGATCGACCGGGGGCGGTCCCATCACGGCCGGGCTGAACCGCTGCAGCGAATCCCGCACGGCGGCGGGGGTCGCGTGGGCGCCGGTCGGGGACAGCGACGTCGCGTGTGCGGGGACGCCGAGGATCGCAGCATCCGTCGTCTCGTCTCCGGCGGGCGGCCAATCGCCCGCGCGAGGCCAGAGGGGATCGTGAGAGAGAGCCATCACTCTCACGCTACTGCAGTCAGTTCGCGACGTAGACCCACGCCGAGCGGCCGCTGGCGAGCACGACCGCGACGCGCCGGTACAGCGACGCCTCGTACTCGTCGCACGCGTCGAGCTCCGATTCGGTCAGCCACATCGTGCGCCCCACGACCTTGTCGAGCGGATCACCGGTCGGCCGCAGCATCGGCTGCCGTCGACGCTGCGATGCATCCTCGACCCGTCGGTCCTGAACCTCGACGTAGTCGAGCCGGTACCCCGGCAGGACATCGGGCTCGTCCTCGAGATGCCTGCCGACGGTGTCGAGCTGCACGTCGGGGCGCTGCAGCGTGCCGTAGGAGAAGAGGAGCTGGTCGGCGTCCACGGCATCAGGCTACGCCGTCTCACCCCAGCAGCGCATGCGCGATCGTGAAGATCGCCAGACCCGCCAGGGCTCCGACGACCGTGCCGTTGAGGCGGATGTACTGCAGATCGCGGCCCACCATGAGCTCGATCTTCTCCGTCGTCTCCGCCGCGTCCCACTTCTCGACCGTGTCGGTGATGATCGAGGCGATGTCGTGGCGGTAGCGGTCGACGAGGAACACCGCGGCATCCGTCGCCCAGCGGTCCACGCGGCCCTGCAGGGCGGCATCCGTCGTGAGCCGCTCGCCGACCTCGGCGAGGGCCGCCGCCGCGCGACGACGCAGCGGGCTGTCGGCATCGGCGAGTGAACGCAGCAGCCCGGCTTTCGCCGTGCCCCACGCCTGCGCCGCGAGATCGCGCACGCGCGGGCTGTCGAACACCGCCGCCTTGGCGTCTTCGAACCGGCCGATCGTCGCGGGGTCGTGCCGGAGGTTGTCGGCGAGGCGCACGAGGTATCCGTCGATCGCGAGACGTGCCGGATGCCGAGGATCGGCGCGGACCGCCGCGACGAACTTCGTCGCCTCACGGTAGGCGGTGTCGTCGATGAGCCGGTGCGCGACCGAGGGGAGCCAGCCCGGCAGACGGCGCGAGAGCAGTCCCGCGAAGGCCTCCTGGTTGTTCTCGAGCCATGTCGCGATGCTGTCGGCGGCGAGGTCGACCGCGGCGTGATGCGCGTCGGCGTCGACGATGCGCGAGAGCCAGTCGCCGAGCGGCGGACCCCACTCGGGGGCGATGAGGTGCTCGCGGGCGAGATCTTCGATGACATGCTGCACGTCGTCGTCGCTCAGCGCGCTGAGCACGCCCGCTGCCATCACCGACGCCTCGGCGGCGATGCGGTCGGCATGGTCCGGCTGCGAGAGCCATTCGCCCAGCCGTGCCGACAGCGCGGTCGCCTCGAGCTTGGTGCGCACGACGTCGCCGCGCAGGAACTCGGTCTCGACGAACTCGCCGAGCGTGCGCCCGATCTCGTCTTTGCGGTTCGGGATGATCGCGGTGTGCGGGATCGGAATCCCGAGCGGGTGGCGGAACAGCGCCGTCACGGCGAACCAGTCGGCGAGGGCGCCGACCATGCCGCCCTCCGCCGCCGCCCGCACGTAGGCGAGCCACGGGGCCTGCTGCTGCAAGACGAAGGCGACGACGAACACGATCGCCATGAAGATCAGCGCGCCGAGCGCGACGCCCTTCATGAAGCGCAGTCCGCGACGCCGCTCCTGATCGGCCGGACTCAGCAGATGAGTCGGGGTGCGCGCCATGGCGTCATCTTCGCACGGGGCGGGGCGGGCGGAGGCCGACGCGGCGGGGCCGAGGGCAGGTCGGGTGGCGAGCCGACGGGGAGGGTGGTCGGTCAGGTCTGTCGACGCGCAACCGCCGCGACCCCGTCGCCGTCAGGACTCGAGCGGCCCGAGCCAGGCCGAGGCGGCCGTCGCGTGGGCGGACTCGGGGTCGGAGGGGTGGAAGAGCCCCGCGACCACGTCGCGGTAGAGCCGGCTGAGCTCGGACCGCGTGAAGTACGACGACCCGCCCGCCGCGAGCACGGCGTCGTCGACGACGGACTTCGCCATCGTCACGGCCCGGTGCTTGACGCCGCTCAGCAGCGTGAACCAGCGCGGACCGTGGTCGACGAGCCCGTCGACGTCGCGGCAGAGCGCCTCGATCTGCGGCGGCAGCGCGTCGTAGGCGAGGGCCATGTCGGCGATGCGCCAGCGGATGTCCGGGTCCTGGCTGTACGTCGTGCCCGTCTTCTTCGACGTGCGCTGCCGCACGGTCTCGACGGCGACGTCGAGCGCTCGCCGTGCGATGCCGGTGTAGACCGAGGCGAGCAGCAGTTCGAAGACGCTGAAGATGCCGAACACGATCGGATCGGGATTCGGCCCCGGCGCCACCCGTCGCACGACCCGGTCGGCGGGCGCGACGGCGCCGTGCAACTCGGTCGTGCGCGACTGCGTGCCGCGCATGCCGAGCGTGTCCCAGTCGTCGCGCGTCACGACGGCCTCTGACCGCGGAACGAAGGCGTACGCCAGCTGCGGGGCATCGGGCGAGCTCGTGTCGAGGCCGTGCAGCCCCAGCTGCGTCCAGACGGGTGCGAGCGAGGTGAAGATCTTCGTCCCGGTGAACGCGTACCCGCCGTCGGCCCGGGGCGCAGCATCGGTATCGCTGCCGAACAGTACGAGGTCGTTGCCGGCCTCACTGATCCCGAACGCGAACACCTCGCCGGCGGCGGCGCCCTCCTGCACGAACCGCATGCTGTCGATGCCACGATCGGCGAGCACCTTGGCGACCCCCGTCCAGACGAGGTGCATGTTGATCGCGAGCGCCGTGGCCGGTGCGGCCGTCGCGAGGCGCTGCTGCAGAACGGATGCCTCGGCCAGGCCGAGGCCCGCACCTCCGAGTTCGCGCGGCACGAGGATCGCGAGGTAGCCGATCGCCGTCAGCTCGGCGAGGTCCTCGTCGGGGAACGTGTTCTCACGGTCGTGGATCACCGCTCGAGCACGGAACCGCTCGAGCAGCTCGTCGGGCAGCATGCCGGCGGGGTCGAAGGTCGTCATGACAGTGCCTCTCTCAGATGCCGGATGGTGTCCTCGGGCTTGTCGCGGTGCGGCGAGTGCCCGGCGCCCGTCACGACGGACATCGTCACCCGCGGATTCGCGAGCACCTCGGCGGCGAGCTCACCCGCGAAGATCGAGTAGACCTTCGGATCCGACGCGATGATGTGGGTCGGAACCGACAGACGGGATGCCGCCTCCCTTTCGTCCCACGCCGGGTTCTGGACGCTCGTCTGCTCGACCGCCCACCGGCTGGCCTGCTGTGCCGACAGTGCCTTGAGCTCGACGTCGTTCTCGTGCCACGTCGGGTGCTCGGCGCGGACGGCGGCTGCGGTGGGGTCGGCGAACGAGCGCTCCTGGCTGTTGCGGACGATGTCGCGGTCGCGCGGGCTCAGGTGGACGGCCGGGTCGATCAGCACGAGCCGGCGCGTCCACGCGGGATCAGCCGCTGCCGCCGACGTCGAGGCCGCCGCGCCGAGCGAGTGGCCGATCACGAGGTCCCACGCGCCGGCGTCGTCGGGCCGTGTCAGCGCGAGATCGGCGGCGTAGGCCGCGATCGTGTAGTCCAGGGCGCGCGGCGCCGTGCCGTGGCCGCGCAGGTCGATCGCGATCGCGTGCCAGCCGTCGTCGGCGAGAGCCACGCCGTAGCGCCACATGAGCGCGCCGTTCGACCCGAGACCGTGCACGAGCAGAGCGCGACGCTCCGCAGCGGGATCACCCCACGACAGGCGGGGGAGAGTCAGGGGAGTCGGCATGTTTCCAGGGTATGCCGCCTCGCGTCATCGTCGAGGGCGTGCCTCCCGTCACAGGCCGAGGACGTCGCCGCCGAAGACGACGACGGCGGATGCGAGCACGGCGACGGCGGCCGTCGCGAGCACGATGAGCACGAGGATGTTGCCCAGCAGTGTGAGCACGAAGGCTCCGAGGGGAAAGACGTTGTTCGTCACACTCCGACGCTACGAACGGGGCCGGGGTCGCGGCATCCGTCTGCGGCACGATCCGCGTACCTCTCGAGGATGATCGCGTCAGGGTCGGGCGATCGGCCCCGTGATCGTCGAGATCGGCTCGGTGTCGGGGATCGGGCTCACGTCGCGATGGCGCAGGTCGGGGAACCAGCGCACGAAGACGACGGCGACGAGAAGCCCGACCGCCGCGAACCCGGTCCCGGCGATGTAGGCGCCGCTCGGGCCGATGTCGTCGATCAGGAAGCCCGCGATCGCCGACCCCGTCGCGGCGCCGATGAGCTGTCCCGTGCCGACCCAGCCGTAGGCTTCGGCGGTCTCGCTGAACTTCACGCTCGCCGAGGTCATCGCGAAGATGACGGCGAGGGCGGGGGCGATCCCGATGCCGGCGAGGACGAGGGTGCCGCCGAGCCACCACACGTCGAGCGAGAGCATCGTGAGCGACAGGCCCACCGTGACGATGGCGAGGCGCCGCGCCATCGACCAGCGTCCCATCGGCAGGTGGCCGAGGGCGAGGCCGCCGCCGAGGCTGCCGAACGCGAAGACGGCGAGCACGAGACCCGCCTCGAGGCCGCCGTGGTCGAATGTCGCGACGACGCCGGCTTCGACGGCGGCGCACGCGCCGATCAGCAGGAAGCCCACGACCGTCGCGAGCAGGACGGGCGGCTTGGCCAGCACGCGCCCGATTCCGCGGCGGCTCGGCGGGATCCGCACGCGCCCGAGCTCGGGGGAGAAGAGGAACCACGTGCCGCCGCCGACCAGGACGACCACGACGACCAGGAGCGCCGGGACGGTTCCCACCTGCGTCGCGACGAACGTGATGACGACGGGCGCGAGGATCCAGATGACCTCTTGCAGCGACGCGTCCAGCGAGTACAGCGGCGTCAGCTGCTTGGCCGTGACCATCTTCGGGTAGATCGTGCGGACGGCGGACTGGACGGGCGGCGTCGACAGGCCGGCGATGAGTCCGAGCACCATGTACAGCGGCACGGGCAGGACGAACAGGGCGATCGAGAGGATCGCGAGCACGCAGACGGCGAGGGCGATCGAGATGACGCGCCGCATGCCCCACCGGCCCATCCAGCGACTCGTCACGGGGCCCGCGACGGCCTGGCCGATCGAGGTGGCCGCGAGCACGAGGCCGGCGGCGCCGTACGAGCCGGTGACGTGCTCGATGTGCAGCAGGACCGCCAGGCTCGTCATCCCGTTGGGGAAGCGAGCCGTCAATTGTGCTGCCATGATGCGCCCGACCCCGGGCGTGCGCAGAAGCTCCCGGTACCCCGCCACGGATCAAAGGTAGTGCCTTCGGATGCTGCCGAGCGACACGCCGACGACACGCCAGGGCGTCCATCCACAGGCCGATCCGATGTCGGAACCCCCTCGTAGCGTCCCACCTGTGGATCGTTCGAGTGTCCGGCATCCGAAACAGGCGTGATCCTGGTCTTTTCGGACGCCGAAGACAGGGCGCGTCCTGTGGATGAATCGGTGGACAACTTGTGTTGTACCTGTAGAGAACGGTGGAAAACTACACGGATGTAACTACTAGACCTTGTGGTGCTATCGAATGTCGGTACCCATATGTAGTATTGGACTCCCGGTGGGGGGAAACCGCCGGAAAGCATCGAATGTAAGGGGGAGACGGATCCATATGGCGATCACGGTCTACACGAAGCCGGCGTGCGTGCAATGCACCGCGACGTATCGGGCACTCGACTCGAAGGGCCTCGAATACGAGGTTCTCGACCTGTCCGAGGATCCCTCGGCCCTCGAGCAGGTGAAGGCGCTCGGCTACCTGCAGGCGCCTGTCGTCATCACCGACGAGGACCACTGGTCGGGCTTCCGTCCCGACAAGATCGACGAGCTCGCGTCTCGTCTCTGACCAGGAACACATCACTGAGGGGGAAGGCCATGCAGGTCGCCGTTGAGGCACCGCTGCTGGTGTACTTCTCGAGCGTTTCCGGCAACACCGCCCGCTTCATCGAGAAGCTGGGCATGCGTGCCGAGCGCATCCCGCTGTATTCCTCTCACGAACCCCTTCTCGTGAACGAGCCGTTCGTCCTGGTCACCCCCACCTACGGGGGCGGCCAGGGCCGCGGCGAAGAGAAGGGGGCCGTTCCCAAGCAGGTGATCCGGTTCCTCAACGACGAGCGAAACCGTCGTCACATCCGCGGAGTCATCTCCGCGGGGAACACCAACTTCGGCGATGCGTTCTGCCTCGCCGGCGACATCATCAGCCGCAAGTGCCGTGTGCCCCACTTGTATCGGCTAGAAGTATTCGGCACGCCGGACGACATCGATCGCGTGAGCGACGGATTGGAACAATGGTGGAATCTGCAGTGACCGAGGCGCGGACCGACTTCAAGCACAACCCCGCGTTCGAAGGGCTGGACTACCACGCCCTCAACGCGATGCTGAATCTGTACGACGCCGACGGCAAGATCCAGTTCGACGCGGACAAGCGCGCGGCGCAGGAGTACTTCCTGCAGCACGTGAACCAGAACACGGTGTTCTTCCACTCGCTCAAGGAGCGGCTGGACTACCTCGTCGAGAAGGAGTACTACGAGCCGGCCGTGCTCGAGAAGTACTCGTTCGACTTCATCTCGAAGCTCAACGACTTCGCGTACTCGAAGAAGTTCCGGTTCGAGACGTTCCTCGGCGCCTTCAAGTACTACACGAGCTACACGCTCAAGACCTTCGACGGCAAGCGCTACCTCGAGCGCTTCGAGGACCGCGTCGTCATGACCGCCCTCGGCCTCGCCGACGGTGATGAGAAGCTCGCCATGGACCTGGTCGAAGAGATCATCTCGGGGCGCTTCCAGCCGGCGACGCCGACGTTCCTCAACTCGGGCAAGGCGCAGCGCGGCGAGCTCGTCTCGTGCTTCCTGCTGCGCATCGAAGACAACATGGAGTCGATCTCGCGCGGCATCAACTCGTCGCTGCAGCTGTCCAAGCGCGGCGGCGGTGTCGCCCTGCTGCTGTCGAACATCCGTGAGGCCGGCGCGCCGATCAAGCAGATCGAGAACCAGTCGTCGGGCATCATCCCCGTCATGAAGCTGCTCGAAGACAGCTTCAGCTACGCCAATCAGCTCGGTGCGCGTCAGGGTGCGGGGGCGGTCTACCTCAACGCCCACCACCCCGACATCATGCGCTTCCTCGACACCAAGCGTGAGAACGCCGACGAGAAGATCCGCATCAAGACGCTGTCGCTGGGCGTCGTCGTGCCCGACATCACGTTCGAGCTCGCCAAGAACGGCGAGGACATGTACCTGTTCTCGCCCTACGACGTCGAGAAGGTCTACGGCGTGCCGTTCGGCGACATCTCCGTCACCGAGAAGTACCGCGAGATGGTCGACGACGCGCGCATCAAGAAGACCAAGATCAACGCGCGCGAGTTCTTCCAGACGATCGCCGAGATCCAGTTCGAGTCGGGCTACCCGTACATCATGTTCGAGGACACGGTGAACAGGGCCAACCCGATCAAGGGCCGGATCAACATGTCCAACCTCTGCAGCGAGATCCTGCAGGTCAACACGCCGACGACGTACAACGAGGACCTGTCGTACGACCAGATCGGCAAGGACATCTCCTGCAACCTGGGGTCGATGAACATCGCCCTCGCGATGGATGGCGGCAACCTCGGCCAGACCGTCGAGACGGCGATCCGGGGGCTCACCGCGGTGAGCGACCAGAGCCACATCGCCTCGGTGCGCTCGATCGAAGACGGCAACGACCGTTCTCACGCGATCGGCCTCGGCCAGATGAACCTGCACGGCTATCTCGCCCGCGAGCACGTGCACTACGGCTCGGAAGAGGGCCTGGACTTCACGAACATCTACTTCTACACGGTGGTGTACCACGCGCTGCGTGCGTCCAACCTCATCGCGAAGGAGCGGGGCGAGGTCTTCGACGGGTTCTGGGATTCCACCTACGCGTCGGGGGAGTTCTTCGACAAGTACATCGACCAGCAGTGGATTCCGCAGACTGAGCGCGTCGCTGAGCTCTTCGCCGATGTCCACATCCCGACCCAAGAGGACTGGACGGCGCTGAAGGCCAGCATCCAGGAGTACGGCATCTACAACCAGAACCTGCAGGCCGTCCCGCCGACCGGTTCGATCTCGTACATCAACAACTCGACGTCGTCGATCCACCCGATCGCATCGAAGGTCGAGATCCGCAAGGAAGGCAAGCTCGGTCGCGTCTACTACCCGGCGCCGTTCATGACGAACGAGAACCTGGAGTACTACGAGGACGCGTACGAGATCGGCTACGAGAAGGTCATCGACACGTATGCCGCGGCGACGCAGCACGTCGACCAGGGCCTGTCGCTCACCCTGTTCTTCAAGGACACCGTCACCACGCGCGACATCAACAAGGCGCAGATCTACGCGTGGCGCAAGGGCATCAAGACGATCTACTACATCCGCCTGCGGCAGCTGGCGCTCGAAGGCACCGACATGAACGAGTGCGTTTCCTGCACGTTGTGAGTGATCCCTCCCGGTGATCGAGTAGCCGCCGAAGGCGGCGTACCGAGATCCCCGAACTGACGAAGATCTGCGAACCGACGAAGAACTGAAGGACTCTGATGGCCCCCGAGAAGCTGCAGCTCCTGGACCACGTCCAGGCGATCAACTGGAACCGCATCCAGGACGACAAGGACCTCGAGGTGTGGAACCGCCTCGTGAACAACTTCTGGCTTCCCGAGAAGGTGCCGCTGTCCAACGACATCCAGTCGTGGAACACGCTCACCCCCGACGAGCAGACGATGACGATGCGCGTGTTCACGGGGCTCACGCTCCTCGACACGATTCAGGGCACGGTCGGTGCGGTGTCGCTCATCCCCGACGCACTCACCCCGCACGAAGAGGCCGTGTACACGAACATCGCCTTCATGGAGTCGGTGCACGCCAAGAGCTACTCGTCGATCTTCTCGACGCTGTGCTCGACGAAGGAGATCGACGAGGCCTTCCGCTGGTCGACCGAGAACGTCAATCTGCAGAAGAAGGCGCAGATCATCGTCGACTACTACCGTGGCGATGACCCGCTCAAGCGCAAGGTCGCCTCGACGCTGCTCGAGTCGTTCCTGTTCTACTCGGGCTTCTACCTGCCGATCTACTGGTCCTCGAAGGCGAAGCTCACGAACACGGCCGACCTCATTCGCCTCATCATCCGCGACGAGGCCGTGCACGGCTACTACATCGGCTACAAGTACCAGCGCGGGCTCGAAACGGTCGACCAGGCTCGGCGCGACGAGCTCAAGGACTACACGTTCTCGCTGCTCTACGAGCTCTATGACAACGAGGTGCAGTACACGCAGGACCTCTACGACAACGTCGGCCTGACCGAGGACGTCAAGAAATTCCTGCACTACAACGCCAACAAGGCGCTCATGAACCTCGGCTACGAGGCGATGTTCCCGTCGTCGGTGACGAACGTGAACCCCGCGATCCTGTCCGCGCTCTCGCCGAACTCCGACGAGAACCACGACTTCTTCTCGGGTTCGGGCTCGTCGTACGTCATCGGCAAGGCCGAGGCCACCGAAGACGACGACTGGGACTTCTAGAACTCAGGGCGCCGCTACCGTGGCACGTATGAAGCGTTCTGTGCTCGTCCCCGCCGTCGCCCTGGTCTTCGTGCTCACCGGCTGTGCAGGGTCGGACCCGTCGCCTACGGCCACGCCGAGCAGAACCGCGACGGTGGCCGGAACGCCGACACCGGCGGCCGAGACACCGGCGGCCGAGACGCCGACAGCGGATGCGCCGACCGAGGCAGCGCCGACGGACGACGCGCCGTCGGATGACGCACCGGCCGAAGGCGACACGCTGACCTCACTGAACATCGTCGCTCCCGAGGCCACGGGTGTGCGGGAGACCGGGCCGGGGCGCTGGGAGATCTCCACCAGCATCCCCACCCCGCGCGGCGAGCCCGGCAGCCCGGAAGCGCAGGCGGCGCTGGCGCTCTGTGAGGAAGCGATTCGCCTCGGGGCAGCCTACGTCTCGGTTCTCGATGCCACCGGGACCGCCCTCGTGCTCTACGGCGACCCTTCATCCGGCGACGCCTGCACCGAGGTGTGACGGCGTCCCGCGACGCGACAGAACGGATTCGTAGCGTCGCCCGTGCTGACACTCACTGCGGGCGAGCGTCCCCGGTGTTCGGGGTCCACCCGAACCACTGACCGCCGGAGCGGATGACGCTCCACTCGCCGCACACGAACACCGTATCGGCCTTGTACGCGTCGGGGGCGTTCTCGAGCGTGAGCGTCGGGCTGGAGTTGCGTTCGGTCTCCTCGCACGGGTCAGCGAGGTCGGATGCCGACGTGAGGAGCAGGACCGCCGCTCCGCTGTCGGTCTCGACCGGCGTGCGGACGGTGATCTCGGTCGCGTCCTCCGGAACCCAATCCGCGGACACGGCCGCCCCCTCCGCCATCTCCGCGACGTTGTCGTGGTGGGTGGTGACCTTCCGCTCGAGCAGGTCGTTCGCGGTGGAGCACCCACTGAGGATGCCGGCGGTGCAGGCGGCGAGCAGGAGGGCGGCAACGGCGGTGGCGGGGCGGTTCTTCGTCATGGTTCCAGCATCTCGGCACGTTTCCCGCGGCACATCGCCCGCGCGGACGACATCGCATACCTCCCGGGGATGACGCAACACGTCTGCGCGGTCGGCGGCCTGGGATACCGTGAGCGAAGCGTCGGAGAATCCCTCCGATCGACCGAGCTTCGAGACGAGAGTGAGCCGATGAAGGCGATCGCACGCTGGCTGCTGGCCGGATCCATGGTCTTCGCGGGGATCAGCCACCTGTTCTGGGCCCGTAAGGAGTTCCAGGCGCAAGTGCCCGACTTCACGGCCCGAGTCATGGACAAAGACGGTGTGGTCGTGGCATCCGGTGTCGTCGAGGTCATGCTCGGCGCGTCGCTCGTGGCGTTGCCGCGCTCGCGCCGCACGATCGGAGCGATCCTCGCCGCGTTCTTCATCGCCGTCTTCCCCGGCAATATCGAGCAATGGCGCCTGAAGCGCGACGGCTTCGGGCTCGACACCGACCGCAAGCGCCTCGTCCGGCTGTTCTTCCAGCCGGTGCTCGTCGCCTGGGCGTTCTGGTCGACGCGCGACTGAGCGTCAGCGTCAGCCGATGAGGTCGGTGAGCGCGTCGAGACCCATTCCGTAGTTGATGCGTACCGTCGGCAGGGCGAGCTTGTCGGTTCCGATCGACACATAGCCCGGTTCGATCGTGCGGGCCAACTCCCAGCCGGCTTGCCTCAGCGCTTCCTTCGAGGTGTCGTTGTAGTGCCCGAAGGGGTAGGCCATGACTTCCTTCACGCCGAGAGCAGCGCCCGACGTCTCCATGTCGGCGACGATCTCGGGCACCGACCAGTTGACGATCCGGCCGTCGCCGTTCGCGCCCGCCTGGTGCATGTCATGCGTGTGCGACCGGCGGAGCACGTAGGGCGACGGCGCCGGATCCTGCCGGTACGCCGTGACCATGAACGACGTGGAGAGCACCTCGTGTGCATCGACGACGGGCACCGCGAGATCGAACCAGGTCTGATCGGCGTCATCGTCGGTCACGATGACCGAGCGATTCGGCAGGAACAGTCGCCCGTCGATGAATGCGGACAGTTCGTCCCAGGTCGGCAGATAGAAGCCGGTGGAGGCGATGTGGCTCATGTGCGCGTCGAAGTCGCCGATGTACGCGTAATTTCCGCGCAGCCAGCCCGCTTCGCCCTCCGGCTTCGCGGTGAACTGGTGATACATGAGGATCGGGATGCGCGCGCCCTCTGCGGCGTTGAGCTCGGGGGACATCCACGAGCCGTGCAGCGTGACCTGCTGGTCGCTGCATTCGACGGCCTCCGACCCGTTGATCCGCCCGGGGACCGCGTAGGCCGCGGCATCCGCCGACGTCGCGTACCAGCCGGCGAAGACAGCACCGTCCTGCGCCGGAATGGGCAGTCCGGTGTAGAGCGCCCCCTGCGTCTGCAGCATCGGCGGATCGGCGATCCCGTCGCCCGCGAAGGTGACGACGCACGCGTTCGGGTCGTCGGTCGACGCGAGCAGTTGTTGCTGCACCGTGAGGGGCGTGGGAGTCGGTGTCGGGCGGGGTGAGGATGCCGCGGGGGAGGGAGTCGACCGGCCACCGGCATCCGTGGTGATGGCCATCGTCGCCGCGACCCCGGCCGCGCCGATGAGCACGGTCGCCGTCGCGATGACCGCGACCGTCGTCGCCCAGCGGCGGCCGGGGGCTGTGCTGTTCAACGGGGTCCCTTCGCCGGCGATGCGCCACGGCGCCATCCTGGCGAGATCTTTCCCGCAGACGACCGTGCATCAGTCAGTTGTAGCGAAATTCGGGCTGCTTCGTGGGACGTGTGGCACTGGCCGCGATCACCCGAGCGACAGATCGCTTGACCCGGCAGGCATGGCAGGGCACGCTGGGCGACGAGATGGAAGCCAGCGCCGGAGCCGACACACCGCTCCTCGCGCACGCTCGACTCGTGGCGCTCACGCTCGCCCCGCCGACGAAGGCGACGCGAGCATGACGATGTCCGCCGCGAGCACCTCGCTGCAGCGCACGTATCGCTACGTCCGGCTGTCGCTCGTCGGCATCGTGGTGATGCTCGCCGCGGCGATCGCGGTGCAGTGGATCAACAGTGGCCCGCTCGGTTCGGTGAGCGCGGCGTACTACACCGCAGCCGGCCCGATCTTCGTCGGTGGTGTCTTCGCCGTCGCCCTCGCGCTGCTGGTGCTGTCCGGCCGCAGCTTCGGGCAGGTGTCGCTGGACCTCGCCGCGATCGTCGCCCCGCTGATCGCGGTCGTGCCGGCACCGGTCTTCGCGGGTGACGTGCCCGGCCTCACGCTCACGTGCCCGCGCGGTGTCGAGCCGTGCGTGCCCGAGGCCTTCGTGCCGGCGGTCGCCACCGGCATGACGGCGCTGCTGGTGACCGCGGCTGTGGGCTGGGGGAGCGTGTTCGTGCTGGCCATCGTGCAGGGAGCGGTGTCGAGACGACTGCTCACGCTCGTCGTCTCAGGGGTGCTCATCGCCGCCACGACGGTGTGGTGGTTCGCGGCATCCGACAGCTTTCTGCGGGTCGGCCACGTCATCGCCGCAGCCTCGTTCTTCGCCTTCATCGCGCTCGCCGCCCTCGCGTCAGGGATCGACGCCGGTCGTGCGCGCGCGTTCGGATATCGAGCCGTCTATCTGACGATCGCGATCGCGATCGTCGCCATCCTGCTGGCCTTGCTCGCGGTGGTCATCGCCGGCTCTCTCGGCGCCGCGGTGCCCGAGCCGTGGGGGATCTCCCCGGTCTTCCTCGGAGAAGCCGCCGCCCTCGTGCTCTTCGCGGCCTTCTGGGTCGCCCAGACGATCGAGACGTGGAACGATCCCGACCCGACGTTCCGCTCGGGAGCCGCCGGCAACCGGCTCTCCGCGCCCCGCTAGGCTGACCCCGATGCCTCTTCTCTCGCTCCTCGTCATCGGCGTGATGGTGTTCTCGCTCGTCGACATCATCCGTCGCGACGATTTCCAGGTGAAGCACCTGCCCAAGACGATGTGGATCATCATCGTGATCCTGCTGCCGATCATCGGCAGCGTGCTGTGGTTCACGCTCGGACGGGTGTACCCGGAAGACGGTCCGCGGATGCCGCGCCCCGCCGCGCGACCGCGGACTCAGCCGGCCCCGGCCCCGGCCCCGATCCGTCACGACGTGCGCACGACCGAGCAGCAGCTCGCCGAGCTCGAGCGGGAGATCGAAGAGGACCGGCTGCGCGCCGAACTCGCCCGGCGTCGGCGCGAGCAGTCCGGCGAGAGCGCCTGATCCTCGACGTGCTCTCGGTGCGGCGACCTCCGCCGCGGCGTGTCACCGCCGCGTGGACGCGGTGACGGTGAACTTCGCGTTGCGCGCGATCTGACGGGTCGGACCGACGATCTTCTCGAGCGCCGCGCGGTAGCGCAGGCCCGAATTGAACACCGTCCACAGCTCTCCGCCGGGGCGGAGCACCCGCGCGGCATCCCGGAAGAAGCGCTCCGCGAGGTCTTCGGTCACGGCGCTGCCGCTGTGGAACGGCGGATTGAGCGCGATGAAGCCGGCGCTGTGGGCGGCGAGCGCGCCGAGCAGGTCGTCGCGCTCGACCCGCACGCGGTCGGCGACGCCGTTCGCCGCGGCCGTCGCGCGGGCCGAGGCGACCGCCGCCGCCGACTCGTCCGAGGCGTACACGGTCAGGTCGGGGTGACGCAGCGCGAGCGAGGTCGCGACGATGCCCGTGCCGCAGGCGAGGTCGATCGCCGGAGCGGCCACGCGATCGGGCAGGTGATCCCGCAGCAGCCTCGTGCCGATGTCGATCGACGGTCCGGCGAACGCGCCGCCGAACGCGCAGACGACGAGGCCATCGTGCTCCCGTGTGCGAGGCGTGGGGTCGTGCCCGTCACGCGGGCCGCGAGCGATCAGGACCCGTGACTTCTGGCGTGCGTGCGTGATGTCGAGTCGGTCGAAATTCGCGCGCAGCACCTCGTTCATCGCGAGCGTCATGTGCTTGATGCGCCCGCCGGCGAAGACGACGACATCGGATGCCGCGTGGGCGGCGATGAGCGCGGCGATATCGCGCAGCGCGTCGAGCGAACGGGGGAGCCGGACGAGCACGACGCGGGCACCGGCCACGAGCGACGCATCGAGACCGTGCGAGACGAACGTGTCGGAGAGCCCGGCGCGCTCGGCGTTGGCGGCGAGCGCCCGCTCGCCCGTCAGAGCGTCCTGGTGGACGCGGATGCCCCGGACCCCCTGCGCGGCGGCGCCGAGCGCGAGGGCGCCGTACGCGTCGCCGATCACGGCGAGCTCACCGGGGGCGAGGTCGGCGAGCGCAATCGCGGACTCGTCCAGCAGCAGTCGGTCGGCGGCGTCCACGGCGACGAGCCCGGGTGCGTCGAGGTCGGGCCAGCGTCGCAGGTCGTCGAGCGAGAACATCACCGCTCCACGCTAGTCCGCGGCATCCGGTGTCGTCGGCAGGTCACGCGCGAACGTAGGCTTGAACGCACCCCCCACCCGAGGAGACCCGTGTTCCGCACGCCCCAGACCCTGTTCCGCACGCTGGCGATCGCCGAGGCGATCTCGTGGACGCTCCTCATCACGGGTCTGATCCTGCGGGCGACGCTCGACCTGTCCATCGCGACGACGATCGGCGGCGGCATCCACGGGTTCGTGTTCTTGTCGTACGGGGCGACGGCGATCCTCGTCGCTAAGAACCAGCGCTGGCGTCCGGGCCCGACGATCAGTGCCATCGTGAGCGCGATCGTGCCGTACGCGACGATCCCGATGGAGATCTGGCTGCACCGCTCGGGCCGGCTCCGCGGAGCGTGGCGGCTGGAGCAGACGACCGACCCGCGGGATGCCGCGTGGCACGACCGGCTCATGCGCTGGTTCCTGCGCCGGCCGTGGGTGCTGGCGATCCTGCTGGCGCTCGCGGTGATCCTCGTGTTCGTCGTGCTGTTGATCATCGGCCCGCCGGGTGGGCGGCACTGATCAGGCCCCGTAGTCCGGGAGTTCCTGCAGCGTCCACGTGTTGCCATCGGGATCGTCGAAGGTGACGAAGCGTCCCCACGACTGCTCGTCGACGCCCTTCGCGTCGACGCCGACACCGTGCAGATGCGCGAGCGCCTCGTCGGCGTCGGGAACGACGACCTGGATCGTGTCCTGCCGGCCGGGTTCGAGCGAACCGCCGAGACCCGTGCCGAGCGCGATCGAGCACGCCGAGCCGGGCGGTGTCATCTGCACGAACCGCAGCCCCTCGACCGGGGTCTCGTCGTGGTCGGCGATGAAGCCGATCGTGACGTAGAAGTCCTTCGCGCGGTCGACATCGGTCACCGGCACGAAAATGAGTTCGATCTTCCAGTCCATGAGGGATTCCTCTCGTTCTTCCGGATGGCACGTTCACGGTAGACGTCGTCGAGGACATCGATCGTCCGCAATGACGTGCCGCGCGAAACCGCGTGTGCTGTTCGCCCTGGGCGATCGCGTCAGGGAATAGGCGTCGCGGACGCTCGTTGAACTTGATATGACTATGCTCAACTTTGTAAGTTGATAGTCCTCTACTCAAGTTTCACAGGAGAGATGGCATGCCCGAAGACTTCACCCCCTCGACCGGATCCGACGCCAACGACGGCTCGTTCGACGAGTTCCTCGCGCGGTACCTCGCGGGCGAGCGCGCCCGAGCGGGTCGCTCAATCGACCTCAGCCGCTTCCTCGGCTCGCGCACGCAGGAGATCCTGCAGCGCGCCGGCCGGTTCGCGCTCGAGCGCGGCCAGCACGAGCTCGACGCGCTTCACGTGCTGCGCGTGCTCGTGGCGGAATCGCCCGCGAAGGACGCCGTCGAGCGCATCGGCGCCGATCCCGCCGCGATCGCCCGCGCGACCGAAGAGCGTCTGCCCGCGGCATCCGGTGCCGCCGGTGTCGAGGGTGCCGTTGTTACACCGTCGGTGCAGCGCGCTCTGTTCCACGCGTTCCAGGTGGCACGCTCGTCCGGATCGACCTACGTCGATCCGGAGCACCTCTTCTTCGCGCTCGTGCTCGCCCAGGACACCCCCGCCGGTCAGGTGCTGGCGCACGCCGGCGTGACCGCCGAGGCACTCACACAGGGAGCGCGTGAGACCGTCACCCCGGGCGGCGTGGGCTCCGAGCAGCAACCGGATGCCGCGGCATCCGCCACGCCGATGCTCGACCGATTCGGCACCGACCTGACCGCGCTCGCTCGGGCGGGCGAGCTGGATCCGGTGATCGGCCGCGCCGCGGAGATCGAGCAGACGATCGAGATCCTCAGTCGACGCACGAAGAACAACCCCGTCCTGGTGGGCGAGGCCGGCGTCGGCAAGACCGCCGTCGTCGAAGGTCTCGCGCGGGCGATCACGGCCGGCGAGGTCCCCGACCAGCTGCGCGACAAGCGCGTCATCGCGCTCGACCTGCCCGCGATGCTCTCGGGCACGCGCTACCGCGGCGACTTCGAAGAGCGACTCACCGGAACGATGGACGAGATCGCCGCGCAAGACGGCGAGCTCATCGTCTTCATCGACGAAGTGCACACCGTCGTCGGTGCGGGAGGCGGCGGCGAGGGCTCGATGGACGCCGGCAACATCCTCAAGCCGCGTCTCGCCCGCGGCGACCTGCGCCTCGTCGGTGCGACGACGCTCACGGAGTACCGCGTGATCGAGAAGGACTCCGCGCTCGAACGCCGCTTCCAGCCCGTCCGCGTCGGCGAGCCGTCGGTCGAAGACGCCGTGCGCATCCTGCACGGGCTCAAGCCCGCCTACGAAGACCACCACGGCATCGTCTACACCGACGAGGCGCTGCGCGCCGCCGTCGAGCTGAGCGATCGCTATCTCACCGAGCGCGTGCTGCCCGACAAGGCGATCGACCTCATCGACCAGGCCGGTGCGCGCCTGCGGCTGCGCCTGGGCGCGAAGGTCGACGTGAGCGCGCTCATGGCGCAGCTCGCATCGCTCGAGGCGGACAAGAACGCCGCCGTCTCGGCCGAGCACTACGAAGAGGCCTCGCGCCTGCGCGACGAGATCGCGGCCGTGCAGGCGAAGATCGAGCACGCGGCCGAGAACCCCGCGCGCGTCGAGCGGGACGCGACGCAGCATGTCGTCGACGAACCCGAGATCGCGGGCGTGATCAGTCGCGCCACCGGCATCCCCGTCGCCCGTCTCACCCAATCGGAACGCGACCGGCTCGCGCGCCTCGAGGACGAGTTGCACGCGCGCGTCATCGGGCAGGACGACGCCGTCGCGGCCGTGGCGAAGGCCGTGCGCCGCAGTCGCACGGGAATGGGTGACGCGCACCGCCCCGTCGGATCGTTCCTCTTCCTGGGTCCGACCGGAGTCGGCAAGACCGAGCTCGCGAAGGCGCTCGCGAGCTCGTTGTTCGACGACCCTTCGACAAGCTCAGGGACCGGGGCGACAACCTCAGGGACCGGGGTGGCAGGCTCCGGGTCCGGGGCGACAAGCTCAGGGACCGGCGTGGCAGGGTCGGGGAACAGCGTGATCCGGTTCGACATGAGCGAGTTCGGCGAACGGCACACCGTGTCGCGACTCGTCGGTGCCCCTCCAGGCTACGTCGGGTACGACGAAGCCGGGCAGCTCACCGAGCGTGTGCGGCGCAATCCGTACTCGATTGTGCTGTTCGACGAGATCGAGAAGGCGCATCCGGATGTCTTCAACCTGCTGCTGCAGGTGCTCGACGACGGCCGACTCACCGACGGCCAGGGGCGCACGGTGGACTTCCGCAACACGGTGATCGTGATGACCTCGAACCTCGGCTCGGAGTTCCTCGCGTCGCGCGGCGGCGCCATCGGCTTCCTCGCCGACGGCGGCGGGTCCACCGGCTTCGGGTCGGAGAAGGACCTGCGCGATCGGGTCATGGGCAAGCTGCGCGAAGCGATGCGACCGGAGTTCCTCAACCGCATCGACGAGATCGTGCTGTTCCGCAAGCTGGAGAAGTCGCAGCTGCGCACGATCGTGCACCTGCTGCTCGGCGCGACCGAGGCCCGACTGGCGCGGCGTGACGTGACGTTCGCGGTGACCGACGCGGCGATCGAGTGGCTCGCCGAGCACGGCTACGAGCCCGAATACGGGGCGCGGCCGCTGCGCCGGCTCATCCAGCGCGAAGTCGATGACCGGCTCGCCGAGCTGTTCGTGACGGGCGCCCTCACCGAAGGCGGTTCCGTGACGGTGGATGCCACCGCCGACGGCCTCGTCGCGATGTCGGGCGCACCGCTGGCCGCCGCCGCCTGAGCGGATCGTCGACACCCGCGTCGACACCGATCGGCGCGGGTGTCGACGAGGGATGTCAGAGTGGGTGCATGGCACGCATCGGCGCGATCTTCAGTCCGTACCAGAATCCTCCCGAAGCGCTTCGCGCGGCGGTCGAGGCAGCCGAGACGGCAGGGCTCCCCGAACTGTGGGTGTGGGAGGACTGCTTCCGCGAGACGGGCTTCACGACGGCGGCCGCCGCCCTCGCCTGGACCGAGAAGCTCACGGTCGGACTCGGCATCGCCCCCATGCCGCTGCGGAATGCTGCCCTCACGGCGATGGAGATCGCGACGATCGAGCGGATGTTCCCCGGGCGGTTCCTGCCGGGACTCGGGCACGGGGTGCTGGACTGGATGGGACAGGTCGGCGCTCGTGTCGCGTCGCCCCTCACCCTCATGCGTGAATACGTCTCGGCGGTGCGCGCACTCGTCGCCGGTGACGAGGTCTCGGTGTCGGGCCGCTACGTCGCGCTCGACGCCGTGCATCTGGACTGGCCACCCGCGACGCCGCCGCCCGTCTACGCCGCCGCAGAGGGGCCCAAGACCCTGCGGCTGAGCGGCGAGGTCGCGGACGGGACCGTGCTGGTCGGCGGCTTCACACCCGACGAGCTCGCGGTGCGGATCGCGGCCGTGCACGAGGGGCGCGCAGCCTCGGGACGCGCGGGCGATCACGAGATCGCGGCGTACGTGCACGCCGCCTTCGGCAACGGCTCCGAGGACCGCGCTCGCGCCGAGTTCCCCGATCGTGCCGCGGAGGGTCGTGTCCTGTGGGGCTCTGCCGACGACGTCGCGGAAGGCGCGCGAAAGTTCTTCGCGGCGGGAGTCGACGCGGTCATCCTGCTGCCCGCGGGCGGCGAGACCGACCTCGCGGGCTTCTACGCGCACGCCGGAGACGTCGCGCGCAGCGTCGGGACGACGCCGTGACCGGCGCGCTGTCGATCGGGATCGCCGCAGCGGCCGGCCCGGCCGTCGCCGCTGCGACGGCGCGCGCCGCCGAGCACGCGGGATTGCGCGCCCTGTGGGTCAACGACACGGCCGGCCATGATGCGCTCGCGGTGCTCGCCGCAGCCGCCGAGGCGACCGACCGCCTCGTGCTGGCCACGGGAGTGCTGCCCGTCGATCGCCGCTCGCCCCGCGAGATCCTCGAGCGCGCGGCGGGGCTGCCGCAGGACCGGCTCGTGCTCGGCATCGGCTCGGGCCAGGCGCGCACGGGCGCCGTCGATCGCGTGCGGGACGCCGTCGCCGAACTGCGCGCCGGCACGTCGGCGCGCATCGTCGTCGGTGCACTCGGCCCGCGCATGCGACGGCGCGGGGCCGCGGCATCCGATGGTCTGCTGCTGAGCTGGCTGACACCGGAGCTCGCGCGGGCGCAGAGCGCCGAAGCTCACGACGGCGCCCCGGACACCCACGTCGCGCTCTATGTGCGCGCGGCGTCGGATCCGGCCGCGGTCGGGCGGCTGCGCGCCGAGGCCGACACCTACGCGGGCTATGCGGTCTACCGCTCGCACTTCGACCGGGTCGGCATCGGCGCCCGCGACACGACGATCGAACCGACGGCGCTGGCGGGCAGCATCCCTCGGTATCGCGATGCCGCCGACGAGCTCGTGCTGCGCGTCATGACGGCCGGTGACACGGCCGACGAATACGTGCGGTTCATCGATGACGTGCGATCGGCCGTGCGGTGATCTGGCGCAGCGCGGCACGCGGGGCGCTCGCTGTGCTTCTGGTCGCCGCGGGCGTCTCGCATCTCACATGGGGGCGCCGCGGGTACCGCATCGTCGTTCCGGAGTGGGCGACCGAGCTGCTGCGCACCGACAAGGACACGATCGTCGTCGCCTCGGGTGTCGTCGAGATCGCGCTCGGCGGGGCGCTGGTCGTGCTTCCGCGCGAACGTGCCCGCATCGGTGCGATCGTCGCGGCGTTCTTCGTCGCGGTGTTCCCCGGCAACGTGCACCAGTGGCGGACGGGGCGCTCAGCGCCCCTGCTGCGCACCGATCGGGCGCGGTTCCTCCGCCTGCTGCTTCAGCCCGTGCTCGTGGTGTGGGCGCTGTGGAGCACGAGGTCCGCTCGGCGGTGAGCTTCCGGCCGGCGCCCGCGTGTGACCGCAGGGCGGCGGGCCGCGCGGTCGTCTCATGGCGAGTCCGGTGCGCGTGTCGACGGAGCTCGTCGGGCGCACGGGGGTCGGGCTCGGCGGCCGATACCGTGTCCGCCGCCGGTGGCAGAATGCGGGAATGCTCCTGTTCCGGCTCGTGAGCGCGACGGATGCCGCCGCCGCGACGTCGTCGCGTCTGGCCAAGGTCGCCGCGCTTGCCGACGTGCTGGCCGGCCTCGACGCGGCCGAGATTCCGATCGCGATCGGCTACCTCGTCGCCAAGCCCCGGCAGGGCCGGCTCGGGATCGGCTGGCGCAGCCTGTCGGCGGTCGACGTCGTGCACGCCGCCGAGCCCGCCCTCACTCTCGCGGATGTCGATGCCGCGCTGACAGCTCTCGCACGCGCCGAGGGGCCGGGTTCTGCCGCGGTGCGCCGGGCGACCCTCGAATCGCTCGCCGCGCGCACGACCGCGACGGAGTGGGACTTCCTCGCCCGTGTCATCCTCGGCGAGCTGCGCACCGGCGCGCTCGAGGGGGTGCTCGTCGACGCCGTCGCGAAAGCGGCGGGGCGTCCCGTCGCCGCCGTGCGCCGCGCCGCGATGCTGTCGGGTGATCTGGGTGAGACGGCGCGGATCGCACTCACCGAGCAGGCCGACGCGCTCGACGCGGTCGGTCTCGTCGTGGGGCGTCCCGTGCTGCCGATGCTCGCGGGGACGGCGCCGACGGCGGGCGAGGCGATCACCACCCTGGGCGGCGCCGCTTCGGTCGAGTTCAAGCTCGACGGCGCGCGGATCCAGGTGCACCGTGACGGTGACGACGTGCGCGTGTTCACGCGCACCCTCGCCGATGTGACGCACCGCCTGCCCGAGATCGTCGAGGTCGTGCGCAGCCTGCCCGCGCAGCAGCTCATCCTCGACGGCGAGACGCTGTCGCTCGACGAAGACGGCGGTCCCCGGGCCTTCCAGGACACGATGGCGCGCTTCGGCTCCGAGACCACGGATGCCGCGGCGATCGCGCTGCGCCCCTGGTTCTTCGACCTGCTGCACGTCGACGGGCGCGACCTGATCGACGAGCCGCTCGAGGTACGACGCCGCGAGCTCGAGCGGATCGCGGGAGCGTGGCAGGTGCCCGGCATCGTGACCGCCGATCCCGCCGCGGCCGATGCGTTCGCCGACGACGCCCTCGCTGCGCACCACGAGGGCGTCGTCGTGAAGGCCGTCGATTCGCCGTACACGGCGGGGCGCCGCGGACGCACCTGGATCAAGGTCAAGCCCGTGCTGACGTTCGATCTCGTCGTCCTCGGCGTCGAGGCCGGCTCGGGTCGCCGCACCGGCATGCTGTCGAACCTGCACCTCGGCGCCCGCGATCCCGCCGGGGAGTTCGGTGACCCCGGCGGGTTCGTCATGGTCGGCAAGACCTTCAAGGGGCTCACCGACCAGCTGCTGCGCTGGCAGACCGAGCACTTCCCGTCGATCGAGACCCGCCGCACGGCGCACACCGTCTTCGTGCGCCCCGAGACCGTTGTCGAGATCGCGATCGACGGCGTGCAGCGCTCCACGCGGTATCCCGGCGGTGTCGCGCTGCGGTTCGCGCGGGTCAAGGGGTACCGGCTCGACAAGACGGCCGCCGACGCCGACACGATCGACGTGCTGCGTGGGCTGCTGCCATGACCCGCATCGTCGCGCTGACCGGTGCCGGAGTGTCGGCCGAGAGCGGATTGCGGACCTTCCGCGACACCGGCGGGCTGTGGGAGGGGTACGACGTCGACGACGTCGCGACACCCGAGGGGTTCGCGCGCGACCCCGACACCGTGCTGCGCTTCTACGATGCGCGTCGTCGGGCAGCGCTGGCGGCTGAGCCCAACGCCGCACACCGCGCGCTCGCGGCGCTCGAATCGCGCCTCGGCGATGAGCTGCTCGTCGTGACGCAGAATGTCGACGACCTGCACGAGCGGGCCGGAACCCGGAACCTCGTGCACATGCACGGCGAGCTCGTGCGGGCACGGTGTCGCGCGTGCGGCGCGCGTCCGGTCTGGATGGCGGATCTGAGCGACCGGCCGCCGTGCCCCGAATGCGCAGAGCGGATGCTGCGCCCCGATGTCGTCTGGTTCGGTGAAATGCCGTACGGGCTCGATCGCATCGAGCGCGCGGTCACGGCATGCGACCTGTTCGTCTCGATCGGCACGTCGGGCTCGGTCTACCCGGCCGCCGGATATGTCGCGCTCGCGTCGGCCTCCGGCGCCCGCACTCTCGAACTCAACCTCGAGCCCGGTGACGGCTCCGCGGCGTTCGACGAGGCCCGCACGGGCCGGGCGACCGAGCTGGTCCCGGCCTGGGTCGCCGAGGTGGGCGGCTGAGCGCGACTAGCGACGATCCCCGGCCAGGCGGATGAGCACGATGTTCGACGACTCGTCGACCTCGGCGACGGTCGGGTGGGCCTTGACGAAGTCGGTGAAGCTCTTGTGTCCGACCGCCTTCTCGCTGAACGCGGGGTCGAGGCGCTTGATGAGGCTCTTGACCTCGGACGCGTGCTGCCACTTGTCGTCGTCTTTGTCGTTCTCGAGGCGCAGCGCCCGTTCGAGCAGATCGGCGCCCGGGTCCTTCGCCTTCTGGCGGGAGCGGCGGGTCGTGCCGTCGGATTTGCCGGTCGCGGGCGGCGTCACGCCCGGAAGGGCGTCGTAGGCGTCGAACTGGTCGCACGCGGCGGCGAGCGACTTCGCGGTCGATCCGGCCACGCCGACGCCGACGACGAACCGTCCGAGCCGCTTGCAGCGCTGGGCGAGCGGCACGTAGTCGGAGTCACCGGCGACGATGACGACGTGCGTCAGGTCGGGCAGGCGGAACATGTCCTCGACCGTGTCGACCGCGAGGCGGATGTCGGCGCCGTTCTTGGCATATGCCGCGGCGGGGAACAGCTGCACCAGGTCGACCGCGCGAGCGACGAGCTGCGAGCGGTACTCGGCGTTGACGGGGGCCGACCAGTCGGCGTACGCCCGCGTGAGCACGAGTGTCCCGAAGGATGCCGCGTAGTCGATGATCGCGCCGACGTCGATGCGCGCCGCAGCGAGTCGTTCTGCGGTCTCGGGCGCCGAGGCGTCTTCGGCGATGCGCTGGCGGTCACGCGAATAGGCGTTGCGGCCGTGCACGCGGTCGTACCAGGACATCACGATGTTGTCGAAGTCGAGGTAGACGGCCACGCGCGGCTGGAGCAGGTCTGGCATGTTCAGTTCTCTCCGGGGTAGTGAAGACCGATGATCTCACGGACGGCGTCGAGGCTCGCCATGATCTCGACGGTCTCGTCGATCGGCAGGACGTCGCTGTCGGTCATGCCCTGCGCGATGAAGCGCTCCGCCGCGAGAGCCTGGTACTGCATGCCCCCGCCCTCGACCTGCGACGCGAACGCCTCGAGCACAGCGCCGTCGGGGCCCAGGAGACGGAACGACGTCGGCCTGTACCAGACGGGGTCGATCTCGATACGGGCATCCGTGCCGATGATGTGCGCCGTGTTCGGCCCCGCCGAGTGCGCCGCCGACAGTGTCGTCGCGATCGCTCCCGAAGGGTAGGTGAAGATCGTCGCGATCTCGGCGTCGGCGCCGGTCGGGCCGAGGGTCGCCGATGCGGCGATCGTCGCGGGTGCGCCGAGGACATCCCACGCGAACGAGACCGGGTAGATCCCGAGGTCGAGCAGGGCGCCACCGCCGAGCTCGAGGGCGTTGAGGCGATGGGCCGGGTCGGAGCTGATGCGCTGCGTGTGGTCGGCCGTGAGTGCGCGGACCGTGCCGACGGCGCCCTCGGCGAGCAGCTCGCGGATGCGAGCCATATGCGGCAGGTAGCGGGTCCACATCGCTTCCATGGCGAGCAGTCCCATGGAGCGGGCGGTGTCGCGCACGCGGGCGGCTTCGGCGGCATTGATCGTGAAGGGCTTCTCGACCAGCACGTGCTTGCCCGCTTCGAGCGCGAGGATCGCCTGTTCCGCATGGAAGGGATGCGGCGTCGCGATGTAGACGATGTCGACGTCGGGATCGGCGACGAGCGCATCGTACGACCCGTGCGCGCGCGGAACCCCCAACTCGTCGGCGAACGCGCGGGCGTTGTCGAGCCGGCGCGACCCGACAGCGACGAGGTCGAGGTCGGCCGTGTGCAGATCGCGGGCGAACGCGCGGGCGATGCCGCCGGGCCCCAGGATGCCCCAGCGCAGTGCAGTCATCTGTCGAGCGTACCGACCCCCACCCCCAACCCGCGAGACTGCAACGGGGCGCCGAAACCGTGGGTATCACCCGCAGTCTCGGCGCGCCGTTGCAGTCTCGCGGTCAATGCGGGGCGGCGTTGCGGGGTGCGGTCGACGCGGGGCGGGGTTGCGGGCCCGAGGTCGAGGGAGTCACGGCCGGAGCGTCACCTTGCCGTCGGTGCCGGCCTCGACGGCGCGCTGGGCGTCGGCGGCATCGCGCAGCGGGAACGACGGGCCCAGCTCGACCGAGAAGCGATCCGCGGCGAGCAGGGCGAGTGCGACGGGCACGGCCTCGGCACGCCACGCCTGCTGCTGCGGTGTGAGGGCTTGGGGGCTGCCGCCCGAGAATGCGCGGATGCCCAGGCCCGCGGCATCCGCCCCTCGAACGATCGTCGCGATGCGTTCGCGGTCGGCGACGAGTTCGAGCGACGCGTGCAGCGCCTCGTCGGTGCCGGCGGCGTCGAGGGCGACCGTGATCCCGTCCGGGGCCACGGCGCGGATGCGCTCGACGAGTCCGTCGCCGTACGCGACGGGGAGCGCGCCGAGCGCGCGCACGCGGTCGAAACGGCGCTCGGACGACGTCGCCACGACGGTCGCGCCGGCGAGCACGGCGAACTGGATCGCCGATTGGCCCACCGAGCCGGAGCCGCCGTGCACGAGCAGCGTGTCGCGCGGGCCGACCGCGAGCGAGCGCACCGACTGGTAGGCCGTTCCGGCCGGAATGCCGAGGGCGGCCCCGAGCTCGGCGCTCACCGAGCCGGGCCGCGGTACGACGCGGGCGGCGGGGACGGTGATCTCGGTGGCGTAGGCGCCCGAGACGCCCGAGAAGACGACGGCGTCGCCCACGCGCAGGCCATCGACGTCGGTACCCACCGCCGTCACGACCCCGGCGCCGTCGGCACCGACGCGCCGCGGTCCGTCGAGCGGCGCCGACGCGCGCCGTCCCGACCGCAGCTTCGCATCGATCGGGTTGATGCCCGCGGCCTCGACCCGCACCGTCACATCGCCCGGCCCGGGGGCGGGCGCGTCGATGTCGATCTGATGCAGGACCTCGGGTCCGCCGAACTCGGTGTAGACGATCGCGTGTGCCATGCCCGGGACAACCCGCCCGCCGCGACCCGCTATTCCCGCAGCGCCTTCTGGATGCGCTGGAGCGAGACCTGCTCCGCTGTGCCGAGCGCCTGGGCGAAGAGGCTCACGCGATACTCCTCCAGCAGCCAGCGCACGCGCGTGAGCGAGGCGGCCTCGTCGGGGGCGGGCGGAATCGTGCCGCCCGCTTCGGCATACAGCGCGGCGGCGCGTTCGAACTCGTTCTGCCGCTGACGGTCGCGCCCCGGGCTGTCGGCGAGGCTCCTGACGCGCTCGAGGGCGCCGCGTACGTAGCGCGGGAGGTGTCCCAGGCGGTCGAGACCCGTGCGCGCGACGAAGCCGGGGAAGACGAGTCCGGCAAGCTGCGCCTTGACGTCGTTGAGCGCTGCGAGGAGGGTCAGCGAGTTCTGCTCGCGCACGGCGCGCTCGACCTCGCGCACGGCCGTCAGGATGCGGGCGACGAGCGACACCGCCTGGAAGAGCTCGTCGACGACGACCCGCGAGAACGCATCGCGCACGGTCTCGAACGCGGCCCGCGTGCGTACGACGCCGCCCGGCACGGTGCGCGCGATGACGGCATCGGCCAGCGCGACGCGCGCATCCTCGATGAGCGCCTTCGCCGACGGATAGGGGGATGCCGCGAGCGCGAGCTTCTCGGCCGAGGTGAGGTGCTCCAGCACATAGGCCGCGGGGGAGGGCGCCGTCAGCAGCACGAGCCGGCGCACGCCCGCGCGCGTCGCGGCGGCCGCAGCCTCGGGGGTCGCCTCGATGCGCAGCGCGACGCTCGCCCCCTCGTCGACGAGCGCGGGATAGCCCCGCACAACACCGCCGGCGACCTTCGTGTCGACGACGTCGGCCAGGTCGCCGACGTCCCAGTCGGTGATGCCGGAGCGCTCCGTGACGCCGGGGGAGGCGGCCGCGGTCGGCGGGGCGGCCGGGCCAGGAGCCCTCGTGTCCTTCCTCGGCGTCAGCGAACGGGAGACGGCCGTGCGCGCGCGGTCGGAGAGCTGCCGCTGCAGGTCGCCCAGGTCTCGCGCCGATCCGGCCGGGCGCCCGCGCTCGTCGACGGCGCGGAACGACACGAGCAGATGCGACGGCACCCGCTCCAGGTCGAAATCGGCGGCGGTGACGGGCTGATTCGCGACCCGCTGGATGCGCGTCGCGAGCGCGTCGAGAAGCGAGGTCGGGGGCAGCCCGTCGTGCGCCTCGGGGCCGAGGCCCGGGAGCTCTTCGGCGAAGCGAGCGGCCCAGTCGGCGGCGGGCACGACGTGGCGCCGGATCGTCTTCGGGAGCGCGCGCAGCAGCGCCGTGACCAGCTCGTCGCGCAGGCCCGGCACCTGCCAGTCGAAGCCGTCGGGCCGCAGCTGCGCGAGAAGCGCGAGGGGAACGATCACCGTGACGCCGTCGTCGGGCGCACCCGGCTCGAAACGGTAGGCGAGCGAGAGCACCTGATCGCCCTGGCGCCAGCGCGCGGGGAAGTCGCGTTCGTCGCCGCGGGACGCGTCGTCGATGAGATCGGCCTCGGCCATGTCGAGCAGGCGCGGCGTCGTGGTCGCGGCATCCCGCCACCAGGCCTCGAATGAGCGCGCGTCGAACACATCGCGGGGGATGCGCGCGTCGTAGAAGCGGTAGACGGCCTCGTCGCCCACGAGGATGTCGCGGCGGCGCTCGCGCTCCTCGATCTTCTCGAGCCGCCGGCGCAGCTCGAGATTGCGCCGCTCGAACGCCGTCAGCCGCTTGTCGATGTGCGACGAATCCCACTCGCCTTCGACGAGCGCGTGGCGCACGAACAACTCGCGCGCGAGGGGACGGTCGAACCGGGCGAGCTGCACGCGGCGACGGGGGATGATCTCGACGCCGAAGAGCGTCACCTTCTCGTAGGCGGATGCCGCGCCCGATGCCTTCGACCAGTGCGGTTCGCTCAGCTGCCGCTTCGCGAGGTCGCCCGCCAGCGGCTCGGCCCACGCGGGGTCGATCGCCGCGACGGTGCGGGCGAACAGTCGGCTCGTCTCGACGAGCTCGCCGGCCATGACGGCGCCGGGTCGCTTCTTCTTGAGGCCCGACCCCGGGAAGATCGAGAACCGCGTTCCGCGCGCGCCGAGATAGGTCGCCGGAGCGAGGCTCTTGCCCTTCGCGCCCTTCGATCCGGCGTCGTTCCGGCCCGTCGCGCGTTCGTCGAGGATGCCGATGTGCGAGAGCAGTCCGGAGAGGATGGCCTTGTGCAGGGCATCCGCATCACCGGCGGAGGATGCATCGCTCGCCGAGGCGCGGTCGCGCTTCGACCGGCCGAGCAGGGCTGTGAGCTGCCGGTGCACATCCACCCATTCGCGTACGCGCACGTAGTTCAGGTGCTCGGCGCGGCACATGCGCCGGAAGGCACTCGAGCCCAATTCGCGCTGCTTGTCGAGCAGGTGGTTCCACAGGTTGAGCAGTGAGATGAAGTCGCTCGTCGGATCGGTGAACCGGGCGTGCAGGCGGTCGGCCTCTTCGCGGCGTTCCTCCGGTCGCTCGCGGACGTCGGGGATCGACAGTCCCGCGACGATCGCGAGGACGTCGGGCAGGACGCCGGTCCGGCGGGACTCGACGATCATGCGGGCGAATCGGGGATCGATCGGCAGCCGAGCGAGCTCGCGCCCGATCTCGGTGAGCCGCCCGGTCTCCGTACGCCCCCCGGTCCCTGCACGTCCACCGGTCCCTGCACGTCCACCGGTCCCTGCACGCCCCCCGGTCTCCGTACGCCCCCCGGTCCCGGAGCGGCCACCGGTCCCTGAGCTTGCCGAAGGGTCGACCGCCCCCAGCTCCGTGAGCAGGTCGACGGCCGCCTTCACCCCGCGCGAGTCGGGCGGGGTGAGGAAGGGGAACCGCTCGATGTCGCCGAACCCGAGGGCGAGCATCTGCAGGATGACCGACGCGAGGCTCGTGCGCAGGATCTCGGGCTCGGTGAACTCGTCGCGCGTCGCGAAGTCGTCTTCGGAGTAGAGCCGGATCGCGATGCCCGGCGCCGTGCGCCCGGCGCGACCCGAGCGCTGCTGGGCCGACGCCTGCGAGATCGGCTCGATCGGCAGCTGCTGGATCTTCGTGCGGTTGCTGTACCGCGAGATGCGGGCGGTCCCCGTGTCGATGACGTAACGGATGCCCGGAACCGTGAGGCTCGTCTCGGCGACGTTCGTCGCCAGGATGACGCGACGCCGCACGCCCGCGACGCGCGATCGCTCGAAGACGCGGTGCTGCTCGGCTGCCGAGAGGCGCCCGTAGAGCGGCAGGACCTCGGTCGGCGCGGCATCCTTCGCATACATGCCGCGGACGGCATCCATCGCATCGCGGATCTCGGCCTCGCCCGGCAGGAAGACCAGAACGTCGCCGGCGGGTTCCCGGTCGAGCTCCCGCAGGGCGGCCGTGATGCCGTCGACGTCGTCGCGCTCGGCGCCGGCATCCGCGTCGGAGGGCGCGCGGTAGCGGATCTCGACGGGGTGCGTGCGTCCCGACACCTCGATGACGGGCGCAGGCCGAGCAGCGGTTCCCGAGCCTGTGCCGGTTCCTGAGCCTGTCGAAGGGCCCGCGAAGTGCCTCGCGAAGCTCTCGGGGTCGATCGTCGCGCTCGTGATGACGACCTTGAGGTCGGGGCGCTTCGGCAGGATGCGCGTGAGGTACCCGATCAGGAAGTCGACGTTGAGCGAGCGCTCGTGCGCCTCGTCGATGATGATCGTGTCGTAGCGGCGCAGCAGCCGGTCGCGGTGGATCTCGTTGAGCAGGATGCCGTCGGTCATGACGGCGACGCGGGTGTCGTCGGTGACCTTGTCGGTGAAGCGCACCTTGTAGCCCACCGTCGTGCCCAGCGGCACCTGGAGCTCTTCGGCCACGCGCTCGGCGATCGTGCGCGCCGCGATCCGGCGCGGCTGCGTGTGCGCGATGCGCGTGCGACCCAGCTCGAGGCAGATCTTCGGCAGCTGCGTCGTCTTTCCCGATCCCGTCGCGCCGGCGACGATGACGACCTGATGGTCGCGGATGGCGCGCGCGATGTCGTCCCGCGCGGCGCTGACGGGCAGCTCCGGCGGGTACGAGATGACAGGTTCTGGCGCGGACACAGCCCTCGATCGTATCTGCCGCGGGCCGCTTCGGCGGGCGTACGCGGGCGATCCGCAGGAGGACGGGTTCCCGGGAGTGCTGCCACGGGGCTTCCGGGCGAGATCTGTGGCACCGGATCCTGCAGATCGCACGGCGGCCGGGCGCACCCCGGTCGTAGGCTGTTCGCATGGCAGACCACCACGCAGATCACCGCGCCGATGTCACGGCGGAGCACCTCGCCGACGTGCCGCGCATCGCGCTCAACTCGGGGCACGACATCCCGCAGTTCGGCTACGGCGTCTTCAAGGTGCCGCCCGCGGAGACCGAGAAGGTCGTCACCGAGGCGCTGTCGCTCGGATATCGCCACATCGACACCGCCGCGATCTACCGCAACGAAGAGGGCGTCGGAGCCGCGATCGCGCGGAGCGGCATCCCGCGCGACGAGCTGTTCATCACGACGAAGCTGTGGAACGACCGGCAGGCCGGCGACGACCCGCGCGCCGCGCTCGACGAGAGCCTCGCGAAGCTGGGCCTCGACTATGTCGACCTGTATCTCGTGCACTGGCCCGCGCCCGCCAATGACCAGTTCGTGAACGCCTGGACGAAGCTCGCGGCCCTCGGCGACACGGGACCCGTGCGCTCGATCGGCGTGTCGAACTTCCTCGTCGAGCACCTCGAGCGCGTCGTCGACGCGACGCAGAAGCTGCCCGCCGTCAACCAGATCGAGCTGCATCCCGCCTACCAGCAGCGCGATGTCGTCGCGTGGTGCGCCGAGCGGGGCATCCGCATCGAGGCGTGGGGCCCGCTCGGACAGGGCAAGTACGACCTGTTCGGCACTCCTGCCGTGCACGACGCCGCCGCGGCGCACGGGCGCACGCCCGCGCAGGTCGTGCTGCGCTGGCACATCCAGAAGGGGAACATCGTCTTTCCGAAGTCGGTCAACCCCGACCGGCTGCGCGAGAACTTCCGGATCTTCGACTTCGCCCTCTCCGACGCCCAGATGGCGGCGATCGACGCGCTCGACCCGGGTGACGGCACGGGTCGCGTCGGAACCCACCCGAACGACCTGAATTGACCACACCCGGGCCCTGACATGAACGAGCGCCTCTCGCTCTCGACGAGCCCCTATCTGCGTGCCCACGCCGACAACCCGGTCGCGTGGCACGCGTGGGGAGAGGCGGCGTTCTCTGAGGCGCGACGGCGCGACGTGCCCGTTCTCGTGTCGATCGGCTACTCGACCTGTCATTGGTGCCACGTCATGGCACGGGAGTCCTTCGCGGATGCCGCCACCGCGGCCGACCTCGACGCGGGGTTCGTCGCGATCAAGGTCGACAGGGAGGAGCATCCCGAAGTCGACGCCGCATACATGGCCGCCGCGGCGGCGTTCACCCCGAGCCTCGGCTGGCCGCTCACGGTCTTCACGACGCCCGAGGGGCGCCCGTTCTTCGCCGGGACCTACTTCCCGCCCGAGCCGCGCGGCGGCCTGCCCGCGTTCCGTCAGGTGCTCGCGGCCGTGCGAGAAGCGTGGACGGAGCGTCGTGGTCAGGTCGACGGCACGGCCGAGGCGATCCTCGACGCTCTCTCCGACGTCCGGGCGAACGCCCACGACCGCACCGGCGCGCTTCCCGATGCCGCAGGGCTGCGCGCCGCGGCGCGCGCCCTCGCGACGCGGGAGGACCCCGAGCACGCCGGATTCTGGAGCGGCGACGCGGGAGCACCCAAATTCCCCGTCGCGACGGGGCTGGGCTTCCTGCTCAGCCGGCTCGTGCGCACGACCGAGCCCGCGGCGGCCGCCGTCGCGCACCGGGCGCTTCGGACCATGGCGGATTCACCGCTGCGCGACCCGGTCGAGGGCGGCTTCTTCCGGTACGCCACCCGGCGCGATTGGACCGTGCCGCACTACGAGCGGATGCTGACCGACAACGCACTGCTGCTCGACATCGCCCGCGACACCGGCGACGAGCGCACGGCGCGGGGCATCGTCGCCTTCCTCACGGGCGTGCTGCAGCAGCCGTCGGGAGGGTTCGGCGCGGCGCAGGACTCCGAATCGTGGATCGACGGTGCTCGCAGCGAAGGCGGGTACTACCGGCGCGACGACCGCGCGGGCCTCGAGCCGCCGCTGGTCGACGGCAAGATCGTGACGGGATGGAACGGCCTCGCGATCGGCGCCCTCGCCCGCGCCGGCGCCCGCTTCGGCGAGCACGAGTGGATCTCGGCGGCCGCGTGGGCGGCGGATGCCGTGCTCGGCGCGAACACCCGCCCCGACGGAACGCTCGTGCGGGCGTCACTCGACGAGATCCCGTCCCAGGCGGTCGCGACGCTCGCCGACTACGGCCAGCTCGCGACCGGCCTGGTCGCACTCGCCGTCGCGACGGGTGACCCGGCCGCGGCCGTGCGGGCCCGTGGGCTCGTCGAGGCGTGTCTCGTCGGCGACGAGGCGACGGTCCCCGGCGGCGGTGATCCCGTCCTCGCGGCGCAGGGTGTCGGCGCCCCGGACGCGGCATCGGACGGCGACGAGCCTTCGGGCGTGGCTGCGCTCGCCGACGCGGCCACGCAGCTCTGGCTGCTCGGCGCCGGCGACGCGTCGCGGCTCGCCGCCGAGCGGCTGATCGCCCGTCACACCGCCGCCGCGCTCGCCCAGCCGCTCGCGCACGGCGCACTCCTGCGGGTGGCGGCGCTTCTCGCGGGACCGCCGCGACAGGTCGTCGTCATCGGCGACGCGGGCGACCCGCTCGCGCGCGCCGCGCACGGCCTCGACGCCGACGTCGTCGCGGTCGTCACCGCCGAACAGGCCGCCGCCTGGGCGCGCGCGGGGTTCGCACTGTTCGCCGACAAGGCCGCGGTCGACGACCGCGCGACCGCCTACGACTGCCGCGATTTCGCGTGCCGCCTTCCCACGACCGACCCCGCCCGGCTGCGCGCCGGCTGAGCCTCGGTGCCTGATCGGAGCACGGCAATCCGGCCACCGAGCACGCACAATCACCGCTGCGGCACGGCATGAGGGCTCGCTCGCGAGCTCGCGCCGGAACGGATTCCTACCGTCGTTCTGAAACGAACGAAGGGAAGAATCATGTCCATCCGGAAAGCGGCTCGCGATCGAGCCGACGTCACGACCGTCACCCGGCGGATGCTGCGTGCACGGCGCACGTTCACGCGCCGAGCCGTGCGGCTGGTCGCGACCATCCTCGCGACGGCGATCGTCGCGACCGGCGCGGTCGTCGGCGTGCAGAGCGCGTCGGCGGCCTCACAGGGGCCCGGCTTCGGCACGTGGCCGAGCAGCCAGATCGGCTGGGAGGGCGCTTTCGTCGCCCCCGACGGGAGCCTCATCTACTGCATCGTGCCCGGCGCCGCCAACCCCACCGGGGCGACGAGCTCCGCCGGCATCCACTCATCGATCATCTCGGACAGCCCGTTCGGGGCGGCGACCATCAGCGGCGACGCCGCGGCGAAGATCAACACGATCGTCACGCAGTACGGGCAGAGCTGGGACAACGTGAACGCCTCGGCGGTCTCGTTCGTCGTCAAGCACCTCGCGAACCCGGGTGCGACCTACAGCTCCAGCGGCTGGAACGGCACGCACGACCTCAACGGGTACATCAACTACAAGCTCGTCGGACTCGTCGGCTCGGCGACCGTCGGCGCGATCCAAGCCCGTGCGCAGCAGCTGCTCGCGGCCGTCGCGAACGTCACCGCCGGGGCCGTGAACGGCTCGGGCACCCTCGTCTTCACGACCGACGCCGCCAACAACTACGCCGGTACGGTCACGATGGTGGGAACGTCGGCGACGGGAACAGTCTCGCTCACGAACGGCACCTTCGTCTCGACCGGCAGCGGCTCGCTCGCCGGCATGCGGCAGGGCGTCGCCTACCCCGTGCGCGGCGTTCCGCCGACGCACGACGGCGCCGCGTACCGGATCTCGGGCTCGGGCACCTTCGGGTCGGGATACGCCCCGGCGCTGCACCTGTGGACGACGCCGGGCCAGCAGGCCGCCGTCGGCCCCGGCGGCGCGGGAACATTCCGCGTCACCGGCAGCGACACGGTCGGTCGCACGGTGATCTTCGCGCCGCACATCACGACGCAGGTCGAGCAGGTCTACGCACCCGGTGGCACGTTCGTCGACCACGTCACCTTCGGCACGTCGCTCAACGAGTGGCCGCGCCTGGCGGGCGGCGCGTTCGCCACCATCACGGCGACGGCCCGCGTCTACAAGACGTCCACTCAGCCCACCTCGCCCACGACGGCGATCCCCGAAGACGCGGTGGATGTGGGCGGTCTCACGGTCGTGACCGACCCCGCGATCGGCCCGTCGCAGCCGTATCGCGTCGAGTCGGAGTGGGAGCTGCCCGGTCCGGGCCACTACACCGCGGTGTGGAGCATCGTCGGTGCCGACCAGTCCGCGCAGACGATCGCCTACCTGCAGCACGGGCCGACCTACGAGCGGCACGAGCTGTTCGGAGAGAAGACCCAGATGACGATGGTGCCGAACATCACGTCGCAGGCGCAGCCGACGGCGCAGAAGGGCGGCACGGCCCTGGACACCGTCATCGTCGCCGACGTGCTGCCCGCCGGCGGTGCCGAGATCTCGACGGCGCTGTACCGCGTTCCCGAAGATGTCGAGGCATTCGGCGCGTGCGAGGCGGCGAACCTCGTCTGGCAGAGCGAGACGCTGCACATCGACGCCGTCGGACGCTACACGTTCACGGCACCGGTCGTGCCGGCGTTCGGCGACTACGCGTGGCAGCACCGCGCCGACGACGTCGAGGGACGGGAGATCATGGTCAGCGAGTGCGGCATCGAGAGCGAGATGACCTCGGCCCCCGTGCCGACGATCGGCTCGCTCGCGCCCGAGACGATCGGCTACGCCGGTCTCGTGCACGATGTCGCGATCGTCGACGGACTGGTGCCGGCCGACGGTGAGACGTACGTCACGTTCGAGCTGTACCGCGCTGTCGACGGGGTCGCCCCGATCGAGTCCTGCACGGCGGATTCCCTCGTGGGGGACACGAGCAACCGGCCCATCGTCATCACGCAGGCGGGGGAGTACACCTCGCCCGGCATCCGTGTCACCGAAGCGGGCACGCACTACAGCGTCGAGTACCTGTGGTGGCGTGCGGACGCCGAGGACGACCCGATCGTGCTCGATGAGGGCGAGTGCGGCCTGGCGCACGAGACGACGGTCGTGAGCGAGCCGTCGCTGCGCACGCAGGCGACGCCGTCGGTCGGGATCGGCGACACCTACCGCGACGAGGCGTTCGTCGAGGGACTCGGCGACGACGTGGCGGCCGAGATCGTCTTCGAGGTGTTCCACAACGCGCACAATCAGGCGCCGACCTGCACGGCCGAGACCCTCGTCGACACGGGTCGCACCTCGATCGTCGGCTCGGGCGTCTTCGCCTCGCCCGCCCTCACGGCGAGCAAGGAAGGACGCCAGCTCTGGGTCGCGACCCTGCAGCACACGCCCGAAGGCGCCGACGGACCCGTCGTGCTGGCGAAGGGCGCGTGCGGTGAGGAGGATGAGGTGACCCTCGTGCGCGGAGAGCTGCCGCTCACCGGTTCGCTCGGCACGCCGTGGGTCGCGGGGCTCGCGGGCCTGGCGCTGCTGGCCGGGGCGACGATCCTTCTGATCCGTGTCCGGAGGTCCACCGCCGCGTGACACGTCACACCGGCGCCCTCGACTCTCCGTCGGGGGCGCCGGTGTGTTGTCGGTGCTCGCCTGGTGCCGGTGGGATGCCGGTGCGACGACGGTCAGATCGCTTCGAGCCCGCGCGGGCATCGGGCCTGGGCGGGCACGTCGATGCCGAAGACGATCCCGAGCGCGCGCTCGTACTCGTCGAGGCGTCCTTGTTCGGCGTACTCGCGGGCGCGCACCGACGGGGTGTGCGAGATGACCCCGGCGAGGTGACGCAGCGCCGCCTCGGTGGCGGGGTCGCCGCCCCGGGCGGCGACCCGGGCGAGCTCGTCGTCGAGGGCGGCCTGGATGTGCGAGCGCACCGCGACGACGGCGGGAGCCGCCGCCGCTTCGGCCGTGAAGGCGGCCGCTGCCGACCCGACGATCTCGTGCGCACCCGCGCCGAGTTCGGGAAGCGCGGCGTGCCGGCCCAGCAGCTCGAGGTCGAGCAGTTCGACCCCGTCGAGGTCGGTGACGGCGGCATCGACGTTGCGCGGCAGGCCGAGGTCGATGATGAGGCGCGGGGCGCCCGTGGGCACGTCGTCGGCGACGACCGTGTAGCGCGTCGTGCAGGTGAGGACGATGCGGGCGCCGCCGATCGCCGTGCGCAGATCGTGCTCGGCGCGGATGCCGTAGCGTGCGGCGAACTGCTCGGCGCGACCGGTCGCGGAATACACGCGAACGTCGGCGGCTCCGCGGGCACGCAGGGCGGCGATCGTCGTCGCGGCGTACTGGCCGGTGCCGACGATGAGGACCGGCGTGCTCTGCCAATCGGACACGCGCGTGTCGGCCAGTTCGAGCGCGAGCCGGGCGAGGGAGCGGCCGCCCGCGGCGACATCGGCCCGCGCGCGGACGGCGCGGGTCGCGTGCGCGGCACGCTGGAAGACGCGCTCGAGGGCCGGACTCGCCGTGCCGCCGCGGCGTGCGGCCGCGAGCGCGCGCTGCACCTGACCGCTGATCTCGCCTTCGCCGACGACCATCGACTCCAAGCCCGAGCTCACCGAGAAGAGGTGGCGCACGACGTCGTCGCCCGCGACGGTCACCGCCGACGCACGCAGCGCGGAGATGTCGGCGTCGGGCAGCGCCAGCTGATCGAGCACGGCCTCGCGCGCGACGGCGACGGCGCCCGTGAGGGGCTCGTCAATCTCGAGATACGTCTCGAACCGGTTGCACGTCGCGAGCACGACCGCTCCGCGCACGAAGTCGTGCGCGTCGGTGAGGTCGGCGGCGGTCGCCTCGGCGACACGCGAGATGCGGTCCAGGACCTCGAACTCGGTGTTGCGGTGATTCGCCGTCAGACAGAACAGCACCCGGAGATTGTAACGGCGCGAGGTCGTAGCCTGGCTGTGTGCTCTCCGATGTGACAGTCCTTCCCGACACCCACCCCCTGCGCGACGGCAGGACGAGCGAGGCCCGGCTCGTCCGCGCCGCACGCGGCGACCGGCCCGAGACCCTGCCGGTGTGGTTCATGCGTCAGGCGGGCCGCTCGCTGCCGGAGTACCGCGAGCTGCGGGCCGGCACCGAGATGCTCCAGTCGTGCCTCACTCCGGCGCTCGCCTCCGAGATCACGCTGCAGCCCGTCCGGCGCCACGGCGTCGACGCCGCCGTCTTCTTCAGCGACATCGTCGTTCCCGTCCTGCTCGCCGGCGTCGACGTCAGCATCGTGCCCGGACGCGGCCCCGTGATCGCGAACCCCGTGCGCTCCGCATCCGATGTCCTGGCGCTGCGTCCGCTCGAACCCGACGCGCTCGCGCCGATCTCGGAGGCCGTCGCGCGCACGGTCGCCGAGCTCGGCGAGACCCCGCTCATCGGCTTCGGCGGAGCGCCGTACACCGTCGCGAGCTACCTCATCGAGGGCGGACCGTCGAAGGACCAGCTGCGCACGCGCGCGCTCATGCGCAGCGACCCGCACACGTGGGCGACGCTGCTGAACTGGTGCGCCGATGTGACGGGGGCCTTCCTGCGCGCACAGGTGCTCGCCGGGGCGAGCGTCGTGCAGCTCTTCGACTCGTGGGCGGGGTCGCTCTCGCGCGACGACTACGTGCGCCGCGCGATGCCGCATTCGCGCCGCACGATGGACTGGCTGCGCGGGCTCGACGTGCCGCGCATCCACTTCGGCCTCGGTCTCTCGGAGGCACTCGACGCGACGCCGGCGGTCGGAGCCGACGTCATCGGCATCGACTGGCGCCTGCCGCTCGACGTCGCGAACCGGCGCCTGGGCGGCACGATGCCGCTGCAGGGCAACATCGACCCCGCCCTGCTCACGGCGCCCTGGAAGATCGTGGAGCGTCACGTGCGCGACGTCGTCGAGCGCGGCTCGGCGGCTCCGGCGCACATCGTCAACCTCGGCCACGGCGTGCCGCCCGAGACCGACCCCACCGTGCTGACGCGCATCGTCGACCTGGTGCATGAGCTCTGACGTCATCGTCGTCGGGGGCGGCGTCGCGGGCCTCGTCGCCGCGCGCCGTCTGGCCCTCGCGGGCCGGAACGTCGTGCTGCTGGAGCGCGCCGACCGGCTCGGCGGGCAGGTGCAGCCGCTGCCGCTCGCCGGAGTGATACTGGACGCCGCCGCCGAATCGTTCGCGACGCGCGGCGGTGCCGTCGCGGCGCTGGCCGGCGAGCTCGGCCTCGAGGTCGTGTCGCCCACTCCCGCGCCCGCGTGGCTGCACCGCGCCGACGGGACCGCCGTGCCGCTGCCGGTCGCCGGCGTGCTGGGCATTCCGGGCACACCGCTCGCGCACGACGTCGTCCGCGCGATCGGACGACTCGGGGCCTGGCGGGCTGCGCTCGATCGGGCCCTGCCCGCGCGGATCGGCCGGGATGCGGCATCCCTCGGCGCGCTCGTGCGTGCCCGCATGGGGTCCCGCGTCGTCGACGGGCTCGTCGCCCCCGTCGTGCGCGGCGTGCACTCGAGGGAGCCCGACGCCCTGCCCGTCGATGCGGTGTCGCCCCGGCTGCGCGCCGAGCTCGCGGCCCGCGGATCGCTCGCGGCGGCCGTGCAGGCGCTGCGCGCTCAGGCGCCGGCCGGCACGCAGGTCGGGGGCCTGCGCGGCGGGATGCACCGCCTCGTCACGGCCCTCGCCGCCGACGCGGACCGGCTCGGCGTCGACGTGCGCACGGGCGTCGACGTCACCGCGCTCGATGCCCGTGGCGTCGTCGTCGACGGGGAACGCCTCGACGGCACCGCCGTGCGCGCCTTCTCGGCACCCGGTCAGCGGCGGCGACTCACGCTCGTCACGCTCGTCGTGGACGCTCCGGCCTGGGATGCCGCACCGCGCGGCACGGGACTGCTCGTGGCCGCCGACGCGCCGGGTGTGGGGGCACGGGCCCTGACCCACATCACCGCGAAGTGGAGGTGGGCAGCCGACGCGCTCGGAGCTCGGCACGCCGTGCGGCTGTCCTATGACGGAGACCTCGCCGGCGACGCTGTCGCGTGCGCCGTCGCCGACGCGCAGAAGCTGCTCGGCGCGCCGGTCCAGACGGTGACGGATGCTGCCGTGCAGGCCTGGGAACGCGGCGTGCAGCCGTACCGCGACGACATCGTCTCGGTGGGAGAGGGCGTCGCCGGCACGGGCCTTGCCGGCGTCGTCGCGCACGCCGAGCGGACGGCCGCGGCGATGACGACGTCGACGTGACGGGTCGCACCCGGTCGGAAAAGGAGGAGGATGGACGGGTGAGTTCTGCGAACGAAGGCACCGATCCGACGACGTTCTACACGCTGTGGGCGGTGTTCCGCCGCGACCCGCACCCCGCACCCGCCACGGGCTCCGGCTTCGCCGAGATCTCGGCGGGCGTACCCAGCCTGCGCGGCGTCTACGACGTCTCGGGCCTGCGCGCCGACGCCGATGTGATGCTGTGGCTCACCGGCGACACCGCCGACGGTCTGCAGGCCGACCTGCGCACGCTGCGCCGCTCGCTCGAGCTCTCGCCGCTGCTGCCGACGTGGAACGCGCTCGGCGTGCACCGCGACGCCGAGTTCAGCCGCGACCACTCACCCGCCTACGCGCGCGGCCTGCCGCCCAAGGGGTGGCTGACGGTGTACCCGTTCGTGCGCAGCTACGAGTGGTACCTGCTGCCGCCCGCCGAGCGCGGCGCGATGCTCGCCGACCACGGCCGCAAGGGCCGCGAGTACCCGGGCGTGCAGTCGAACACCGTCGCGAGCTTCGCGCTGGGCGACTACGAGTGGCTGCTCGGCCTCGAAGCCGACGATCCCATCGAGCTCGTCGACCTCATGCGGCACCTGCGGTTCACCGAAGCGCGCCGTCACGTGCGCGAAGAGGTGCCGTTCTTCACGGGTCGCCTCATCACACCCGATGAGCTGGGTGAGGTGCTCGCGTGACCGGGGCGACGTCGCCATGAGCGTGCTGCGGATCGGCACGCGCGCGAGCGCCCTCGCGATGACCCAAGCCGCGACCGTCGCCGATGCCCTCGGCGGCGAGCTCGTGCCGATCGTGTCCGAGGGTGACCGGTCCACGGCGTCGCTGTCGGCCCTGGGCGGCACGGGCGTCTTCGCGGCCGCGCTGCGCGAGGCGCTCCTGGCCGGCGAGATCGATGCCGTCGTGCACTCGTTCAAGGACCTTCCCACGAGCCCTCTCGAGGGACTGTCGATCGCCGCGGTGCCGAAGCGGGCGGATGCACGCGACGCACTGTGCGCCCGCGACGCCCTGACGCTGGACACCCTGCCCGAGGGGGCGAGGATCGGCACGGGGTCGCCCCGCCGCCGCGCGCAGCTCGCGAGGCGCCGACCCGACCTCGACCTCATCGACATCCGCGGCAACATCGACACGCGCCTGGGCCGGGTCGGCACCGATCTCGACGCCGTCGTGCTCGCCGCGGCGGGTCTCGGGCGGCTCGATCGGCTCGGGGTCGTGACCGAGCTGTTCGACCTCGACGGCTGGCCCACGGCCCCCGCACAGGGGGCGCTCGCGGTCGAGACCCGCGCGGGCGACGAGCGTCTCGCGGCGCGGGTCGACCACCGTCCGTCACGCGTCGCGGCCGAAGCGGAGCGGGGCGTGCTGGCCAGGCTCGAAGCGGGGTGCGCGGCTCCCGTCGGTGCCCACGCGTTCGTCGAGGACGGGATGCTGTTCCTCTCGGCGCGGGTCTACCGACCCGACGGCGGGGATCAGCTCACGAGTTCGCACGCCGCCTACATCGGCGACGTCACGGCGCTCGAGATCGCCCACCGCGTCGCCGATGAACTGCTCGCCGCGGGAGCCGCCGAACTGGCGCCCCTGCGTGCCCGTCTCTACGAGGACCCCCGATGAGCGCTTTCCCCTCCGTCCGCCCGCGCCGACTGCGCGCGAATGCGGCCTGGCGCCGGCTCGTGCAAGAGGCCCGCGTGAGCCCCGCACAGCTCGTGCTGCCGCTCTTCGTGCGGGAAGGAGCGAGCGAGCCCGTGCCGATCAGCTCGATGCCCGGCGTCGTGCAGCATTCGCTCGACTCGCTGAAGCGCGAACTGCACCGCGCCGCGACGGCGGGCATCGGCGGGATCATGCTCTTCGGCGTGCCCGAGCACAAGGACGCCGTCGGTTCGGGGGCGACCGACGACGACGGTATCCTCAACGTTGCCACGCGCGTCGCCGCCGCCGAGGTCGGCGACACGCTGGTCGTGCAGACGGACCTGTGCCTCGACGAGTTCACCGACCACGGCCACTGCGGCGTGCTGGATGACAACGGCCGCGTCGACAATGACGAGACCCTCGAGCGGTACCGCGACATGGCTCTCGCGCAGGCCGGCGCCGGATCGCGACTGCTGGGGCTGTCCGGCATGATGGACGGCCAGGTCGCTGCGGTGCGTGCCGTGCTCGACGGCGCCGGCCACGACGAGACGGCGATCCTCGCGTACGCCGCGAAGTACGCCTCGGCGTTCTACGGGCCCTTCCGCGAAGCGGTGCAGTCCACGCTCGTGGGGGACCGCCGCACCTACCAGCTCGACCCCGCGAACCGCCGCGAGGGGCTGCGCGAAGTCGATCTCGACATCGCCGAAGGCGCCGACATCGTCATGGTCAAGCCCGCCATGAGCTATCTCGACGTGCTGGCCGAAACGGCGGCATCGGCACCCGTGCCCGTCTGGGCGTACCAGGTGTCGGGGGAGTACGCCATGATCGAGGCGGCAGCCGCCCACGGCTGGATCGACCGCGCCCGCGCGATCGACGAATCGCTCGTCGGGATCGTGCGCGCCGGTGCCGACGCCGTCCTGACCTATTGGGCCATCGAGGCCGCCGAGAGGCTCTGCGCATGACGACGAACGACGACGCCGCAATCCGGGCACGGGCCGTCATCCCCGGTGGCGTGAACTCGCCCGTGCGCGCCTTCGGCTCGGTGGGCGGCACGCCCCTGTCGATCGTTCGCGCGAACGGGGCCACCGTGCGCGACGTCGCCGGCCGCGACTACGTCGACCTCGTCGCGTCGTGGGGCCCCGCGCTGCTCGGCCACGCGCACCCCCGGGTCGTCGCCGCCGTGCAGGAGGCGGCATCCCGAGGCCTGTCGTTCGGTGCCTCGACACCGGCCGAGACGGAGCTGGCCGAGCTCGTCATCGACCGGCTGCGCGTCGACGGCGTGCGCGGCATCGACCGCCTGCGGCTGGTCTCGACGGGCACCGAGGCGACCATGACCGCGATCCGCATCGCGCGCGGCGCGACCGGACGCGACGTCATCATCAAGTTCGCGGGGCACTACCACGGGCACTCCGACGGACTGCTGGCCGAATCCGGCTCCGGTGTCGCGACGCTCGGGCTGCCGGGCTCGGCGGGAGTGCCGGCCGACGTCGCGGCGCTCACGCTCGTGCTGCCCTACAACGACCGTGCCGCGATCGACGCGGCGTTCGCGGCGCACCCGGGTCGCATCGCGGCGATCATCACCGAGGCGGCCGGGGCCAACGCCGGCATCCTCGCGCCCGAGACCGGCTTCAACGCGTTCCTCAGCGAGACGGCGCACGCGAACGGCGCGCTGCTGATCCTCGACGAAGTGCTCACGGGCTTCCGCGTCGGACCGGCCGGCTGGTGGGGGCTGGAGCGCGCCGCGGGCGAGCAGTGGCGCCCCGACATCGTGACCTTCGGCAAGGTCATCGGCGGGGGGATGCCGCTGGCGGCGATCGGCGGCCGCACCGACCTGATGGAGCTGCTCGCGCCGCTCGGCCCCGTCTACCAGGCGGGCACCCTGAGCGGCAATCCGCTCGCCGTCGCGGCGGGCCTCGAGACGCTGCGTCTCGCGGATGCCGACGTCTACGACCGTGTCGACGGTGCCGCTCGCACGGTCTCGACGGCGCTCGGCGAGGCACTGGCCGCCGAAGGCGTCGCCCACGTCGTCTCGCACGCGGGCAGCCTCTTCTCGCTCGCGTTCCGCGCGGACCCCGTGCGCGACTACGACGACGCCCGCGCGCAGGAGGCGTGGCGCTATCCGCCGTTCTTCCACGCGATGCTCGCGGCGGGGATATCGCTGCCGCCGAGTGTGTTCGAGGCGTGGTTCCTCACGGCAGCCCACGACGATGCCGTGATCGAGCGGATCCTGGCGGCGCTGCCGGATGCCGCGCGGGCCGCGGCATCCGCGTCGCCACCCGCCCGCTGACGACCGCTTCAGGGAGCGCCCTCGAGCCCGTCAGATCCAGGTGGGCATCCAGTTGTGCAGGCGCCAGAAGTCGTACGGCACGGCGGTCGCCGTGACGATCGGGTACCAGAACGCCGCGACCACGAGCACGACGGCGAGGTAGACCCACACGACGCGCTGGCCCGAGCGTCGTCGGTAGCCGTCGGTGCTTCCCGCACCGGCGAGGTCGCGCAGCGCGAAGGTCAGAGCGAGCAGCAGGAACGGCAGGATCGCGACGGTGTAGAACTGGAAGATCGTGCGCTCGGGATACAGCAGCCAGGGCACGTACGTCACGGCGATGCCCGTCAGCACGAGCGCGATGCGCCAGTCCCGCGATACGGCGAAGCGCCACACGAGGTAGACCGCGGCGGCGACGGCGGCGTACCAGACGAGCGGGTTCGGCATGCTGTAGATGTTCTGCACGACCTGGTCGTCGTTCTGGAAGTACATCGACGTCGGACGCGTGAGCAGGGGCCACTGCCACGCGGGGCTCGCGTAGCCGTGGGCGCTCACGAGACCGACGTGGAAGCCGTAGATCTGCTCGTGGTACGCCCACAGATTCGCCAGGGCAGAGCCGATTCCGCCGCCGTTGGAGCCCTCGAGCGCACGGCGCCCGTAACCGCCGTCGGTTGTGAGCCAGCTCGTCCACGACGCCAGGTAGACGGCGGCGGCGACCGGGATGAACAGCACGAAGGTCACGACGCCCTGGCGGAAGGCGGCATCGGTCGGCCAGAAGATGACGCCGGCGCGGCGCCGGGCGAGCGCGTCGACGACGACGAGGTAGATGCCCAGGCCCGCCGCGACATACAGGCCCGACCACTTCACGGCGGTCGCGGCGCCGACGGCGGCGCCTGCCGCGATCACCCACGGCCGGTTCCACAGGACGGGCCCCCACGCGGGCGGGTCGTCGCCGTGGTCGCGTGCCGCGAGCGCCGCGGCGAACCGGGTCGCCGTACGCCGGTGGTCCCGCACGATGAACCAGAACGCGAGCAGAACGAAGAACGTCAGGATGCCGTCGAGCAGGGCGACCCGGCTCATCGCGATCGCCATGCCGTCGACCGCCATGAGAGCGGATGCCACGGTGGCGAAGGCGATCGATCCCGAGAGCGACTTCGCCACGAGGTACAGCACGAGCACGGTCGCGATGCCGAACACGGCCACGGCGATGCGCCAGCCGAAGGCCGACTCCGGGCCGAAGAGCGCCATGCCGGCGCCGATGAGGAACTTGCCGAGCGGTGGATGCACGACGAAGCTGCCCGACGTCAGGAAGACGTCGGTGTCGCCCGCGACGAAGCTCGCGTCGGCGTCGTCCGGCCAGGAGGCGGCATAGCCGAGGTTCCACTGCGTCCAGGCATCCTTGACGTAATAGGTCTCGTCGAAGATCAGGGTGCCGGGATGCCCGAGGTTCCACAGGCGCAGGATCGCCGCGACGAGCGTGACGAGGGCGGGTGCGAGCCAGCGCCACAACCGCGCCGTGCGCGGGACGGCGGACAGTCGCGACATCCAGCCGTCGTAGAGGGTGGGTCGCGCGAGCGGCGGCAGCGGCTCGGCGATCGACGTCACGGCGACCAGCCTATGCTGGCGGCGTGATCATCCTCGCGGCGACCCCCATCGGAAATCTGGGCGACGCGTCGCGGCGTCTCGTCGAGGCGCTCGAACAGGCGACGATCGTCGCGGCCGAGGACACCCGCACGACGCAGCGGCTGCTCGCGGCGCTCGGGATCGGCAACCGGCCGAAGCTCATCGCGCTGCACGACCACAACGAGAAGGAGCGCGCGCCCGAGATCGTCGAACTCGCCCGCGACCAGGACGTGCTCGTGCTGTCCGATGCCGGAATGCCCACGGTCTCCGACCCCGGCTACGGGCTCGTCGCCGCCGCCGCCGAGGCGGGGGTCGACGTCACCGCCATCCCCGGTCCGAGCGCCGTCGTCACGGCGCTCGCCGTCGCGGGCCTTCCGACCGACCGCTTCACGTTCGAGGGGTTCGTCGCACGCAAGCACGGCGAGCGGACGGCCGCGTTCACGGCGCTCGCGGGCGAACCGCGCACGATGGTGTTCTTCGACGCGCCGTCGCGAGCGGCCGCGACGCTGGCCGACATGGCGGCGACGTTCGGAGCAGACCGGCGGGCCGCCGTCTGCCGCGAACTGACGAAGTTGCACGAAGAGGTCGCGCGGGGGACGCTCGCCGAACTGGTCACGTGGGCCGAGCAGGGCGTGCGGGGCGAGCTCGTCATCGTCGTCGCCGGCGCCGCGGCGCGCGAGGTCCCGTTCGCCGACGCCGTGACGCACGTGCTCGACCTCGTCGCGGCGGGAACGCGCCTGAAGGATGCCGCGACCGAGGTCGCCGCGCACACGGGCCACTCGTCGCGGGAGCTCTACCAGGAAGCGCTCGCGCGGCGAGCGCGGCCGTCATAGCGCGAGGCGCGGCATCCAACCGGCCTAGAATCTCAAGGGTGACTTCCGGCCGCAGCTTCTACATCACGACGCCGATCTACTACCCGAGCGACGTGCCCCACATCGGCCACGGCTACACGACCGTGGCCGTCGACGCGCTCGCCCGCTGGCATCGCCAGGCGGGCGATGACACCTGGATGCTCACGGGCACCGACGAGCACGGCCAGAAGATGATGCGGGCCGCCGCCGCCAACGGGTCCACGCCCCAGGAGTGGGTCGACAAGCTCGTGAGCGAGTCGTGGTTCCCGCTGCTGGAGACCCTCGATGTCGCCAACGACGACTTCATCCGCACGACGCAGCCCCGCCACGAGGAGCGCGTCAAGCAGTTCGTGCAGGCCATCTACGACCGCGGGTACATCTACGCGGGCGAGTTCGAGGCGCTGTACTGCGTCGGCTGCGAGGAGTTCAAGACCGACGCCGAGATCGTCGAGGGCGAGGGGGCGTTCGAAGGGCTCAAGGTCTGCGCGATCCACTCCAAGCCGCTCGAGCTGCTGCAGGAGAAGAACTACTTCTTCAAGCTCAGCGAGTTCCAGGACCGGCTCATCGAGCTGTACAGCTCGGTGCCGGACTTCATCCGCCCCGAGTCCGCGCGCAACGAGGTCGTCTCGTTCGTCAAGAGCGGGCTCAAGGACCTCTCGATCTCGCGGTCGACGTTCGACTGGGGCATCACGGTGCCGTGGGACGAATCCCACGTCATCTACGTCTGGGTCGATGCCCTCCTCAACTACGCGACGGCCGTGGGATACGGCGACGACGCGTCGAACGGCTCGGGGTCGGCAGGCGAGTTCGCCCGGCGCTGGCCGGCATACCACGTCGTGGGCAAGGACATCCTGCGCTTCCACGCCGTCATCTGGCCGGCGATGCTCATGGCCGCCGGCGTCGATGTTCCCGCGGGCGTCTTCGCGCACGGCTGGCTGCTCGTCGGCGGCGAGAAGATGTCGAAGTCGAAGCTCACCGGCATCGCGCCGTCCGAGATCACCGACGTCTTCGGATCGGACGCCTACCGGTTCTACTTCCTCTCGGCGATCGCGTTCGGCCAGGACGGCTCGTTCTCGTGGGAGGATCTCTCGGCCCGCTACCAGGCCGAGCTCGCGAACGGCTTCGGCAACCTGGCATCGCGGACGACGGCCATGATCGAGCGGTACTTCGAGGGCATCGTGCCGCCGGCGGGTGAATACACCGAGCGCGATCTGCGCGTGCAGCAGATCGTGGCGGATGCCGCCACCGCGGCCGACGACGCGATCGAGCGGTTCCGCATCGACGAAGCCATCCACGCGATCTGGACGATCGTCGATGACCTCAACCTCTACATCACCGAGAACGAGCCGTGGGCGCTCGCGAAGGACGACGCTCAGCGCACGCGCCTGGGCACCGTGCTCTACACGGCCGCCGAGGGCCTGCGCGCCCTCGCGGTGCTGCTGTCGCCGGTCATGCCCGAAGCGACCGAGAAGCTGTGGGTCGCCCTGGGCGCCGGCGAGTCGCTCGGGCGCCTCATCGACCAGCCCATCCGCGAGGCGGGGCAGTGGGGGGCTCTGCGCGCCGGCACGAGCGTCAACGGCCTCGCGCCGCTGTTCCCCCGCATCGAGCAGAGCGCGTGAGTGACGTCGACCCGTCGCAGTACGTCCGCACGCGCTCGCAGGAGGGCCGCGGCGACGTGCGCTGGCCCGACGCGCCCGAGCCGCTGCCTGTCGCCGTCTACGACAACCACGCGCACCTCGAGATCGACGACGGCGACACGTCGCTGAGCCTCGACGAGCAGCTCGAGCGCGCCGCCCGGGTCGGCGTCGCCGGCGTCGTGCAGGCCGGTGGCGACATCGACTCGAGCCGCTGGTCGGCGTGGGCTGCGGCATCCCATCCTCGCGTGCTGGCGGCCGTCGCGATCCACCCCAACGAGGCTCCCGCCTACCGGGCGGCGGAACGACTGGACGAGGCGATCGCGGTCATCGACGAGCTCGCAGAGCAGCCGCGCGTGCGCGCCATCGGCGAGACGGGTCTCGACTTCTTCCGCACGGGCGACGAGGGACTGCCGGCGCAGTTCGAGAGCTTCGAGGCGCACATCGCCCTCGCGAAGAAGCACGACATCGCGATGCAGATCCACGACCGCGAGGCTCACGACGCCGTGCTCGAGACCCTCGCGAGGGTCGGCGCGCCCGAGCGCACGGTCTTCCACTGCTTCTCGGGCGACGCGGCGATGGCCGCGATCGCCGCCGAGAACGGGTACTACCTGTCCTTCGCGGGGAACGTGACGTTCAAGAACGCCCAGACCCTGCGGGATGCCCTGAAGGCGACCCCGCGCGAGCGGATCCTCGTCGAGACGGATGCACCGTTCCTGACGCCCGTGCCGCATCGCGGTCGTCCGAACGCGCCGTATCTCATCCCCGTCACGGTGCGATTCATGGCCGTCGAACTGGGCGTCGAACTCGACGAGCTCTGCGCGCAGCTGGCCGCGAACACGCTCGAGGTCTACGGGGCCTTCGAGGACTGATCCGGCTCCCCGTCGTCGAGGACGGGGCGGGACGCGGCGATGTGCGAGATCGACCGCCACACGACGGCCAGCGTGATCGCCGACCCGGCGAACGCGAACCACCACGGCGCCGTGAGGCCCCACCCCTGTGCCAGCAGGCCGCCGATCAGCTGGCCGATCACGAGCCCCCCGAACACGCCGACCATGTTGACCGAGGCGATGCGGCCCTGCAGGTGCAGCGGCACGAGTCGCTGGCGCACGGTCGTCGAGATCGTGCCCCACACGAACGCGTACGCGCCGAAGCCGAACATGAGCGCCAAGGCGACGACGGGCGAGGTCGTGAGGGCGAACGCGAGGTGCATGAGCACTTCGAGCGTCAGGCACACGCGCATGAGCGTCGCGAACGACACGTGCCGCTCGAGCCATCCGAAGCACAGGGTCGCGATGATGCCGCCGAGCGCCGACGCCGTCATGAGGGTTCCGAAGCCGACGGCGCCCATGCCGAGGTGCTCGGTCGCGTAGAGCACGAGGATGCCCCAGGGAGCTGCCCAGGTCACGTTGAAGACGAGGATGATGACGACGAGCGTGCGCACCGGCGGGTTGTCGCGCAGCCACGCGAGCCCTTCGCGGATCGGGCGGGGCTTCGCCTGGGGCGCCGGATGCTCCTTCGGCGGCACGGGCGTGCGCGCGATGCGCGAGATGAGCACGACGGCGAGGGACACGCACAGGATCTGGGTGAGGAAGGGCCAGAAGGAACCCGCCGCGAAGAGGAACGCGCCCAGGGGCGGCCCCGCGAGCTGATTGCCGACGAGGAACCCCGCCTGCAGCCGCGCATTGCCCGTGCCGAGGTCGACGGGGCGCACGAGCATCGGCAGCAGCGTCGCGCCCGCCGAGTCGGCGAACACTTCGGCCGTGCCGTAGAGGAACGCCGCCGCGAGCACGATCACCACCGTCACCTGGCCGGTGAGGAGGAACACGACCAGTCCCGTGACCACGACGGCGCGCGAGGCGTTGGCGATCATGACCAGTCGCCGTCGGTCATGATGATCGGCGACGGATCCCGCGAGCAGGCCGAAGAGCAGCCAGGGGAGGTACTGCATCATCGCTCCGGCGGCCACGAGCAGCGGCGACGACGTCAGCGATGCGATCAGGAGAGGGGATGCCGCCAGGGCGATCCCGTCGCCGAGGTTGCTCGTCCAGGACGAGGCGAGCAGCCACCGGAAATCCCTGCCGAGTCGGCGTGGTGCGATGAGTTCGCCGGGGGAAGGCATCCCGTCATCCTATGAGGGGCGCCGACCCCGGCGGTGGCCGAGTGCTACTCGGGGCGGGCCTCGTCGTCGAGTCGATTCTGCTCCGCAGCCTCGAGGCGCTCCTTCTCCTTCTGAGCGGCTTCGCGCTCTTCGCGGATCTGTTCGTGCGACTTGGAGTTGTTCGTCATGGCCCCGATCATAAGGGTGCGTGCGGCGGCGGCCGGTCGGCGAAGCCGCGCCCACCCGCGTGACTACAGTTGACGCATGTCCGTGACCCTGCTCGGTGCGTCCGAGATCCGCGCGCTCGCGGCCGAACTCGATGTCACCCCGACCAAGAAGCTGGGGCAGAACTTCGTCGTCGACGCCAACACCGTGCGCAAGATCGTGCACGTCGCGCGCGTCGCGGCGGGCGAGCGCGTCGTCGAGATCGGACCCGGTCTGGGCTCGCTGACCCTCGCGATCCTCGAGGCCGGTGCCGCCGTCACGGCCGTCGAGATCGACCACCGGCTCGCTGCGCGACTGGCCGACACCGCTCGCGCCCACGGTGTGCCCGCGGGTGCCCTGACGGTCGTGGACGCCGATGCGCTGCGGGTGACCGATCTGCCCGGCGACCCGACGGTGCTCGTCGCCAACCTGCCCTACAACGTGAGCGTGCCGGTCCTGCTGCACTTCCTCGAGACGTTCCCGGGGCTGCAGCGCGGCGTGGTCATGGTGCAGGCCGAAGTGGGGGAGCGGCTCGCGGCCGGCCCCGGATCGAAGATCTACGGCTCGCCCAGCGTCAAAGCGGCGTGGTGGGGAACGTGGCGGCTCGCCGGCACGGTGTCCCGCCACGTGTTCTGGCCCGTGCCGAACGTCGACAGCGTGCTCGTCGCCTTCGAACGCGACGCGGAGCCGCGCGGGACCGAGGACGAGCGTCGCCGCACGTTCAGCATCGTCGACGCCGCATTCCAGCAGCGCCGCAAGATGCTGCGCCAGGCGCTCTCCGGCGTGCTGGGTGGGTCGGCGGCCGAAGCCAGCGTCGTGCTCGAGGCTGCCGGCGTCGCCCCGACGGCGCGGGGCGAGAACCTCACGGTCGAGGACTACCTGCGCATCGCGCGCGTCGGTCGGTAGCCTGGATCCGTGACCGACGTGCATCCCCACCTCGCCCGCGGTGGCGACCGGCACCGTCCGTACGCGGCCGCCGCCGGCGGTGCACCTTTCGCGGCGGACGAGCTCGCGCGCATCGACGCCCTCGCTGCCGGCGGTCAGCGCGACCTGCGGCAGAAGGCGGAGGACACGTGACCCACGCATTCACGAGCGACCACGTGCGTGTGCGTGCTCCGGGCAAGCTCAACGTCTTCTTCGAGGTGGGGAGCGTGCAGGACGACGGGTATCACGACGTCGCGTCGGCGTACCAGGCCGTCTCGCTGTACGAAGACGTCGTCGCGTCGCACTCCGACGAATTCACCCTCTCGGTGTCGGGCTCCGTCGACGTCTCGGGTGTGCCGCTGGACGACCGCAATCTCGCGCTGCGGGCGGCACGACTCGTCGCGCAGAAGGCGGGTCACGCCGGCGGCGTGCACCTCGACATCGCCAAGCACGTGCCCGTCGCAGGAGGCATGGGCGGGGGCTCGGCCGATGCCGCGGCCGCGCTCGTCGCGTGCGACGCGCTGTGGGGCACCGACCTCGGCAGCACCGAGCTGCACCGGCTTGCGGCGAGGCTCGGCGCCGATGTGCCCTTCGCCCTGCTGGGCGGCACGGCGGTCGGCACGGGCCGGGGCGATCAGCTGAGCCCGGCGCTCGCGAAGGGCCGGTTCGACTGGGTCATCGTGCCGTCCGATGACGGCCTGTCCACGCCGAGCGTCTACGGGCATCTCGACGAACTGCGCACGCGCACCGGCATCCGACGCGTCGATCATGCCCCCGACGTCGCGCCCATCGTGCTGCAGGCGCTGCGCGCGGGCGACGCGGCGGCGTTGGCCGACGTGCTGCGCAACGACCTGCAGGCGGCCGCCCTCTCGCTGCGCCCCGACCTGCGCGAGCTTCTCGAGCTGGGGGAGTCGAGCGCGTCGGCGCTCGCCGGTATCGTGTCGGGGTCGGGACCGACGATCGCGTTTCTCACGCACGATGCCGAGTCCGCGCTCGACCTGCAGGTGACGCTGTCGGCCGCCGGTTACGAAGCTTTGCACGTGCACGGGCCGGTCGCCGGCGCGCGCATCATCCACGCCTGACCTCGATCGGGCCGCGAACAACAGAGGAGAACGCCCATGAGCCTGTCCGAAGACGCCCTCGTCACGGCGTTCCGTGAGGGTGCGGTGGATTCCGCATCGGCCGAACGGCTCGCCGCGAACGGACTGGACTACCGCCGGGTCGGCGTCGACTCCGATGCCTTCGCGCCGTGGCTGCAGGTCGTGCGACGCGGGTTCCAGGACGGCGAGCGCACCGACGACCAGATCGCGGCGATCCGCGAGCGCAGCGGGTACCGGCGCCTGACGGGCGTCTACGATCCGACGACGCCCATGGCGGACGCACCCGTCGGCACGATCGCGTCGTGGGTCGGAGACCTCGCGGTGCCCGGTGGTGGCGGCATCCCGTCGTGCGCCATCTCGGCCGTGACGGTCTCGCCGACGCACCGTCGCCGGGGGATCGCGCGGGCCATGCTCGAGGGCGAGCTGCGCGCCGCGAGGGATGCCGGTCTGCCCATGGCGATGCTCACGGTGAGCGAGTCCACGCTCTACGGTCGCTACGGCTTCGCGCCGGCGGCGATGAGCGCGTCGTGGCGGATCGAGACGGCGCGCGCCGGGTGGATCGGTCCGCGCCCGGATGGGCGAGTCGACTTCGTCTCGCGTGAGCGTGCCCGCGAGCTCATGCCCGTCGTGCACGAGCGGGCGCGGCTGCGCGTTGCGGGCGAGATCGACGTGCCGGCATCGCACTGGGACGCCTTCGCCGGCACACGCCCCGATGCCGACAAGCCCGGCGACAAGCGTGCCGTGCAGTACACCGACGCGACCGGCGAGGTGCGCGGAGTCGCGGTCTACGCGCTGCGCGAGAACCACGACGACTTCACGAAGGCGACGGCGTCGGTGCACTACCTCGTCGCCGACGGCGACGACGCGTACGCCGCGCTGTGGCGGTTCCTGCTCGAGCTCGACCTCGTGGCCGAGGTGCGTGCCGAGGAGCTGTCGGTCGACGAGCCGCTGCGGTGGATGATCAGCGACCAGCGCGCCGCGACCGTGACGGTCAACGACCACCAGTACGTGCGCATCCTCGACGTCGCGACGGCGTTGGAGGCGCGGCGGTATGCGGTGCCCGGCCGGGTCGTGCTCGATGTGACCGACCCGCTCGACGTCGCCGGCGGGCGACACCTGCTCGATGTCGCCGCCGACGGCACGGCGCGGGTGTCGCGCATCTCCGGCGAGGGGCCGGCCGACGCCGTCACGGTCGCTCTCGGGGCGGCCGAGCTGGCAGCGGTCTACCTCGGCGGCGTCTCGCTGGTGACGCTCGCCGCCGCCGGACGCGTCGTGTCCTCGGACGCGCTTCGCGCCGCCGCCATCCTCTCGTGGCCCATCGCCCCCCGCCTGTCGTTCTGGTACTGACCCCGTCCGCCCAGACCGCTACCCGCGAGACTGCAACCGACGGCCGAGACTGCGGGTGAACCCCGCAGTCTCGGCGCCCCGGTGCAGTCTCACGGTCAAGGGGGCCTAGCCTGGGAGGGATATGGCGCATCTTCTCGGGGCGGAAGCCCTGCACCTCGAGTTCCCCACCAAGGTCGTGTTCGACTCCGTCTCGCTCGGCATCGACGAAGGCGATCGGATCGGCGTCGTCGGCCGCAACGGCGACGGCAAATCCAGCCTCCTGGCGATGCTCGCCGGCCGGCTCGAACCCGACGGCGGCCGCGTCACGGTGCGCGGCGGCGTCCGCGTCGGGGTCCTCGACCAGTCCGACACCCTCGGCGAGACCGGCACGGTCGCCGAGGCCGTCGTCGGCGACACGCCGGAGTACGAGTGGGCGGGATCCTCGCGCGTGCGCGACGTCATCGCCGGGCTGCTCGCCGACATCGCGTGGGACGGTCCCGTCACGGGCCTGTCCGGCGGCCAGCGCCGCCGCGTCGCGCTCGCGCAGCTGCTCGTCGGGGACCACGACGTCATCTTCCTCGACGAGCCGACGAACCACCTCGACGTCGAGGCGATCGCCTGGCTCGCCGAGCACATCAAGCGCCGGTGGCCGGCGAACCAGGGCGGCCTGCTCGTCGTCACCCACGACCGGTGGTTCCTCGATGAGGTGTGCACATCGACGTGGGAGGTGCACGACCGCATCGTCGAGCCCTTCGACGGCGGATACGCCGCATACATCCTGCAGCGCGTCGAGCGTGACCGGCAGGCGGCGACGATCGAGGCGCGACGCCAGAACCTCGCCCGCAAGGAGCTGGCGTGGCTGCGGCGAGGAGCCCCCGCGCGCACGTCCAAGCCGAAGTTCCGCATCGATGCGGCCAACGAGCTCATCGCCGACGTCCCCGAGATCCGCGACAAGACCGAGCTGCAGTCGCTCGCCGTCACGCGCCTCGGCAAGGACGTCGTCGATCTGCTCGACACCTCGGTCAGCTACGGCGACCGCGTCGTGCTGCATCCCCTCGAGTGGCGTATCGCGCCGGGGGAGCGCACGGGCATCCTGGGCGTCAACGGCGCCGGCAAGTCCACGCTCCTCGGGCTGGTGTCGGGTGAGGTCGAGCCGACGACCGGTCGGGTCAAGCGCGGCAAGACCGTCAAGGTGGCGACGCTGACGCAGCGCCTGGACGAACTCGAGGAGCACCTCGACGATCCCGTGCGGGTCGTCATCGCGGGCCTGCGGACCTCGTACACGTTCGGTGCCGGCTCGAAGGCCCAGGAGCTCACCCCGGGTCAGCTCCTCGAGCAGATGGGCTTTTCGAGCGCGCAGCTGTCGACGCCCGTGAAGGACCTCTCGGGCGGGCAGAAGCGTCGCCTGCAGCTGCTGCTGATCCTCCTCGAGCAGCCGAACGTGCTGATCCTCGACGAGCCCACGAACGATCTCGACACCGACATGCTCGCCGCGATGGAGGACCTGCTCGACACGTGGCCCGGCACGCTCCTGGTCGTCTCCCACGATCGCTATTTCATCGAACGGGTCACCGACCAGCAGTTCGCGATCCTGAGCGGGCACCTGCGCCACCTGCCGGGGGGCGTCGACGAGTACCTGCGGCTGCGCGAGCGCGAGCGTCAGGCTCCTGCGGCCGACCGCGCCGCGGCATCCGCTGACATACCGGATGCACCGCAGCCGACCGGTGCGGAGCTTCGGGCGATGCAGAAGGAGATCGCGTCGCTGGAGCGCCGTCTCGAGAAGCTCGAGAAGCAGATCGCGACGGCGCGCACGGCGCTCGCCGATCACGATCAGGCCGACTACGGGGGCCTGGCCGCCGAGATGGCGAGGATCACCTCGCTCGAGACCGATCGGGATGCGGTCGAGGAGCGCTGGTTCGAGCTGTCCGGCCTCGTGGAGTGATCAGCCGGCGGTGGGGATGCGGGAGCGCACCCCCACCGCCGGAACTCACCGCGCCGGGTAGGACGCCGTCTTGGTGACGGTGATGGTCTCGCCGTCGACGAGTCCGGTCACCGTGACCGTCGCCGTGCCCGCGCCGACCGATGCCGAGCGCGTGTTGAACGAGACGGCGACGCTCTTGCCCGGCGCGACCGAGGAGAACGTCTTCGTGCCGAAGTCCGTCTCGACGGTGATGTCGACGGGAACCTCGGCGTCGTTGGCGGCCGTGACGCTGACGTACGGCGTGCCGCCGAGCGTGCGCGTCGTGGCCGTCACGTCTCCCGCGAGGGCTTCGATCCCGGCATCCGAGGCCGCCTGCGTGCCGCCGACGACGGGGAGGCTGATCCTGCTCAGTGTCATGTCGACGGTGATCTCGGGGCGGGATGGCAGTGTCTCGACCGAGTACGACCGGTACGACCCGACGAGGATCACTCCGATGCGGTTGCCCTCCGAGAAGGTGTAGTCCTCGGGGAGCATCGGGAAGCTCAGGCTCTCCGCGACACCGGGGACGAGCGGCGCGGCCTGCTCGAGCGAGAAGCGGTTGCGGGCATCCATGACCCCCTTCGTGACACGCCACTGGTTCGTCGTGATGGGGCGGTAGTCCACGATCCGGTAGCAGGCGTCATCGTGCTCGGACGCCTCGCCATGGCAGGTCTCGGGTGCCGTCGTGTTCTGCCGGATGCCGTCGCCCGCGCGGTCGTTCTGCTCGGTCGGACCGTACTCGACCAGCATGGCGCCGACGTACGCGACGTCCTGGCTGGAGGCGGCCGTGAGTTCGACCACGGGCGTGCCCGAGATGCGCAGGTCCTCGGCGAGCGGGTCGGAGAGGAAGGCGAGCCGCGACGCCGATGTCGTCTCGGGGTTGTTCATGGCCTGCGCCTCGGTCTGGCTCGGGTTGTCGACGAACGACGCGACCGTCGCCTCGCCCGGAGCGGGCGTCAGGGCGAACGACCCGGCGCCGCCGGCGCCGTCGCGGAGGTAGACCTCCACGTGCTCGGTGCCGTCGATGGGCCAGTTCGCGTGCTGCTCCCATACGCCGCCCTCGACCTCGACGTCGACCATCGGCTCGGCGTCGATCCCGTTGTCGATGTCGAGCAGGTAGTGGTCGAACCAGCGGTGCAGCGTGTCGACCCATTCGCCGCGGCGGAAGTCGAAGGGCTCGATGTGGCCCGTGCGCGACAGCCACATCTTGCGCTCGACGTCGTGCTCGCCGAGGGCGGCCCACATCTTCGAGGCGTGGTCGGCGCGGACGTTCTCCTCCTGCAGGCCGTGCACGAGGAAGACCGACGCGGTCACCTCGTCGACCTTGTCGAGGTAGTTGCGCTCGTACCAGAACGGGGAGTAGTCGCCGTTCTCATCGCCGTCCGCCGCGTCGATCTCATCCCACACGGGCGCGCATCGTGCCTGACGCTCGCGGTCGTCGTTCGTGATCGTCGTGGCGAGGGAGCGCAGGTAGTTGTTGCCGCGCTGCACGAGGCCGTTCGTGCGCGTGTAGTCGTAGTAGTTGTACGGTCCGCCGATCGGGACGACGGTCGCGAGACCCTCGACGCCGGACACGGCCGCGCCCATCGCGAGCGCGCCGTCGTAGGACTTGCCGATCATGCCGGACTTGCCGTTGTGCCAGTCGACGACGACGGGCTCGCCATCCGCATCGACGGCGGTGTTGCGGCCGTTGAGCCAGTCGACGACGGCGGGGCCGGACATGTTCTCGGACTCGCCCTGGATCGTCGGGCAGCCGGTCGAGCCGGCGGTTCCGGTCATGTCGACCAGGGCGACGGCGTAGCCGCGCGGCACGAAGTAGTTGTCGTAGTAGAGGGGCCACCGGTCGTTGAGGCCGTCGCCGTCGACGTCGGCTTTGAACTCGGACTCGTTGCCGCGTCCGAGTGTCGCGTAGTACGGCGAGTTGTCGATGATGACGGGGGCCTTCAGACCCTCTTCGGTCGCGGCCGGCCGCATGATGTCGACGCGGATCAGATCCTCGACGCCGTCGCGGTCGCTGTCGATACCGGCCTTGACCCATACGCGTTCGCGCACGGCATCGGTGTAGCCGTGCACGGGCTGGGTCACCCCATCGGCGATCACGATCCCGGGTGGTTGCGCGGTGCTCGCTGTCGCGGGGCTGGTCGCGGCGGCCGAGACGAGCCCGGCGCATACCAGGACGGCCACGGCGGCCGGGGTTCTGAGTCTCACAGTGAAGGGTCCCTTCGTCGACGTGTGTCGGGTCCGAGCACGTGCCCGCTTCGCCGCGGGGCATCGTGCGTCGCGGTTGCGTTGGTCGTCCGGACTCCGGTGGTGCTGTCACGACGTCGTGCCGCTGTGGAATCCAGGAGACGTGCCCGAATCGTCGCAGGGTCCTCTGTGATATGTCAAACATTACTGAGGGTGCGACGTCTGTCGATGGTCTTTGTCGGGCCCCTTCAGTAGCGTGTTACACGTCACCGGGCCCCCGCCCGGCGAACCCCATTGCACCCCTACGAAGCGGTGCGGATCCGTGACGGCGCACAGAAGCGTCCCGGAAAAGGAAGGTCCACGTGTTGAAATCCCCCAGAAGAGCGTCATCGAGGATCGGCGCGGTACTCGCGACGGTCGCGATGACCGCAACGCTCGTCGTCGGCGGTGCCGCGACGGCGACGGCGACGGCGGTCGACCCGCTGCCCGAGCCCAACGTCGTGCCGATCCAGGTGACCGGCGACCCCAGCGAACGACTGAACCTCGTCGTCTTCGGTGACGGCTACCAGGCCGACCAGCAGAGCCTGTTCATGGCCGACCTCGACCGCAATCTCGGCGTGCTGTGGGGGACCGAGCCCTTCCGCAGCTACAAGAACTACATCAACATCTACGCCGTGCAGCTCGCGTCGATCGACTACGGCGTGCACTGCGACCCCGACGGCCGCGTGCGTCACCCCGACGGCACGATCCGCGACACGGGCGAGCGCGAAGGACCCCTCGCGACCAAGAACACGGCACTGCGCCTCACGCTGAGCGGCTGCAACGACCCGCTCGCCCGCGGCATCACCTACGGGCGCGCCCCCGTCGACTGCGAGTCGCAGGCCGGCCGCTACCCCGAGGGCGTCGACCCGTGCGAGACGGGCATCCAGGCACAGCGCCGGATCCTCGACGACTACGTCGCGCCGCTGCTGGGCATCCCGCGCACGGCGCAGAACGTGCAGACGCTCGCGCTGGCCAACACCTTCACGTACGGCGGCATCGGCGGCCGCGACGCGACGACCTCGGCGGGCTCCCCGCAGGGTCCCGTCGTCTCGCTGCACGAGCTCGGCCACTCGCTCGGAACGCTGCGCGACGAGTACCCCTACAACTCGCGCGACGTCGTCCGCCAGTGCTACACGGGTGCCGAGTCGGGCACGAGCTTCCACCACACGACGTACACGTCCGAAGAGCAGATGATCGCCGACGAGCACAAGTGGTTCCGCTGGCTCGGCGAAGAGAGCCGCTCGGGCGGCAGGATCGGCCTGTACGAATCCGGCGGACTGTACCCCTGCGGTCAGTACCGTCCGAGCGAGCACTCCATGATGCGCTGGGTCGGATACGACTTCGACCAGATCGGCCTCGAGCACATGGTCGCCCGCATCACGGGCCTGCGCGACTCGGGTCAGATGGTCGTCACCTCGACGCCCGAGGGTGTCGTGCCCGCCGACAGCGTCCTGTGGACCGAGTCCGGCCAGCCGCGCTTCCACGAGCTCACGGTGACGTGGCGCAACGGCGGTCCGGAGGGCGAGATCATCGCGTCGGGCCCCGAGCGCAGCCTCGACCTCGGCGAGCTCGACCTGCCCGAGGGCACGACGGTCCACGTCGAGGTCCGCGACCCCGTCGGTCCCGACGGCATCGACTGGGTCCGCATCCCGTCGGCCAACAACACCGCGACCGACTCGGGCTACAACGGCCCGCGCTTCGTGCAGACCCGGCAGTGGACCATCGGTGCGGAGGCCGTCGTCCCGTCGGCTCCCGGTGCGGAGATCACCTCGGCCAGCCTCACGTCCACGCCGCTCGCACGCGACGAGGTCGTCTTCGTCCGCACGAACCACCCGAGCGACCGCATCCCCACGGTGACGTGGAAGATCGATGGCGCCGAGGTGCAGTCCGGCACGCGCACGACGCTCGACCTGGGCGCGCTCGACCTCGGCGCGGGAACCTACGACCTCACGGTCTCGGTCACCGACCCGGCGAACCCCGACGTCGCCCCGGCGACGCAGGCGTGGAAGATCGACGCCGTCATGCCCACCGCGCCGCGGACGCTGTCGGAGTCGCTCGCGACCTCGACGACCGATGCTCACCCGATCTACTTCGGCGGATGGGACATGAAGCTCGACCCGACGGACTCCACCGCCGGGTACGACAGTGAGCGCTACGTCGTCGGTCAGCTGCGCCTGAACGGCGACGGATGGCTCGACTACTCGGGCTTCCCCGAGCAGCCGATGCCGGACTCGCCGTTCCGCTTCCGCCACTCGGGCACCGACCTGAAGGCCCTCACCTACGGGAACCTCGGCTCGGGCGGACTGAGCAAGGCCGCGTTCGAGCAGACCCTTCCGGATGACCACCCGCTGGGCGGCTTCATCCCCGGGTTCGGCACGCACGTCGTCGAGCACCGCGCGATCGACGCCGCCGGCAACATCGGCGATGCCGACTCGTACACCGCGACGGCACTGCCCGGCGCGGCACTGGAGTGCACCCAGACGCTGACCGGCGCGCTCGAGTCCGTCACGCTCACCGCGGGTGCCACGTGCATCACCGATGCCGACATCGCCGGTGCCCTCACCGTCACGGGCGATGCATCCGTCATGGTGACCGACACGGTCATCTCGGGTGCGCTCGCCGTCGACGGGGCCGAGACGTTCCAGATCTTCGGATCGACCGTCGAGGGCTCCGCGACGATCAGCGGCGTCGAGCGCGACGTCACCGCGGCGGGCACGACGTTCCGTCGTGGGGTCGAGCTGTCCGGCAACACGCAGGTCACCGCCAACGAGCGCTTCAGCAGGCTCGCCGGTGAGTACGGCCCCGTGTTCGCGGGCAACACCGTGTACGGCACGCTCACGTGCGACGCGAACAGCGCCGCGCTGAGCGACTTCGGCGCGACGAACGCCCTGGGCGGCGCGACGGTCGGTGACTGCGGAGAGCTCGCAGACTCGCTCGCCGTCACGGCCAGCACCGCGACGCGGTCGCTGGGCAGCACGGCGTACGTGAGCGTCTCGGTCAGGAACGACGCGGATGCCCCGGTGGACATCACCGTCGAGACGGCCTTCGGCAAGAAGTCGTTCTCGTCGGTCGCGCCGGGCAAGACCGTCGCGGTCTCGCTCAACTCACGGTCGGCGTCCGTCGCCGACGGTGAGGCGACCGTCACGGTGACGAACCTCGAGACGGACGAGACCTTCACGGTCTTCGCGCCGTACCAGGGCTCGTAACCGGTCCTCGCCACAGCGCTGCGCGGGTCCGTCCCTTCGGAGGCGGGCCCGCGCAGTGCGTTGCGCACGACCCGCAATCACCCGGAAAAGACCGCTGATCGCGTGCTTGATACCCTGGAAGACGGTCAGCACCGAAACCCGGACGGCGCGCGTGGTGTTTCTTCCCCGTGCCGCAGCGGTGCAGATGTATGCGATGACGCAGATGCAAGTGATACGCAACTAGAGGATACGAATACATGAGAATAGCGATTATCGGCGCCGGTCCCAGCGGAATGGCGCAGCTGCGAGCCTTCCACGCTGCAGAACAGGCGGGCGCAGAAGTTCCCGAGATCGTCTGCTTCGAGAAGCAGGAGGACTGGGGCGGCCAGTGGAATTACACGTGGCGCACGGGTCTCGACGAATTCGGCGAGCCGGTCCACTCCAGCATGTACCGCAACCTGTGGTCGAACGGCCCCAAGGAGGCGCTGGAGTTCGCGGACTACAGCTTCGACGAGCACTTCGGAAAGCCGATCTCGTCCTACCCGCCGCGTGAGGTGCTGTGGGACTACATCAACGGCCGCGTCGAGAAAGCGGGCCTGCGCGCAGCGGTGCGCTTCAGCACGGTCGTGCGCTGGGTGGACTACCACCCCGAGACCGAGACGTTCACGCTCGCGAGCGAGAACCTCGTCGACGGCTCGACCACGAGCGAGGAGTTCGATCGCATCATCGTGGCATCCGGTCACTTCTCCTTCCCGTCGCAGCCCGAGATCGCCGGTGTCGAGACGTTCCCCGGCATCATCATGCACGCGCACGACTTCCGCGGCGCCGAGGCGCTCAAGGACCGCACCGTCCTCGTGGTCGGCTCGAGCTATTCGGCCGAGGACATCGGCAGCCAGGCCTACAAGATGGGCGCCGGACGCGTCATCGCGAGCTATCGCACGCAGCCCATGGGATACGACTGGCCCGAGGGGTTCGAGGAGCGTCCGCTCATCGATCGCTTCGAGGGGTCGACGGCGTACTTCTCGGACGGCAGCGTCGCCGAGATCGACGCCGTCATCCTGTGCACGGGCTACCTGCACAAGTACCCCTTCCTTCCCGACGAGCTCGCCCTCGAGTCGCGCAACTGCGTCTACCCCGCGGGGCTGTACAAGGGCATCGTGTGGCAGGACAACCCGCACGTGTTCTACCTCGGCGCACAGGACCAGTGGTTCACGTTCAACATGTTCGACGCACAGGCCTGGTTCGTGCGCGACATCATCCTCGGGCGCATCCGGCTTCCGGATGCCGCGACGCGGCAGATCGACATCGATCACTGGCTCGCGCGGTTCCACGCGATCGCCAGCGCCGCCGATGAGATCCGGTTCCAGGGCGACTACATCCGCGACCTGATCGATGCGACCGACTACCCGATGTTCGACATCGATGAGGTCGTCGAGATCTTCCTCGCGTGGAAGGACGACAAGGCCGAGGACATCATGGGCTACCGTGACCGCACCTACCGTTCGGTCATGACCGGCACGATCGCGGTGCAGCACCACACGCCGTGGATCGATGAGCTCGACGACAGCCTCGAGCGCTACCTCGACGAGTCGGCCGGTGCCGACCTCGCGGAGTCCGTCGGACGCTGACCCGTGGCATCCGGGCCGGCGGCGACGCCTGCCCGGATGCGCTCAGCGGTCGAAGCCGAGGCTCAGCTTGCGCAGGAGGCCCGCGAGGCGGTCGCGGTCGGCGCGCGAGAGCGTCGCGAGCAGCGTCGCCTCGGCGTCGACGAGGCGCGTGATGGCCGCGTCGACGCGCAGGCGGCCGTCATCGGTGATCGTGACGAGGATGCTGCGACCGTCATCCGGGTCGGCTTCGCGCCGGACGAGCCGCCGGGCCACGAGCCGGTCGATGCGGTTCGTCATCGTGCCGCTCGAGACGAGCGTCTGCTGCAGCAGCTGCTTGGGGCTGAGCTGAAACGGCTCGCCCGCGCGCCGCAGGGCCGACAGCACGTCCCACTCCCACGGCTCCAGGTCGCTGCGGCGGAACGCATCGCGCCGCGCGCGGTCGAGGTGGCGAGAGAGCCGATCGACGCGCGAGAGCACTTCCAGCGGCGAGAAGTCGAGGTCGGGGCGCTGCGCGATCCACGCCTCGACGATGCGATCGACTTCGTCCGACTTGTCCGCCACCCGCCCATCATCGCATCCGCCTGCGTCGTGGCAGACTTGTCAGGTGCCGCGGTCGCGGCCGGTCCGCCGTGGTGTAACGGCAGCACGACAGCCTTTGGAGCTGTTAGGCCCAGGTTCGAATCCTGGCGGCGGAGCATGTCGAACACGCACACACCGCTGGCCGTCGTCGTCCTCGCCGCGGGGCAGGGCACCCGCATGAAGTCGGCGCTGCCCAAGGTGCTGCATCCGATCGGCGGTCGTCCGCTCGTCGGACACGTCGTGCGCACGGCCCGCGCCCTCTCGCCCGCGTCGGTCCTCGTCGTCGTGCGCCACGATCGCGACCGTGTCGCGCAGGCCGTCGTCGACACCGACGCTCAGGCCGTCGTCGTCGACCAGGACGACATCCCCGGCACCGGCCGCGCCGTCGAGGTCGCGCTCGAGGCGATCCCGGACTTCGACGGCGATGTGCTCGTGCTCAGCGGCGATGTGCCGCTGCTCGACGCCGACACGCTCACGGCACTGCTCGACACGCACCGTGCGCGCGCGGCCGCCGCGACCGTGCTGAGCGCCATCCTCGATGACGCGACCGGCTACGGCCGTGTCATCCGCGACGAGTCGGGCGCCGTCGCCCGCATCGTCGAGCAGAAGGATGCCACGCCCGAGGAGCGCGCCGTCACCGAGATCAACGCCGGGGTCTACGTCTTCCGCGCGGCGTCGCTGCGCGTGCAGCTCTCGCGCGTGGGCACCGCCAACGCGCAGGGCGAAAAGTACCTCACCGACGTCGTCGGTCTGCTGCGCGGTGCCGACGAGCAGGTCGCCGCGACGCCGGCGCCCGACGCCGCCGTCGCGCTCGGGGTCAACGACCGCGTGCAGCTGTCCGAGGCGGCGCGTCTGCTCAACGCGCGCACGGTGCGTCGCTGGCAGCTCGAGGGCGCGTCGATCCTCGACCCCGCGACGACGTGGATCGACGTCGACGCGACGCTCGCGCCCGATGTCACGATCCTGCCGAACACCTACCTGCTGCGGGCGACGACGATCGCCTCGGGCGCCGTCATCGGGCCCGACACGACGCTGTCCGACTGCGAAGTGGGGGAGGGGGCGACCGTCAAGCGCACCGACGCGACGCTCGCCGTCATCGGCGCGGGAGCGACGGTCGGTCCGTTCTCGTACCTGCGCCCCGGCACGATCCTCGGCGAGAACGGCAAGATCGGAACCTTCGTCGAGACGAAGAACACCACGATCGGCGAGGGCAGCAAGGTTCCGCACCTGTCGTACATCGGCGATGCGACGATCGGACGCCACGTCAATCTGGGCGCGGGCGCCATCACGGCCAATTACGACGACCTCGCCAAGCATCGCACCGAGTTCGGCGACGAGGTGCACACGGGGTCGCATAACGTCTTCGTCGCGCCCGTTAGGATCGGAGATGGCGCGAAGACCGGGGCGGGAGCCGTCGTTCGCAAGGACGTTCCCGCGGGTGCCCTGGCCCTCAGCGTCTCCCCCCAGCGCAACGTCGAGGGGTGGGTCGAGATGAACAGACCGGGAACCGGTGCCGCGGACGTCGCGGCCAAGGCTCGGTCCGCACAGAAAGCGGACGATGGGGCGCAAGAACAAGACGGCTGATCGCGATCACTCGGGGGACACGACTCCGGGTCTGGTCGCGAAGACCAAGAAGCGGCTCGTCGTCGCGGCTGGTCGCTCGCACCCCGAGCTGGCAGGTGATGTCGCCCAGGGTCTGGGGACGAAGCTCGTGCCGACCGAGCACCGCACCTTCGCCTCGGGTGAGATCCTCACCCGTTTCGAGGTCTCGATCCGCGGGTGCGACTTCTTCCTCATCCAGACCTTCGGTCCGCCGGTCAACGAGTGGCTCATGGAGACGCTCATCATGCTGGATGCCGCCAAGCGGGCCTCCGCCAAGCGCATCACGGTCGTCATGCCGTACTACCCGTATTCGCGGCAGGACAAGAAGGGCCGCGGACGCGAGCCCATCAGCGCCCGTCTCGTCGCGGATCTGCTGCGCACGGCCGGTGCCGACCGCATCATGAGCGTCGACCTGCACGCCGCCCAGATCCAGGGATTCTTCGACGGCCCGGTCGACCACCTCTTCGCCAAGCCCGTGCTGCTGGAGTACTTCCAGCGCACCCTGTCCGCCGAAGACCGTGAGAAGCTGACGGTCGTCTCGCCCGACACGGGCCGCGTGCGCGTCGCCGACCAGTGGTCGGACAGCCTCGGCGCACCGCTCGCGATCATCCACAAGCGTCGCGACCCCAACGTCGCCAACCAGGTGAGCGTCAACGAGATCGTCGGCCACGTCGACGGCCGGGTCTGCCTGCTCGTCGACGACATGATCGACACGGGCGGCACGATCGTCAAGGCAGCCGAGGCGCTCAAGAAGAACGGTGCCGAACGCGTCATCGTCGCGGCGACCCACGCCGTCTTCAGCGATCCCGCCGCCCAGCGACTGCAGAGCGACGCGATCGACGAGGTCGTCGTGACCGACACGATCCCCCTGCCGCCCGAGAAGTGCTTCCCCCACTTGACGGTCCTCCCGATCGCGCCGCTGCTCGCCCGTGCGATCCGCGAGGTCTTCGAGGACGGCTCGGTCACGAGCATGTTCGACGGGGCGGCGTGACGGTTCGCACGCGCACGCTCGCCGCGGCGGCGGTCGGAATCGCGGGTGCCTTCGGCTTCGCCGGCTGCGCCTCCACCTCTGCCGGGGCCGACGGCGATCAGGTCGCGGGACCGTACGCCGACGGCGTGTACACGGCGGAGGGCTCCTACGCGACGCCCGAATCGGTCGAGACGATCACGGTGACCGTGACGCTCGCCGACGACGTCGTCACCGACGTGTCGGTCGTAGGCGACCCGCAGCGCGCCGAATCCGCGCAGTTCCAGGGCCAGTTCATCGGCGGCATCTCGGGCGAAGTCGTGGGAAAGCCCCTCGACGAGGTCTCGGTCAGCCGCGTCGCGGGGTCCTCGCTCACGAGCGGCGGATTCGCCGAGGCGCTCGAGGCGATCAAGGCCGACGCCGCGGACTGAGACGGTGACGCTCCGCGAGCACTGGCGTTTCGCCGCGATCGGCACCGAGTGGCTCGTCGAGACCCCCGATCGGATGAGCGATGCCGTGCGGCGGGACGTGGCATCCGTCATCTCGTCGTTCGACGAGACGTGGTCGCGCTTCCGCGCCGATTCGCTCGTCGCCCGGCTCGCTCGTGACGGGGGAGAAGCGCCCGCTCCCGGGGATGCCCGCGTCATGCTCGACGCGTACACCGCGCTCTCGGAGGCCACAGCCGGCGCCGTGCAGCCGCTCGTGGGCGACGCACTCGCCCAGCGCGGGTACGACGCCGACTTCTCGCTCGTCGATCGCGGCGCGCGCTCCGCTCCGTCGGACTGGCGGGCGCAGCTCACCTGGGACGATGAGCGGCTGGCGCTGCGCCGTCCGGCCCTCATCGATGTCGGCGCCGTCGGCAAAGGGCACCTCGTCGACCTCGTCGCGGCACTCCTCCGCCGTGCGGGACATCGCGTCGTCGTCGTCGACGCGGGCGGTGACATGGCGATGCACGGCGTCCGGGAGCGGATCGGCCTCGAGCACCCCTTCGACGCCCGCCGCGTCCTCGGGGTGTGGGAGGTCGAGGACGCCGCGCTGTGCGCTTCGGCGACCAACCGGCGTGCGTGGGGCGACGGCCTGCATCATGTGCTCGATGCGCGCACGGGAGAGCCCGTGCGCGCGATCGCGGCGACGTGGGCGGTCGCGGCGACGGCGCTGCGGGCCGATGCGATCGCGACGGCGCTCTTCTTCGACGGGGGCCCGCGGCTCGCGCACGAGTGGGGCGTCCACTGGGTGCGCATGATGACCGACGGCCGGGTGGAATGGTCGCCGGGCTGCCGGGCCGAGCTGTTCGCTGCGGGCAGTACCGTGGAACCGTGACCGACACGTCTTCGCCGCGCCCTCGCACGTCCGCCCAGGCCTCTCGCGAGGTGGTGTGACGTGCTGGGCTCGTTCACCGTCCTGTGGAGTCGTGTCTTCGCGGTCCTCGGCCGCGTGTCGATGTACCGTCTCGTGCTGCTCGCGCTCGCCGTGCTCGGCGGGATCGCGCTCGTGCTGTCGTTCTTCGGCCAGGTGGCTCCCGGACCGCTCGAGCTGCTCGCGACGCTCGCGGTCCTGGCCGGCGTCTGCGTGGGGGTGGATGCCGCGGCTCAGCGCATCCTCTCGCTGCCGTGGCGTCTGGAGTCCTCGCTCATCACGGCGCACATCCTGTTGTTCGTGCTGCGACCGACGCTCGATCTCGCCGGGCTCGCGGGGATCGCGCTGGCCGCGGCCGTGGCATCCCTCTCGAAGTACGTCCTCGCGTGGCAGGGGCGGCACATCCTCAATCCCGCCGCCGTCGGCGCGACGGTGCTGACGCTCGTCGCGCTGGCCGTCCCCGCGCTCGGGATGCCGTCGTGGTGGGTGGGCACACCCGCGATGGCCGGCCCCGTCGCGCTGCTGGGCATCGTCGTCCTGTGGCGCACCGAGAAGCTGCGGGTGATCGCCGTCTTCCTCGTCGTCGCGGTCGGCGTCGCCGTCATGCGCACGGCCGCGCAGTACGAGGCGGCGGGTGTGTCGACCGAGATCGGCGACATCTTCTGGCCGATCCTGTCGTCGTCGCCCTTCCTGTTCCTCGGCGCGTTCATGCTGTCCGAGCCGCTCACGCTGCCGCCGCGGCGCCGTCAGCAGTTCATCGTCGCGGCCGTCGTCGGCATCCTCGCGGGCTGGCCGATCGACCTCGGCGCCATGAGTCTCGGCCAGGAGCGTGCGCTCATCATCGGCAACCTCGTCGCCTTCGCGTTCGCGGTGCGCTCGTCCGTGCGGCTCGTCCTCGATTCCCGGACGCAGCTCACACCGACCGTGCGCGAGCTGACCTTCCTCGCCCGTCGTCCGCTGCGGTTCGTGCCCGGCCAGTACCTCGAGCTCGAGGTGCCGCACCACCACCCCGACGCGCGCGGAACCCGACGCGAGTTCAGCATCGCCTCGGCGCCGCAGGACATGCCGTTCGTGCGGGTCGCGTTCCGCGAGGCCCAGGGCGAGGGGGCGAAGCCGCCCAGTTCGTACAAGCGCGCGCTCGCGGCCGTCGAGGCCGGCACGGCGCTGCCCGTCACGGGCGTGTGGGGAGACTTCGTCCTGCCCAAGCGCACGACCGCGCCCCTGCTGATGGTCGCGGCGGGCATCGGCGTCACGCCGTTCGTGTCTCAGCTGCGCGCCGCGAAGCTCGCCGCCGAGGACCGCGATGTCGTGCTCGTGTACGTGGCATCCGAGTCGTCGGAGCTGGCCTATCGCCCCGAGCTCGAAGCGACGGGCGTGCCCGTCGTCGTCTTCACACGGGACCGGCCCGCGGATCTGCCGTCGCACTGGGCGTGGGCGCGCGGTGTGCGTCTCGACGCCGGCGGGCTCGTGCAGGTCGTCCCCGACATCGCGTCGCGGCACGCGTACATCTCGGGTCCACCCGGCCTGATCGCCGACCTGGCGCCCGCGCTCGAGCGGGCGCGCTCGATCACGACCGACGCGTTCAGCGGCTACTGAGCCGGCGTCGTCGCGGGGTCGGCGTGGGGGTCGGCCGGCCGGGCCGCGGGCAGTCGCAGCTCGAACGTCGTGTCGCCCGGCGCCGATCGCACCGACAGCGTGCCGCCGTGGGCGCGCGCGATCGCCTGCGCGATCGACAGGCCGAGGCCGGTGCCGCCCGTCTGCCGTGCGCGGGAGCGGTCGCCGCGCGAGAAGCGCTGGAACAGCTCGTCGGCGACGGCGGGGTCGATGCCGGGGCCGTCATCGTGCACGCTCACGACGGCCTCTCGGCCGTCGTGCCGCACCGAGACCGCGACGTGCGTGCCCTCGGGGGTGTGGATGCGCGCGTTGGCGAGCAGGTTGGCGACGACCTGCGTGAGGCGCCCGGCGTCGCCCGCGACGACGACGGGGTTCTCATCGAGGTCGAGCGACCATTCGTGATCGGATGCCGCGGCCTGGGCATCGCCGGTCGCATCGATCACGAGGCGCGACAGGTCGACTGAGCCGTAGACGAGCTCCTGCCCCTCGTCGAGACGCGCGAGCAGCAGCAGGTCCTCGACGAGCGCCGTCATCCGCAGCGACTGCGCCTGGATGCGCTCGAGCGACGCCTCCGTCGTCTCCCACGCGATGCCGGTGACCTCGGGCGCGCCGCCCGGTCCCTGAGCCACAGCCGGTCCCTGAGCTTGCCGAAGGGCCCGCAGCGACAGCTCGGAGTACCCGCGGATCGAGGCGAGAGGCGTGCGCAGCTCGTGGCTCGCGTCGGCGACGAATGCCCGCATCCGCTCTTCGTTGCGCTGACGCGCGTCGAGCGAGACCGCGACGTGGTCGAGCATCGTGTTGAGGGCTTCGCCGACTCGCCCGACCTCGGTGCGCGGATCGGCCTGCGCGGCCGGCACGCGCTCGGTGAGCGAGACGGCGCCCTCGGCGAGCGGCAGCGCCGAAACCCGTGCCGCGGTGTCGGCGACGGCGCGCAGCGGCGCGAGCCCCACGCGGATCGTCCACGCCGTCGCGACGCTGAGCAGCATCAGGCCACCGAGCGTGAGGAGGGTGATCGTCGTGAGCATCTGGCCGATCGTCGTGGCGACATCGGCGCGCGAGAGCCCGACCAGGACGACGGTCGCTCCCGCGCGGAGGGGCTCGAGCCGGTACGTGCCGACGTCGTCGATCGAGGCGACGATGGGCCCCTGCACGCGCAGTCCCTGCGCGATCTGCGAGATCTGGTCGTCATCCAGCGTCGCGACGGTGCCGTCGTCCTGCACGACAGCGGCCGTGGCCTCGCCGAAGGGCGACGAGATCGCCAGCAGCGAGCCGGCCGGCTGCGGGTTCTCGCGCAGCACGTCGGCGGCCGTCATCCCCGCGCTCAGCATCGGCCCGATCCACAGCGCCGTGCGGTTCGCGGTCGACGTCAGCTGCGCGTTCAGGCGCTGCTCGAGGACGGTGCCCAGGATCGCGCTCATCGCGACCGCGACGAGCACGAGGATGAGCGAGACGATCGCGACGACCGTGCCGATCAGGCGGTTCTGCAGAGTCCAGGGGCGCCGACCCGTCGGCGGTGCCGGGGCCGCGGCATCCGTCACTGCGGGGCCTTGATCATGTACCCGACGCCGCGCACGGTGTGGATGAGGGGTTCGCGGCCCGCATCGATCTTCTTGCGCAGGTACGAGATGTAGAGCTCGACGACGGAGGAGCGCCCGCCGAAGTCGTAGTTCCAGACGCGGTCGAGGATCTGGGCCTTGGATACGACGCGGCGCTGGTTGCGCATGAGGAAGCGCAGCAGCTCGAACTCGGTCGCCGTGAGCTCGATCTCGGTGCCGGAGCGCTCGACTTCGTGGCTGTCCTCGTTGAGGCTGAGGTCGCCGACGCGCAGGATCGGCTCACTGCCGCTCGGGTGCGCCGTGCCGGCGCGGCGCATGAGTCCGCGCAGGCGTGCCACGACCTCCTCGAGGCTGAACGGCTTCGTGACGTAGTCGTCGCCGCCCGCCGTGAGGCCCGCGACGCGGTCGGCGACGGCGTCCTTCGCCGTGAGGAAGAGCACGGGCACGTTGTCGCCCGACTGGCGCAGCCGCTGCAGCACGGCCATCCCGTCGAGGTCGGGCATCATGACGTCGAGCACCATGACGTCGGGCTCGAACTCGCGCGCCGCCTGCAGTGCCTCGGTGCCCGAGGACGCGGCGCGCACCTCCCAGCCCTCCATCCGCAGCGCCATCGAGAGCAGGTCGGTGAGCATCTGCTCGTCGTCGACGACGAGCACGCGCAGGGCGGTGCCGTCGGGCCGGTGCAGGGAGGGAGTGGCGTTCACGCCTCCCATTCTGCGCCCGCACCTATGGGTTTCCTATGGCGAGCGCTATGCGCCGGCTGTGCGCTCCCTATGAACCCGTTGACCGCGAGACTGCAACGGCGGGGCGAGACAGCGGGTGAACCCCGCAGTCTCGGCGCCCCGGTGCAGTCTCGCGGGTGGGGGTCAGTGGGTGTCTTCGGCGTCGATCTCGGTGCGGTCGCCGGACCAGAGGGTGTGGAAGGTGCCCTCGCGGTCGATGCGGCGGTAGGTGTGGGCACCGAAGAAGTCGCGCTGGCCCTGGATGAGCGCGGCGGGCAGGCGCGTGGCGCGGATCCCGTCGTAATAGGCCAGCGACGAACCGAACGCGGGAGAGGGGATGCCACTGGCTGCGGCGTCCGCGACGATGCGTCGCCACGCACCCTGTGCCCGGCCGAGCGCTTCGTCGAAGTACGGGGCGGCCATGAGCAGGGGCAGCCCGGGGTCCTGCGTGTAGGCGTCGGCGATGCGGTTGAGGAACTGGGCACGGATGATGCACCCGGCCCGCCAGATCTTCGAGATGGCGCCGAGGTCGATCGCCCAGCCGTACTCGGCGGCGCCGGCGCGGATGAGGTCGAACCCCTGCGAGTACGCGACGATCTTCGACGCGTACAACGCCAAGCGGACGTCTTCGATGAACGCGTCCACGTCGCTGACGTCGAGGTCGCGGTCGGGTCCGGGAAGGTTCACACCGTAGGGGCGCTGTCCGGCCTGAGCGGACAGCGACCTGGCGAAGGTCGCTTCCGCGATCCCGGACACCGGCACGCCGAGGTCCAGCGCGGTCTGCACCGTCCACGCGCCGGTGCCTTTCGCGCCGGCCTGGTCGAGGATGACGTCCACGAGCGGCTCGCCCGTGGCAGCATCCGTCTGGCGGAGCACCTCGGCGGTGATCTCGATCAGGTAGGACTCGAGTTCGCCGGTGTTCCACTCGGCGAAGATGTCGGCGATCTGGGCGGGGCTCTTGCCCGTCGCTCGCCGGATCAGGTCGTACGCTTCGGCGATGAGCTGCATGTCGGCGTACTCGATGCCGTTGTGCACCATCTTCACGAAGTGCCCTGCGCCGTCGTGACCCACGTGCGTCACGCACGGCTCGTCCTCGGCGACCGCGGCGATCGACCGCAGGATCGGTCCCAGCGTGATCCAGGACTCGTCCGAACCGCCCGGCATGAGCGAGGGCCCGAGCAGCGCGCCCTCCTCGCCGCCGGAGACTCCCATCCCGACGAAGTTGATGCCCGTGTCGCGCACGGCCTTCTCGCGGCGGATCGTGTCGGTGAACAGGGCATTGCCGCCGTCGACGATGATGTCACCGGGCTCGAACACCGACACGAGCGAGTCGATCACGGCGTCGGTCGCCGGGCCCGCCTTGACCATGATGATCGCCGTCCGCGGGCGCACGAGCGATGCGGCGAACTCCTCGTACGACGCGGTCGCGACGAACCCCGCCTCGGGGTGCGCCGTGACGAGCTCCTCGGTCTTGGCGTACGTGCGGTTGAACACCGCGACGGTGTTTCCCTCGCGCGACGCGAGGTTGCGCGCCAGGTTCGACCCCATCACCGCAAGCCCCACGACACCGATGTTCGCCGTCGCGGCGGGCGCGGCATCCGGACCCTCCGGTTCCGGGACCGGGCGTTCGACCTCTTCGGGGCGCGGCGCGCCCTCGTGCGCGGGAGCCGAACCCGGCTGATCGTCGCGATCGGTCGAGATGTCGTTGCTGGTCGAGGGGTCGCTCTGCGTCACACGTGCTCCTGGGTTCGATGAGGGGACGGTTCGGGGCGCAACGCGTGGCGCGATGGCGCGGGTACGGACGACGGCCGGCGCGTTCAGTCCTTGCGGTACGCCTGACGGCCCATCGACCAGAACGCCCCGACGAGAGCGATGAGCCCGAGGGCGCTCATGAGGCCGATGAGCCCCATCATGACGGTCGTGGCGAGCTGAGTGTCCATGGTCACGGGTCCTCTGGGTCGGGGCAGGATGGTCCGTTCATCATCGTAGCGGGAGCGCTGGTAGACTCGGGGTGGACTTCGGCGAGGGATCGTCGCATGCCGCCACGGCGGCACGTCGCGGCATCCGTTATCGACGGGGGTGTGCAGGCCTTCCAGGTTTCCTCACGCGCTCGCGTTCGAGTCGAGACCCCCATACGTGGGCCCGCGAGAAGCGCGGTGCCCGAAGAGCGAACGGGCCGCGTGCCCCAAGGAGAACATCATGTCGAACGAACTCGACAACAAGGTCGCCACCGAGACCCGCCACAGCTTCGGCAAGGGCTTCGCCCGTCGCCTCCGCGCCGAGGGCAAGATCCCCGCCGTCGTCTACGGCCACGGCACCGACCCCGTGCACGTCGCACTGCCGGGTCACCAGGTGTCGCTCCTCGTGCGCCGCGCCAACGCGCTGCTCGACCTCGACATCGACGGCGCGTCGCAGCTGACGCTCGTCAAGGACGTGCAGCGCGACCCCGTGCGCCAGATCATCGAGCACATGGACCTGCTCGTCGTGAAGAAGGGCGAGAAGGTCCAGGTCGACGTTCCCGTCGTCGTGCTCGGCGAGTCCTACCCGGGCACGATCGCCAACCTCGACGCACCGACGATCCTGCTCGAGGCCGAGGCGACCCACATCCCCGAGAGCATCGAGGTCGACATCGAAGGCCTCGAGGAAGGCGCGCACATCACCGCCGCCGACCTCACGCTGCCCAAGGGCTCGTCGCTCATCGCCGACCCCGAGACGCTCATCGTCGCGATCTCGGTGCCCGCCGCCGCGATCGCCGCTGAGGATGAGATCGCCGAGGCGGATGCCGCCGTCGCCGCAGAGCAGTCGGCCGAGAGCGCCGAGTAAGACTCCGCACGCTCACGAAGGGGTGCGTCGTCCGACCGGGCGACGCACCCCTTCGGCGTTCGGGCGGCGGCCGTTCGGGCAGGATGGTGGGCATGGCAGACGCATGGCTCGTCGTGGGCCTGGGCAATCCAGGGCCGCGCTACGAAACGACCCGACACAACGTGGGGCAGCTCGTCGTCGACGAACTCGCGGCACGACGCGGCGAGGGCTTCAAGGCGCACAAGGCGAACGCTCGCATCGCCGAGACGTGGCTGCGGCCGGGCGGGGCGAAGCTGATCCTGGCGAAGCCGAACTCCTTCATGAACGTCTCGGGGGGTCCGGTCGCCGGGCTCGCGAAGTTCTACGGCATCGAACCCGGCCATGTCATCGTCGTGCACGACGAACTGGACATCCCGTTCGACAGCCTCAAGCTCAAGACGGGCGGGGGTCACGGCGGTCACAACGGCGTGCGCGACGTCGCGAAGGCCCTCGGCACGCCGGAGTTCCCGCGCGTGCGCGTCGGCATCGGGCGACCTCCGGGGCGTCAGGATGCCGCGGACTGGGTCCTCGACCCATTCGGCACCACCGAGCGCAAGATGTTGCCCATTCTGCTCTCGGACGCCGCCGACGCCGTCGAGCAGCTCGTCGGCGAGGGGCTGCTCGCGGCGCAGCAGAAGCACCACGCTCCGCGCGTGTGACGCGGGTCAGTACGGAGCGGCCGCCAGCCCGAGCGCGAGTGCGCCGACCGCGGCGACGGCGAAGATGACCGGGCCGCCGACGGCGAGGACGACAGCGGCGATGCCCTGACCCCGGCCCGCGCCGGTCGCGATCGCGATGATGCCCTGCACGAGAGCCCAGATCCCGGCCGTCGTGCCCGCCCATCCCGCGACCTCCGCGAGCAGCACGATGTCGCGTACGGGGCTCAGCGCCGCCCAGTCGAGGTTCGGCCCGCTCACGAGCCGGACGAAGTCGATCCCCGCCGAACCGATGCCGTACGCCGCCAACGCGACGACGAGCGGCGCGACGACGGATGCCACGAGTGCGGCCACGAGCGCGACGATCCCGGTCGTCGCGGCGCGAGGCTGCGGGGGAGGAGGCGGCATCGCGACGGCGCGCGGCAGGACGTACGGCGGAGCGTAGGGCGCACCCATCGGGACGTTGCCGAGGTGCTGTCGATCGCTCATCCGTTCATCCTACGAGCGCCGCGCGGCGCGCATGTCCGCCGTCCCGCGTAGACTTCTGCGGTGACAGTTCCCGGGATCGTGCGCGCCCTCGAACAGGCTGAGTCCTTCCGGGATGCCGCGGGCGCAGCATCCGCCGACGCCGACTTCTCGCTCGTCGAAGGCCTCGATGCCCCGCTGCTGGCGGCGCTGCTCGACAGACGCCGCGCGGCAGGACACCCGCCGATGCTTCTCGTGATCACCCCGACGGGTCGCCGCGCCGATGCGCTCGGGCCCGCGCTCGCCTCCGTGCTTCCCGGCGCTGAGGTCATGCATTTCCCCGCGTGGGAGACCTTGCCGCACGAACGTCTCAGCCCGTCGGCCGAGATCGTCGGCAATCGGCTCGATGTGCTCGGCCGCATCGCACGGTGGGAGGGCACCTCGCCGCTCGTCGTGACGACCTCGGTGCGCGGCGCGATCCAGCCGCTCGCGGCGGGGCTCACCGACGTGCCGCCCGTCGAGCTCGCTGTCGGCGGGCGCGACCACGATCTCGCGACGATCGCGCTGAGCCTGGTCGAGCTGGCCTACCAGCGCGTGGACATGGTGTCGCGCCGCGGCGAGTTCGCCGTGCGCGGCGGCATCCTCGATGTCTTCCCGCCCACGGCGCCCCACCCGTATCGCATCGAGTTCTTCGGCGACGAGGTCGACCAGATCCGCGCGTTCTCGGTCGCCGATCAGCGCTCGCTTCCCGGCGACGTGCCCGCCGTGCAGCTCATCGCCAGCCGCGAGCTGCTGCTCACGCCCGACGTCCGTGCCCGTGCCGGCGCTCTCGCCGAGGATTTCCCCGGTCTGCGGGGCATGCTCGAGAAGATGTCCGAGGGGATCCCCGTCGAGGGGATGGAATCCCTTCTTCCGGCCGTCGCGGATCGCATCGTGACGTTCGCCGACTACCTGCCCGAGGGCGCCGCCATCGCGCTCGTCGATCCCGAGCGTGCCGTGACGCGTGCCATCACGCTCGGCGAGACGAACCGCGAGTTCCTCGAGGCGGCGTGGAATGCCGCGACGGCGGGTGCCGAGGCGCCGATCGACCTCGGCGCGGGCGATTTCGTCACGCTGCCGCACCTGCGCGAGGCGGCGCACGCGCGCCGCGCCGTGTGGTGGACGCTGAGCGCGTTCGACTCGGGCGCCTCCGACGCGATCGCCGCGCTTCGAGAAGCGCAGGAGGCCGGCGAGGACATCGACATCGACGTCGCTCTCGAGCAGGCCTCCGCGCTTCGCGTGCCCGGCGCATCCGTGCCCTCGTTCCAGGGCAACGTCGACGGCGCGACGGCGCACGTCGGCCAGCTGCTCGCCGACGGATGGCGCGTCGTCGTGGCGGCATCGGGTGCGGGGCTGGTGGATCGCGCACGCGACGTGCTCGCCGAACGCGGCATCGCGGCTCGCAAGGTCGACACCTTGAGCGAGATCCCGGATGCCGGTGTGGCGCACATCGTCGCGGCGCCTCTCGAACGCGGGTTCGAGGTGGCAGACGCCAAGTTCGCTGTGCTCACGGAGACCGAGTTCTACGGGCGCACGATCGGCGGAGACCAGCGTGTCGTCAAGAAGCTCGCGTCGCGTCGCAAGAACGTGGTCGATCCGCTGCAGCTCAAGCCGGGGGACAACGTCGTGCACGCGACGCACGGCATCGGGCGCTTCGTCGAGCTGACGCAGCGCGAGGTGTCCAGCGGCGGGCGCAATCCCGTCAAGAGCGTGCGGGAGTACCTCGTGCTCGAGTACGCGCCCTCCAAGCGCGGGTACCCCGGCGACAAGCTCTTCGTGCCGACGGATCAGCTCGACCTGCTCTCGCGCTACGTCGGGGGCGAGGCGCCGACGCTGTCGAAGATGGGCGGCAGCGATTGGGCGGCGGCCAAGGGCAAGGCGCGCAAGGCGGTGCGCGACATCGCGGTCGAGCTCGTGAAGCTCTATTCGGCGCGGATGGCCGCGAAGGGCTATGCGTTCGGACCCGATACGCCGTGGCAGCGCGAGCTCGAAGAGGCCTTCCCGTTCGCCGAGACTCCTGACCAGCTGCAGACGATCGATGAGATCAAGGCCGACATGGAGAAGCCGATCCCGATGGACCGGCTCTTGTCGGGCGACGTCGGATTCGGCAAGACCGAGGTCGCTGTGCGGGCCGCGTTCAAGGCGATCCAGGACGGCAAGCAGGTCGCGATGCTCGTGCCGACGACGCTCCTGGTCAAGCAGCACTTGGAGACGTTCTCCGAGCGGTTCGCCGGGTTCCCCGTCAAGGTCAAGGCGCTGTCCCGGTTCCAGACCGACAAGCAGGCGCGCGACGTGCTCGCGGGGCTCACCGACGGCACGATCGACATGGTCATCGGAACGCACCGCATCCTGACCGAGAAGGTCATCTTCAAAGACCTCGGGCTCCTGATCGTCGACGAGGAGCAGCGCTTCGGCGTCGAGCACAAGGACGCGCTCAAGAAGCTGAAGACGAACGTCGACATCCTCGCGATGAGTGCCACGCCGATTCCACGGACGCTCGAGATGGCGGTCACCGGTATCCGCGAGATGTCGACGCTGCAGACGCCGCCCGAGGACCGGCATCCGATCCTGTCGTTCGTCGGTCCGCGCAATGACAAGCAGATCGCGGCGGCGATCCGTCGTGAGCTGCTGCGCGAAGGACAGATCTTCTTCGTGCACAATCGCGTGCAGTCGATCCAGCGGGTCGCCGCCGACCTCGCCGAGCTCGTACCCGAGGCGCGCATCGCCGTCGCGCACGGCCAGATGGGCGAGCACGCGCTCGAAGAGGTCGTCGACGCGTTCTGGGAGCGCCGGTTCGACGTGCTCGTGTGCACGACGATCGTCGAGACGGGCCTGGACATCTCCAACGCGAACACGATCATCATCGATCGGGCCGACAAGTACGGGCTGTCGCAGCTGCACCAGTTGCGCGGGCGTGTGGGCCGCGCGCGCGAGCGGGCGTACGCGTACTTCCTGTATGACGAGATGAAGCCGCTGTCCGAGACGGCAGCGGACCGTCTCGAGACGATCGCGGTCAACAACGACCTCGGGTCGGGAATGCAGGTCGCGCTGAAGGATCTCGAGATCCGCGGCGCGGGCAATCTTCTGGGCGCCGAGCAGGCCGGCCACATCGCAGGGGTCGGGTTCGATCTGTACCTGCGCATGATCGGCGAGGCGGTCGCGACGTTCCGCGGCGACGACGTCGAGGGCCCGACCGAGCTGCGGCTCGAGCTGCCCGTTCAGGCGCGGATTCCCGAGTCGTACATCGACAGCGAACGGCTGCGGCTCGAGGCCTATCAGAAGCTCTCGGCCGCGGCATCCCTCAGCGCGAAGGACGACGCGATCGACCTCGTCGTCGACGAGTTCACCGACCGCTACGGCGACATGCCGGGCGACGTCGACGGGCTCATCGCGGTCGCCCGCCTGCGCCGACGCGCCGCTCGCGCGGGGCTCGCCGACGTCGTCGCGATGGGTCCGAACCTGCGCATCGCACCGGCGCATCTGCCCGACTCGATGCGCGTGCGGCTGCAGCGGCTGCATCCCAAAGCGAAGCTCATCTCGGGCGGTGACGCGCTCGTCGTGCCGTTGCCGACGGCGGGCGGCGAGGCGCCGCGCGATGCGGAGCTCATCGCGTGGGTCGATCAGCTGCTCGATCAGCTGTGGCCGCTGAAGGATGCTGCGCCAGCCGAGGCCGCTGCCGGAGGATGACCCCGCCCGGCGCGCGGAGGGCATGGCCGGCGCGCTGAGCCGTCGTCATCGTCGCGCGTGCCGCCGAGGGGGCGGGTGCTGCCGGCTCGCGGGTGCCACCGAGGGGTGGGGCTGCCGAGGCGGCGGGCGCTGCCGAGGGGGCGGGTGCTGCCGAGCGGGCGGGTGCCACCGAGGGACGGGGGCTGCCGAGGGGGCGGGCGCTGCCGAGGGGGCGGGCGCTGCCGAGGGGGCGGGTGCCACCGACGGGCGGGTGCTGCCGGCTCGCGGGTGCCACCGAGGGGCGGGTGCCACCGAGGGGCGGGTGCTACCGAGGGGGCGGGCGCTGCCGGCTCGCGGGTGCCACCGAGGGGTGGGGCTGCCGAGGGGCGGGGGCTGCCGAGGGGCGGGTGCTGCCGAGCGGGTGGGTCCTGCCGAGGGGGCGAGTGCCGCAGAGGGAGCGGGTGCTGCCGAGGCGGCGGGTGCCTCTGAGGGGGCGGGGGCTGCCGATTTGCGCGTGCCGCCGAGGGCGCGGGGGTTGCCGGGGGGGGCGGGTGCCGGCTCAGAAGGGCGCGGGCGGTCCGCCCTCGTCCGTGCTCGTGGTGGCGATCGCCAGCCAGTCCGTCGGGACGAATCTGACCGTCGACGGTGGTCGGTCCTGGTAGCGACGGCCCGTGGGGGAGTACCACTCGAGGACCCCGCCCGGTCTTTGTTCGACGCGCCACGCCGTGTGGTGTTTGAGCGTGTGATGGCGCCTGCAGAAGTGACCGAGGTTGGTCTCGCAGGTCGCCCCGCCCTTCGCGGCGTCCTTCGTGTGGTCGACGTCGGCGCGGATCGCCGGGCGCCGACACCCGGGAGCCCGACAGCGCTCGTCGCGCGCCCGCAAGTGTCGGCGGAGCTTCTTGTCGGGCCGGTACCGGTCGACGGCGAGCACGGCACCGGTATGCGGATGAGTGAGGACGCGGTCCCACCCCTTCGCGTGGCCCGCCAGACGGAGAGCGGTGTCGGGATCGATGGGACCGTACCCGGCCAAGAGGTAGGGCTCGGCGCCGGAGCCCGCGGCGGTGAGCGCGGGGACGGTGACCTGGACGTGCCCCGTGAGCGCGGCGAGCGCGTCACCCTCGCCATGTGCAGCCGGCGCGCCGGCCAGAAGCAGGTCGGCGAAGAGGTCGGCGCGAATCTGGTCCATCGTCCGGGAGTCGCGGGGTTCGGATGCCGCACCGTGCTCGTCGCCGGTCCACGCCGCACCGTCGGCGTCGCTGTCGGTCGATGCGGCGTGCGCGTTGCCGGATCCCGCGATCCTCGCGCCCGCGTCCGCGCCGGCGCCGGCGAGCGTGCCGTCGGATGGGCCGGCGAGCGTACTGTCGCCCGCGCCGGCGAGCGTACCGTCGGACGGGCCGGTGACGACGACGGGTTCCGTAACGACGACGGGTTCCGTGACGACGACGGATCCCGTCTCGTCGTGGCCGTCGCTGTCGCGCGCCTCGAGCGAGCGGGGCCCGCTATCGGCCGCGGCGTTGTCGTTCACGATGGCGCGGGCCATCTCGGTCAGCCGGTCGCGGATCGCGTAGGCGAGCGCTGCCGGCTGGTCCGAGATGATCCGCGCGACACCGTCGTCGAGGTCGATGAGCCGAACGCACCTGTCCGCGACGGCCCGGCGCTGCCGCTCGACAGTCGCATCCGGGTCGAGCTGGGCGGCGACCGCCCGCGCCATCGCGCGCAGTCGGCCCGGCGCTTCGGCTTCCGCTACCGCGATCACCGTCTCTTCGTATCGGGCACGAGTGTCGGCATCGGCGATGGGAGAGCCGGCGTCGAGGATCACTCGGACATGTCCCGCGTCGATACGCCCTGCCTGCCACGCGGCGAAGGTGGCGGCGAAGCGACTCGTGAGTGTCGCGGCATCCCCCATCCGGGACTGCACGGTTCGATCCGTCACCCGCATCGCCGCACCCAGCTCGGCCGCGACTTCGCGGACGGCCAGGTCGCTGCGCGACATGCGGCGGCCGGCTGCTCTGCCCTGCGCAACGCGAGCGAGGGAGAGGTCCACCGCGTCGGCGAGCAGCTGCTCTTGCCGCGCCTCGAGTGCTGCGATCTGCCGACGGGTGGTGAGCATGTCGGATACGAGGTCATCGAGCGCGGTCGTCCAGCCGGTGTCGGTCGACAGGTCGTGCCCCATGAGCGCTCCAAACACAGAGAGTGGACGGTCAAGCGCGAGATGGGCACGTGCGCGAGAACTGGCTCCAGTGTAGTACATATCTTCGATTAAGGGAAGGGGCGCGAAGAAAAAAGGAAAAGAAATGCGCGTCTCGCGCCGACCAGAACACGTCGACGTCCGCGGACCGGCACCGAGCGGCACCCCACGACGGCGCCCGGCGTGCCGAGCAGGCTGGTCTGCAGCATCCCGGCGACGGCGCAGACGATCAGCCCGACGCCTCCGAAGGTCCTCGTCGTCACCCGGCCGCGCATCTTCCCAGGGTGCCAAGGCGTACGTTCCGCAGCACCACCTCTGACAGCAGCCGCCCGGGAACCGCCGCGAAACCCGCGCGGAGAAGCGTCAGATGACGCCCTGCGCGAGCATCGCGTGCGCGACGCGCTCGAAGGCCGCCGAGTTGGCGCCCACGACGTAGTCACCGGGGCGGCCGTACCGCGCGGCGGCGTCGAAGGCGGAGTCGTGGACGTCCTTCATGATCGAGCGCAGGCGCGATTCGCTGTCGTCGAAGCTCCACCGCTGCCGAGAGGCGTTCTGGCTCATCTCGAGCGCCGACGTCGCCACGCCGCCCGCGTTGGCGGCCTTGCCCGGCGCGAACATCACGTCGGAGGACTGGAACGCGGCGATGGCACCGGGTGTCGAGGGCATGTTCGCACCCTCGGCGACCGCGCGCACGCCGTTGCCGATGAGGGCGCGGGCATCCTGCTCTTCGAGCTCGTTCTGCGTCGCCGACGGGATCGCGATGTCGACGGGCACCTCCCACGGGCGTGCCCCCTCGACGAAACGTGCCGACGGTCGACGAGCGGCGTACTCGCCGATGCGCGCACGCTCGGTCTCTTTCACCTGGCGCAGCAGCTCGACGTCGATGCCGGCGTCATCGACGACGTAGCCTGACGAGTCCGAAGCCGTGACCGGAGTCGCGCCCAGCTGCCACGCCTTCTTGATCGCGTAGATCGCGACGTTGCCCGAGCCGGAGACGCCGACGCGCAGCCCCGCGAGGGACTGACCGCGCACACCCAGCATCTCCTGCGCGAAGAAGACCGCGCCGAAACCGGTCGCCTCGGTGCGGACCTCGGCACCGCCCCACTGCACGCCCTTGCCGGTGAACATGCCCGACTCGTGGCGGTTCGTGATCCTGCGGTACTGGCCGAACAGGTAGCCGATCTCGCGCGCCCCGACGCCGATGTCACCGGCGGGGACGTCGGTGTGCTCGCCGAGGTGGCGATACAGCTCGTTCATGAAGGACTGGCAGAAGCGCATGACCTCGGCGTCGGAGCGGCCGTGCGGGTCGAAGTCGCTGCCGCCCTTGGCGCCGCCGATGCCCTGCCCCGTGAGCGCGTTCTTGAAGACCTGCTCGAAGCCGAGGAACTTCACGATCGACAGGTTCACGGATGGGTGGAAGCGCAGGCCGCCCTTGTACGGACCGAGCACCGACGAGAACTGCACACGGAACCCGCGGTTGACGCGCAGACGCCCGCTGTCATCGACCCACGGCACGCGGAACAGGATCTGCCGCTCGGGCTCGACGAGCCGTTCCACGATGCCGCCATCGACGAACTCGGGATGCTCCTCGAGCACGGGGCCGATCGACTCCAGCACCTCATGCACGGCCTGGAGGAACTCGGGTTCGTGGGGGTTGCGTGCCTGAACCGTGTCGAACACCTCGGTGACGGCGGGCGGAAGAGCGGCGAGCGTTTCGGTCACGGAGAGCACTTTCTGGCCGGAGCGATGGGCACCCGGAACCGGCGATCCCCACCCACGGGTTCGTGGGCTGCCGGGTGCGACGCGGATTATGCGTGGCTGCCCGGGGGTGCGCGGGTGACGCGCATCGGCACGGACGGGAGACCTCAGCCTAACGCGCGCGACTCATGAGCGGATGCCACGCGCACGAGAGCGCGCTACGCTGAGCGCCGACCGAGGAGGAACGATGAGGTTCGAGCATCTCGGGGTCGGGCCCCGCATCCACCCCACGGCGGTCATCGCGCCGACCGCCGTCATCAGCGGCGACGTCGAGATCGGTGCCGAGTGCCAAGTGCTGCACGGAGCGGTCATCACGTCGGAGGGCGGTCCCGTCACGCTCGGGCATGACGTCATCGTCATGGAGAACGCGCTCGTACGCGCGACCGCGACGAACCCGGTGCACATCGGCGACCATGTGCTCGTCGGGCCGATGGCGAGCGTGTCGGGCGCGACGATCGAGGACGAGGTGTTCCTCGCGACGGGGACCCGCATCTTCAACGGCGCCCGGATCGGCGCGCGCAGCGACATCCGCATCAATGCGGTCGTGCACCTGCGGACGACCCTGCCGCCCGAGTCGGTCGTGCCGATCGGCTGGGTCGCCGTCGGTGAGCCCGCCCGGATCCTGCCTCCCGAGCGGCACGAGGAGATCTGGGCGGCGCAGCGCGAACTCGACTTCCCCGGCTACGTCTTCGGACTCGACGCCGAGACCCCCGATCTCATGGTGCAGCTCACCGAGCGCTACGGCCAGAGCCTCGCCCGCCACGCGCACGACACGCGCGTGGACTGATCCGCCGCGGCGGTCTCGGAAGGCTCGGTACACTGGGCGGCGGTGAGCCGGGAAGTCTGGTCGGCACGGTGCTGCCGTACCCTGCCGACTCACCCGAAAGAGGCCCATGTCCCTGCTGCGCTCCGCACGATTCCCCGCCGTCATCCTGCTGGCAGCCGCCGTCCTCGGGCTGATCCTCGCCAACTCGCCGATCGGTCCGGCCGTCGCCGAGATCAAGGGCGCGTACCTCGGCATCCCCGGGGTCTTCGAGATGTCCGTCGGCCACTGGGTGCAGGACGGCCTGCTCGCGATCTTCTTCTTCGTCGTCGCGATCGAACTGCAGTACGAACTCACCGCGGGCGAGCTCAACTCCGCGCGCAAGGCCCTGCAGCCGGCGATCGCGGCCGCGGGGGGAGTCATCGTGCCGATCGGGGTGTTCCTGCTCTTCGCCGGCGGAACCGACGCCGCCGGCGGGTGGCCCATCCCCACGGCGACCGACATCGCCTTCGCCCTGGGCGTGCTCGCCGTCTTCGGTAAGGGCCTGCCCAGCGGCATCCGGATCTTCCTGCTGGCGCTCGCGATCCTCGACGACATCGTCGGGATCGTCTTCATCGCCGTGCTCTTCACGAACGACGTCAACGTCGGCCTGCTCGCGCTCGCCGTGGTCGCCGTTGCGATTTTCGCCGTGCTGAGCCGCATGCTCGGCTCGCGTGCGGACGGCGTCGTCATCGCCGGGCTCGTCGTACTCGGGCTCGCGACGTGGGTGCTCGTGTACCTCTCAGGTGTGCACGCGACGATCGCCGGTGTCGCGCTCGGGCTCGTGATGGCGCAGCAGCCGGCGATGCGCACGCGCCACGCGCTCGAGCCGTTCGTCAACGGACTCGTCCTGCCGCTGTTCGCCTTCTCGGCCGCACTCGTGGTGATCCCGATGGTGTCGCCCGCTCAGCTCTCACCGGCGTTCTGGGGCATCCTCGTGGCGTTGCCCGTGGGCAAGATTCTCGGCATCACGCTCGCCGGATGGATCTCGCTGCGGATCGGCAACCGGGGCAAGACCCCCCATCTCGCACTCATGGACCTCGTAGCCGCCGGCGCGCTGGGCGGGATCGGATTCACCGTCTCGCTGCTGCTGTCCGAGCTCGCTTTCGCGGACAGCCCGCTCGTGCGCGACGAGGCGACGCTCGGCGTGCTCGCCGGATCGGTGATCTCGATCGTGCTGGCGGCGGCGCTCGTCGCGCAGCGCGCGCTGCACTATCGCCGCACCTCGCCGGAGACCCGTGACGAGGAGCTGCCGCCGCAGGAGGAGACGAAGGGCCAGATCGCGTGACGGATGCCGCACCCGACCCGCGCGCGCAGCCCGATGCCCTCCGTGCCGCGGCTGAGACGATGCGCGCCGTGCGGGATCGCTGTGTGTGGACGCAGCAGATCGATCATCGCGACCTCGTGCCGTACCTCGTCGAGGAGAGCGCCGAAGTCATCGATGCGGTCGAGGACGGCACGCCCGCCGAGCTGCGCGAAGAGCTCGGCGACCTGCTCTGGCAAGTGCTGTTCCACGCCGAGATCGCCTCGCGCGACGCCGTCGAGCCGTTCGACATCGACGACGTCGCCCGGGGGCTCACCGACAAGATGGTGAGGCGGCATCCGCATGTCTTCGCCGACGCCGTCGCGCGGACCTCCGATGAGGTGCTCATGCACTGGAACGCCGCGAAAGCGGCCGAGAAGAACGAGCGCACGAGCGTCCTCGACGGCGTCAGCGACCGGATGCCCTCCCTCGCGCTCGCGCAGAAGCTCCTGGGCAAGGCGACGACGCTTCGACACGCTCAGCGACCAGACCCCGCCGCGCCCCCAGTCCCTGACCCGGGACTGCCCCCGGTCCCTGAGCGTGCCGAAGGGTCGACGGCCGAGGCGCCCGGACTGCCCCCGGTCCCTGAGCTCGCGGAAGGGCCGACGACCGAGGCGGAGCTCGGCGACGCGCTGCTCGGGCTCGTCGTCGCCGCCCGCGCGAACGGGTGGGACGCCGAGCGCGCGCTGCGCGTGCGGGTGCGCCGCCTCGAGCGCGACATCCGCGACGCGGAGCGTGCATAACTCCTCACCGAACCGCTGGATGCACGTCGAGAACGCCGCCCCGCGAAATCCATGAGGAGTTGTGCACGCGGTGGTCCTGACGTTGTGCACGCGGTGGTCCTGACGTTGTGCACGCGGTGGACCTGGAAGAATGACCCCGTGGCATCCGTCAATCCGCCGCGCGGCATGCGCGACTTCCTCCCCGCCGACAAGGCCCGTCGCGAGCGTGTGCTCGCCGTCATCCGCGAGCGCTACCGTGCGCACGGGTTCGACGAGATCGAGACCCCCGTCATGGAGGAGTACGCGCGCCTGCACGCGGGCATCGGCGGTGACAACGAGAAGCTCGCCTACAACGTTCTCAAACGCGGTCTCGACGCCGAGGCGATCCGTGCCGCCGCAGACGACCCCGAGGCTCTGACCGACCTCGGGCTGCGGTACGACCTGACCGTCCCGCTCGCGCGGTTCTACGCGAGCCACCGCGGCGAGTTGCCGACCGTGTTCCGGGCGATCCAGATCGCGCCCGTGTGGCGTGCCGAGCGCCCGCAGAAGGGGCGCTACCGCCAGTTCATGCAGTGCGACATCGACATCATCGGCGACGCGTCGGCGCGGGCCGAAGCCGAACTCGTCGTCGCGACCCTCGACACGCTCGACGCCCTCGGTCTCGAGGGCGGAACGGTGCGCATCAACGACCGCCGCGTCCTCGACTGGATGCTGGACCGCTTCGGCTTCGCCCCCGACGAGCGGCCCGGCGTGCTCATCACGATCGACAAGCTCGACAAGATCGGGCCGTCCGGCGTCGTGAGCGAGCTGCGCGAACGAGGCGCGACACCGGACGCGGTCGACGGCCTCGAGTCGTTCCTCACCCGACCCATGACGCTGGAATACAACCCGTACGGCGAGCGACAGATCCGAAAGCTGCTGCCCGAGGGAGCCCCCGACGACATCGTCGCGCACCTCGTCGGCATCGGCGCGGCCGTCATGGCGGCACGCCCTTCGACAAGCTCAGGGGCGACAAGCTCAGGGGCGACAAGCTCAGGGGCGACAAGCTCAGGGGCGACAAGCTCAGGGGCGACAGGCTCAGCGGCCGCGGCCGGCGACATCCCGCTCGTGTTCGACCCCTTCCTCGTGCGCGGCATGGGGTACTACACGGGCACGATCTTCGAGCTCGCCCACCCCTCGGTCAGCTACTCGCTGGGCGGCGGCGGCCGCTACGACGGCATGATCGGCCGTTTCCTCGGCCAGGACGCGCCCGCCGTCGGCTTCTCGATCGGCTTCGAGCGCATCGTCGACCTCGTGCAGGAGCGCGCGGATGCCGCAGCCTCGGCGATCGTGCTCGTGCACGACCGCGATGCGGCACAGGACGAGCTCATCGCGATCAAGGCCGCACTCATCGCCGAGGGCTCGCGTGTGCGCCTGGAGCAGCGCACCAAGAACCTCAAGGCGCTGCTCGAGCGCGCGGCATCCGACGGATACACGGCTTTCGCGACCGTCGCGGCCGGCGCGACGCGCGCCGAACTCGACATCAAGCCGCTGGGCTGAGCCGGGCCCGCCGCGCCAGTCGCGCGCGCTTGCGCCGGACTGGTAGCGTGCCGGGGACCGGAGTGGCCGATGCTGCGGCACCGGCAGACACACTGGCAGTCACACTGACAAGGGAGTTACCTGTGGCCGTATCCGATTCACGCAACGGAGCGAGCGTCGAGAAGCCTCGTGAGCAATGGACCGGACAGGTCGGATTCATCATCGCCGCGATCGGTTCGGCGGTCGGTCTGGGCAACATCTGGCGGTTCCCGGGAGTGGCGTACGAGAACGGCGGCGGCGCCTTCCTCATCCCGTACATCATCGCGCTGCTGACCGCCGGCATCCCGATCCTGTTCCTCGACTACGCGATCGGCCACCGTTTCCGCGGGGCCTCGCCGACCGCCTTCCGTCGGCTCGCCCGCCGCGGCAAGGGCTTCTTCGAGGCGCTCGGGTGGTTCCAGGTGATGATCGCGTTCGTCATCGCCCTCTACTACACGGCCGTCATCGCGTGGGCACTGAGCTTCTTCGTCTTCTCGTTCGATCTGCGCTGGGGCGACGATCCGGGCGGGTTCCTCATGAACGACTATCTGCAGGTCGCCGAACCGGGCTTCAGCCTCGACTTCGTTCCCGGCGTGCTCATCCCGCTCGCGATCGTCTGGGTCGTCGCGATCGTCGTGATGGCGGCTGGTGTCGCGAAGGGCGTGCAGCGCACGAACATGATCGCGCTGCCCGTGCTCGTCATCGCCTTCACGGTGCTCGTCGTGCGCGCGCTCTTCCTCGACGGCGCCGCCGAGGGCCTCAACGCCCTCTTCACGCCCGATTGGGAGGCGCTGGCGAACCCGAACGTGTGGATCGCGGCATACAGTCAGATCTTCTTCTCGCTGTCGATCGCGTTCGGCATCATGGTGACCTACGCGTCGTATCGCCGCCGCAAGTCGAACCTCACGACGCCGGGTCTGGTCGTCGCGTTCTCGAACTCGTCGTTCGAGATCCTCGCCGGCATCGGCGTCTTCGCCACGCTCGGCTTCTTCGCCTTCCAGCAGGGCATCGCAGTCGGTGAACTCGAAGGCCTCACGGGTGTCGGGCTGTCGTTCATCACGTTCCCCGCCATCGTGTCCCAGATGCCCGGCGGCCCCATTTTCGGGTGCCTGTTCTTCGGTTCGCTGACGCTCGCGGGGTTCACATCGCTCGTATCGATCCTGCAGGTCGTCTCTGCGGCCGTGCAGGAGAAGTTCGGATGGACGCGGCGCACGGCATCGATCGGCGTGGGCGTCGTGTCGGCGGCACTGTCGATCCTCATCTTCTCGACCACGACGGGCCTGCTCGCGCTCGACACGGTCGACCAGTGGGCGAACAACATCGGGATCGTCGCGTCGGCGGTGTTCCTCACGATCCTCGTCGTGTGGGTCGCCCGCAAGGGCCCCGAGCTGCGCTACCACCTCAACGCCCTGTCGACCTTCCGCGTCGGCGGCTGGTGGGTCTTCCTGATCGGCGTCCTCGGGCCCATCGTGCTCGGCTACATGCTCGTGCAGCGCATCATCGTGCTCGTCACCGAGGGGTACGGGGGCTTGCCCGAGTGGTACCTGCTGGCCTTCGGGTGGGGCACGATCGTCGTCATCGTGGTCGGCGCCATCATCCTGCCGCTGCTTCGCTGGAAGCGCTCGCCCGACGACTTCGAGCCCTGGCCGGCATTCCCGCCGGCACCCGTCACCCCGTCGGCTCAGCGGAAGGCGTCCCGATGACCCCCCTCGCCATCACGTTCCTCGTCCTGTCGATCATCATCGTGTGGGGCGGCACGGTCGTCAGCGCCCTGTTCCTGCGCAGCAGGCCCGAGGTGGCGGTGTTCCCGCCGGGAGACCCCGAGGATCACCGGCAGGACGCCGGGGTCATCGAGCACGACACGTGAGATTCAGGGTGCGCAGTCGGCTCAGTTCGCCCGCTCCGTGACCCGCCGCTTCTCGCGGACGTAGACCTCGCGCCTCACGTGTGCGACGACGTCGCCGTCGGCGTCGACGATGTCGGTCTCGAACCACTCGAGCACCTTCGCGCCGCCGCGCGCGCGGTCGCGGAGATCGTCGGCCGTCTCGACCGGAACGTGGAAGTGAGCCGTCAGGACACCGCGGCCCGGCTTGACGAACTCGATCTCGCCGCGCGTGTCCCACACGACGTAGTCACGGCCGAGCTGATGCATGACGAGCATGAAGAAGTACGGATCCGTCATCGCCGACATCGATCCGCCGAATGCCGTCTTGACGTAGTTGCGGGTGACGAGGTTGACGTGCAGTTCCACGGTCGCGCTCGTCCAGTCGTCTGAGAATCGCCGCACGCGGATTCCGCTGAAGAGGTTCGGGATCCACAGACTCATGCCGATGGCGAGGCGACGGGGCGTGATGCGCATCCGATCATCGTGGCGTGCGGGCTCGGGGCGCGCACATCGCTTGTGCATGAGGCGCAACCCAACAGGTGCGGAAGACCTGTTGTTCTATATAAACTAGAGTAAGTGCATGCTCATCACCATCGACGCCGAGAGCGACGTGCCGCTGTTCGGGCAGGTCGCGGATTCGGTGCGCGCTGACGCTGCGGCCGGGCGCATCCGGGCAGGGGACCGCCTTCCCTCGGCGCGCGATGTGGCCGGCGCGCTCGACATCAACGTGCACACCGTGCTGCGCGCCTACCAGCAGTTGCGCGACGAGGGCCTGATCGAACTGCGGCGCGGTCGCGGCGCGGTTGCGACACCCGCCGTGGGCGCCCTGTCGGGTCTGCACGCCGAGATCGTGGCGCTCGTGGGTCGGGCAGCCGAACTCGGGCTGTCCCCCGACAGCCTCGCCGCGCTCGTACGCGAGACCGCGCGCGTGGGCGATGCCGCGCGCTCCGACGAAAGGAAGACCCCATGACCGGTCCCGTCTCCGCCCGCCTGCGTGCCGTCGGACTGATCGCGCCCATCGTGCTCGCCGTCGTCGGCGTCATCATCCAGGCGATCTGCCTGCCGCGCGTTCCCGCGCGGATCGCGATCCACTGGGGGCTGGACGGGCGGGCCGACGGGTACGCACCCGCCTGGACGGCCCTCGCCATGACGGCGGTGATCGGAATCCTGTTGCCGCTCATCGTCGTGGGGTCCGCGCTGATGCAGAGCCGCGTCGATCCGCGCTGGGGCCAGCGTGGCGGCTCCTACCGCTTCATCGGCGGTGTGTCGCTCGGCACGACGGCCTTCATCGTCGTGATGATGACCTCGACGGTGCTCACGCAGGTGGGCATCGAGAACGCGACGGATGCCCCGGCGATCTGGCTGAGCATGCTCGCCGGCGCCGTGGCCGGAGTCATCGGCGGCGCGATCGCCCGGGCAGCGCTGCCGGCGGGGATGCCGCGCCCCCGCGTCGCGACGGCCGACCCGCTGCCGCTCGCCGACAACGAGCAGGCGGTCTGGATCCGCACGGCCGTGATGTCGCGCGGGGGAGTCCTCGTGCTCGTCGGCGGAGTCGTGCTGCTCGTCGCGATCGGGATCGGGATGATCCTCGCGGGGGAGTCGGGGCCGGCCTGGATCGTTCTCGGGCTCGGCGCACTGATCGCGCTCCTCGCCGCGTCCAACACGGTCTTCCACGTCGTCGTGGACGCGTCCGGGCTCACCGTGCGCTCGGCCCTCGGGGTCCCTCGGTTCCGGATCGCCGCGAGCGACGTCACGGTGGCAACGGCGTCGCACGTGAACCCCATGGCCGAGTTCGGCGGCTGGGGCATGCGATGGTCGCCCGACCGCCGATTCGGCGTCGTGCTGCGAACGGGGTCGTGCATCGAGGTCACGAGGTCGAACGGACGCACCTTCGTCGTCACGGTCGACGATGCAGCAACCGGCGCCGCGCTCCTGAACACGATGGCCGCACGCGCGAGCGGGCCCCATCGGATCGTGGATCGATGAACTCGAACGCGGCTACCGCGGCAGCATCCGGTCGCGACGCGCAGCACCGACGACTTCGTGGATACCGGCGTGCCCGTCATCGATCCGTTCGCGTTCACGGGTTGACGGATGCCGGGTGCCCGGTGAGTCTGGACGGGTGAGCGAACCCCTTCCCGACCCGCAGTCCTGGCGCCGCGTCGACGCCTACCTGACCGACACGCTCATCGGGCACGATCCCGGCCTGGAAAGCGCCGTCGCCGAGCAGAACGCGGCGGACCTGCCGTCGATCGAGGTCGCCCCGGTCAACGGCAAGCTGCTGCACCTCCTCGCGCGCATGTCCAACGCGCGCCGCGTGCTCGAGATCGGCACCCTGGGCGCCTATTCGACGATCTGGCTCGCGCGGGCGCTCCCCGACGACGGTCGCGTCGTCACGATCGAGGCCGAGCCGCGCATCGCCGAGCTCGCACGTCGGAACCTCGATCGCGCCGGGGTGGGCGACCGCGTCGAGATCAGGCTGGGGCGCGGAGCCGATGTGCTGCCGACGCTCGAGGGCGGCGAACCGTTCGACCTCGTCTTCATCGACGCCGACAAGGAGTCGAACACCATCTATCTCGACTGGGCGGCGCGGCTGGGTCGGTCCGGCACGATCGTCATCGTCGACAACACGGTGCGCTCGGGGGAGGTCGCCAACCCCGCGACCGAGGACCCGCAGATCATCGGAGTGCAGCGCGGCATCGAGATGCTCGGCCGCGATCCCCGCTTCGACGCGACGGCGATCCAGACGCTCGACGCGAAGGGCTGGGACGGGGTCGCCATCGCACTGGTCGTTTAGCGGCGGGGAGCGAGACCGGCGCATCGCGACCTTTAGGCAGGCTCAGGGGCCGCTCAGCGGGGCCGCCCTTCGGGGAGCGGCATCCGATCACTAGACTCGCACCGACGGACCGACGACGCTCCGCCGATCCCCACCTCCACGACCTAAGGAGTCCCCTGTGGCACTGATCGAGGCTGTAGGCGCGCGCGAGATCCTGGATTCGCGCGGCAACCCGACCGTCGAAGTGGAGGTGCTGCTCGATGACGGCACTGTCCAGCGTGCGGCGGTCCCTTCCGGCGCATCGACGGGCGCATTCGAGGCGTACGAGCTGCGCGACGGCGACGCGAACCGTTACGGCGGAAAGGGCGTCCAGAAGGCCGTCGCCGCCGTCATCGACGAGCTCGGACCCGCCCTCGAAGGAGTCGAGGCGAGCGAGCAGCGTATCGTCGATGAGATCCTCATCGAGACCGACGGCACCGAGAACAAGTCCCGTGCCGGCGCCAACGCGATCCTGGGCGTCTCGCTCGCCGTCGCGAAGGCGGCCGCCGACGCCGCCGACCTGCCGCTGTTCCGCTACCTCGGCGGTCCCAACGCGCACGTCCTGCCGGTGCCGCTGTTCAACGTCATCAACGGCGGCGAGCACGCCGACAACGGGATCGACTTCCAGGAGTTCTTCCTCGCGCCGATCGGCGCCGAGACCTACGGCGAATCGCTGCGGTGGGGCACCGAGGTCTATCACGTCCTCAAGGGCGAGCTGAAGGCAGCGGGTTTCGCGACGGGACTCGGCGACGAGGGCGGCTTCGCTCCCGACCTGCCGAGCAACCGCGAGGGGCTGGACTTCCTCATGCGCGCGATCGAGAAGGCCGGCTACACGCCCGGCACCGACATCGCCGTGGGCCTGGACGTCGCCGCTACGGAGTTCTTCAACGACGGCGTCTACACCGTCGAGGGACAGCCGTGGTCGGCCGAGAAGCTCACCGACTACTTCGCCGACCTCGTCGCGAACTACCCGATCGTCACGATCGAGGATGCCCTCGCCGAAGACGACTGGGATGCCTGGAAGGCGCTCACCGACAAGCTCGGCTCGAAAGTGCAGCTCGTCGGCGACGACCTGTTCGTGACGAACCCCGAGCGGCTGCAGCGGGGAATCGACCTCGGTGTCGGAAACGCCCTCCTGGTCAAGGTGAACCAGATCGGCACGCTGTCCGAGACGCTCGACGCCGTCGCCCTCGCGACGCAGAACGGCTACCGCTCGATGCTGTCGCATCGCTCGGGCGAGACCGAGGACACGACGATCGCCGACCTCGCGGTCGCCGTCAACTGCGGTCAGATCAAGACCGGCGCGCCCGCCCGCAGCGAGCGCGTCGCGAAATACAATCAGCTTCTGCGCATCGAGGAAGACCTCGGCGACGCCGCGGTCTTCGCGGGTCGCTCGGCCTTCCCTCGGTTCAAGGACTAGATCTCGATACGCCCGCTGCGCGGGCTACTCGATCACCGGGTGGGCTGCTGTGGCGGGCTACTCGGTCACCGGGTGGGTTGCTGAGGTGGGCTGCTCGGTCACCGGGTGGGTTGCTGAGGTGGGCTGCTCGGTCACCGGGTGGGTTGCTGAGGTGGGCTGCTCGGTCACCGGGTGGGTTAGCTGAGGTGGGCTGCTCGATCACCGGGAGCGCGCTGAGGCGGGCTGCTCGATCACCGACCGCGAAGAGAAGGGGGAGCCGTGGCCAAGACGACGGCTCCCCCTGCTCGCGCCCGCCGCACGCGTGAAGCGCGCCAGGTCGACGTCCGGCAATGGCTCGGCGGCATCCGACTGTCGGGATTCATGGTCATCATGCTGGGGCTCGTCGTGCTCGCCGCATTCGTGCTCGTGCCCACGATCGGCACCTACATCGGGCAGCGGCAGCAGATCGCCGCGCTCGAGCGCTCGGTGCAGGTGAGCCGCGAAGAGGTGACCGCGCTCGAGCAGCAGCGGGAGCGCTGGCGCGATCCGGCCTACATCACGACGCAGGCTCGTGAACGGCTGTACTACGTCAAGCCCGGCGAGGTCATCTACCTCGTGGACAACGATCTGCCGGCCGATCAGCGTCCGCAGGAACTGGATCCCGTGAGCGAAGAGGTCGAGCAGACGCGCACCGACTGGATGTCGCAGTTCGTCCGCTCGCTCACCGAAGCGGGGCTCGCGCAGACCGTCGCCCCGCCCACGGTCGGTGTGCCCGACCCCGCCCCCGACGAGTCGCCTTCCGGGTGAGGCGATCCAGCGGCGCCCCAGCCGTGGCCGGTACCCTGGAGGACGTGCCGACGCCTCCCTATCCGCCCGTGACCGACGCCGATCTGACGGTTCTTCGCGAACAGCTCGGGCGTCCCGCCCGCGGTGTCGTCGGCGTCGCCGCGCGGTGCGCCTGCGGCAACCCGACCGTCGCCGCGACGGCGCCGCGCCTCGACGACGGCACGCCGTTCCCGACGTTCTACTACCTGACGCATCCCGCCGCGACCGCGGCCATGTCGACGCTCGAAGCCGGTCAGGTCATGCGCCAGTTCACCGACGAGCTCGCCGACGACGACGATCTGCGCGCGGCCTACCAGCGCGCACACGACGCGTACCTCGCCGACCGTGCGCCGTACGGCGACGTCGCCGAGATCGAGGGCATCTCGGCCGGCGGCATGCCGACCCGCATCAAGTGCCTGCACGCCGTGCTGGCGCACACGCTCGCCGCAGGACCCGGAGTCAATCCCTTCGGCGATCGCGCACTCGCGCTGTCGTCGTGGTCTCCCGAACGCTGCGTGTGCGCCCGACCGGGAGCCGCGGGGTGAGGCTCGGCGCGCTCGCGACCGGCGCGCTCGCCCTGTCCCTCGCCGTCGTCGCACCGCTCGCCCCCGCCCCCTCGACCACGGACGCGCCCGAGATCGACCCCATCCGCGGCATGCAGTACTGGCTCGACGAGTACGGCATCGAGGAGGCATGGCAGACGACGCGCGGTGAGGGCGTGCGGATCGCGATCATCGACACGGGCATCGCGCGCGGTCCCGTCGAGTTCGAGGGCGCCGTCGTGAACGGCATCGATGTGTCCGGCACGGGGAGTCCGGACGGGCGCAAGCCGGTCGGCACGATCGACCGCAATCACGGCAGCTGGGTGGCTTCGCTCGCCGCGGCGCGCGGCACGGGGCCGGGCGCCGGCATGATCGGCGTGGCGCCCGAGGCGGAGCTGCTGTCGGTCTCGGTCGGCTTCGGGGCCGCGGCATCCGTGCCGTTCGTCGACCAGATCGCCCAGGCGATGCGCTGGTCGGTGGACAACGGCGCCGACGTGATCAACCTCTCACTCACGACGAACGTGCCCGACTGGGACAAGAGCTGGGACGACGCATTCCTCTACGCGTACGAGAACGACGTCGTCGTCGTGGTCGCGGCAGGAAACCGCGCGAGCGGCACATCGCGCGTCGGCGCCCCCGCGACCATCCCGGGCGTGCTCACCGTCGGCGGTGTCGACCCCGAGGGGCGCGCGAGCCTGGATGCCTCGACGCAGGGCATCACGATCGGCGTCTCCGCACCGAGCGAGAAGCTGCTCGGCGTCTCGGCCGACGGGCGGGTGGTGCTGTGGGACGGAACGAGCGGCGCCGCGCCCATCGTCGCCGGCATCGCGGCCCTGGTCCGCTCGGCGCATCCCGACCTCGACGCCAACAACGTCATCAACCGCATCGTCCGCACGACGCGCCCCGCGCCGGCCGCGACGTCGCATCCCGATCCGCTCTACGGCTACGGCCTCGTGGACGCCGCCGCGGCGGTGGCCGCCGAGGTGCCCGCCGTCGTGGCCAACCCGATGGGCAGTCTGCAGGAATGGATCCGGCTCTACCGACGCGCGGATGCTGCACCCGCACCGACGCCGACCGGCGGCCCCGTCGATGTCGATCCGCTCCCGCCGGTCGCCGACGGTCGGATCGAGACGTCGCCTCTCCTGCCGTCCTACGAGACGCTGCTCTACGGCACGCTCCCGCTTCTGGCACTCACCTCCACCGCTATACTGATGGGGCTCGGCGTCACTGCAACTGTCCGACGCATCCGAATGGCGTCCCGCGCGCCGAGCCGCTGATCCACGAGGAGTTTTCCCCGCCGTGAGCAACACCGTGCCCAGAATCCTCGTCGTCGGAGGCGGATACGCGGGCTTCTACACCGCCTGGAAGCTCGAGAAGCTCCTCCGCAAGGGCGAAGCGGAAGTCATGATCGTCGATCCGCTGCCGTACATGACCTACCAGCCCTTCCTCCCCGAGGTCGCGGCCGGTTCGATCGAAGCGCGCCACTCCGTCGTCGCGCTGCGTCGTCACCTCAAGCGCACGGCGGTGATCGCGGCGAAGGTGACCGGTATCGATCACGCCCGCAAGGTCGCGACGATCACTCCCGTGGCGGGTGAGCCCTACCAGCAGGAGTACGACCAGATCGTCGTCACCGCCGGTGCGGTGTCGCGCACGTTCCCGATCCCCGGCATCGCCGACAACGCGATCGGCCTGAAGACGATCGAAGAAGCCGTCGCGATCCGTGACCGGCTGATGTCGAACTTCGACAAGGCGTCGGTCCTGCCCCCCGGCCCCGAGCGCGACCGCCTGCTGACGGTCGTCGTCGTCGGCGGCGGATTCGCCGGCATCGAGGTGTTCGCCGAGCTGCGCTCGCTGGCGTCCTCGCTGGTGAAGAGCTACCCGCAGATCACCTTCGAGGACACGCACTTCCACCTCGTCGAGGCGATGGGCCGCATCATGCCCGAGGTATCGCTCAAGACGAGCGAGTGGGTGCTCAAGAGCCTCGCCGAGCGGGGCGCTTCGGTGCACCTGGACACGCAGGTGACCGGTGCCGTCGACGGCAACATCGAGCTGTCCACCGGCGAGACCATCCCGAGCGACCTCATCATCTGGACCGCCGGCGTCATGGCGAACCCGACCGTCGTGCGCGGCAGTGACCTGCCCGTCGAAGAGCGCGGCCGCATCCGCACCCGGCCCGACCTGCGCGTCGGCACGGAAGAGGAGATCGTCGAGGGCGCCTGGGCGGCCGGTGACATCTCGGCCGTGCCCGACCTCTCGGGCGGCGGCGTCGGCGGGTACTGCGTGCCCAACGCGCAGCACGCCGTGCGACAGGCCAAGCTGCTCGCGAAGAACCTCGTCGGCGTCCTGCGCGGTGAGCTGCCGCGCGAGTACGTCCACCACAACATGGGTGCCGTCGCGGGTCTCGGCCTGTACAACGGCGTCTTCCAGTCGGGCAACATCGCGCTCAAGGGCTTCATCGCCTGGCTCGCCCACCGTGGCTACCACGGCCTCGCGATGCCGTCGTGGGAGCGCAAGTGGCGCGTGCTGTGGGGCTGGTGGAACAACTTCTGGCTGGGTCGCGACCTCGTCAACCTCGAGACCGTGCAGAACCCGCGCTATGTCTTCGAGGAGTTCGCCGCGCGTCCGCGTCCGCCGCAGCCGGCCGTCACCCCGCCGGCCGAGCCGCGCGACCAGGGCAAGCCAGCCGAAGCGAAGCGCGCCGACGCCGAGAAGGCGGCCGTCTCGGGCTGACCGGTAGCGTGGGTGTCGTCAGCTGACGACGCCCCCGTAGCCCAATGGCAGAGGCAGGCGACTTAAAATCGCTTCAGTGTGGGTTCGAGTCCCACCGGGGGTACGGCGGTGCTGTCGCCCATCGGGCGGCTGCGGCGCCGTGTTCCGGAGCTGACGAGAACCCGTGCGGGTGGGCCCACGCCGCCCGAGGCTCGGCACGCCGCGGTGCTCTCACACGGACGCGTCAGTTCGTGCGCCCGTGCGGCGTCGGTCGGCGCGGCGTCGTGACGACGCGTGCGCACGCCGTGCACGTCACCAACGTCACGGATGAGGTCACCGGCGCGTCGGGGCTCGTATCGCCGCACGCGGGGCGACTCGTGCCCGGAGCGAGGTAGTGGATGGGAGCGGTCATGCCGACATCGAACCGCACTCGCGCGCCGCGCACAACGGCCTCGTAGGCTGGGGCGCATGGACCTGCTCGCGGCGGACGTCTCGACCCCCACCTGGCCCGACCCCGCCCGGCACTGGACGCTGCTGACCCGTGCCGTGGCCGACCTCTCGGGCCCCGTCGGCGTGATCGACCTCGCCGCGATCCGGCACAACGCCCTCGACATGCTCGTGCGTGCGGGCGGCGTGCCCATTCGCGTCGCGAGCAAGTCGGTGCGCGTACGCGGCGTGCTCGACGCGACGCTCGCCCTCGCCGGATATCGCGGCATCCTCGCCTTCACCCTGCCCGAGGCGCTCTGGCTCGCCGAGACGCACGACGATGTCGTGCTCGGCTATCCCACGACCGACCGTGCCGCGATCGCTGCACTCGCCGCCGACGAGCGGGCCGGCTCGCGCATCACGCTCATGGTCGACGATCCCGCGCAGCTCGACCTCGTCGACGCCGTCGCCGCGCCCGGTACGCGCCCCCGGCTGCGCGTCGCGATCGACGCCGATGCATCGTGGCGCGCGCCGGGACTCGGCCATATCGGCGTGCACCGCTCGCCCCTCTACGAGCCGGGGGAGGTGGCATCCCTCGCTCGCTCGATCGCGGCTCGCGAGGGCTTCCGTCTCGTGGGACTGATGATGTACGAAGCGCAGATCGCCGGGCAGGGCGACGCGACCGGGGCCGGCGACGGCGTCATCCGATGGATGCAGCGCCGCTCGGCGCACGAGCTGGCGGAGCGGCGCGCGGCGATCGTCGCAGCACTGCGCGATGTCGCGCCGATCGAGTTCGTCAACGCCGGCGGGACGGGCTCGCTCGAGCGCACGGCATCCGATCAATCGGTCACCGAACTCACCGCCGGCAGCGGCCTGCTCGCGGGCCACCTCTTCGACGGCTATCGCGCGTTCGAGCCGGCGCCCGCCGCGGCGTTCGCCCTCGAGGTCGTGCGCAAACCCCGCCCCGACATCGCCACGGTGCTCGGCGGAGGCTGGATCGCCTCGGGACCGCCCTCGGCGAGCAGGCAGCCGCGTGCCGTCTGGCCGGAAGGACTGCGGATGCTGCCGCGCGAGGGCGCCGGCGAGGTGCAGACCCCGCTGCAGGGCGAGGCGGCGCGCATGCTGGCCGTCGGCGACCGGGTCTGGTTCCGTCACGCGAAGAGCGGCGAGCTCGCGGAACGCATCGACCGGTATCACGTCATCGAGGACGGGGCGATCGTGGAGCAGCTGCCGACGTACCGGGGCGAAGGCAAGGCGTTCCTGTGACGCGCCCCGGCGGAACATGGCAGAACTGGGCGCGCTCGGCGTCGGTGCGGCCGCAACGCGTCGAGTTCCCGCGATCGGTCTCGGCCGTGCAGCGCTCCGTGCGGTCCGCCGCGGCGCGCGGGCTGCGGGTGAAGGCCGTCGGCGCAGGTCACAGCTTCACCGGCATCGCGGTCGCGCCGGGTGTGCTGCTGGATCTGACCGATCTCACGGGTCTCGTGCGCGTCGACCGCGACCGGGCGCGCGTGACGCTTCTGGCGGGCACGCGGCTGCACCAGATTCCGCGTCTGCTCGCGCGGTACGGGCTCGCGATGCAGAACCTGGGCGATATCGATAGGCAATCGCTCGCCGGTGCGATATCGACGGGCACCCACGGCACGGGCGCGCGCTTCGGCGGTATCGCGACGCAGGTCACCGGTGTCACCCTCGTGCGATCCGACGGCGAGCGGATGACCGTCGACGAGAACGAGAACGCCGACCTGCTGCCGGCCGTCGCGCTCGGGCTCGGGGCGCTGGGGATCCTCGTCGAGATCACGATCCAGTGCGTCCCGGCGTTCCTGCTGCACGCCGTCGAACGTCGCGAGCCGCTCGATGACGTCGTCGACGGGCTCGCGGCGCGTGCGCGCGAAGCCGACCACATGGAGTTCTTCTGGTTCCCGCACACCGAGGTTGCCCTGACGAAGACCCTGACGCGCCTGCCCGAGAGCGACGTGCGCCGGCCGCTGCCGGTCGTCGGCCGCTGGGTTGACGAGACGCTCCTGGCCAACGGCGTGTACCGCGCGACGTGCGCACTCGGGTCGGTGCTGCCCGCCGTCGTGCCCGCGGTGTCGCGTGCCGCGACGAGGCTGACGGGCACACGCGAGCAGACCGACCGCTCGGCGCGCGTCTTCGCGCACCGGCGCACGGTGCGGTTCCGCGAGATGGAGTACGCGCTGCCCGCCGAGCACGTCGTTCCCGCGTTCGCCTCCCTGCGCGCTCTCATCGCCGACGAGGGGTGGCGCATCTCGTTTCCCGTCGAGGTCAGGTTCGCGGCATCCGATGATCTGTGGCTGTCGACCGCGTCGGGGCGCGAGACGGCCTACATCGCGGTGCACCGGTACGTGCGCGAAGACCCGACGGAGTACTTCGAAGCCGCCGAGGAGATTCTGCTGCGCTACGGCGGACGCCCGCACTGGGGCAAGCTGCACACGCTGGATGCCGCGGCTCTGCGCGAGCGCTACCCGCGGTTCGACGACTTCGTCGCCGTGCGGGATCGACTCGATCCGACGCGCATGTTCCACAACCCCTACCTCGAACGCGTGCTCGGGGAGTAGCTGGGAGTCTCCCCAGCCGCCGGTGTCGGCGAGGGTGCCGCCGTTAGGATGAGGTGATCTTTCGAACGGAGTTTGTGGCTATGTGGGAATGGCTCATTCCGGTTCTCATCGTCGTGGCGCTGGTCGTCATCGCCGGTGTCTACCTCTGGGCGACGTACAACTCGCTTGTGCAGCTGAACGTCCGCGTCGACGAAGCGTGGGCCGACATCACGGTGCAGTTGAAACGCCGAGCCGATCTGCTGCCCAACCTCATCGAGGCGGTGAAGGGCTACGCGGCGCACGAGAAGGCCGTCTTCGAGAATGTCACGAGGGCCCGCGCCGAGACGCTCACCGCCACGGGTCCCGTCGAGACGGGCGTGGCCGAAGGGCACATGCAACAGGCGCTCAAGTCGCTGTTCGCCGTCGCCGAAGCGTATCCGCAGCTGCAAGCGAGCCAGAACTTCCTGCACCTGCAGCAGTCGATCGTCGATACGGAAGACAAGATCCAGGCATCGCGCCGGTTCTACAACGGCGGCGTGCGCGAACTGAACACCAAGATCAAGGTGTTCCCGAACAATCTGTTCGCCCGGAACCTCGGGTTCCACGAGCGCGAGTTCTTCGAGGTCGTCGACGGTGCGGCGATCTCAGAGCCGCCGCGCGTGCAGTTCTGACACGACCGGTGTGACGCCCCGAGTGGGCCCAGTCGTGCGCGGCAGGTGAACGCGGATCGCGGCGGCGCGCGGGTTCGGCCGTGCGGTGCGGCTCCAGGGCTCGGTCCACCGTGACGGCTTGGCGGTGTGTGAGGGGGTCGCGTTCCCCTGACCGGGCCGAGCGGGTGAGTCCGCTGTCTCTGCGACGGTGCGAGCGGGTAGGTCCGCTGTCTCTGCAACGGTGCGAGCGGGTCAGCCTGCTGTCACCGCGACGGTACGGTCGCCGTGACGGGCCGTGCCAGGTGTCACGTGCCGCTATCCGTCCCGCACCAAAGGCGACGGCCGCGACACCCTGGCGAACCAGGATGCCGCGGCCGGCGTCAGGGATGGATCAGCCGCAGGTGAATGCGGGGTAGGTGACGGAGGTGGTGCGGTCGGTGCGACCGTCAGCGTTGCCGCTGATGCCGATCTCGCCCGCGGTCAGCGTCGCCGTGCGGGTGTTGATCGAGACCGCAGCGGTCTTGCCCGGCTGCACCGAGACGAACGACTTGCTGCCGTGCTCACTCGTGACCGAGATGTTCACCGCGACGGAGTCGTTGTTGGTGACCGAGACCGAGTTGTACACCTTGCCGGCGAGGCAGCGCGACGTGACGGCTGCATCGAGGGCGACGGTGTTCAGACCGGCGGCGGACGCGGCGCCCGACCCACCCACGATGGGCAGCGCGATCGTCGACGTGGTCGCGTCGAACGTGACCGTGGCGTTGGGCGAACCGGCCTGGTAGCCCGACAGGTTCGTCGTCAGGATCACGCCGATGCGCGAGCCGGCCTTGAACACGTGGTCGTACGGCTCCATCTTCCAGTCGAAGTCGTACTTCTGACCGGGGACGACCGGCGAGGCCTGGCCCTCGGCGATGCCCTCACGGTTCGACGAGTCCAGCGCGCCGCGCGACAGGCGCCAGAAGTCCGACGATGCCGAGCGACGCTCAGCCTCGAGGTAGCACGCGTTGTCATGCTCGCTCGCGGCGCCCCAGCACGTGCGGACCTCGGTGGTCAGCACGCCGTCACCGGGCGAGCGCGGGGTGCGCACGTCGGTGCTGTAGTCGACGAGGAGCGCGGCGAGGTTCGACTGCTCCTGGCTGAGCGACGCGTCGAGCTTGACGACGGGCGTGCCCGACACGCGCAGGTCCGCCGTGAGCGGCTCGGAGAGCAGCACGACGCGGTTGGCCTGCGGGTTCTCCGGGTTCGGGATGAACGAGTTCTCGCCGGGCGCGTTGGAGCCGCCCGTGTACGAGAGCGTCGTCGCACCGGCGACCGGTGCCATGCGCAGCGCGCCGGCGGCGCCCTGCGTCGCGCCCGAGAGGTTCAGCTCGACGGTTTCGGTGCCGGGGGCGGGCCACGATGCTTCGTCGACGTACTCGGACGGACCGAACTCGACGGTGGACTGCGGCTCGTTCATGATGCCGTTGTCGATGCCGTGCAGCCAGTAGTCGAACCAGCGGTGCAGCGTGTCGACCCACACCTCACGACGGAACTCGAACGGGTCGATGTGGCCGAGACGGGGCAGCCACACCTTGCGCGGCACGTCGCGCTCGCTGAGGGCCTCCCAGTAGTCGCCGAACTGGCTCATCCGGACGTTGTCGTCGTTGAGCCCGTGGATCGCGAAGACCGACGCCTTGACGTTGTCGATGCCGTTGAGGTAGTTGCGCTCGTCCCAGAACGGGTTCATGTCGCCCGTTTCGTCACCGTCGATGTCGTTGAAGACGGCACGCGACGGGGCGCACAGGGCGCGACGCTCGGGGTTGGTGACGGTGTTCGACAGGCTCGCCGGGTAGTTCGTGTTGTGGCGGATGCCGTTCGTGCGCGAGTAGCGGTACCAGTCGCTGATCGCGTCGATCGGGACGATCGTGGACAGGCCGTCGACGCCCGTGGCGGCGACGCCGTTGGCCAGCGTGCCGTCGTAGGACTTGCCGATCATGCTCGACTTGCCGTTGTGCCACGTCGCCGCGACAGCGTCGCCGGCGGCGTTGAAGGCGGGGACGCGACCGTTGAGCCAGTCGACGACGACCTTCATGCTCTCGATGTCACCCGCACCGCCGTGGTGGGGGCAACCGGTCGACCAGCCCGTGCCGTTCATCTGCGCGTGGATGACGGCGTAGCCGCGCGGCACGAAGTAGTTGTCGTAGAACAGGGGGAACAGGTCGGCGACGCCGTCGCCGTCGATGTCGGTCAGACGCTGGGACTCGTTGCCGCGTCCGAGGGTCGTGTAGTAGGGGCTGGGGTCGATGATGGCCGGGACCTTGAGGTCCGCCGAGGCCTGCGCCGGGCGGATGATGTCGACCGAGGTGACGTCGGTCACACCGTCGTTGTCCTGGTCGACACCCTCGACGGGGATGAAGACGCGTTCGCGCACGGCCGTGCCGTAGTCGAAGACGGGCTGCGTGACGCCGTCTTCGATGGTGATGACGGGGTCGGCGGCGGAAGCTGATGCCGCCGTGGGGCTGAGCAGGGCCGCTGCGAGAGCCGCGACGGTGACGGTCGCGGCTACTGTGCCGCGGCGCCTCCGAGCCGTTTCGGGTAGAGGTGGGGATATTGTCATACTTCCTGCATAGCGTCGCGCGCGCGGGGATGGAAGTCTTGTTGAACCGCGTCCATTCTGGTATGTCTTGGCAGAGTGTCGCGCCGAAGGCCTCTGATGTGCGTCATCTGTCGCACGGATTCGACCTCGGATTGTCGGTCAGTCGACGAGCAGCACCATCTGCTCGCCCTCGAAGCGGACCGTTCCGTACATCGACCAGTCCTCCGATCGATACGTGAAGGATGCGGCGGACCCTGCCCTCGTCGTGCCGGTCACCGTCGCCACGACGGCGCCGCCGGTCGCGGCGAACGATCGGCCGTCGTCGGCGATGCGCAGCGACGGCAGGGTCTCGACGCGGAACGCGACGGCGTCGAGTGTGCGCAGGTCTGCGGCCCACGGTGCGCGCAGCCCGCAGCGTTCCGGGATCGTCGCCGCCGGCGCCGTGCACTGCGCGGCGTAGTCGTCGAGCCGTCGCTGGGCGATGTCGGTCGCAGAGGGCGCGAGCGTCGGGTCGAGCGCCGCCGTCACCGGCTCGTCGTTCGTCGCGGTCACCTCGATGTCCCCCTCGAGGATACCGGCGGGCGCCGCTGAGACGGGATAGACGGCCGGCAGCAGAGCGATCGGTTCGTCCGCGGGCGCGAGGGCGTCGCCGACGAGGACGGAATCGCCGAGCGTCGTGCTCACCTCGAGGCTCGCGAGGAAGTCCTGTGCGAGAGTCCAGCCGTCATCGGTGCGGGCGAGACCGAAGACGACGACGCCGTCCGCGCCACCGAGGAGGACGTCGGCTCTCGCGCTGACCGCGTCGCCGTCGCCGGTCAGCGTCACGGTGTAGTCGGTGAGGTGCCCGGTCGCCCCGGCGAAGGCCGTCTCGAGGTGTCCGGCATCGACCGACTCGGGCAGCAGCGGCGCGATGGCGGCGAAGTCGCCGTTCGAGAGGGCGCGCAGATAGCGGTCGGCGACATCGTCGGCGGAGGGCGGCCGCGTCAGCGTCCACGCCGCGATGCCGGCGCCGATCGCGACCACCGCGACGCCGGCGACGATCCCTGCGATGACACGGCGCTGCACAGTGCCACGCTAACCCGCCGCGACCGGTCCTGCATCGTGGCGCTCGGCACGGGGGAGCACGGCGGCGAGGTCGTCGGTGGCGTCGCCCCATCGTGACACCGACAGCGTGTCCAGACCTTGCCAGGCCGCGGCGGCCTGCAGCTCGTGCGCGAGCCGGGCCGCGGCATCCGGAGGATGACCGTGCTCCCACCACGCGGACTGGACGAGCAGACGGGATGCCGCGCGGTCGGCCTTGAGATCGACGCGGCCGACGACGTCGTCGCCCTGCAGCACCGGCAGCGAGTAGTAGCCGAAGCGGCGGCGGTGCGCGGGCGTGTAGATCTCGATCCGGTACTCGACGTCGAACAGGCGCTCGGTGCGGTCGCGGAACCACACCAGCGGGTCGAACGGCGTCAGGATCGCGCTCGCGTCGATGCGCCGGGGGCGCCGGGCATCGACGTGCAGCCAGGCGGGGGTGGGGCGGTCGCCCGTCGTCCAGCCTTCGACCGTGACCGGGCGCAGCTCGTGCGAATCGACGAGGTCGTGCACCGCCGCGAGGACGGCGCGGCGGTCGCTGATCCGCCAGTAATCGGCCAGATCGGCCGCTGTCGCGACACCGTAGGCGCGCGCTGCGCGCCGCACGAGCTCGCGGACGGCCTCGTCACGCGGCACACGGGCGGCGAACGCCGCGGCGGGCACGACATCGGCGGCCACGGCGTACCGGCGCTCGAAGCCCCGCCTGCCGGCGATCGCCACCTCGCCGAAGAGCCACAGCTGCTCGAGTGCGCGCTTGACGACGTCCCAGTCCCACCACTGACCCCGCGTGCCGCGATGCGCGTCGTACTCGATCTGCGCGGGGCGCAGTGGTCCGCGATCGGCGAGCTCGGCGCGCACCCAGTCCACGACCGGGCGATGCGCGTGGAACCACGTGTCGGGACCCGTGCCGTACTTCTCGCGCAGGGCATCCATCCGGAACCGGAACAGCGGCCAGTCGGTCGCGGGGATGAACGCCGCGACGTGCGCCCAGTATTCGAGGTAGGGCGGGCGTTGCGCGAACAGCAATCGATCCAGAAGTGCGGGGTCGTACGGTCCGAGGCGCGAGAAGAGCGGCATGTAGTGAGATCTCGCGAAGACGTTGACCGAGTCGATCTGCAGAGTCGCCATGCGGGCGAGGGCGAGATTGAGCTGCCGTGTGCCGACGGCGGCGGGGCGCGGGCGAGCGAACCCCTGCGCGGCGACGGCGATGCGGCGGGCTTCGGCGCGACTGAGTGAGGACTTCACGCGGTCAGCCTAATGACGGCCGCCGACGTCGCTGCGGTGCATGGTGATTGCGGAATGCGCCGGTCCTAGACTTGTCGGATGAGCAGTACGGAGTCGGAGTCCGACGCTCCCCAGCCTCGCGGCTCATTGTTCGACGCGCTGCGCGATCGGACCCGGGTCGTCACGACCGACGCGGGGCGCACCGTACCGCGGAGTCTGAGCGTCGCGACGGCGTACTCGTGGCGCCTGCTCGTCATCGCGGCGGCCATCGGCGTCGCGATCTGGCTCATCATCCAGCTGAAGCTCCTCGTCATCCCCCTCCTCGTCGCGATCCTCGTGACGGCGCTGCTCTGGCCCGCATTCTCGTGGATGCTGCGCCGAGGCGTCCCGAAATGGATCGCGATCGTCATCTCGGTCGTCGGGACGCTCGCCATCGTGTCGGGACTGCTGTGGCTCGTGGGCTGGCAGATCAGCAGGGAGTGGGCGTCGGTGCAGACGCGCACGGTCGAGGCGGTCGTGCAGTTCCGCCAGTACCTCATCGACGGCCCGCTGCACCTCACGGCGCAGCAGATCGACGACCTCCTGGCGCAGGCGGGTCAGCTCATGCAGGAACAGGGGCAGCTGCTGTGGTCGGGTGCGCTGGCGCTCGGCACGACGCTGGGTCATGTCGCCGCGGGATCGCTGCTCGCCGTGTTCATCCTGCTGTGCCTCCTGGCCGACGGCGCCGGGATCTGGAAGTGGGCCACGCGACTGTTCCCCCGGCGCGCCCGCCGCGCCGTGGACGGCGCGGCGAAGGCCGGCTGGGTGACGGTCGTGAACTACGCCCGCACGCAGCTGCTGGTCGCGACGATCGATGCCGTCGGGATCGGACTCGGCGCGTTCCTGCTGGGCGTGCCGCTGGCGATCCCCGTCGCCGTCCTGGTGTTCCTGGGCGCTTTCGTCCCGATCGTGGGAGCCGTGCTGACGGGCGCCGTCGCGGTGTTCCTCGCCCTCGTCTACAACGGTCCGTGGATCGCGCTGTGGATGCTCGTGGTCGTCCTCGGCGTCCAGCAGATCGAAGGTCACGTCCTGCAGCCGCTCCTGATGGGGGCCGCCGTCAAGGTGCATCCGCTCGCGATCGTCATCGTCGTCGCCGGCGGTGCCATGATCGCCGGCATCCCGGGGGCGCTGTTCGCCGTGCCGCTGGCGGCATTCGCGAACGTCGTGGCGGTCTATCTCAGCAAGCGCTCCTGGGAGACCGGCGCGCCACCCACCGGTGACTTCATCTGGAGCACCGTCCCACGCCCCAGGAGGACACGCGCGTGAACACGTCTCAGACCCGGTCGGCTGTCCCTGCGCTCGCGGCGTTCGAAGACGCCGCGGCCTCGCTGGCCGGTGTCATCTCGCCCACTCCGGTGGACGCGTCGCAGCATCTGTCCGAGCTGCTCGGGGTGCCCGTGCACCTCAAGCTCGAGAACCTGCAGCGCACGGGATCGTTCAAGATCCGCGGAGCGACCTACCGTCTGTCGCGGCTGACCGCCGAGGAGCGCGCCCGCGGTGTCGTCGCAGCCTCGGCGGGAAACCACGCGCAGGGTGTCGCGCTCGCGGCGCAGGAGCTCGGCATCCCCGCCACGATCTTCATGCCGCTCGGGGTGCCCGTGCCCAAGCTCCTCGCGACGCGCGGCTACGGCGCCGAGGTCGTGCTCGAGGGCGCGACGGTCGAGACGCCGCTGCGGCTCGCGGCGGAGTTCGCCGAACGCACGGGTGCCGTCCTCATCCACCCCTTCGACCACCTCGACATCATCGCGGGGCAGGGAACCCTCGGCATCGAACTGTGGGACCAGCTGCCCGAACTCGAGACCGTCGTGCTCGGCATCGGCGGGGGAGGACTCATCGCGGGTGTCGGCGCGGCTCTCAAGGCGCGCGCTGCCGCGGTGGGACGCACGATCCGCGTCATCGGAGTGCAGGCCGAGAACTCTGCGGCCTTCCCGCCCTCCATCGCCGCCGGTCATCCGCTCGAGGTCGCGACACGACCCACGATCGCCGACGGCATCGCCGTGGCGCGACCGGGGGATCTCACGTTCGACATCGTCCGTGAAGTCGTCGATGAGATCGTGACGGTCTCCGAAGACGACATCGCCCGGGCGCTCCTGGTGCTCCTCGAGCGCGCGAAGCAGGTCGTCGAGCCCGCGGGCGCCGCCGGCGTCGCCGCGATGCTCGCCGGCAAGGTGCAGGCCACGGGCACGACCGTCAGCGTGCTGTCGGGCGGGAACATCGACCCGCTGCTGCTGCAGCGCATCGTCGCGCACGGGCTCGCGGCATCCGATCGGTACACGTCGCTGCGGATCCCGCTGCCCGACCGTCCGGGTCAGCTCGCGCGGGTCTCAGAGCTCGTGTCGCATGCCGGAGCGAACGTCATCGAGGTGCTGCACACGCGGCACGGTCAGGGCCTGCAGATCAGCGAGGTCATCCTGCAGCTCAGCGTCGAGACGCGCGGCGAGGAGCACCGCGCCCACGTCATCGCGGTGCTCGAAGAGGCCGGCTTCCACCCCGCCATCGTCGAACAATGACCGCGAGACTGCAACGGCACGGCGAGACAGCGGGTGAACCCCGTCGTCTCGCCGTGCGGATGCAGTCTCGCGGCTGATCCCTGAGCCTGTCGAAGAGGGGCGCGGAGCCTGGCGAGGGGTCACTGCCCCGCGTAGGTCTCGACCTTCACGACCTCGACCGCGATCTCGCGGCCGTTGGGAGCGGTGTACGACGTCTTCTCGCCCTCCGTGAGACCGAGGATCGCCGAACCGAGGGGCGAGGCCTCGCTGTACACGTCGAGTTCCGAGCCGGAGGCGATCTCGCGGTTGCCGAGCAGGAAGACCTCTTCGCCGCCGGCGACGATCGCGGTCACGACCGTGCCGGATTCGACGACGCCCGTGCTCTCGGGCGCCTCGCCGACGGTCGCGTCCTTCAGCAGCTGCTGCAGCGTGCGGATGCGGGCCTCCTGCTTGCCCTGTTCATCCTTCGCGGCGTGATAGCCGCCGTTCTCCTTGAGGTCGCCCTCTTCGCGCGCGGCTTCGATCCGCTTGGCGATCTCCTCGCGGCCGACGGTCGAGAGCTGCTCGAGCTCGGCGGCGAGACGGTCGTAGGCATCCTGGGTGAGGAAGGTCACCGGGGCATCGCTGGACACGTCGATCTCCTTGCTGTGGGGGCCGGTACGTCGAACGCCCCGGCGCTGGCCAGGGCGTGAACGGGAAAAGACTACGTCACCCAGCAGTCGTTGACAAACCCCGACACCGCGGGCGCGGTCGTCGGGATGACCTCGCGGTACGCGCGGCCGTGCATGTCGGACGCCTCGTATTCGACGACCTTCCAGCCGACGACGCCGTGCTCTTCGTCCTGCGCTTCGAGGACGCACGCGACGCTGCGGCCCGGGGGAGAGGTGAACTGGAAGTCGAGCACGACCGTGCGCTCATCCACGAGGTCGAAGCCGGTCGTGTCGGCATCGACGGAGTCGAGAGACGAGGCCACCGTCATCCAGGAGAACAGTCCCACGGCGACGACGGCGAGCGCGATGCCGATGATGACGAGCGCCCGCGAGCCCCCGCGACCGCGTCGGCCGTAGCGCCGATCGAGCATGTCCTGGGTCGTCATCGCGGTCCTGTCGGGAAGATTAGGCTGGACATCCAGGCTATGCGCTTCCGGCGCGGATCGAGGACACCATGCACGACGTGATCGCCGCGCTCGCGACCGCCGACCCCCAGCCGACGCCGAGCATGACGGTCGACCCATCGCTTGTGACACCCGGTCCGCTGGGCTTCGCCGTCATCGTCCTCGTGGTCGTGGCGGTCTTCCTGCTCATCTTCGACATGCTGCGTCGCATCCGCCGGGGTCGCGTACGTGCCGACATCGCCGACGAGCTGCGCGAAGAGGCCGAGGCCCTCGATGCGGACGGACGACGGGATGCTGCCGAGCCCGACGAGGATCCGCGGGTGCCCCCGCGCCCGTAGCGGGCTCAGGGGCCGTGGTAGGCCGGGTGCAGCGCGATGAGCAGGCACGCCGTCCAATGGCAGAGGAACGCCAGCACGGTGCAGACGTGGAAGATCTCGTGGAACCCGAAGTGCCCGGGCCACGGATTCGGGCGCTTGAGCGCGTAGGCGACGGCGCCGACCGTGTAGAGCAGACCCCCGATGATGACGAGGATCATCATGGCCGGGTTGGCCTGGAAGAGCGGCACGATGTACATGACGGCCGCCCAGCCCAGCACGAGGTACAGCGCGACGTAGAGCCATCGCGGTGCGTCGATCCAGAACACCCGGAACAGGATCCCCAGGAGCGCGCCGCCCCACGCGAGCGAGAGCAGGATGACGGTCTGCGACGTCGGCAGCGCGAGGACGGCGATCGGCGTGTAGGTGCCGGCGATGAGCAGCAGGATGTTGGCGTGGTCGATCCGCTTGAGGATGATCCTCGTCTTCGGACCCCAGTCGAACCGGTGATAGAGCGCGGAGTTGCCGAACAGCAGCAGCGACGTCGCCATGAAGACGGCGGAAGCCCACTTCGCGGGGCCGCCCTGCGCCAGCACGATGAGCACGATCCCCGCGACGATCGCGACGGGGAAGGTCGCGGCATGGATCCAGCCGCGCCAGGTCGGCCGGATCTCAGGCGTCGCGGCATCGACGGCCGCGGCCTCCATGAGAGGCAGTCCCGGGACATCGGGTTCTGCGGGAACACCGCTGCGGCTGGTCACGTGCTCAGGCTACGCGTCGGTGTATGCCGTGACGAACATGCCGCGTGCCCGCGGGCGGTAGCGTAGGCGTGTGGCGCGCGCTTCGTCGAACGAGGGCCGAGGGCCCCTCTATCGCCTGTATATCAACCGGCTCCGTCGCCGGTTGGATGCAGCGGCGGTGCCGCGGCATGTCGCGATGATGATCGACGGCAACCGGCGCTGGGCGCGGCAGCTCGGCTACGAGTCGGCCGCGCACGGGCACCGTGCCGGTGCGGCGAAGATGCGCGACTTCCTCGGCTGGTGCGACGAGATCGGCGTCGACGTCGTCTCGCTGTACCTGCTCTCCAACGACAACCTGGTCAAGCGGGATTCCCGCGAGCTGTCCGATCTCATCGACATCATCGCCGAACTCGCCGACGGACTGTCGCGCGAACGCGACTGGCGCGTGCAGCACGTGGGCCGGTCGGAGCTGCTGCCGCCGGATCTGGCGCGCGTGCTCGACGATGCGCAGGAGCGCACGAAGGGCAATACGGGGCTGCACGTGAACCTCGCCGTCGGCTACGGCGGTCGGGGCGAGATCGTCGACGCGGTGCGCAGCATCATCGCGGCGCACTCGACCTCGGGCGGATCGTTCGAGGAGCTCGCCGAGAGCCTCACTCCCGAGCAGATCGGCGAGCACCTCTACACGGGGGGGCAACCGGACCCCGACCTCGTCATCCGCACGTCGGGCGAGCAGCGACTGAGCGACTTCCTGCTCTGGCAGTCCGCGCACTCGGAGTTCTACTTCGTCGAGGCGCTGGGGCCCGACCTGCGAGAGGTCGACTTCCTGCGGGCGATCCGCGACTACACCGATCGCGACCGCCGATTCGGAGGCTGACGATGATGGACCTCGAGGCGTTCCAGCAGTCGTTCGACGGCGAACCGGGCTATCTCGACTGGGCCGCGTTCGGCCCGCTCTCGCCCTCGGTGCGCAGCGAGGCGCAGGCTGACATCGAGATGCTCGGCTCGGCTCGCCGCTCGAGCATCGAACTCGTCGCCGACCACGTTCGCGAGGCGAAGGAGCTCATCGCCGAGCTCATGGGGACGGACCCCGACGAGGTGACGCTGCAGCCGTCGACGACGTACGGCCTCATGCACGCGCTGTACGGGCTGACCGGCGGCGGTCTCGTGCTCTCGCGCGGCGAGTTCCCGTCGCTCACGGTCGCGGCGACGCGCGCGAGCGACGCACGCGGATTCATCACGCCGCAGTGGGTCGAGCCCGACGACGGGTTCGTCACGCCCGACGTCGTGCGCGCTGCGCTGACCGACGACACGCGTGCCGTCGCCGTGAGCCTCGTCGACTTCCGCACGGGCTATCGAGCCGACCTGACGGCGCTGCGCGACGTCATCGGAGACCGCCTGCTCATCGTCGACGCCGTGCAGGGCTTCGGCGCCGTGGAGGCGGACTACCTCGCCGCCGACGTGGTCTGCGCCAACGGCTACAAGTGGCTGCGCGCCGGCAAGGGCACGGGGTTCGCATGGTTCGGCGAACGCGCGCTCGAGCGGCTCGAGCCGGTGCTCTCGGGTTTCGCAGGCGTCGAGGGGGATCCGCTCTCCGACGTCGTGCCTCTGCCGGCGGCATCCGCCCGCTCGTTCACGGTCGCGTACCCCGACACCCTCGCCGCAGCGCGTCTCGCGACCGCCCTGCGCGACGTGCGCGACGTCGGCGTCGCCGCGATCGAGGCGGAGCTCGCGGGGCGCACCGCCGAGGTCGTCCGCACGGCGGAGCGCTACGACGTGCCCGTCGTCACCCCGCGCGAAGCCCGGCATCGCGGCGGGATCGTGACGCTCGCCCCCGCGCCGCAGGATGCCGCTCCTCTCGCCGCGTCGCTCGAGAACCACGGCCTCACCGTCACGGCGCGCTTCGGTAAGGTGCGCGTGTCACCGCACGTCGGAACGACCGCAGACACGCTGCGGCTCTTCGGCGACGCCCTCGCGGCCTTCGCTGCGGCGCGCGTGTGGTGACACGCGTGTTCACCGACGCGTAACCCGTCGGCGGCGTGTCGGACGCGCCGGATGCCGCACGGCAGACGTACGTTCGTCGCATCGGGCACCGTGCCCGGTCGGGTCGGCCCCATGGATCGCGACTCGTGACACCTGGTCGACTCGTGACTGCCGGGTTCTCCACCCGGGGGCGGGGAGTGGGTTGTGACCACACGAGCACCACACAAGCAGAGCGATCAGGAACTGTCGGGCGTCGATCCGACCGACCAGACGCTGCGCACCTACGTCTTGGACACCTCGGTGCTGCTGAGCGATCCGCGGGCGTTCTTCCGCTTCGCCGAGCACAGCGTCGTGATCCCGGTCGTCGTCATCACCGAACTCGAGGGCAAACGTCACGATCCCGAGATCGGGTACTTCGCGCGTCAGGCGCTGCGTCACCTCGACGAGCTGCGCGTCGAGCACGGCCGCCTCGACTTCCCCGTGCCCGTGGGCGAGGGCGGCTCGCTGCGCGTCGAGCTGTCGAACACCGACGCGACCGTGCTGCCCCAGGGCATGCGCCTGGGCGACAACGACACCCGCATCCTCGCGATCGCGATGCACCTCGCGCAGGACGGGCACGAGGTCACCGTCGTCTCGAAGGACCTCCCGATGCGCGTGAAGGCGGCATCGCTCGGCGTGAGCGCCGAGGAGTACCTCGCCGAGCAGGCGGTCGACTCGGGGTGGACGGGCATCGCCGACATCCACGTCTCGGGCGACGAGATGAGCGACCTGTACGAGAGCGAAGTCGCCGAGAGCGCCGACGTGCACGGGCTCCCCGTCAACACAGGACTCATCGTGCACTCCGAGCGCGGATCGGCGCTCGGCCGGGTGACGGGCGACGGATCGTTCGCACTCGTGCGCGGGGACCGCGAGGTCTTCGGGCTGCATGGCCGCTCCGCCGAGCAGCGCATCGCGATCGACCTGCTGCTGGATCCCGAAGTCGGCATCGTGTCGCTCGGAGGCCGCGCGGGCACCGGCAAATCGGCCCTCGCCCTGTGTGCCGGCCTCGAGGCCGTGCTCGAGCGCCAGCAGCAGAAGCGCATCATCGTCTTCCGGCCGCTGTTCGCCGTCGGCGGGCAGGAGCTCGGATACCTGCCGGGGGACCAGGAGGAGAAGATGAACCCGTGGGGACAGGCGGTCTACGACACGCTCGGATCGGTCGTCTCGGGCAACGTGCTGGACGAAGTGATCGAGCGAGGCCTGCTCGAGGTGCTGCCCCTGACGCACATCCGCGGGCGGTCGCTGCACGACGCGTTCGTCATCGTCGACGAAGCGCAGTCGCTCGAACGCAATGTCCTGCTGACGGTCCTCAGTCGTATCGGGCAGAACTCTCGGGTCGTGCTCACACACGACGTCGGGCAGCGCGACAACCTGCGCGTGGGGCGGCACGACGGTGTGGCGTCGGTCATCGAGACGCTGAAGGGACACGGACTGTTCGCACACGTGACCCTCACCAGATCCGAGCGCTCGGCGATCGCAGCGCTCGTCACCGACCTCCTCGAGGCCGGTGAGATGGCCTGAAGCCGAATGCCGGCATGAGAGAAGTCTCACCCGGAAGGGGGTCACGCAGGGGGCGCGCTCTGTCACCATTGAAGGGTCCGTGAAATCGCGGACTCGAAGGGGGCTCTCGTGGACACGCGTGCACGGATCGCGATCGGAGGCACGACCGCGTTCGCGGTGACGGCCGCCGTCGTCGCCACCGTGGCCGTGACCAACACCGCCGTTCTCGCGGAATCGCCCGGCGAACCGGTCGAATCCGCCATGGTCCACGTGCGGCCCGCACCGCAGCTCACCGTCACTCCGCGCCCCGCTGCCGGGCCCGCCGACGTGTCTGCCGTGACCGAGCCGGTCACGGACCCTGTCGTCGAGCCCGTCGGTCCGCTGACGACGCACATCCCCGCCCCACCCCCGGCCCCGCCGACCGAGGCGGCACCGCCGGTCGATGTCGTCGCTCCCGCCGTGCCGCACGAGGCGGACCCGCCCGTCACGCGCACCGTGCCCGCGCCTGCGCCGGTGGTCATCTCGCCCGCTGCGCCGCCCGCGGCGGCGCTTCCCCCCGCCCCCGCGACACGCCCCGATCGAGGCGACGACGGCGACCGCTCACATCCCGCGCGTCCCGACGACCACGACGATAGCTACGGTCGCGAAGATCGCCCCAGCCGCTTCGGCGAGGCGAAGCCGCGCCCCCAGACCTCCGCTCCGGCGGTGACACCGTCCGTTTCCGAGAAACCCCTGACCGGAGACGGCTCGAAGAGAGATCGATCGCACGGTTCCCCAGACTTCCGCGATTGATGTGCGGCCGGCTTCCCCCAAGACCGGCCTTCCAGCCCCCGACGTCCCCAGCGTCGGGGGCTTCTCTCGTGCGCGGGACTATTCCCAGCGGTAGCCCTCGCCGCGCACGGTCGTGATGTGGTGTGCACCGAGCTTGCCCCGCAGGTAGCGGACGTAGACGTCGACGACGTTGGAACCGGGATCGAAGTCGAGCCCCCAGACGCTGCTGAGCAGCTGCTCGCGACTGAGCACGCTGCCCGCATGGCGCAGGAACTGCTCGGCGAGGGCGAACTCGCGTGCCGAGAGCTCGACGGCGACCCCCGCGACGGTCACGCGGCGTGCGAGCACGTCGAGCACGACGTCGCCGTGGCTCACCAGCATGCCGGTTTGCTGGGCGGATTCGCGGAGCCGTGAGCGCACGCGCGCGAGGAGTTCGTCGAACGTGAAGGGCTTGGCGACGTAGTCGCTCGCACCGGCATCCAGACCCTCGACCGTGTCGCGCGTGCTCGACCGCGCGGTCAGCATGATGACCGGGATCCCGGTGTCCCGCGCGCGCAGCTCGCGGAGCACCTCGAGGCCGTCCATCGTCGGAAGCCCGATGTCCAGCAGCACGAGATCGGCCGCGCCGCTGAGGGCGGCCTCGAGCCCCTCGGCGCCGTCTTCGACGAGGATCGTGTCGTAGCCGGCGGTCTTCAGCCCCCGCGCGATGAACGCCGCGATGTGCGGTTCGTCCTCGATGATCAGAATGGTGGTCATCCCGAAGCCTCTCGCTGCAGCACGACGTCGCCGGCGCGGACGGGTGCGGGGAACTCCGTCGTCGAGACCGGGACGGGGAGGTGGATCGTGAAGGTCGCGCCGCCGCCGGGGGAGTCCGTGACGGCGCAGTGTCCGCCGTGCGCCTTGGCGATCGCATCGACGATCGCCAGGCCCAGGCCGGATCCGCCGACGCTGCGCTTGCCGTGCGCGCGATCGAAGCGGCGGAAGATGCGGTGCCGCTGCGCCGGGGGGATGCCGCTGCCGTGGTCTCGCACCCAGAGACGGATGCCGGTGGCGTCCTTGTCGCTGCCGAGCTCGATGGCCGAACCCTCGGCGGTGTACTTGGCGGCGTTGTCGGCGAGCTGCAGCCACGCCTGCAGCAACCGGTCGTGGTCGCCCATCATGCGGCCGCGTGCGACGTGCTCGACCCGCCAGACGTGCCCGGGGATGACGGCGACGAGCTCGCCGACGCGTTGCGTGAGGGCGGCCAGATCGATGCGGTCGACGGCGAACGAGCCCCCCTCGACGCTCGCGAGCAGGTCGATGTCCTCGACGAGCCGCGTCATGCGGTCGAGCTCCGCGATGCCCAGCTGCCGGGCGCTGGTCACATCGGCGGCATCCCTCGGATTCATGAGCTCGAGGTGGCCCCGCACGATCGTGATGGGTGTCTTCAGCTCGTGGCGCACATCGTCGAGCAGCTGACGCTGCACGTCGACCGAACCCTCGAGACGGTCGAGCATCGAGTTGACGGTGCGCGACATGTCGGCGATCTCGTCGTTACCGACGGCGGGCAGGCGCGGCGACAGGTCGGTCAGGGTGATGGTGTCGGCCGTCTCGCGCAGATGCCGGATCGGCGAGAGCAGGCGTCCCGTGACGAACCAGCCCACGACGCCCATCGCGACGAGCACGACGACGGCGGCGATGCCGTAGGTCGCGATGGCCGCCGTCACCGGCTCGAGCTCGGCCTCCATGTCGACGGCGCGCACATACACGCCTTCCTGCGGGTCGCCGTCCATGCGGATCGGGATCGCGATGTAGCGCAGCGATCCGCGTGGGGTCACCGCCGTGCCGATCACCGTGGCGCCCGACGCCGTCTCGGCGACGACGCGGTCGGTGAAGTCCTGGTCGTCCGAGATGTCGAAGCCCGACAGCGTCGACGGCACGAACCGGGGGACGCCGTCGACGATCGCCATCGAGGCCTCGTTCCGGGCGGGCACGAGACGCGCGACGACCGCCTCGAGATACGCGTCGACGGACGGGAAGTCGGCGACGGCGATGTTCTCGACCGCCGTCTGCGCCGACCCGTCCTGGGGGGTCGACGACGTCGGGGCGTCGGCCACCGTCTGCAGCCGTGCGACCTGCGCCTCGAGGCGCTCGGTGATCTCGGTGACGACCCAGGCGCGCTGCACGAGGAACGTCACCCCGCCGACGATCGCGAGCCCGACGCAGGCGACGACAAGCACCGCACCAAGGATGCGGACGCGCGCGGAGATCGGGCGTGGTGTTCGGGCCACTCCCTGATTATGGACCCCGGAGCGCCCGTGTGGTGTTCGAATCCGATCAGCCGGGATGGGTCATCGACAGCAGGTCGAGCTTCTCGTCGAGCTGTTCGATCGTCAGCTCGCCCCGTTCGACGTAGCCGAGGTCGAGGACGGCCTCGCGCACCGTGATCCCGTTGGCGACCGAGTGCTTCGCGATCTTGGCCGCAGCCTCGTATCCGATGAGCTTGTTGAGGGGCGTCACGATCGACGGCGACATGCCGGCGAAGGCCGCCGCGCGGTCGACGTTGGCCTCGAGCCCGTCGATCGTCTTGTCGGCGAGCAGGCGGGACGCGTTGGCGAGCAGCTCGATCGACTCGAGCAGCGCCGAGCCCATGACGGGGATCGCGACATTGAGCTCGAACGAGCCGGACGCGCCGGCCCAGGCGATCGTGGCGTCGTTGCCGATGACCCGCGCACACACCATGAGCACGGCTTCGGGCACGACGGGGTTGACCTTGCCGGGCATGATCGAGGAGCCCGGCTGCAGGTCGGGGATGTGCAGCTCGCCCAGACCCGTGTTGGGCCCCGACCCCATCCAGCGGATGTCGTTGTTGATCTTGGTGAGCGAGACGGCGACCGTGCGCAGGGCGCCGGATGCTTCGACCAGACCGTCGCGGTTCGCCTGCGCCTCGAAGTGGTCCTTCGCCTCGGTGATGGGCAGCTCGGTGTCGTTCACGATGAGCTCGAGCACCTTCTGCGGGAACCCGAGCGGCGTGTTGATGCCGGTGCCGACGGCGGTGCCGCCGAGGGGAACCTCGGCGACGCGCGGAAGAACGGCCTGCACCCGCTCGATGCCCAGGCGGATCTGCCGGGCGTAGCCGCCGAACTCCTGGCCGAGGGTGACGGGGGTGGCGTCCATGAGGTGCGTGCGGCCCGACTTGACGACGTTGCGCCATGCCTCGGCCTTCGCCTCGAGCGCGACGGCGAGGTGGTCCAGACCCGGGATGAGGTCGTCGATGAGTTCCTGCGTCACGGCGATGTGCACCGACGTCGGGAACACGTCGTTCGACGACTGCGACGCGTTGACGTGATCGTTGGGGTGCACCGGCTGCCCGAGGTCGAGCGTCGCGAGCTTGGCGAGCACCTCGTTCATGTTCATGTTCGACGACGTGCCGCTGCCGGTCTGATAGACGTCGATCGGGAACTGGTCGGCGAACTCACCCGCGATGATGCGGTCCGCGGCGCGAGCGATCGCGTTCGCGACTCCGGAGTCCAGCGTGCCGAGCTCGGCGTTCGCGAGAGCCGCGGCCTTCTTGATACGCGCGAGAGCGGCGATCTGCGCCGGCTCGAGGCGGTCTCCGGAGATCGGGAAGTTCTCGACGGCGCGCTGCGTCTGCGCGGCATAGAGAGCGTCCTTGGGCACCCGGACTTCTCCCATGGTGTCGTGCTCGATGCGGTACTCGATGTCGGTCACGGCGTCGTTCCTCTCGTATCTGGGTGGGTCAGGCGTCGGTCGAGACGCCGAGGCTGATGGCCGGGGCGGCGAGCCCCTCGGCCAGGCGGTAGTTGGCGCCCACGATGCCGACGCGCTGCTCGGCGACGGCCAGGCTGATGAGCTCGGACGCGTTGAGCAGCGACGAGACGGTGTCGCGCAGATGCTCTCGGCCGACGAGCTCGGGGTCCACCTTCTCGGGCCGGATGCCGTGCACCGTCTGCTCGCGGATCACGCGTCGCGCGGCGGGCACGATGGGCGCGATCTGACGCCAGATCTGCGGTGCGAGCGCGGGGGCGTCGAGCTGTGTGCTCTCGATCGCAGCGGCGACGGCGCCGCACTCGTCGTGGCCGAGGACGACGATGAGGGGGACTTCGAGCACCTCGACGGCGTACTCGATGCTGCCCACGACCGACTCCGAGATCACCTGGCCGACGTTCCGGATGACGAACAGGTCGCCCAGGCCCTTGTCGAAGATGATCTCGGCCGCGAGGCGCGAGTCCGAGCACCCGAAGAGGGTCGCGTGCGGACGCTGCCCCGTGGCGAGCTCGTGCCGGCGATCGGCACCCTGATGAGGGTGGCGGGGTGCGCCTGCCACGAATCGCTCGTTGCCGCGCCGCATCTCGTCCCACGCTTCTTGCGGTGTCGGCATCCCGTTCATTCGGCGTCCTTTCGCAGAGCCAGCACTTCGTCGGCGACCGCGGCCGCCATGTCTTCGAGCAGGGGGTCGGCAGCGGTGCCGTAGATGAGGATCGTGTCGTCGCCGGCGGTCGCACCGAGGGCGACCGTGATGTTGCCGGTGCGCGAGGCGTCGAGATCGTAACGGTCCCAGGTCACGCCGCCGATGGACTGCGTGCCGGTCGGTGCCGAGCCCGACAGGATCCGGGCAGCCCAGCCGTCGTCGGCGTCGAAGGCCTGCGCGACGCGGAGGAAGCCGGGGATGTCTTCGTCGGCGGGGGCGTAGACGATCGTCCAAGCGCGGACCGAGCCGTCGCCCTCGACCGCCGCGCGGTTGACGACCCAATCCGCCGCCGGCAGATCGGGGGCGATCGCTGTGTGGCCCTCGGCGACGCCGATGCTCTCGGCCGTCGCCGCGACGTCGATCGGATCCTGCGGCGGAGGGGTGCCGCGGGGCACGCCCAGCACGATGACCGCGACGATCGCGATCGTCACGAGCAGCGCCGCGATGAGGTTGCGCGTGGTCTGGCTCGACCGGTAGACGCGGGACGCCTCGGCCTTGCGGCTGGCGGTCTCGTCGGGTGTCTCAGGGCGGCCGAGCTCGGCCACGACCCGTGGTTGGCGCGGGGCCATCACGCCTCCGCGTCCGGCTCGGATGTGCTGCGCGCGGCCTCGAGCCGGCGTTTGGCGCCCAGCAGCCACTCTTCGCACCGAGCCGCGAGCGCTTCGCCGCGCTCCCACAGTGCGAGCGAGTGCTCGAGGGTCGGAGCACCCTGTTCGAGCTCGGCGACGACGCGGACGAGTTCGTCGCGCGCCTGCTCGAACGAGAGGTCCGAGACTGCCGCGGCGGTCGAGTCGGTCATGGGCTCCATCCTAGTTCGCAGCGGGCGAGGCCCCCGCCGCATCCCCTTCGTCCAGCGGGCCCTCCGACCGCGCGGCGAACGACCCTCGCGCGACCGTGACGGCGACATGTGCTCCCGCCGGAGCCTGCTCGGCATCGCGCACGATCACGCCGTCGCCGAGGTGCGCGATCGCGTAGCCGCGCGCCAGCGTCGCAGCGGGGGACAGTGCGCGCAGCGTCGCCCGCAGCTCGGCGGTGCGGCGGCTCTGTCGTTCCAGGGCTCGGTCGATGACGTCGCGACCTCGCGCGCACTGCAGGTGCAGCTCGTGCGCGCGCGTGGTCAAGAGCGATTCGGGCGAACGCAGCACGGGACGTGAGCGCAGCTGTTCGAGCTGTGCGATGTCGTGGCCGATGCGCTGCGTCAGCCGTGTCGTCAGGCGCGCGCGCAGCTGCGCGACGTACGCGCGCTGCTCGGCGACGTCGGGCACGACCCGCTTGGCCGCGTCGGTCGGCGTGGACGCCCGCAGGTCGGCGACGTCGTCGAGGATCGGGTGGTCGTTTTCGTGTCCGATCGCGCTCACGACGGGAGTGGATGCCGCGGCGACGGCCCGCACGAGGCGCTCGTCGCTGAACCCCAGCAGGGTCTGCGGATCGCCCCCGCCCCGCGCGACGATGATGACGTCGACTTCGGGGTCGGCATCGAGGGTCCGAAGCGCCACGAGCGTCTCGGGCACGCACCGGTCACCCTGCACGGCGGCGTGGATCGTGCGGAAGCGCACGTGCGGCCAGCGCAGCTCGGCGTTGCGATGCACGTCCTTCTCAGCGTCGGAGTTCTCGCCCGTGATGAGGCCGATGAGGTGGGGGAGGAACGGCAGCGGCCGCTTGCGGGCGGGATCGAACAGTCCCTCCGACCTCAGTTGCGCGCGCAGACGCTCGAGCTTCTCGAGCTGGTCGCCCAAGCCCACGTGGCGCATCGCCGACACGGCGAAGCTGAAGTCGCCCGTGCGCCCGAAGTAGTCGGCCTTGACGCACGCGACGACGTGGTCGCCCACCTTGAGGTCGGCCGGCAGGCGCTCGCGCGTCGAGGACCACAGGCGGAACGAGATCGCAGCGTCCGTCGTGAGGTCCTTCAGCCGCCCGAAGGCGTTGCCGCCGCGCAGGTTCCACGAGGTGATCTCGCCTTCGACCCACACCGAGCCCCATTTCGTGACGAATCCGCGGATCGTGTCGTTGAGCCGGGAGACCGACGTCGGCGACTCGCGGGACGACTCGCGCGGGTGCACGGAATCGGGCGGGGGAGCCTCGCCCGGCACAGGGGCGGCCTGGAAGGTCGTCATGCGGTCCTCTCGTGCGGGCGCGCGTCGCGGCGTGACCCGGCCTTCGTTCAGGTGTCCGGCCGTAGACTCATGCACGTGACTGCTGTGTCTGCGAACCCGATCGTGCGGATGGCGGTGCCCCGCGTTCCGCGGCGGCGCGAGCGTCTCCAGGATATCCCCGTGCCCGGACACAAGAAGGTGCTGCTCGCCGCCCCGCGCGGATACTGCGCCGGTGTCGACCGAGCGGTGGTCGCCGTCGAGAAGGCTCTCGAGCGGTACGGGGCGCCCGTCTACGTGCGCAAGCAGATCGTGCACAACATCCACGTCGTGACCGAGCTCGAGCAGCGCGGAGCGATCTTCGTCGAAGAGGTCGACGAGGTGCCCGCGGGTGCGCACATCGTCTTCAGTGCGCACGGCGTCTCTCCCGCCGTCGTCAACGCGGCATCCGATCGAGGCCTGAGCGCGATCGACGCGACGTGCCCGCTCGTGACGAAGGTGCACCGCGAGGCGGTGCGCTTCGCGCGGGACGACTTCGAGATCCTGCTGATCGGCCACGAGGGCCACGAAGAGGTCGAGGGAACGGCGGGCCACGCTCCCGAGCGCGTCACGATCGTGAACTCTCCCGACGAAGCCGACACGATCGAGGTCAAGGACTCCTCCAAGATCGTGTGGCTGTCCCAGACGACGCTGTCGGTCGACGAGACGATGGAGACCGTGCGGCGTCTGCGCGTGCGTTTCCCGCACCTGCAGGACCCGCCGTCGGATGACATCTGCTACGCGACGCAGAACCGTCAGGTGGCCATCAAGAAGGTCGCGAAGGATGCCGACCTCGTCATCGTCGTCGGATCCGCGAACTCCTCCAACAGTGTGCGACTGGTCGAAGTAGCGCTCGAGTACGGCGCGAAGGCGGCGTATCGCGTCGACTACGCCGACGAGATCGAGCAGGCGTGGTTCGACGGCGTCGAGACGGTCGGGGTGACCAGTGGCGCTTCGGTACCCGAAGTGCTCGTGCAGCAAGTGCTCGAAGACCTCGCGTACGCGGGCTACGTCGACGTCGAGGAGGTGCGCACGGCCGAGGAGGATCTGCTCTTCTCGCTCCCCAAGGAGCTGCGGCAGGATGTCAACGGCAAGCGCGACCCCCGCGCTGTCGGCGGGCGGATCCGCGCGTGAGCGATTACGCGCCCGAAGTAGGGCCCGACGGCCGGCAACGGCCGAGGTTCGGCGAGTACGCGTCGCCCGAAGAGCAGCGCGCCCGCATCCAGCAGCCCGACGTGACCGAAGCTCTCTCGGCGGGTGTCGTGCCCGAGGCATCCGATCCCGAACCGATCGCCGCCGCGCCCGGGCCGGAACCGCGCCGCAGCGTATCGCCGGCGAATCGGCTCGCGACGATCCTGCTGCTCGCGGTCGGCGCGGCCAATGTGCTGATCTCGCTGTTCAGCTACCTCGACCTGGCGTCCGCGCTCGAGAACTCCTACGAACTGCTCGGCATCGATGGCGCGTTCACCAACCTCGCGGCTGCGCGGCAGTGGGGCCTCATCGCGGCGATCGTCCTCGTCGCCGGCTACATCGCGACGTTCATGCTGTCGTGGAAGCGGCTGAAAGCGGGCCGCGTGTCGTGGTGGATTCCGATCGTCGGCGGCGTCGTGACGTTCTTCATCGTGAGCCTGTGCCTCATGGTGCCGCTCATGGGCGACCCCGCATTCCAGGAATACGTCACGTCGGTCCGATGACCACGCCTCGACTCGTCGCCGTCTGCGCTGTGCACCAGCTGCGCTCCGATGTCGGGTCGGTCGGCGTCACCGGCATCGACAAGCGCGCCGTGGCGGGCCCCGTGCGGATCGGCGCCTATGGCGTGTACGCCGACGTGCAGGCCGATCGCAAACACCACGGCGGGCTCGACAAGGCCGTCTACGCGTACGCCCAGGAAGACGCCCGGTTCTGGGAGAGCGAGCTCGGTCGACAGCTCGCGCCCGGCTGGTTCGGTGAGAACCTGCGCACCGAGGGGATCGACGTCAACGCCGCGCGCATCGGAGAGCGCTGGCGCATCGGCGATCGCGTCGAGGTCGAGGTGACGATGCCGCGCACGCCCTGCCAGACGTTCGCGCGCTGGGTCGGCGGCGACGACGAGCGGGGATGGGTCAAGCGCTTCTCCGCCGCCGGACGCCTCGGTCCCTACCTGCGGGTCGTGACGACCGGACGCGTGCAGGCGGGCGACGAGATCGTCGTGACGCACCGCCCGGAGGACGCCCCGACCGTGCTCGAGGTCTTCCGAGCGCCCTGAGGCTTCTGCGCGCAGATGACGGATGCCGCGACCCGGCCGGGCCGCGGCATCCGCACTTCGACAGGCTCAGCGACCAGAAGCGACAGTCTCGGCGACCGGAAGCGACAGGCTCAGCGAGCGGAAGCGACAGTCTCGGCGGAAGCCGTCACGCGCCGAGGCTCTTGCCGTGCGATCCGAGCTGCTGCGTCGCTTCGACGACGCGGGCGGCCATCGCGGATTCCGCGATCTTGCCCCATGCCCGCGGGTCGTACTGCTTCTTGTTTCCGACCTCGCCGTCGACCTTGAGGACGCCCTCGTAGTTCGAGAACATGTACCCCGCGATCGAGCGGGTGAACGCGTACTGGGTGTCGGTGTCGATGTTCATCTTGATGACGCCGTTGGCGACGGCAGTGGCGATCTCTTCGTCGCTGGACCCGCTGCCGCCGTGGAAGACGAGATCGAGGGGCTTCGGGCCCGTGCCGAACTTCGCGGCGATGCCCTCTTGGATCTCGCCGAGCAGTTCGGGGCGCAGCTTGACGTTGCCGGGCTTGTAGACGCCGTGCACGTTGCCGAACGTCAGCGCGGAGATGTAGCGGCCGTTCTCGCCGAGACCGAGGGCCTCGACGGCCTTCGTCACATCGGCGACGGTCGTATAGAGGGCTTCGTTGGAGCCCTCGTGCGTGACACCGTCCTCTTCGCCGCCGACGACCCCGATCTCGACCTCGAGGATCGCGTTGATGTTCTTCAGGCGCGGCAGGAGGTCTTTCGCGATCTCGATGTTCTCGTCGAGCGGCACGGCCGAGCCGTCCCACATGTGCGACTGGAAGATCGGGTTGCGCCCCGCGCGCACTTCTTCTTCGGATGCCTCGATGAGGGGCATGACGAAGCTCGGCAACGCCTCTTTCGGGCAGTGGTCCGTGTGCAGCGCGACCGTGACGGGGTAGTTCTTGGCGACTTCGGTGACGTAGCGCGCGAAAGCGAGCGCGCCGGTCGCGCGGGCCTTGACCGTGTGTCCGGCGAAGTAGTCGGCGCCGCCGGTCGTGACCTGCAGGATGCCGTCGGACCCGGCCTCGGTGAGGCCTTGGAGAACGGCGTTGATCGTCTGCGAGCTCGAAACGTTGATGGCGGGGTACGCGAAGCCTCCGGCCTTCGCGCGGTCCAGCATCTCGGCGTATTGGTCGGGGGTGGCGACGGGCATGAGTGCTCCTAGCGGTCGATGGGCTCTCGCGTACCTTCGACTTTAGCGAAGGGGGCAGACGGCGGCCGGGTAGTCGTGCACGGCTTCACCCTGACCTGCCGTGCGTGAAAGTTCGTGAATTCCTTCCGTGGTCGGCGCGTGAAACGGCGCGGGTTCTCCTCGCTGCTGGAATAGGCTGGCGCCATGGTGAGTCTGACCGCCGACATGAGTCCGCTGCATCCCGACCGAAATCTCGCTCTCGAGCTCGTCCGTGCGACGGAGGCCGCCGCGATCCGCGCCGTGCCCTTCATCGGTCGTGGGCGGAAAGAGGATGCCGACGGCGCGGCCGTCGACGCGATGCGCGCGTTCTTCACGACGGTGAACTTCGACGGCACGATCGTGATCGGCGAGGGCGAGAAGGACGAAGCGCCCATGCTCTTCAACGGCGAGCGCGTCGGCAACGGCCGCGGGCCGAAGTGCGACGTCGCGGTCGACCCGATCGACGGCACGTCGCTCACCGCCGCAGGGCGCAACAACGCCCTGTCGGTCATCGCGGTCTCGGACAGCGGCACGATGCTCGATGCCTCGACCGTGTTCTACATGGACAAGCTCGTGACCGGCCCCGCCGGCGTCGGGGTCGTCGACATCCGTCTGCCGATCGGCGAGAACATCCGTCTGCTCGCGAAGGCGCTGGGCAAGCCGATCGACGAGATGGTCGTCTCGGTGCTGCATCGCCCGCGCCACGAGCAGCTCATCGATGAGATCCGCGAAGCCGGAGCCGGTACGCGCCTGATGACCGACGGCGACGTCGCCGGCGGGATCAACGCGGCGCGGCACAACTCGCGCACCGACATGTGCGTCGGCGTCGGGGGAAGCCCCGAGGGCATCGTGACGGCGTGTGCCATCAAGGCACTCGGCGGGCACATCCAGGGGCGCCTGTGGGCACGCGACGACGACGAGAAGCAGCGCGGCATCGACGCGGGCCTCAAGCTCGGGGATCACGTGTACGAGGCCGACGACCTGGTGCGCGGCAACAACACGATCTTCGTCGCGACAGGAGTCACCGACGGACAGCTCGTCGCCGGCGTGAGTCGCGACGACCAGTACGTGTACACCGAGAGCGTCGTGCTGCGCGGAGCGTCGGGCACGCTGCGCCGCGTGTCGTCGGAGCACCTCGTGTCGAAGTGGCTCTGATCCCGCTCTGACCTGCGATTCTCGGATCTTTCCGGGGTGTACTCGGTGTGACCGCTGTGACTCGAGTGGCTGATGTGATGCGGCTTGCCGGGTTTTCTCGGGCGCGTCTGGCACAATCGGCAGTGGTGTCAGCGACGACACGTCGCTGTTCCCCGATTCGAGGAGGCTCTCGATGTCACCGCAATCAGGCACCACGGGTCCGCAGACCGGAGCCCACGCCGTCGTCGCCGACGCACTCGACCCCGCACGCCGGCCGGATGTGCTGCTGCGCGTGCGGCGTGACGAGGGTCACGAGCCGAGTCCCTGGTGGATGATCGGGGCCTTCGTGTTCGTCTCGGCGGCGGTGATCACGCTGTTGAGTTTTGTTCCGGGTGGAGCCTGAGGCTTACTCCGGCAGGGTGAGTCGCTCGCGCAGTTCGCCCACGTCGGCGGCGCTCGACTCGATCCTGTCTGACGCTTCGAGACCTTCGAGCAGTTCGGGAGCGGTCAGTCGTCGCGTCGACTTCTCGATCGCGGCGGGTGCGGACACGGCGTCGAGCTTGGTCTCGTCGATCCCGGGGAATCGTCGCGCCGTGACGAGCACGCGCGACTCGAGCGAGCCGGCGAACTTGTTGTAGCTGTCGACCGTCCGCTCGATCGCGCGTCGCAGATCGTCGGCGTGACCGGCCAGCAGCCCCAGTCGTTCGTACAGCTGGTTGCCGAGGTCGAACAGCGCGCGGGCCTCCAGCGTGACATCCTGCTGCGTCCACGCGTAGGCCACCGTCTTCAGCACCGCCCACAGGTTGACCGGTGACGCGAGGGCGACGCGCTTCGCGAAGGCGTGATCGAGCAGCGCGGGGTCTTCTTCGAGGGCTGCCGCGAGGAGCGACTCGCTCGGCACGAAGCAGACCACGAACTCGGGGCTCGAGGCGAGTCCTGACCAGTACGCCTTCTTCGCGAGGGCATCCACGTGCGCCCGGACTGCTTTGACGTGCTTGTCGAGCAGCGTGCGCCGGCGCGCAGCTTCGGCGCCCTGCGCCGTCAGGGGTATCGAGCTCGCTTCGAGATACGCATCGAGGGGCACCTTGGCGTCGACGGCGATCGCCTTCTCGCCGGGAAGCCGGATCACCATGTCGGGGCGTCCCGCACCGGCATCCGACTCGATCGTGGTCTGCAGATCGAAGTCGACGTAGCGCATGAGGCCGGCGGCTTCGACGACGCGGCGCAGCTGGGTCTCGCCCCAGACCCCGCGGGTGACCCCCGACCGCAGTGCGCCGGCGAGCGATTCGGTCGTGGCCCGCAGGACTTCGTCGGACTCGTGCGCGCGACGCAGCTGCTCTGCCAGCGCCCCGAACTGCGAGTGTCGGTCGCGTTCGAGATCGTCGACTTTGGACTGCATGGTCTGCAACGACTCCTGCACCGGGGCGAGCGCGCGCAGCACCGCCTGCTCGCGTCGCTCACGCTCTTCGCGTGCGGCCTGGTCGGTGCGGGTCTGGGCGGCGAGTTCGCGGTAGAGGGCGTGCTGGTGGTCGAGCTGCGCCTGCACCCCCAGCCGCGCCGCGTCGGCGGCGGCGAGCTGCGCGCGCAGGTCGGACTGCTCGCGCGCAGCCGTCGCAGCGCGGCGGCTGCTGCCCCCGAACCACCCGGCGACCGCCCCGAGCACGAGGCAGCCGATGACGACGAGCGTGATGCTGAATGCGTCCATACGCCCATCGTGCCGTGGCCTTCCGACATCGCCGCTCCGACACCGGTGCGATGTCCGCGATCCGCTCGCGCGACCCCGCGCGCTCCGCCGGACTCAGGCGACGAACGCGACCGCCGCCGCAGGTTCCGCCGCGACGGCGATCTGTGACACCCGTACGCTCGCGCCCGCGGCCAGCGCATCGATGTCCGAGGCGCCCATGCGCCGCGCCGCGTCGATCATGACATGCGCGCACGCGAGGGCGTCGGCTGTCGCATTGTGGTGCGCGAAGTCGGCGAAGCCGGCTTCGGCGGCGACGAAAGGCAGCCGATACGACTCGAGCTGGTACACCTTCCGTGCGACCTGCAGGCTGCATGCGTAGCGGTAGGGCGGGCACTCGTCGCCCGTCGCCTCGCACGCCCGTCGCAGCACGGACATGTCGAATCCGGCGTTGTGGGCGACGAGGATGTCGGCTCCCGCGAAGGCCGCGAGGTCGTCGAGCTGTTCGCTCCACGTCGGCGCGTCCGCCACGTCCTCAGCGCGGATCCCGTGGATGCGCGTGTTGATCTCGAAGAATGCGTCGTGTCCCGCCGGCGGGCGGATGAGCCATCCGGCCTGCTCCACAACCTGGCCGTCGCGCACCCGCACGAGCCCCACAGCACAGGCGGACGCGCTGCTGGAGTTCGCCGTCTCGAAGTCGATCGCGGTGAAATCCAGAGGCACGTGACCACCCTCACGCGGGCACTGCGGCCGAACCGCCAGGCGCGCCGCGCCGTGGCGAAACGACGGGTCGAGGGATTCGCAGCATCCGTCGAAGTAGACTCGACCCCCGTGGCTCTCACTATCGGCATCGTCGGCCTGCCCAACGTCGGCAAGTCCACTCTCTTCAACGCCCTCACCAAGAATCAGGTTCTCGCGGCGAACTACCCGTTCGCGACGATCGAGCCGAACATCGGGGTCGTGAACCTGCCGGATCCGCGGCTGCAGACGCTCGCCGAGATCTTCGGTTCCGAGCGCATCCTGCCCGCCGCTGTGTCGTTCGTCGACATCGCCGGCATCGTGCGCGGTGCGAGCGAGGGGGAGGGGCTCGGCAACAAGTTCCTCGCGAACATCCGCGAGGCAGACGCGATCGCGCAGGTCGTGCGCGGCTTCACCGACGACGACGTCGTTCACGTCGAGGGCGGCGTGAACCCGCGCAACGACCTCGAGACGATCAATGCCGAGCTGCAGCTCGCCGACCTCGAGACGCTCGAGCGGGCGATCACGCGCTACGAGAAAGAGGTCAAGGGCCGCAAGCTCGACCCCTCGGTGCTCGAGTCCGCGCGCGCCGCGAAGGACGCGCTCGAGCGCGGCGTGCTGCTGTCCGCGTCGGGCATCGACCTCGAACCGATCAAGGAGCTCGGACTGCTCACGGCGAAGCCGTTCATCTTCGTCTTCAACGTCGATGAGGCAGTGCTGACGGATGCTGCGCGCAAGGCCGAGCTCGACGCTCTGGTCGCCCCGGCGAAGGCCGTGTTCCTCGACGCGAAGATCGAGTCGGAGCTCATCGACCTCGACCCCGAGGATGCCGCCGAGCTCCTGGCATCCACGGGTCAGGAAGAGTCGGGACTCGACCAGCTCGCGCGCATCGGCTTCGACACGCTCGGGCTGCAGACCTACCTGACGGCGGGACCGAAGGAAGCGCGCGCGTGGACGATCGGCAAGGGCTGGAAGGCTCCGCAGGCCGCCGGTGTCATCCACACGGACTTCGAGAAGGGCTTCATCAAGGCCGAGGTCATCTCGTTCGACGACCTCGTCGCGACCGGATCGGTGATCGAAGCTCGCGCGAAGGGCAAGGCTCGGCTCGAGGGCAAGGACTACGTCATGCAGGACGGCGACGTCGTGGAGTTCAGGTTTAACGTCTAAACCCCAGGTCAGAGGGCCATGGCGCGCCACAGAATCCTGCAGTGGGGGCGCTCCTGGAGCAAATCTGTGGCAACCGGCCTCGGCTTGAGAAGGATTGCTCAGTCAATCGAAACGCCGGAGAGGGCAGCCCTTCTGGTTGAGATCGCGGGGCGCTACGCGAGCGGCTTCATCACCGAAGTATGGACGATCGACGAGGCTCGCGCTTCGCGCGCAGCGCTGCGTCGGGCGGCTGAGGAAGCCGGTCGCAACCCCGACGACGTGAAGTTCATCGTCGGCCTCATGACCACCGTGACCCCGACGGTGCGCGAAGGACTCGACCGGCGTATGTCAATGTCGGGCCAGGTCATCGAGGCGCGCTTGCCACACCTCAGCGCGATGATCGGCGTGCCGATTCAGTCGCAGCACATCGACGAGCCGCTCACGCCCGAACAGCTGGCGATCGCGCACGCGTCACCTCAGGATCCGCGCTCCGAGATCGCGCTCAAGGTGGCGCGCGAGGGGTGGTCGCCGCGTGACATTCTTGCCCATGGCGTCATCGACTATCATCCGGTGACTGTGGGTCCGGGGCATGTACACGCCGATCACATGAATGAGTGGTTCGATGCCGGTGCCGCCGACGGCTTCTGGCTGTCGCCCGACGTCTACGAAGACGGCATCGACGCGTTCGTCGACGAGGTGGTTCCGATCCTGCGCGATCGTGGCCTCTATCCCGAGGACTACGTGGGATCCACGTTGCGAGAGAACCTCGGCATCCCCGACCAGTACGGTCTTGGCGAGTGGTTGAAGTGATCACGCCGGATCGGATGCGCCATACGCTCGCGGGGTTCTCGACCGGCTTGTCGGTCGTCGCAGCTGAAATCGACGGGCAGATCGTGGGCATGCCCGCGAACTCGCTCGTCTCGTTGTCGCTGGAGCCGCCGCTCGTCTCGCTGTCGTTCGCGCACACATCGACGACCTGGCCAGTTCTCCGGCAGGCCGAACGCTGGGGGATCAGTGTGCTCGGCGCTGGACAGGAACAGGTGCTGAGCGATCTGCGACGTCCGGCCGCCTCGCGGTTCGTTGGCGTCGAGATGGGAGTGATGGGCCAGGCGGCATTTGTTGCTGGCGCGCTCGCGACGATCGAGGTCATTCCGCGCACTGCCGTTGAAGCGGGCGATCACACACTCATACTGCTAGAGGTACTTGCTCTCGAACGAGATGAGACGCGAGAGCCCCTCGTCTTCTTCGGCAGTCGTGTGCGCACGCTCGCAGGTTGACGTACTGCCGTCCGTGATGTCGTCAGAGGTTGGTCTGTGCCGGAACGCGGTGGAGTTTAGGTTTAACGTATACCGTTAATGACGGTGTCCGTTATACAGTGGTCTCGTGATCAGATCGTTCGGCAGCACGGACACCGAGCGCATCTGGCATGAGCAGTATGTCAAGCGCGTGTTGACCGGACGGTGCAGCGGGCGACCTTGCGGAAGCTCGAGCTGATTCATGCGGCCAAGGATGTCGAGGACCTCAGGGTCCCACCAGGCAACCGCCTGGAGCGTTTGCTCGGCGACCGACGCGGGCAGCACAGCATCCGCGTGAACGCGCAATGGCGTCTCTGCTTCGTCTGGAGAGAGGGAGGTGCCGAAGATGTCGAACTCGTCGACTACCACTGAGAGTGACCTGATCGAGCCGATCCACCCGGGAGAAATCCTGATGGAGGACTTCATCGAGGGCTTCGGGATCACTCAGAACAAGCTCGCAGTGTCGATCGGCGTGCCGCCGCGCCGGATCAACGAGATCGTGCACGGTAAGCGGGGGATCACCGCTGATACGGCGATCCGTCTGGCCCGGTACTTCGGGACATCCGAGGAGTTCTGGATGAACCTGCAATCGAACTACGAGCTGCGGCTCGAGCGTCGCGTCCTGCGCGATAAGGTCGCGGCTATCACGCCGCTGAAGGTCGCGTGAGTCAGGCGGGACGCGGAGTTCCCGTCCGTCGATAGCGGTCGAGGCACCTCACGTTCATCGGGGAGAATGCAAACATGTCCGAAGATGCTTCGCTCGTACCGATCTGGCCGGTCTTGACTGTTCCCACGCTGAGGGTGCTTTCCGACGGTAGGAACTATCAGCGGCGCGAGATTTTCGACGCCGTTGCGGAGCACGCCGGCATCGGCGATGACGCACGTGCCGAAACGCTGAAGTCGGGCGGGACTCGTTACGAGCAGCGTATGGGATGGGTGCTCAGTCATCTTGGGAAGGCGCAATGGGTCGATAAACCCGAACGTGGCCGCTACGTCATCAACGATGCAGGCAGGAAAGCACTGGCGGATTATCCGAATGGATTCGATTACGCTCTCGCGCGAGAGGTCTTCGCGCCTTTCTGGCCTGAGAAGTCCAAGGCGTCACCGAGCGAAACACCGGAGACTTCCGACGAGATTTCCGATCCCATCGAAGTCATCGAAGATGCTGTGGCTCGGATTGAAGCCAGGGTCGGTGAGGACCTTCTCGATCGATTGAGGAACAGTCATCCTGATTTCTTCGAGCAGGCAGTCGTGGATCTGCTCCTGAAGATGGGCTACGGCGGAGCGGCCCAGCGCGGCAAACGCATCGGTGGAAGCAACGATGAAGGAATCGACGGGTTGATCGATCAGGATGCCCTTGGGCTCGATCAGGTCTACATTCAGGCGAAGAGATACAGAGCAGGAAACAACGTCGGGCGCGAGTCTATTCAGGCATTCGTCGGAGCGCTCCATGGCTTCGGGGCCTCTCGTGGAGTGTTCCTGACCACGAGTGCTTTCACCTCCGGTGCCAGTGACTACGCGCAGAAGGTGCAGTCGCGCATCATCCTGATCGACGGAGCGAAGCTTGTTGATCTGATGATCGCTTACCGGGTGGGTGTCCAGGAGAAACAGCGATTCAGTGCTGTTGAGGTCGACGAGGATTACTTCCAGTAGCCGTCTGCGTTCAGACCATGGCGGCGTTCACATCGAAGGTTGTTGGCTGCGGCGACGTCGTGGAGTTCCGCTTCAACGTGTCGTCGAGTTCCGGCTTGACGTCTGGGTCAGCTGCCCACTGATCGATCTGAGGGCGCCTGTGGAGATCAGCGTCCATTCGGCTCGGCTGAGGTCTCCGACTCGGTGAGCGCGGCGACGTAATTGCGCATCGAACGCCGGTAGCGAGGGAGCGCATCGATCTGCGCTTCGATGGCGACGCGGAGGGCTTCGTCCTTGCGGCCGGCGCTATGGAGCGCCAGAGCCAGCACGACGCGGGGTGCGGAACCTGTCGATTCATGGGTCGGGGCGGCCTGAAGGACGGCGATCGCTTCGTCGAGCCGGCCGAGGTTGCGCAGGGTCGATCCGTACTGGACGGCGAGCTGCGCGTGCCGGGCATCGTCGAGGCCGAGCTCGAGAGCCCGCTCGTATTCTGCGCCGGCTTCAGCTTCGAAGCCCATCGAGTCATACATGCCGGCGAGTTCGAATGCCGCCCGACCATCTGTGGCGGGGCATGCTTCGGCCACTTCGCGCATCGCGGCCACGCCTTCATCGCGCTCGAACGAGTCGAAGCGGTCCCAGAGATCGGCGACGGAGGCTTCCCACTGCTCGACTGCACGTGTCATAGCATCAACTCTGGCACGACCCGAAAGGTCAGGGACCTTGTGCTCGATGAGCGACACCAGCGGGAGGACTCGGCGCATGAACCGCAGATTCAGTCAGGTCGATGTGTTCGGTGAGTATCCCTGCACAGGCAATCCCGTCGCGGTCGTCTTGGATGCTGAAGGACTCGACGAAGAGGCGATGCGGAGGTTCTCGGTGTGGTCGAACCTGTCCGAATGCACCTTCGTGCTGCCGCCGACGGACACCGTGGCGGACTACCGGGTGCGCATCTTCAGCTTGAACACAGAGTTGCCGTTCGCCGGGCACCCCACGCTCGGAACCGCGCGCGCCTGGCTGACGGCGGGAGGCGTTCCGAAGCAGCGGGATGTCGTGATGCAGGAGTGCGGCGCCGGGCTGGTTCCCGTCCGAATCCAGGGGAACAGGCTCGCCTTCTCCGCGCCGCATCGACAGCGTTCGGGCCCCGTTGATCCGGGACTTCTGACCACACTGGTCGAGATTCTCGGGGTCGAGCGCGAGCAGGTTGTAGACGCGGAGTGGCTCGACAATGGGCCTGGGTGGGTGGGAGTCCTGCTCGACCACGCGAACACGGTGCTGGCACTGCGCCCGGATGCGACGGCGCACCCGGGCCGGTGGGACATCGGTATCATCGGCGCACACGATGCGGGATCGGATAGCGCGTTCGAACTGCGGGCGTTCTTCACCGAGGGTGATGGCGCGCTGCGCGAGGATCCAGTGACGGGGAGTCTGAACGCCGCCGCCGCGGAATGGCTTATCGCGACGGGCCGCGCCGACGCACCCTATCTCGCCGCGCAGGGCACCGCGATGGGCCGACGCGGCCGCATCCACATCAGCGCGGACGGTGGCAAGCTCTGGGTCGGCGGGCAGGCCGAGGTCATCCTCTCCGGATCCGCGACTCTATGACGGCGCCTGCACCCGGTCCCGCCAGCGGTCCACCGTCCCACCGCTCGCGGCGCACATAGCCGACCCGCTTCGGCTCGTCTACCTCGCGGATGGTGAAGATCTGATCGGCTTCGAACGCGTCGTCACTACCCATCGACGGGATCGGGTCCGTAGGCTGACGTGCTGACGCTTCGTTCTCGTCGCCCCCCCTGCGAAAGGATCATCGATGACCTCGGTGCGCACTGCTTCCGCCCTCCGCCGCGTCGGAACGCTCGGTGTTGCGGCGGGCTCCCTGCTCGCGACGGCCGGCGCCGGAGCGTGGTTCGCCGTCACGAAGCAGCTGCGTGATGAGAAGATCACGATCCCTCCCAATGCCCCCGCGCTCGCGGGAAAGCGGGTGCAGGGTCCGGCATCGGCCTACGTCGAAGCGCTCGTCATCAAGACCAACGCCGAACGCGGCGCCGACGGACGCACCTTCGCCGACATCAGCGCCGCGCTGCGCGGTGTCGACGCGGACAGTGATGAGGCGCGCGAACTGCGCAACCAGAGCTCTGCGCTTTCGACGGCGGCTTCGCTGCGCACATCCCTCATGACCTCCGTGCTCGCGTATGGCGTGAGTGCGCTCGTCGTCGGGCTCGGCGCTCTGTTCGTGATCGTGGGCGCGCAGCTGCGTTGCGCCGACGACCGCTAGCACTCATCCGGACAGGAGCCGCGCGACGAGTTTCTCGATGCGCCGCTCGAGTGTCGCGGGCGTCGCCGCGACGAGGAGCGGATGCAACGCGCTGTAGCGCTCGGAGCGGCTCAGCGCGGCGAACGCGGCCCGTGCCTCCGGCGCCCCCTCGAGAGCGGCGACCAGGGCGGCGGGCGGCTCCGCCGTCGCCGAACCGGCATAGGCGCGGTCCCAGCGGCCGTCTGCCTTCGCGCGCTCGATCTCTGCGACCCCGCGCGGGCGCAGACGCCCCTCGGCATCGAGCCGCGCGACGATGCCGACGTTGCGCTGCGACCAGATCGAGCGTGCGCGGCGCGGAGTGAACCGCTGGCGGTAGACCCGGTCGTCGATGGATTTGCTCTGTCCATCGATCCAGCCGCTGCACAGCGCTTCTTCGAGCGCCGCGGCGTAAGTGACAGAGGTCGGGGATGCGACACCCTTCTTCGCGAGCATCAGCCAGACACCGTCGGAGTCGTGCTCATGAGCGATCAACCACGCGCGCCAGGCATCGGCGTCCGCGACGACCAGCGGAACCGGCTCGGTCTCGGGAGTTCTCATGGAGTCACCCTGTCACCTCAGGAGGACAGAAGGTGTCCCCGATCAGCCGGGGCCGCGTGGATACGCGTGTGTGTGACGATGGAGCAATGTCGACGCACTTCTTGACCGGCGCCGGATCGGGTATCGGCGCGGCACTCGCCGCCCGCCTGCTCGCGCGCGGAGATGACCTCGTTCTGCTCGCCCGCGATGCGCAGCGGGCGCGTGAGCTCGAGACGCAGTTGCCCGGTTCGCGTACCGTCGTCGCCGACCTCGCTCACCCGGCCGGCTTGGCCGACGCGCTGTCGCCGCAGGATCTGCCCGCACGGATCGACACGCTGTCGCACATCGCCGGAGTCGTCGATCTCGGTGCCGTCGCCGACATGCCGACGGCACTCTGGGATCGCCAGCTCACGGTCAACCTGATCGCTCCGGCCGAGCTCACGCGGCTGCTGCTACCGGCCGTGCGCGCGGCGAAGGGGCAGGTGCTCTTCGTCAATTCGGGCGCGGGCCTGCGCACGTCGCCGGAGTGGGCCGCGTACGCGGCTTCGAAGCACGGCCTCAAGGCGCTCGCCGACGGGCTGCGCCAGGAAGAGGCGCCGCACGGCGTTCGGGTGACGTCGGTCTACCCCGGGCGGACCGCCACGCCGATGCAGCAGCGTGTCCACGAGCAGGAGGGCCGCGAGTACGACACGGCCGGCCTGATCGACCCCGAGTCGGTCGTGACGAGCATCCTGACGGCGCTCGATCTGCCACGCGACGCGCAGGTCGTCGATGTGGCGATTCGGCCGGGCGCGTAGCCGCGCGCGCGGTCCGGTCCGTGCCCCGTCGGCCTAATACCCTTGAGGGAGGCCACGCCACGCGAGAGGACCCCCACCCATGACAGACACCCAGATCTTCGAACCCGAGGGCCGCAGCATCCCGTTCGTCGAAGAAGGTGAGGGCCCCGTCAAGCTCGTCCTGCTCCCCGAGTCGGAGCAGGACCTCCTGGCCATCGTCGCGCACTACCTCGCCGAAGAGGCGGGGTTCCACGTCATCCGGATCGGTCTCCGTCCGGATGCTGCGAACCTGGACGAACGGGTGCAGGACGTCATCGCGGTGATCGACCACCTCGGCCTGGACCACACGTGGGTCGGCGGACACGGCTCGGGGGGCACGGTCGCGCGTGCCGTCGTCTCGGCGCACGGCGACCGCGCGAACGGGCTGCTTCTTCTCGGGGTCGAAGACGAAGACATCCCTCTCGCGCCGGTGATCCCGGTCTTGATCGTCCAGGGCGACGGTGACGAGGTCACGGTGCCCGCCAACGGCGAGCGGCTGCAGTCCACGGCGCCCGAGCGTGCCAGCATCAAAACCGTGGAGGGCGCCGGGCATCTCTTCCCGCTGACGCACCCCATTGAGACCGCGGTCATCATCGAGGAGTATCTCGACTGGGACTGAGGAGGACCGGATGCCACGCATCGTGCGCTTCGACCACATCGGGGTCACCGTCCGCGACCTCGACCTCGTGGTCGGGTTCTTCGTGGGTCTCGGCCTCGAGATCGAGGGCCGCACGGTCGTCGAGGGCGAGTTCATCGACACGGTGACGGGCATCCCGGGGTCACGCAGCGAGATCGTCATGCTGCGACCGCCGAAGGGCGGCACGATGATCGAGGTGTCGAGCTTCGAGCGTCCGGACATGGTGCCGGGATCTATCGCGCCGATGGCGAACGAGCTGGGTCTGCGAAGCGTGGCCTTCGAAGTCGATGACCTTCCCGCGACGATCGCGCAGCTCGCGACGGACGGGTACGCGCTCGTCGGCGGTATGGGCGAGTACGAAGGTGTGTGGCGCATGGCATATGTACGCGGTCCCGAAGGCATCATCGTCGCGCTGGCGCAGAGGATCGACGCCGAGTCGTAGGCGCGAGTCGACAAGCAGCGACCGCCGGACCCGCGGGCGGATCAGAAGGGTGCGAGTGGTCCGTCGTCGGGTCGGAAATGCACGCCGAGGGACGGGGGATGCTCGAGGTAGTCGCGTCCCAGTGGTGAGGTCCATCTCAGCACCCCGTCGGGGAGCTGTTCGACTTTCCATGGGGTGAATTGCTTCATGCTGTGGTGCCGTTGGCAGAAGTGGGCCAGGTTGCGGACGTCGGTGGGCCCGCCGAGGGCGGCGTCGATCGTGTGGTCGACTTCGCAGCGGATGGCGGGAAGGCGGCAGCCGGGGAAGCGACAGTGTTGGTCGCGCGCTCGGAGGTAGCGGTCGATGGCTGTGGTGCGCTGGTAGGTGTCGACGTGGAGGACGGTGCCGGTGATGGGGTGCGTGAGGACGCGTTCCCAGGGGCTGCGTGTGGCGGCGGCGAGCTCGCGGGCGGTGGCGGGGTCGATGGGAGAGTGGCCGACGAGGTCGGCCGGTGCGGTGTCTGAGCCGAGGAGCGTGAGGACGGGAACGACGATCTGAACCTTCGCGCGGATGGCGCCCAGGCGCCCGGGGCCGTCGTCGGTGCGAGTCGGGTCGGCGCCTGGCGCCGAGGTGAGAAGCATGTCTGCGAGCAGGTCGGTGCGCAGCTGGTTCGTCGTGCGGGTGTCGGAGGCGATGAGCTGGAGCCGGAGGGTTTCCTCATCGACTGGTGTCTCATCGCCGTCATCGATGCCGTCGGCGGCGGCGATCCGTTTCCGCGCGTCGGCCGCGGCGCGTGTGCGCGCGTCGGTGATGCCGCGGGCTTGTCGGGTGAGGCGGTCGTAGATCGCATCGGCGAGGAGCGAGGGCAGGGTCGCACAGAGGTCGGACATGCCGTCGCCGATCGGCACGATCCGGACGGTGCGTTGTTCGGCGGCGTCGGCGTGCCGCTCGGCGAGGGTGCGGGGGTGGAGATGCTCGGCGAGGAGTTCGAGTTCGCGCCGCACCCGCCCGGGGGTTTCGACCGCGCACCGGCGCAGTGCGTCGAGTTCGAACGCCCCGCGCTGGTCGGGGGGCAGGTGCGTGCCGGTCTCGGTGATGACCCGGACGTGCGCGCGGGTGATCTCACCCGCCTCCCACGTCTGCAGGGTCGCGGGGTAGTCCTCGACCAATTCGGTCGCGTCGCCGATCTGGCGCTGCACGGATCGGTCGGTCAGGCGCAGCACACCGGCGACTTCGGCGGCGATCGATCGCAGCACCATGTCGTGCTCTCGGACGCTGGCGCGACTGCGCGCGGACTGGGTGCGGGCGAGGTGCCCGGCGCGGGCGAGCGCGCGGGTCTGGGCGGCCTGAGCTGCGGCGATGACCGCCTGCGTCTTCTCGACCTCGGCGACGATCTCGGCCAGCTTCGCGCTGTCTGCGTCGCTGAGGCCGATCAACCGGTTCGAATGCATGTGCTAAGGTTACGCGGGGCCTCCGACATCGCCTCTGTGTTGTCCACAGGCGCGAGATTTCGCTCCGCGTCGTCCGTCTTCGCGCCGATGACCTCGGGAGACGCCTGGAATCGACCCGACTCGGCGCGGCCTTGGTCGAGCACTCATGACTCACGCGAGCGGGCGCAGACCTCGCTTCGCTGCATCCGCCTTCGGGTCGGTTCAGGTCCAGGGCAGTCGCGTGGACTCGACGACGTAGATGCCGAGCGAGACGAGCAGCGCGCCCAGGGCGAGGCCGCCCATGAGCCAGGCGAGGCGGCGATTGGTCGCGACCCGGTCGTGCCCCCTGCGCGCCGTCGCGAACATCACGAGCCACATCACGATCACGAAGACGATGCCGATGATGGGCAGCACGACCTGGATCTGGAAGGCGAAGCAGTAGAGCACGACCGCCACGACGGCGAGTACGCCCGCCGGCACGAGCCAGCGCGAACTCGCGCCCGTCTGGAGCGCGGCCTGGTTGGTGAGATCGGTCGCATTCGGCATCGGCTGCTGGTCGGGCAGCCGGAGCGGTCCGTGCGGGTCAGGTGTGGGATCGGTCATGGGGTACTCCTCCCGTCAGCTCCAGAGTCCCGCAAGCGGCGAGGCATCGCGCGGGGGTTGACAAGCTCGAGAGGCCACCCGAGCTGAGAGGATTGGGCAATGACCGCAACCCTTGTCGCACGTGGAATCGCGGGCGGCCACGGCCATCGCACGCTCTTCGATTCGCTCGATCTGACCGTCGCGCCCGGAGACGTCGTCGGCGTCGTCGGCGCGAACGGGGCGGGCAAGTCGACCCTGCTGCGGATCCTCGCGGGCATCGACGAGCCGCAGGCCGGCAGCGTCTCGCTCGCGCCCACCGATGCCTTCGTCGGCTGGCTGCCGCAGGAGCACGAGCGCGTCGAGGGTGAGACGGTCGCCGGGTACATCGCACGTCGCACGGGATGCACCGAAGCGACGACAGACATGGATGCCGCGGCATCCGCTCTCGGTGACGGCACCGACTCCGCAGCATCCGACGTCTACTCGGCGGCCCTCGAACGCTGGCTCGCGAGCGGAGCGGCCGATCTCGACGAGCGGATGCCGGCCCTCCTCGCCGATCTCGGTCTCGATGTGGGCGGGGACGCGCTCATGACGTCGCTCTCGGGCGGGCAAGCGGCGCGCGTCGGGCTCGCGGCGCTCCTGCTGTCGCGCTTCGACATCGTGCTTCTCGACGAGCCCACGAACGACCTCGACCTCGACGGACTCGAGCGTCTCGAGACGTTCGTGCGGGGACTGCGCGGCGGCGTCGTGCTGGTCAGCCATGACCGAGAGTTCCTCGCACGGTGCGTGACACGAGTGCTCGAACTCGACCTGGCGCAGAACTCGAACCGCGTCTTCGGCGGCGGGTACGACTCGTATCTCGAGGAGCGCGCGACGGCTCGTCGACACGCGCGCGAGAAGTACGACGAGTTCGCCGACAAGAAGGCCGACCTCGTCGCGCGGGCGCGCGTGCAGCGCGAGTGGTCGAGCCAGGGCGTGCGCAACGCGATGAAGAAGTCCCCCGACAACGACAAGATCCGGCGCAAGGCGGCGACGGAGTCCAGCGAGAAACAGGCGCAGAAGGTGCGTCAGATGGAGAGCCGCATCGCGCGGCTCGACGAGGTCGACGAGCCGCGCAAGGAATGGCAGCTCGAATTCACGATCGGGTCAGCCCCGCGCTCGAGCACCGTCGTGTCGACGCTCAGCGACGCGGTGCTCCGGCAGGGCTCGTTCACGCTCGGGCCGGTGTCGCTGCAGGTGAACGCGGGGGAGCGCATCGGCATCACGGGACCCAACGGCGCCGGAAAGTCGACGCTGCTGCGCGCACTGCTGGGCGCACAGACGCCCGATGCGGGCACGGCCTCGCTCGGCGCGAATGTACAGATCGGCGAGATCGATCAGGCACGTTCGGCGTTCGCCGGCTCACAGCCGCTCGCCGATGCGTTCGAGGCTCTCGTGCCGGTCCTCGCGGCGGGCGAGGTGCGCACGCTGCTGGCGAAGTTCGGGCTCAAGGCGGATCACGTGCTGCGCCCCGTCGACGAGCTGTCGCCGGGCGAGCGCACGCGTGCCGCGCTCGCTCTGCTGCAGGCACGGGGAGTCAACGTGCTCGTGCTCGACGAGCCGACGAACCACCTCGACCTGCCGGCGATCGAACAGCTCGAACAGGCGCTGGAGTCGTACGACGGCACGCTGCTGCTCGTGACCCACGACCGGCGGATGCTGTCGACGGTGCGCACCGATCGGCAGTGGCGGGTGGATGCCGGTCAGGTGACCGAGCTGTAGCTCGAGCCGCTACCGCCCCTGACGCTTCTTGTACGGCTTCGGCTGACCCTTCACGACCGGAGCGCGGCCCTTGCCCTTCGACGCTTTCGCCTTGCCGCCCGCCGGTGCGGACGACGTCGCTCCCGGAGCAGGGGCGTCGGCAGTTCGGCGCTTCGCTTCTTCGAGCAGCAGCATCCCCGCGTCGGTGAGAACCCATCCGGATTTCGCGCGGTTGATGATCGGATGCCCGACTTCTGCCTCGAGCCTTTCGATCGAAGAGTGAAGCGCAGCGAGCGGGATGCCGAGAGTCGCGGCCGCCCGCGGAACGTAGAGGTCGTCGGCGACGAGCGCCAGAAACCGCTGCAGGTCGATGATCTTCACTGGAGAGCTTCCGTTTGTTCGCCGGGGTGGGTCACTCCATGGTGCCCTACCGGGCGCGTCTCTCGCGCCGACGACATGATCTCCGGCCCTGCGTGGGAGCACTCGGGGTCAGAGGGACACCTCGGTCTCGATGTCTTCGGCGAGGTCCTCGACGGCCTCGGGTGGCAGCGCGATGCCCGCGGCATCGAGCCGCTGGCCGAGCAGGTGGCTCACGTCACCGGACACCTGGCCGTGGCGGATCTCGTCGGCCACCTCTTCGACGACGTTCTCGATCGCCTCGGCCCGGTCGGGATCGAGAGCGAGATGGTGGTTCGTGTGGCTGGTCATGCCGTCACCTTGGACTCGCGCGCATGCGCGACGCACCCCCTTGACGGTGGCGTGCTTTTGAGCATCCGGCGACGACGTCGCGCCAGACCTCGCGACACGCGGCGCCTAAGCTGAGCCGATGCGAGAGTTCGGGCGGGGGGTCGCGCTGCTGGGGCGCGGGTTCGGCTACTGGTCGAAACGCCCCGGGCTCATGGTCCTCGGGCTCGTGCCCGCGGCGATCGTCGGGGCCCTGTTCCTCGCGGGACTCATCGCGCTCGCCGTGTCGCTGCCGGGGCTGACCGAAGCACTGACGCCTTTCGCCGGATCGTGGCCGGCGCTGTGGGCCACCGTCATCCGCATCGCGATCGGCACGGCGCTGCTCGGCGCCGCCCTCGTGCTCGTCGCCGTCACGTTCACGGCGCTCACACTGCTCATCGGCGAGCCCTTCTACGACCGCATCTGGCAGGCGGTCGAGGAGGATCTCGGCGACGCCGGCGTCGGCGCGGCCTACGGATTCTGGCGCTCCGTGTGCGACACCGTCGGGCTGATCGCTCGAGGAGCAGCGATCGCACTGCTCGCGGCGCTGACGGGGCTCATCCCCGTGGTCGGGGGCATCCTCGCGACGATCCTCGGGCTGCTTCTCACCGGCTGGCTGCTGGCCACGGAGCTGACATCGCGCGCGCTCACTGCCCGCGGCATCCTGCCGGCGGCACGCAAGGATCTGCTGCGCCGGCACCGCGCCCGGGCGCTCGGGTTCGGCGTCGCCACGCAGCTCTGCTTCCTCGTTCCCGGCGGCGCTGTCGCGACGATGCCGGCTGCTGTCGCCGGTTCGACCGTCCTCGCCCGAACACTGCTCGACGCCGACACTGCTCGACGGGGCGAAGCGGCTCCGCCGACTCCGCGCTAGGTCGCCGACCGGCTCATCGCAGGAGCTTGTCCGTCAGCCTCCGCTTGATGCCCGGGGGCAGCACGCGGCCGGCGAAGCGTCGCACGCCGCGCAATCCGCGTGCGGTTAAAACACCCCAACGGGTGTCGACGCGTGCGGGTCGCACGCGGACCGCGCCGTCGTCGCCGACTTCGATCCGACACGTGATACCGGTCGGGGAATGCTCTTCGCGCAGCGCCGGGGACCCCCGCAGAAGCACATCGAACGTCCAGCCGGCGCACCCGGACGCGTGCCCTCAGCGTGCCGTCCCTCACCCGGTCGAAGGCGATGGCCGGGTCCAGAGCGATGTGCGCCTCGCCCGCCCGCAACCGTGACCGACCGATGACGCGGACCCCCCCATCCTCGGTGAGCACGAGCTCCACGCGGCTCGCGTTCAGGTCCCGCCGCGCGGTTCGAACCTCACGAGTGAGCGCGCCGAGCGCATCCGGCGCCCGCCACACGCCCTCGCTGTCGAAGACGAGAGCATCCGTCCCGTCGCTCCGCACCCGCACGTGGACGCCGAGCGTCAGCAGGCCGAGGCGTGATCGCACCGAGACCAGCTCCGCGCGACACTCCAGATCGGACTCGAATCGAGCGAGAGCCATCAGATCGTCACGTCGCCCCGCGCGCAGCAGTTCGGATCGCACCCGGTGCGGAAACGACAGACCGGCGGCGACGCCCACCCCGAAGCGCTCGCGCACCAGCGGGATCACGACGTCGAGGAACCGGTCCCGGTACTCGTCGGGATAGCGCAGCATGCGGCCGCCCTCGATGCGCTTCAGGATCTTTCCGCGGAACCAGTGCCGCAGCAGATCGTCCCGGAGCTCTCCGGGCGCCGTATTCGCCTCGACGACGTCGAGCACGGCGGCCAAGGACGGAAAGTACGTCTCCGGATCGATGCGCGACGAACTCGCGCTGCCCTCGTTCTTCCGCCACGCGTAGCACGACTCCGACGCGAGGGTCGAGATCGTCGACGCGGCGAAATACGCGCGCATGACGAACAGGTGATCCTCGAGCCGCACGCGGCCGTCGGGAAAGCGGATGCCGTTGTCTCGCAGGAACGACGTGCGGAACAGCTTGTGCGGGGTCAGCAACTGAAGCAGCGGGTCCCGTCCCAGCTCGGCGCGGGGGATGTCGCGACGGAAGATCGCTTCGGGGATCCGACGGCCGACACCTACGACCCTGCCGACGAGCACATCCGATGCACGTTCATCCGCTTCGTCGCACATCCGCCGCAGGGCGTCGTCGAACAGCCGGTCGTCCTGGTCGGCGAAGAAGACGTAGCGGCCGCGCGCCGCGTCGATGCCGTGGTTGCGCGGCGTCCCCGGCCATCCCGAGTGCTCCAGCGTGAGGACGCGGACGTGCTCACGCGTTCGGGCGACGTCGGCGAGCCGGGCCCGCGTGTCCTCGCCCGAACCGTCGTCGCACAGGAGCACCTCGTACTCAGCGGCATCCATCGTCTGATCGTCGAGCGAGCGGATGAGGTCGTCGAAGGACTGCTTCGGCTCGAAGACGGGAACGATCACGCTCACGCGGACCCGGTGGTCGTCGGTGCGGGCCATCGTGCTCCTGTCGTCTCACACGTCGAACAGAAACGATATGCGTCCGAGCAGCGGGTTCCGGTGGGGTTGACAGGCGCGGACATCCTCGTGGCGACGCTCAGCGCAGCGACTCGACCGACACGGTGAAGCGATGTGCCCGCAGACGCTCCACGAGGTGGTCGCCCATCGCGACCATGGGGGTGAGCACGCTGGCACGATCGGGAAGATCATCGGATGCCAGGCTCAGCGCCGATTCGCCGAGCATGACGCCCGTGCCGCTGTATCCCGGATCCAACGGTGCCGCCACCCGAGCACGCACCGGTTCGCCGTCGACGGGGTACACGTCGACCTCGATGGTGAACCGCCCGCGCTCGATCGCTTCGTCGTCCGGTCCGGTCCCCGGAGCCGGGAGCACCCGATCCAGCAGTGCCCGCGTCGGCGGGAACGACAGCGCGCCGACGAGACCCGCCGTGCCTGCAGCGATGCCGGCTGCACGGATCGCGCCCGGAACGCCACGGCCGGTGGCGACGACCTCGCGATACCTCATGAGCTGGCCGTAGCTCCACCCCGTGAGGTAGTTCGAGCGCTGCACGATCTGCTGGTTGTACGCGCCCATGACGAACGGTGCCTGCCATGAGGCTCCGACTCTGGACGCGCCGCTCGAGGACGGACGCGGCAGACGAACCGCGGGGCCGGGCGTGAGGGCATAGGGATCCGCGACGATGCGGCGAGCCGCGGCATCCGACTGCGCTTCCTTCATCTGCTGTCGCAGGGAGTCGATCGTGCCCCCGCTGACACCGCCGCGCAGCGAACGCACCCGCACCGTGGCCTCGACGATCGGTATGCCGCCTGCCGCTGCGTGAGCGATCCCCAGTCCGAGGTCGGACGGAACGGAATCGAAACCGCACGAGTGCACGATCCGCGCGCCGCTCGCCTCGGCGGCCGCGTGATTGTGTTCGATGCTGCGCGCGACGAAGATGCTCTCGCCCGACAGGTCGGCGTATGACGTGCCCGCGCGGGCGCAGGCGGCAGCGACCTCGACTCCGTAGCGCAGGTACGGTCCCACCGTCGTGGCGACGACCGACGTCGACGCCGCGAGCCGCGCAACGGCCGCGTCGTCCGCCGTGTCGACTTCGACGATCGGCCATTTGACGCCGAGGTCGCGCTTCAGCGCGTTCAGACGCTCGCGCGACCGGCCCGCGACGGCGATGCGGACGCCCGGTGGAGCAGAGTGCGCGAGGTGGCGGGCCGTGAAGCGCCCGACGAAGCCGGTCGCTCCGAGCAGGACGACGTCATGTTCGCGGTCGCCCATCCGTCTACGGCCGCTCGTCGCCGTGCTGCGGGTCGGTGATCGCCCCCGTGGGCTCGGCGTCCTCGACGTCGTGCGACCAGCCGAGGCGGTCTGCGACCGCTCGACCCTCGTCGACGGCCTCTTCACGGCTTGTGTAGCTGCGCGACAGGTCGGGGTGCCCCTCGACGATGTTCTCCCACTGCCCGCGGTTGGAACGGGTGATGACGGTGCGCGTGTTCTCGGTCACAGGTCCTCCCATCGCACGCGTTCAGCCTGCGCGAACTGCCGCCCGAGCGCGAGGGGGTTGACGCGACCGTGTCCGCTCGCCGCTGATCAGCCGGCCAGCTGGGCCTTCGCATAGGCGACGAGCGCGTTGGCGTGGCCATGGCCGAGGCCGTGTTCGGATTTCAGCCAGGCGACGACCTGCATGTGCGGCTTGTCATCGAGCCGGTCGGCGACGAGATCGAGCCATTCCTGGATCGGACGCCCATAGGTCTGCTCGATGCTCGGGAAGTACGAAGCGGGCCCCTTCACCTTCTCGCCGGGGGCCGGATCGGGCGCGGTCACGCGGTGTGCGGTCATGACCGACAGAGTATCGAGCAGGATGGTCGCATGTCCCGCGAACCCGAGACCGCCGAAGAACTGATGCGTTCGCGCTTCGACGCGTTCCGACGAGCGGATGCCGCGTGGCTGCGGCACACGTGGCATCCGTCCACCCGACCGGAGTCGCTGGACCTGGGCGACAATCCGCGCTGGCGCGGTCTGCAGATCATCGACACGGTCGCGGGCGGGCCGGGCGACCAGACGGGCATTGTCGAGTTCCGGGCGACGTATCTCGCCGACGAGGGCGGTGTCGGCGTGCTGCACGAGCGATCGCGCTTCGTGCGCGAGGGGGGACGCTGGTTCTATGTCGACGGTGACGTGGGGTGAATGGCACGAGGCCCGCCCCCGGGTAGGGGACGGGCCTCGTTGAACGCGTGGATCAGAGGGGACGGATGTTCGCCGCCTGCATGCCCTTGGGGCCACGCTCTGCGTCGAATTCGACCTTCTGGTCTTCGCGGAGCTCCTTGAAGCCATCGGCCGCGATCGCGCTGAAGTGAGCGAAAAGGTCGGCGGAGCCGTCATCGGGTGCGATGAACCCGTATCCCTTTTCGGAGTTGAACCATTTCACGGTGCCAGTGGCCATCGTGTCTTTCCTTTTACCATTCGGGCCGCCGGAGCGACCGGTTGTGCCGCGCCAACGAATGCGACGCGGACGGGGGTGCGGAGCCAGTCGCGTGTGCGACGGCTCCGGAGTGATGAGGGACGCCGCGACGGCGGCACGTGCACTGCTCTGCGTGCTGTGCACACCGAGGCTCTGGCCGCGGGCGCCGTGCGCGTGCACACCGCCGGATGTGGTGTCGGTGAAGCCGGCGTATTCTCCGGCGAATGTGGCGACGTGCACGCCGTCGTCGGCCTGACGCCACTGCGGCGTGGTGTCAGGCGCGAGGGCAGCAGTCGAAATGCTGTCGAACAAGAAGTGGTCCAAGCTTGCGAAAGGGTGAGAACCCGAAGCGCAGGTGATGATGAGATGAAGGGCCGGCGGGCCGCGAAGAGCGCGTTACAGCGATGCTTCTCCACTGTGAGAAGGTGGAACGGGTCGCGTGTGCCAGGCAGGATGGTCCGAGTGTAGCACGGCTTCGAACGGATGCTGGCATGGCGCGTCTCGTCCGCGCATGATGGGCGTGTGCTCGATGCGCAGGAGATCCGCGAGCTCGCCCGGCTGCGAGCTCGCGCGTACGCGCCCGACGGCGATCTGCGGGATGACCCGAGGGCCCTCGTCAGGCTGCAGCAGCTGGAGGACCGGGCGCACGCCGGGGACGCCGTCGTGCCCGATGCGGCGCCCGACCCGCCCTCCGGTGGGGTGCCGGCGCAGGAATCGCCCGTGTCTGCGCGCCGACGATGGCGGTTCGCCGCGATCCTCGTCGCGGTGGTGGCCGTCACCGCCGCTGTCTCGGCCGCCGTCGCGACGACCATCGCCGCGCCCGAGCCGGCAGATCCCGTGCGTTTCCAGACGATCGTGCAAGGGGAGGGGTGGCTCACCGACAGTACGAGCGCCGTCATCGACTGCCTCGAAGCAGACGCGTGGCAGGTGGAATGGGACGAAGCGACCGGCACGCTGGGCTTCACCGACGAGCGCGAAGGTCACGCCGCGGCCGTCAGGGCGTGCGCCGCGACGGTGCGTGCCGAATACGACGACCGCATCCGTGAGCTGCGCGGTCTGCGGTGGTACCCGGTCGAGATGCGCATCGCGAGCTGCCTGCGGGCGCAGGGCATCGACGTTCCCGAACTGCCGTCGCGGCGCGAGTTCGCGGCGCTCTACGACACCCCCGACGCGTGGACGGCGTACGGCTTCGTCACCGACCTGTCGCCCGAGGAATGGGGCCGCATCAGCGCGGCCTGCCCGCCGGACGCCGAGTGAGAGGCCGGTCAGGCCGGGCCCAGAGACGCCGCCACGAGACGGGCGGCATCGCCGGGAACCCGCGGGGCACGGCTCAGGGCCCGCAGGACCAGCGCGCCGGCGAGTGACTCGATGATCTCGTCGAAGGGTGCTGCCGGGGTGAGGTTCGGCGTCTGCCCGACGGCGGCCTCGAGTCTGCCGGCGAGCGCCTCGGACCCCGTGAGGCTGTCGCGCAGGCGCTTTCCGACCTCGGCGTTCTCGGCCGCCGCAGCCACGAGCGAGCGCAGCAGCCCCTCGCCCTGCGCGTGCTCGAGGAGAGACAGCACCTCATCGACCCAGGCGGTGAGGTCTGCCCTGATGTCTCCGGTGTCCGGCGGCGCGAGGCGATCGGGCAGCAGCATCCCCTCGAGCAGGCATTCGGCGACCAGGGCGCTCTTGGATCCCCACCACCGGTAGATCGTCTGCTTGCCGACGCCGGCGTCGGCGGCGATGCCCTCGATCGTGAGGTGGTCGTAGCCGCGCTGCGCGAACTGACGCGCCGTCGCGCGGAGGATCGCGAGCCGCGCCGCCTCGCTGCGCACGGGTCCGGTTCGCACACGGGTCATGCGCGTCATCCTACGGAGCATCGTCAAGACGAGACGGTGCGTATCATCTAAGGGACAACTCGAGAGGATGCCGCGTGGCTGAACTGCTGTATCGACTGGGGGCCTTCGCGTCCCGCCGCGCCTGGACCGTCATCACGGCGTGGCTCGTCATCATCGCCGTCGCCGTCGGGGGCTTCCTCATCGGGTTCAAGGGCTTGAGCTCGAGCTTCGACGTGCCGGGGACGGCATCGGGCGCCGTGCTGGAGGAGCTCGAAGAGCGTCTGCCCGAGTACGGCGGGGCATCGGGCACGGTCGTCTTCGCGACGGAGGACGGATCGGGGCTGACCGCCGGTCAGCGCGCGGCGATCAGCGACCTCGTCGCCTCGGCGGGCGGGCTCACCGACGTCACCGACGTCATCGACCCCTTCGACACCGAGCAGGAGCGCGCCGCCCGCGCCGCCGAGATCGCCGACGGACGCCAGCAGATCGCCGACGGACGGGCGCAGCTCGATGCGGGTCAGGCGCAGCTCGACGCCGGCGCGGGACAGCTCGATGACGCACAGGCGCAGCTCGACGCGGGGCGTGCACAGGCCGAGGCGGCGGGCTTCCCGACGGCCCAGCTCGACGCGCAGCAGCAGCTCCTCGACGAGCAGCGCGCCGTGCTCAGCGTCGAGCAGGAGAAGATCGACACGGGCCGCGCGGACCTCGACGCCGCCGAGACGCAGCTCGAGCGCGGAGCCGAGCTGCTGGCGCTCGCCGACGGCATCCGCGTCGTGTCGGAAGACGGCTCGACGGCGCTCGTCAACGTCGCATTCTCAGAGCCGCGGCTCGAACTGCAGGAGGAATCGAAGCAGGGGGTCATCGCGCACTTCGAGTCCGAGCCGATCGACGGCGTCGACGTGTCGTTCTCGACAGACATCTCGCAGGGGGTGCCCGAGATCCTCGGCGTCGGCGAGATCGTCGGTGTGGCGATCGCGGCGATCGTGCTCATCGTCATGCTCGGATCGCTCCTGGCGGCATCCTTCCCGATCGTCACGGCGATCGTCGGCGTCGCGATCGGGGCGCTGTCGACGCTCGCGTTCTCGGGCGCCGTGCAGATGGCCTCGGTCACGCCCGTGCTCGGCGTCATGCTGGGGCTCGCGGTCGGCATCGACTATTCGCTCTTCATCATCTATCGCCACCGCAAGCAGCTGCTGCAGGGGGTGGAGACGACCGATTCGATCGCGCTCGCGAACGGCACGGCCGGCAACGCCGTCGTCTTCGCCGGTGCCACGGTCGTCATCGCGCTCTTCGCGCTCAATGTCACCGGCATCCCGTTCCTCGGTCTCATGGGAACCGTCGGCGGTGTGAGCGTCGCGATCGCCGTGCTCATCGCCATCAGCCTCACCCCGGCGCTGCTCGGCCTCGCCGGTGAGCGGCTGCTCTCGCGGCGCGCTCGTGCCCGGATCGGCACCGCGGACGTCGTGTCCAAGCCCGTGCGGACGATGTCCACCGTGCGCGCCGTCCTGACCTCGCTCGTCGCGGTCGTCGTGCTCCTCATCGTCGCCGTGCCCGCACTGTCGATGAGGCTCGGACTGCCCGACGGCGCATCCGAGCCCGCCGGCTCGAGCGCCTATCGCGCGTTCACGGCGACCGAGGCCGCTTTCGGCGAGGGGGCGAATGGTCCGCTCCTCGTGACCGCTGTGCTTCCTGCAGACCTCGGCGACGACGAGATCCTCGAGCGTCAGCTCGACGTCGGCGCACTGCTCGCCGATCAGGACGACGTCGTGGCTGTCGCGCCGATCGCCGTCTCAGACGACGGCCGTCTCGCGGCGTTCCAGGTGGTGCCAGACGAGGGTCCGACGAGCCTGTCGACCGATGCCCTCGTGCGTGACCTGCGGGCACTCGACGTCGACGGCGAGCCGCTCGGCGTCGCGGGCCAGGCGGCGATCAACATCGACATCTCGGAGTCGCTGCAGGATGTGCTGCCGCTCTACCTGACGGTCGTCGTGGGGCTGTCGTTCCTCATCATGATCATGGTGTTCCGCTCGCTGCTCGTACCTCTCGTCGCGACGGGCGGGTTCATCCTGTCGCTGTTCGCGACGTTCGGCGCCATCACGGCGGTCTTCCAATGGGGCTGGGGCGCGGAGCTGTTCGGCATCCACAGCACCGGACCCGTGCTGAGCTTCCTGCCCGTTATCCTCGTCGGCATCCTGTTCGGTCTGGCGATGGACTACCAGCTGTTCCTCGCGACGGGGATGCGGGAGGCGTACGTGCACGGTTCGCCGGCACGCCTCGCCGTGGCGCAGGGCTTCCGGGCCGGTCGCAGCGTCGTGATCGCGGCGGGGCTCATCATGATCGCCGTCTTCTCGGGCTTCATCACGTCGGAGTCGACCATCATCAAGTCGATGGGCTTCGGCCTCGCGATCGGCGTGCTGCTGGACGCCTTCGTCGTGCGGCTCGTGCTCATGCCGGCCGTCATGCACCTGCTCGGCCGGTCGGCGTGGTGGCTGCCGGCGTGGCTGGATCGCGTCCTGCCGAACGTCGACGTCGAGGGCTCTGCGCTCGAGCGGTCGCACCCGCCGCACCACGCGGCGCCTACGATCGGGACATGACGTCGTTCCGCATCCGCCCCATCGCCGTCGACGACGCCGGTGAGGTGCTGACGCTGCAGCGTGCCGCGTTCGTGCAGGAGGCCCTCGTCTACGGCGACCCGCACATGCCCGCGCTGACGCAGACCCTCGATGAGCTGACAGCCGAGCTCGAAGAGAACCTCGGGTGCGTCGCCGTCGCCGGCACGCGTGTCGTCGGCGCCGCACGGGCGCGTGCCGACGGCGAGCTCCTTCTGGTCGGACGCATCGCGATCGCGCCCGACGTGCAGGGTGGGGGCGTCGGCTCGGCGGTGCTCGAAGCCGTCGAAGAGCGCGGTCGCGAGGTCGGATGCCGCGTGGCCGAGCTGTTCACCGGCTCGCTCAGCGAAGCGAACCTGCGCCTGTACGAACGTCTCGGCTACGTCGAGTCGGAGCGTGTGGAGCAGGGCGAGGGCATCGCCGAGGTGTACCTGCGCAAGAGTCTCGCGTAGGCGTCAGACAGTCTGGCCCTCGTGCGCGCCTTCGGCGACTTCTTCGAGGAGCTTCGCGTTGAAGGCGGGAAGGTCATCGGGGGTGCGGCTGGACACGAGGCCGCTGTCGACGACGACCTCTTCGTCGACCCAATCGGCACCGGCGTTGCGCAGATCGGTCTTGAGGCTCGGATAGCTCGTGATCGTGCGCCCGTCGACGACGCCCGCTTCGATGAGGATCCACGCGCCGTGACAGATGACGGCGACGGGCTTGTGCTGCTCGAAGAACGCTCGGGCGAAGGCGACGGAGTCCTCGTCCATGCGCAGATGGTCGGCGTTCACGACGCCGCCGGGTAGCACGAGAGCGTCGAAGTCCGAGGCTTCCGCGCTCGCGACGGGCAGATCGATCGTCTGCTCGTGGCCCTTCTTGCCCGAGACCGAGCCGTCGGCGGGCGAGACGAGGGTCGCCTGGCCGCCCTCGGTCGTGACCGCTTCCCAGGGTGACGTGAGCTCGCTGTCCTCGTAACCGTCCGTCAGCAGGAACGCGATCTTCTTGCCTGCGATGCGGGGCATGATGTCTCCATTCGTGTCGGTGGGTGCTTCTCCACGGTAGGCGGGCCGCGACAGGGGCCGGAGGGGCTTGCGTCCGCGCACGGCGCATGCCAATGCGCGGGTGCGACCCGGGATCGCGTGCGCGTGGGTAGCATGGACGCCATGACGACTTCGCCTCTCACCACGCCCACGACCGCTCAGCCCGACGACAAGAACCTGCTGACCGTGACCGACACCGCCGCCGGCAGCTGCTGCGGTGGCAGCAGCTGTGGCACCAACTGACGACACCGCCGTCGCACGTCCGGTCGTGACCGACCGTCGACTGCTCCGTCCCGGCGTCGCCCGGGTCATGCAGTCCGAAGAGGCTGTGTACGGGCTCATCCTCGTCTCGGGGATGATCGTCGTCAGCAACAGCCTGGTCGGCACGTCGCTCAACGCACTCATCACCGTCATCGTGACGGTTCTGGTGTTCTATGCGGCGCACATCTACGCCGGCACCCTCGCCCGCCTTGCGGCGACCGACGGCGTCGCCGGGTTCTTCCCCAGTCTGCGCGCCTCGGCACGGCATTCGCTCGGGATGCTGGTGGCCGCTGTTCCACCGCTGGTCATCCTGCTGCTGGGCGTCTGGCGCGTGTTCGAAGACGACACCGCCATCTGGACGGCGCTGTTCGTGGACACGGCCCTTCTCGGACTGCTCGGCTGGTTCGCCGTCTCACGCTGGACGAAGCACGTGTGGCCGCGCATCGTGAGCGCGCTCATCACGGCGGCGTTCGGGCTCGTCCTCGTCGCGCTGAAGGCGTTCATCCACCACTGACGCGGGAGCGGCTCCGCCCCGGTCAGTGTGCGGGCGGCACAGCGCCGATCTGATCGGCGGGCTTGCGCACGAGGAACGCTCCCACGAGGATCGGCAGCGCCACGATCGCCGCCGTCAGGAACGCCGCGCGCGCTCCCGCGGCACCTGCCGCGGTCGCTTCGACACCGTCGGCGACGGCGCCGGCGGTCACGCTCTCCATGATCGTGATGAGCAGCGCGATGCCGGCGGCTCCGGCCACCTGCTGCACCGTGCTGACGATCGCCGACCCGTACGAATAGAAGCGCGGCTCGAGCGAGCCCAGCGACGCCGTGAACAGCGGCGTGAACGACAGCGCGAGACCGATCGACAGGATCGTCTGGGCGACCGCGACGACCCAGATCGGGGTCGTCTCGGTGAGCGTCGTGAAGAACCACAGCAGACCCACGACCACGAACGCGCCGGGCACGAGCAGGACACGCGTGCCCCACCGGTCGTAGATGCGCCCGATGAACGGACCCGCGAAACCCATGGCGAGCGCCCCCGGAAGCACGACGAGACCCGTCTCGAGCGCCGAGATCCCCAGCACCCGCTGCATGTACAGCGGCAGCACCGTGATGACACCGAAGAAGGCGAGCGAGATCAGCAGCATCTGCCCGACCGAGAACGAGAAGTTCGCCGAGCGGAAGACGCGCAGATCCAGGAGCGCATCGTCGACGCGCTGCAGCAGCACCTGGCGCCAGATGAACAGGCCCAGCGCGACGACGCCGACCGACAGCGAGACGATGAGCGACACGGTCGAGACGGTGCTCGCCGCGGCGGCCTGGGCACCGCTGCCGTGGGCGCCCGCTCCGCCGATCTGGCTCAGCCCGTAGACGAGTCCGCCGAAGCCGAACGCCGAGAGGATGATCGAGAGGACATCGATCGGCGCGCGCGTCGTCTCGCCGAGATTGTGGATCCACCGCGCGCCGACCGCGAGGGACACCAGTGCGATGGGCAGCACGATGCCGAAGATCCACCGCCAGCCCACCGTGTCCAGCAGTAGGCCGGACATCGACGGGCCGATCGCGGGGGCCAGCGCCATGACGATCGAGACGCGCCCCATCATCCGGCCGCGCGAGTGCGGCGGCACGATCGTCATGAGCGTCGTCATGAGCAGCGGCATCATGATCGCCGTTCCCGACGCCTGCACGACGCGGGCGACGAGCAGCAGCTCGAAGCCCGGCGCGAGGAACGCGATGAGCGTTCCGCCCGAGAACAGCGACATCGCCGCGACGAAGATCGTGCGCGTCGTGAAGCGCCGCAGCAGGAACCCCGTGATCGGGATGACGACGGCCATCGTGAGCATGAACGCCGTCGTGAGCCACTGCGCCGCGAGCGCGGTGATGCCGAGGTCGTCGATGAGGTGCGGGATCGCGACACCCATCGTCGTCTCGTTGAGGATCGCGACGAAGGCCGCGCCCAGGAGCAGCCAGATGACGCGGCTCTCTTCGGGGCGAAGGATCGCGCCCGACGGCGCCGGCGCCGTCTTCATGGACGGCGCGGTGTCGGTGGCCATGCGGCACTCCTCGAGGTGGTGGGATAGCAGGGGAGAGAGACCGCCCTCGGGCGGAAAGCTTCCAGGATAACGGCGCGGTCCGACATCGCATTCCCGATGCGCATGGAAGCATTCGGATATGGCCGCTTCCGCCCCCTCCAGCATCGCGCTGCGCGCGGCCGTCGCGATCATCGTGGGCGTGGCCGTCTGCATCGCCGTCACGATGTGGCTCGGAATCGCGGCCGGCCTCGTCGCCGGTTGGGGAGCGCTCGCCCTCACCGCGAGCGTGTGGCTCGCGATCTTGATCTGGCCGATGGATGCCGCCACGACGCGTGCGCACGCCGTGACGGAGGACCCGGGTCGGCCGGTCGCCCGGATCGTCGCCGTCGTCGGGAGCATCGTCAGCCTGGGCGCGGTCGGGATCGTCCTGATCGAGACGGGCCGCTCACCCGAGCTGGAGTCGTACGCGCTGGCCGTGATCGCCGTGCTCAGCGTCGCGGCATCCTGGATGATCATCCAGATCGACTACACGCTGCGCCTCGCCCACATCTACTATTCGGAGCCCGTCGGCGGGATCGGCTTCAATCAGGAGGAGGACCCCTGCTACACGGATTTCGCGTACGTCGCGCTGTCGGTGGGCACGGGCTACCAGGTCGGTGACACGACGGTGCGCACGAACCAGCTGCGCCGCATCGTGATCGGCCAGACGCTCCTGGCCTACCTCTTCGGCGCCGTCATCATCGGCACCGTCGTCAACCTCGTGATCGATCTCGGCTGACGCGCGGAGTCATTCCTGCTCGAGGGACTCGTCTTCGACGGGCTTGTCCCACTGCTCGCTGCCGATCGCGTTCGTCGGGTGCGGCACCGGCTCGATCTCTTCGGCGATCGTCGGCGTGGGGCTGACGAGCTCCTCCTCGGGGATCGCCTTGAGCTGATCGATCTCTTCGCGCAGCTCAACGAGGTCTTCGCCGTCGGTGTGGGGGTTCTCGGGGGTCGAGGTCATGCAGCAAGCCTAGCCGGGGCTGTCGCATCCCCTCGTTAGGCTGACGCGCATGAGCATGGCTGGCGGACGCGGTGGGGGTGGAGGACGCCCCCTCGATTTCGCGGCCCAGAAGAAGCTCAATGCGCAGGCGCCGCGCGTCGCGCACCTGGGCCCGCGCATCGTCGCGCTCTTCCGCCCCTACCGGGGCCGCATCGTCGTCACGGCGGTGCTCGTGGTCATCGGCGCCGCGATCGCCGTGATCCCGCCGCTCATCGTGCAGCGCATCTTCGACGACGCGCTCTTCCCGGTCGACGGCGGCGCCCCCGACCTCGGGCTGCTCTGGCGACTCGTGCTCATCATGATCGGGCTGTTCCTGCTGTCGGCGGGCGTCGGCGTCGTGCAGACGTGGCTGACCTCGACGGTCGGCAACGCCGTGACGGGCGATCTGCGCGTGCGCCTGTTCGAGCACCTGCAGTCGATGGAGCTCGGCTTCTTCACGCGCACCAAGACCGGCGTCATCCAGTCGCGGCTGCAGAACGACGTCGGCGGCGTCGCCGGCGTGTTGACCAACACCGTCACGAGCATCCTCGGCAACGTCGTCACGGTCATCGCGTCGCTCGTCGCGATGATCCTCATCGACTGGCGCCTCACGATCGTCGCGGTCGTGCTCATGCCGTTCCTCATCATCGTGCAGCGCCGCGTCGGCCAGGTTCGCGCCCGCATCGCCGGCGAGACGCAGGAGTCGCTGTCCGAGCTGTCCGCCATCACGCAGGAGACCCTGAGCGTCTCGGGCATCCTCCTGTCGAAGTCGTTCAACCGTCAGCGCACCGAGTCGGCGCGCTACGCCGAGGAGAACCGCAACCAGGTCGTGCTGCAGGTGCGCCGCGCCATGAGCGGCCAGGGGTTCTTCGCCGTCGTGCAGGTGCTCATGTCGAGCGTGCCGGCCGTCATCTACCTCGTGTCGGGCTACTTCATCACGGGCGGCACCGACCTCATCACCGCCGGCACCGTCGTGGCGTTCACGACGGTGCAGGCCCGGCTGCTGCAGCCGCTCATGGGGCTCATGCGGGTCGCGCTCGACCTGCAGACCTCGCGCGCCCTCTTCGCCCGCATCTTCGAGTACCTCGACCTCGTGCCGGCGATCCGCGACGCGCCCGACGCCATCTCGGTCGCCGACGCTCCGGGACCTGCCGGACGCATCGAGTTCCGCGATGTCGTGTTCCGCTATCCGGATGCCGCGCCCGACGCGCGCCCGACGCTCGGCGGCGTCTCGTTCACGGTCGAGCCGGGGCAGCACGTCGCGTTCGTGGGTCCGTCGGGTGCCGGCAAGACGACGATCCTCTACCTGACGCCGCGCATGTACGAGGCATCCGGCGGTGACGTGCTCTTCGCGGGAGCCGATGTGCGGCGGCTGCGGCAGGAGTCGATCATCGACGACGTCGGCATCGTGTCGCAGGAGACCTACCTCTTCCACGCGACGATCCGCGAGAACCTGCGCTACGCCAAGCCCGACGCCACCGACGCCGAGCTCGAAGCGGCGTGCCGGGCCGCGAACATCCACCACGTCGTCGCGGGGTTCGAAGACGGCTACGACACCGTCGTGGGCGAGCGCGGATACCGCCTGTCCGGCGGTGAGAAGCAGCGCATCGCCATCGCGCGCGTGCTGCTGAAGGACCCGCCCGTGCTGCTGCTGGACGAAGCGACGTCGGCGTTGGACACCGTGTCCGAGCGCGTGGTGCAAGAGGCGCTGGATGCCGCGGCCCGGGGCCGCACGACGCTGTCCATCGCGCACCGGCTGTCGACCGTGATCGGCGCCGACGTCATCCACGTCGTCGAAGCGGGGCGCATCGTCGAATCGGGCACGCACGCCGAACTGCTCGCGGCCGGGGGACTGTACAGCGAGCTCGCGGCCGAGCAGATGGCGGCATCCCGCATTCTCGAGGCCGAAGGGTCCGACCCGCCCGCCGCGCTGCCCGACCGCCGTGCCGACCGGGCGCCCGACCGCTGATGCGTTCAGCGGCTCCGACGGCTCACCAGGTCAGGACACGCGCGAGCTCGTCGGGGACGCCCGTCGTGCGGGTGGCGAGCCGCCGCGCGAACGCCGCGAGCTCGCCGCGGTACGCAGGGTCGGGGTGGCTGTCCGCGACGCGGACGAGAGGCGGAAGGTCCATCGCGAGGATGAGGTCGACGCGTGCCGCGACGGCCGCCGGCTGCCCCGCGGCATCCAGCACGTCGATGCCGGCCGCGAGCGCGTCGAGATAGTCGCGCAGCACGGGCAGGGCACGCGTGCGCTGCGTGATCGACGTGCCGTCGGCGCGCTCACGCCAGCGCACGACGACGTCGGGGATGACATCGAACGCCCGCGCACGCGTGTAGAGCAGCTGTGCGACGATCTGGTCCTCGTACGCCCGATCGACGGGGAACCGCAGATCCCGCCACATGTCGGCACGCGTGATCTTGGACCAGGCCACGATGTTGCCGGATGCCTCGGGGTGTGCGGCCAGGCTCGTGCCGTCGCGCGCGGGGTCGGTCGCGGCGGCGACCCACGGCTGCACGGGTCCGGGCGCATAGCCTCCCGCCCCGTCCGGCCGCAGCCGCACGTACGCGCCCGCGACGAGGTCGCTGCCCGTGCGCTCGAGCGTGCCGACGAGGCGGTCGAGGGCATCCGGCATCATGACGTCGTCCGCGTCGAGGAAGCCGACGAACGGTGTCCGCACGAGCGCGAGGCCCGTGTTTCGGGCTGCGCCCAGGCCCGACCGCTCGCGGTGATGCACGACGTGCAAGCGCGAGTCGATCGCCTCGGCCGCGTCGAAGATCGCACCCGTCTCGTCGGTGGAGCCGTCGTCGACGAGCACGGCCGTCCAGTCGACGCGGGTCTGGTCCCTGAGCGAGTCGATCGCCTCGGCCGCGTAGGGTGCGACGTCGAAGCCGGGGACGATGACCGTGACGGCGGGACTCACCCGCCCGATGCTACCGCCGCCACGGACGCGGCGACGTCGGCTGCCAGTTCGCCGGGATCGAGCCGCGCGTCGTGCGGGAGCGTGACGCGCACCGCCGTATGGGCGACCTCTGGCGAGACGCCGAGGGCGACGAGGACGTGGGATGCCTCGTCGCTGCCCGCCGCGCACGCGGAGCCGCTCGAGCTCACCATGCCGCGTCGTTCGAGCTCGAGGAGGACCGCCTCGCCGCTCGTTCCGGCGAACGTGAAGCTCGCCGTGCCGGGCAGCCGCCGGACGGGGTGCCCCGTGAGGCGCGCCGACGGAACGCTCCCGAGCACCCCCGCGACGAACGCATCGCACAGCGCCCGCACGCGTGCGGCCGCTTCTGCCCGTCCGTTCTCGGCCAGCTCCAGCGCCGTCGCGAGGCCGACGGCGCCCGCGACGTCCGGCGTGCCGCTGCGGCGGCCGCGCTCCTGCCCCCCGCCGTGCAGCAGCGGCTCGAGCGGGATCCGTCCGCGCACGGCGAGCGCGCCGGTGCCCTTCGGTGCGCCGAGCTTGTGCCCCGCGATCGACAGGGCGTCGGCACCCGTGCCGGCCAGCGGCAGCCAGCCGGCCGCCTGGACGGCGTCGAGGTGGAACGGGATGCCGCGCGCGTGCGCGACGGCGGCCAGGGCCGCGGCATCCTGGATCGTGCCGACCTCGTTGTTGGCGTAGCCCACCGAGACGAGCGCCGTGTCGTCGCGGAGGACCGCGGCGAGCGCGTCGGGAGCGACGAGGCCCGTGTCGTCGACCGCGACGAAGGTCGTCTCGAAGCCGTGCAGACGCTCGAGATAGCGGACCGCCGCGAGGACCGACTCGTGCTCGATGGCCGTCGTCACGATGTGCCGCTTGCCCGCGGCCGCGAGGGCGATGCCCTTGACGGCGAGATTGTTCGCCTCGGTGCCGCCCGATGTGAAGACGATGTCGGATGCCCGCATCCCGAGCACGCGCGCGACCCGGCGGCGAGCGTCGGTGAGAGCGTCGGCGGCGGCTTCGCCGATCGTGTGGTGACTCGACGGGTTGCCGTACGCGTGCGTGAGGAACGGCATCATCGCCTCGAGCACTTCGGGGCGCACGGGCGTCGTCGCGGCATTGTCGAGATAGCGCATCGTCACGGCGCCTCGATGCGCACGTCCAGGCCGAGGTCGAGCGCACGGGCCGAGTGGGTGAGGGCGCCCACCGAGATGACGTCGACGCCGGTCTCGGCGATCGCGCGCACCGTGCCGAGGTCGACACCGCCCGACGCCTCGACCGTCGCGCGACCCGCGACGAGCGCGACGCCCGCGCGCAGGTCGTCGAGCGAGAAGTTGTCGAGCATGATCGTGCCGATTCCCGCGGCCAGCACGGGCTCGATCTGGTCGAGACGATCGACCTCGACCTCGATGTGCATCGTGTGGGGGAGCAGGTCCTTCGCTGCGCGCAGCGCATCGGTGACGGACCCGCCCAGCACGGCGAGGTGGTTGTCCTTGGCCATGACGGCGTCCGAGAGCGAATGGCGGTGGTTGCGGCCGCCGCCGTCGCGCACGGCTTTGCGCTCGAAGGCACGCAGTCCCGGCGTCGTCTTGCGAGTGTCGGCGATGCGCACACCCGTGTGCGCGACCTCGGCGACGTAGCGGCCCGTCAGGGTCGCGACACCCGACATGCGCTGCGCGAAGTTGAGCCCGATGCGCTCGGCCTGGAGCACGCCGCGAGCGGGGCCCGTCACGGTCGCGAGCACGGTGCCGGGCTCGAACCACTCGCCGTCCTCGACGACGAGCTCGACCCCGATGCGGGGATCGGTCAGCCGGAACGCGGCGGCGAACACCGCGCCGCCGCTGAAGACGCCGGCTTCGCGGGCGACCAGGTCGGCGTGCGCCGTCGCGGTCGACGCGATGAGGGTCTGGCTCGTGAGGTCGCCCCACGGCGCATCCTCCTCGAGCGCTGCGGCGACGACACGGTCGATCGTGGCGGGGCTCAACACAGGACGGCCTCCTCGGGCTGGTGCGTGCGGATCGGGTGCACAGGGGTGGTCGAACGGGCTGTCGGGAGTACGGCCCGGGAGTGCGCGGGAACGGGCGCACCGCCGTCGGCGCGGAAGTGCGCGCCGACCGATTCACGCCGCGCGAGGGCCGCGTCGACGAGCGCCGAGGCGACGACGAGCAGATTCTCGTCTTCGAACTCGGCGATGCATCCCGGCGTGCGAGGTTCGTCGCGCCAGCTCTCGAGGACGCCCGCGGCGTGCTCGAGGCCGTCCGCGTCGCGCACGAGTCCGGCGTACTCCCACATGAGTCGCTGCAGCGCCTCGCGCGAGAACGGCTGGGCGGCGGGTGGCTCCCCGGCCGCGCCGTGCGGGCGGTCGGGGTGGGGCCCCGCGGAACGCCGCCGGGGAGCGACGGGAGAGGGGGGCACGAAGCGGCGGGAGCGAGGCCAGGAACCGGATGCCGCGTCGGTGGCCACGACGTCGGCGACGCGGGCGCCGAAGACGGCGCCTTCGAGCAGCGAGTTCGAAGCGAGACGGTTCGCCCCGTGGGCTCCCGTGCGGGCGACTTCGCCCACGGCATAGAGGCCGGGAACAGTGGTCCGGCCGTCGAGGTCGGTCGTGACACCGCCCATCAGGTAGTGGGCTGCGGGGGTGACGGGAACAGGCGTGCGCGCCCAGTCGAAGCCCCGCGCGCGCAGTGCGGCGTCGATCGTCGGAAAGCGCCGGGCGAGGAAGGCCGCACGCTCGTCGGCATCGTCGGAGTGGAGGTGCGTGGCATCCAGGCGGACGGGACGCCCGTCCTGCCGCTCCATCCGGCGCGCGATCGCCCGGGCGACGACGTCGCGCGGCGCGAGCTCGCCGTCGGGGTGCACATCGAACGTGAACCGCCGGTCCTCCTCGTCGATGAGCGTCGCGCCTTCGCCGCGCACGGCCTCGGAGATCAGGAAGGCGTCTGCGCCGCCGACGACGGTCGGGTGGAACTGGAAGAACTCCAGATCGTCGATCCGCGCACCGGCCCGCAGCGCCGCGGCGATGCCGTCGCCTGTCGCCACCGGCGGATTGGTCGTGTGCGCATAGAGCCGGCCGGCACCGCCGGTCGCGAGCACGACCGCATCCGCCGCGACGACCTCGCGCCGCGGAGCCCCCGTCGAGGCGCCGCCCACGAGCAGCTCGACCCCTGTCGTGCGACCGTCGTGCACGACGAGGTCGACGAGGAAGGCGTGCTCGAGGACGCGGATGCCGCCCGCGCGCACCTGCATCACGAGCGCGGACTCGATCGCGGTCCCCGTCGCATCGCCGCCGGCGTGCAGGATGCGCGGGTAGGAGTGCGCGGCCTCGAGCCCCTTCACGAAGCCGCCGTCCGCGCCCCGGTCGAAGGCGACACCGGCCGCGACCAGGTCACGGATGCGCGCCGGTCCCTCTTCGGCGAGCACACGCACAGCGAGGGGATCGCACAGCCCGGCTCCGGCCGTGAGGGTGTCGGCGATGTGGTCGTCGATGCGGTCGTCGCCGAACATGACCCCCGCGATGCCGCCCTGCGCGAAGCGCGTGTTGGCGTGCTCGAGCTCGTCCTTCGTCACGAGGGTGACCCGGCACCCGCGGTCTGTCGCGCGGATCGCCGTCGTGAGCCCGGCGATGCCGCTGCCGACGACGACGATGTGCGGCGACCCTTCGGCAGGCTCAGGGGCCGGGTGGAGGCTCACGGAGGCGGGCGGTGGCGCCGCCGAGGCGGGCGTGGGAGCCGGGGAGCCGGGCGGCGGAGTCATCGAGCCGGGGGCTTGGCCGCCAGCATCCGCTCGAGCGAGACGCGAGCAGGATCGGCGACGTCCGCGGGAACGGTGATCCGGTTGACCACCTCGCCGGCGACGAGCCCCTCGAGCACCCAGGCGAGGTACCCGGGGTGGATGCGGTACATCGTCGAGCAGGGGCACACGACGGGGTCGAGGCAGAAGATCTCGTGCTGCGGGTTCGCCGCCGCGAGGCGCTGGACGAGGTTCACCTCCGTGCCGATCGCGAACGTCGTGGGCTCGGTCGCCGCCTCGATCGCGCGACGGATGTAGTCGGTCGACCCCGACTCGTCGGCGGCGTCGACGACCTCCATGGGGCATTCGGGGTGCACGATGACGCGCACGCCGGGATGCTCGGCACGCGCCTTGTCGATCTGCTCGACCGAGAACCGGCGGTGCACCGAGCAGAACCCGTGCCACAGGATGACGCGCGCGTCTTCGAGCTCGGCCACGGATGCACCGCCCAGAGGTCGGCGCGGATTCCACAGCGGCATCTGCTCGAGCGGCACGCCCATCGCCTTCGCGGTGTTGCGCCCCAAGTGCTGGTCGGGGAAGAACAGCACGCGGCGCCCGCGCGCGAAGGCCCATTCGAGCACCGTGTGCGCGTTCGACGACGTGCACACGATGCCGCCGTGCCGCCCCACGAAGCCCTTGATCGCGGCCGAGGAGTTCATATAGGTGACGGGGATGACGGGCACGCGGCCGTCGGCATCCACGGCGGCGAGGTCGCCGTAGACGTCTTCGAGCTGCTCCCAGCACTCCTCGACCTGGTCGATGTCGGCCATGTCGGCCATCGAGCACCCGGCCGCGAGGTTCGGCAGGATGACCGCCTGCTCGGGGCGGGACAGCAGGTCGGCGGTCTCGGCCATGAAGTGCACGCCGCAGAAGACGATCGCGTCCGCATCGGGATGCTCGAGCGCCGCGTTCGCGAGCTGGAACGAGTCGCCCACGTAGTCGGCGTGACGCACGACCTCTTCACGCTGGTAGAAGTGGCCGAGCACCACGACGCGGTCGCCGAGCGTCTGCTTCGCCGCGACGATGCGGGCGTGCAGCTCGTCGTCGGATGCCTCGCGGTACGCGCGGGGCAGCTCGCCCTGGCGCGGCGCTCCCGTCGGGATGACGTCGCCCATCGACGAGCCCGGACCGTAGCCGGGTCGCGCGTCGAAGTCCCACGGGCCTGCCGCGAGATCCGTGCTGCAGGTCTCGTCGGCCGATGCGCCCGAGACGATGTCCTGGATCAGGTGGTCGACCGATGCGTCGAGCTGCCGACGCGGCTGCAGGGTGGTGTTGACGGCGGGCATGCCGGGTGCTCCGTTCGGGTCGGGTCAGTCGCGAGCGCCGAGCGGACCGCGGTCGGTGAGCTCGACGTTCTGGTTGTAGCGGTACAGCCGTGCGGGTCGGTGGCTGCCCGTGCGGAAGCGGTCCGTCGGGATGAGGGTGCCGGAGTTCTCGACCTGCCGACGGAAGTTCGCCGGATCCAGGTGCCGGCCGAGGATCGACTCGTACACGGCGCGCAGCTCGGCGAGCGTGAACTCGTCGGCGAGCAGACCGTGCGCGATGCGGCTGTAGCCGACCTTGTTGCGCAGGCGCCACAGGGCGTAGTCGATGATCTCGCCGTGGTCGAAGGCGAGCGGCGGCAGGGATGACGCATCGAACCAGCCGACGTTCTCGGGGTCGTGCACCGCGGGGTCGACGAGTCCCGTCGCGGCGTCGTCGGCGCGCAGCAGCGCCCAGTAGACGATCGACACGACCCGCGTGGGGGAGCGGTCGACGGCGCCGAAGGCGTAGAGCTGCTCGAGATAGCTGGGCGCGAGGCCGGTCGTCTCCGCGAGAGTGCGGGATGCCGCGGCATCGAGGCTCTCGGTCACGTCGAGCCAGCCGCCGGGCAGCGCCCACAGGCCCGCGTAGGGGTCGCGCGTGCGGCGGACCAGCGGCAGGGCGAGCGATGCGTGCTCCGCGCCGGCCGCGCGGCGCAGCGTGAAGATGACGGTCGAGACGGCGACGCGCGTCGCCTCGTCTGCGGCGCCCGAGGGCGCGGCATCCGCCGTCGCTCGTGTTCGTGTCATCGTGACCCTAACTCCCGCAAGCGATCGTAGGGTCCGGGCGACGCCAACGCAAACCGGCGTTTTGTCGGTCGACGTGCTTACGCTTGTCGCGGAGAGGGGGACGCGCGTGATCATCGTCGATGTCCTGTTCGTCGTGCTGCTCGTGCTCGCCCTCGTCGGCGGCATCCGGCGCGGGTTCTTCGCGAGCGTCGGCACGCTCGCGGGGCTCGTCGCGGGCGGCATCGCCGCGTTCTGGCTCACGCCTCTCGTGAGCGCGTGGGTGCCCTCGTCGGCGTGGCGCGGCGTCGCCGTGCTCGCCTCGGCCGTGGGCCTTCTCGTCGCGGGCACGCTCATCGGCTCGGTGATCGGCACGGCGCTGCGCTCGGGCACGGACCGGCTCAAGCTGCGCGGCATCGAACGGTTCCTCGGGGGGATCGCGAGCGTCGTCGTCGCGGCCCTCGCGCTCGTGCTCGTGGCGCCCGCCGTCTCCGCCGTCGGCATTCCGGGGATCTCGACCGCCGTCGCGTCGTCCCGCGTGCTGCAGGTGCTCGATGCGCTCACCCCGGCGCCCGTGGACGCCGCGCTGGCGGAGCTTCGCTCGACCGTGCTCGACGACGGGCTTCCGCGTCTGGGCGATCTGCTCGGTCCGGGCGGCGCACAGCCGGCACCGCCGGTCGCACTCGACGATCCGGCGCTGCAGCGGGCCGCGGCATCCGTCGCCCGCGTCTCGGGGACCGCGTACTCGTGCGGTCTCAGCGCGACAGGAAGCGGCTTCGTCGTCGCCCCCGACCGTGTCGTGACCAACGCGCACGTCGTCGCGGGTGTCGATGTGCCCATCGTCGAGCTTCCCGGCGCGGCGGCGCGCGAGGGCAGGATCGTGTACTTCGACCCCGTCGACGACCTCGCCGTCATCGCCGTCGACGACCTCGGTGCGGCGCCACTGCCGCGCTCGCCCACGCTCGCGCCCGGGGCAGCGGGCGCCGTGCAGGGATACCCGCACGGCGGACCCTTCACGTCGAACCCCGCGAGCGTCCTCTCGGTCGGCACGGTACCGGTCGCCGACATCCACGACGAGGGGCTCACTCCCCGCGAGGTGTACGCGCTGCAGGCCACCGTGCGGCCGGGGAACTCGGGCGGACCGCTTCTCACGGCCGGCGGCGAGGTCGCCGGTGTCGTGTTCGCGCGCGCCGAGGGCGATGACACGCGCGGCTACGCCATGACGATGGCCGAGCTCACCCCCGTCGCCGAGGCGGCCCCCGGCTACTCCGACGCCGTCTCGTCGGGGCGCTGTGTCGGGTGAGCCCGCTATGCTGGCGGAGTAATTGAAGACAGGCCGCATGACGTGTGCGGGAGAGCCCCGATCCGGCGACGGAGCGGGCACCGAAGGAGCAAGCCTCCCCGCCAATCTCTCAGGTCCGCGTACCGCCCACGTCCGGCCGCTCTGGAGAGTGATGCGCGCGAGCTGGTGAGCACGCATCCGCCGAAGGAGAAAGCCGGTTCGCCGGCGAAGCTCTCAGGCCTATGACAGAGGGGGAGTTCCCCGGACGCCGCGTGGTGTCCGACCCGACTGCTCGACGGGAGAACTCATGTCCGACCTACGCTCGACCCCGCTGCGCGAGCGCCACGAGGCGCTCGGTGCGTCCTTCACCGATTTCGGCGGGTGGTCGATGCCCGTGCGCTACACCTCCGATCTCGCCGAGCACCACGCCGTGCGCTCGGCCGCCGGGATCTTCGACATCTCGCACATGGCGCAGTTCCGTGTGACAGGTGCCGACCGCGAGGACTTCCTCGCCTACGCGCTCGCGTTCGATCCCCGCAAGCTCGCCCTGTCGAAGGCGAAGTACACGATGGTGCTCGCGCCGACCGGCGGCATCGTCGACGATCTCATCGTGACGCGCACCGCGCCCGAGGAGCTGCTGCTCGTGGCCAACGCGGGCAACCGCGACGCCGTGCGCGCCGCGCTGCAGGACCGGCGCGAAGGGTTCGACGTCGAGATCGCCGAGACCGACGATGCGCTCATCGCCGTGCAGGGGCCCCGCGCGCAGGAGATCCTCCGCGCGACGGCCGGGCTCGAGCACGACGACGCCGTCGCGATGGGCCACACGCTGGAGTCCCTGCCGTACTACACCGCGATGGGCATGCGCTTCGACGGCGCCACCGTGCTCGTCAGCCGCACGGGCTACACGGGCGAAGACGGCTTCGAGCTGAGCGTCGCCGCGTCGCAGGCCGGCGCCCTGTGGGATGCGCTGCTGGCCGCGGGCGAGCCGCTCGGTCTCGTCCCGGCGGGTCTGGCCGCGCGCGACACCCTGCGCCTCGAGGCGGGGATGCCGCTGTACGGCCATGAGCTCTCGCTCGACATCGTGCCGGCTCAGGCCGGCCTCGGCCGCGTCGTGCCGCTCAAGACCAAGGCCGCCGACTTCGTCGGGCGTGCGGCGCTCGAGAGCGTCGTCGCCTCGGGCGCACCCGTCCTCGTCGGGCTCGTTTCCGAAGGTCGCCGCGCGGGTCGCGCCGGCTACGCCGTGCTGCACGACGGCACGCCCGTCGGCGAGATCACCTCGGGTGCTCTCAGCCCGACCCTCGGGCACCCCATCGCGATGGCGTACGTCTCGCCCGGCGCGAGCGAGCCCGGAACCGAACTGTCCATCGACGTGCGCGGAACCCGCATCCCCGCGACCGTCACCGCCATGCCCTTCTATCGGAGAAACCCGTGACCGACATCAACAGTCTTCAGTACACCGCCGAACACGAGTGGATCGCCTTCGCAGACCCTTCGACAGGCTCAGGGCAGGTGCCGGCTGATGCCGTCATCGCGACGGTCGGCATCACCGACTACGCCGCCGAGAAGCTCGGCGACGTCGTCTTCGTCGAGCTTCCCGACGCGGGATCCGCCGTCGAGGCGGGCACGATCGTCGGCGAGATCGAGTCGACGAAGTCCGTCGGCGAGCTCTACGCTCCGCTCACCGGCGAGGTCGTCGAGGTCAACCAGGCCGTCATCGACGACCCGTCGCTGGTCAACTCCGACCCGTACGGTGCGGCGTGGCTGCTCAAGATCCGCGTCGACGCGACGGTGGCCGAGGGGCTCCTCGACCGCGACGCCTACGTCGCCCTCACCGGCGGCGACGCGTGACGGGCCAGTTCGCGGCGAGGCACATCGGAACGGATGCCGCGGCGCAGCGCGCCATGCTCGACGAGCTCGGGTACGACTCGCTCGACGCTCTCGTGCAGACCGCCGTCCCGGCATCCATTCACGTCTCCCCGCGCGAGACGAGCGACATCCCGGCGGCGGCGACCGAGGCCGAGGCGCTTGCCGAACTGCGGGTCCTCGCGTCGCAGAATCGTTCCGCGCGCCCCATGATCGGTCTCGGCTACTACGACACCTTCACGCCGTCGGTCATCACGCGCAACGTGCTCGAGAATCCGTCGTGGTACACCGCGTACACGCCGTATCAGCCCGAGATCTCACAGGGCCGGCTCGAAGCGCTCATCAACTTCGAGACCATGGTCACCGATCTCACGGGTCTCGCGACGGCGAACGCGTCGATGCTCGACGAGTCGACCGCCGTCGTCGAGGGGATGCTGCTCGCCCGACGCGCGTCGAAGTCGCGCTCGAACGTCTTCGTCGTCGACGCCGACGCGCTGCCGCAGACCAGGGCGCTCCTGCGCTCGCGGGCCGACGCCGTCGGTGTCGAGCTCGTCGAGCTCGCCCTCGCCGACGGCGCGACGCTGCCCGACGACCTCTTCGGCGTGTTCGTGCAGTACCCCGGTGCATCCGGTCGCGTGTGGGACCCGTCGGGAGTCATCGACGCGGCGCATGTCGCCGGAGGACTCGTCGTCGCGGCGGCCGACCTGCTCGCGCTCACGCTGCTGCGCTCGCCGGGGTCGCTCGGCGCCGATGTCGCCGTCGGCACGACGCAGCGCTTCGGCGTGCCGCTCGGCTTCGGCGGCCCCCACGCGGGCTACATGGCCGTGCGGTCGGGGCTCGAGCGCCAGTTGCCCGGGCGACTCGTCGGCGTGTCGGTGGATGCCGCGGGTCAGCCCGCGTACCGCCTGTCGCTGCAGACGCGTGAACAGCACATCCGCCGCGAGAAGGCGACCTCCAACATCTGCACGGCGCAGGTGCTGCTGGCCGTCATGGCGGCGATGTACGCCGTGTACCACGGTGCCGACGGACTGAAGGCGATCGCGACCGACGTCGCGAAGAAGGCCGAGGCGCTCGCCGAACGGCTGCGCTCGTACGGCCTCTCGGTGCGGTCGGACTCGTTCTTCGACACGCTCCGCGTCGTCACGCCGGGGCCGTCGCGCCGCGTCATCGATCGCGCGCGCGAACGCGGCTATCAGCTGTTCTGGGCGGATGACGCGACCGTGGGCATCTCGGTGGACGAGACGACGACCGACGAAGACCTCGCCGCCGTGGCGTGGGCGTTCGGGCTCCCCGAGGGCGAGTTCCTCGGCGGCGGCGACCAGGGCGAGCGTGCCGTGCCGTTCGCCGACGCGACGCCGCTCGCGGGCGTGCCGGCGTCGCTGTGGCGCGACGACGAGTACCTGACGCACCCGGTCTTCTCGTCGCACCGCTCCGAGACCGCCATGATGCGCTACCTCAAGCTGCTCGCCGACCGCGACTATGCGCTGGACCGCGGCATGATCCCGCTCGGGTCGTGCACCATGAAGCTCAACGCCGCGACCGAGATGACCGCGATCACGTGGCCGGAGTTCGCGCGGGTGCATCCGTTCTCTCCCGAAGCCGACGTGCGCGGCTATCTCGCGCTCATCGAGCAGCTCGAGACGTGGCTGGCCGAAGTGACGGGGTACGACGCCGTCTCGCTGCAGCCCAACGCGGGCTCGCAGGGCGAGCTCGCCGGACTCATGGCGATCCGGGCATATCACCGTGCGAACGGCGAGGCCGCGCGCACGGTGTGCCTCATCCCTTCGTCGGCGCACGGCACCAACGCGGCATCCGCGGTCCTGGCCGGCATGAAGGTCGTCGTCGTCGCGTGCGACGAGGCCGGCAACGTCGACCTCGACGACCTGCGCGCCAAGATCGCGGCGCACGCCGACGAGCTCTCGGCGCTCATGATCACCTACCCCTCGACGCACGGCGTGTACGAGCACGACGTGCTCGAGATCACGCAGGCCGTGCACGACGCGGGCGGGCAGGTCTACGTCGACGGCGCGAACCTCAACGCCCTGCTCGGGTTCGCGCGGTTCGGCGACCTCGGCGGTGACGTCTCGCACCTCAACCTGCACAAGACGTTCGCGATCCCGCACGGCGGGGGAGGCCCCGGTGTCGGACCGGTCGCGGCGAAGGCGCATCTCGCGCCGTATCTGCCGTCGCATCCGTTCTCGCAGCGCAAGGATCACGCGGGAGGGTTCGTCTTCGACGGCGGTCCGATCTCGGCGGCTCCCCAGGGTTCGGCCAGCATCTTCGCGATCTCGTGGGCCTACGTGCGCATGATGGGCGCGGCGGGGCTGCGCGAGGCGACGGCGACGGCCGTGCTGTCGGCGAACTACATCGCCGCGCGGCTGCGGGACCACTTCCCTGTGCTGTACACGGGCGAGGCCGGGCTCGTCGCGCACGAGTGCATCCTCGATCTGCGCCCGCTCCGCGACGCGACGGGGATCACGGTCGACGATGTCGCCAAGCGGCTGATCGACTACGGCTTCCACGCGCCGACGATGTCGTTCCCCGTCGCGGGAACGCTCATGGTCGAGCCGACGGAGTCCGAGGACCTCGCCGAGATCGAGCGGTTCATCGAGGCCATGATCGCGATCAAGGCCGAGGCCGACGCGGTCGCCGCGGGTCGGTGGCCGGCCGACGACAACCCGCTCGTGAACGCGCCGCACACGGCGGCGGCGGCGATCGAGGGGGAGTGGACGCACCCGTACACCCGGGCCGAGGCGGTGTACCCCGTGCGCTCGCTCGTGCGCGCGAAGTACTGGCCGCCCGTGCGCCGCATCGACCAGGCGTACGGCGACCGCAACCTCGTGTGCGCGTGCCCGCCGATCGAGGCCTTCGCCTGACACCCCCTTGACCGCGAGACTGCAACGGGAGGCCGAGACCGTGGGATTCACCCGCAGTCTCGGCGCCCGGATGCAGTCTCGCGGGTGAGGTGCGGGCGGCCGTGATGCGGCGCGGGGTGCCGCGCCCCGCTCAGCCGGAGGCGCGGGAGGGATGCGGCGCACGCACCGCCGCCCGCAGGGCGTAGAGCTCGGGCGACGACTCCGGCCGGATCGGCCTCAGCCCGGCGGCGCGCAACGTCGTGCGCAGCGGATCGACCTGCACGGCGTCGGGCCACCCCCAGTGCGCGATCCTCGCCGCGTGGGTCAGCAGGCGACGATCGCGGCTCTTCTCGTTGCGGATCGCCGTCGCGGGGTCCTGCAGCGACCCGTCGTATTTCACCTCGCCGTCGGCCTCGCCGATGATGCGCGCGCGCGGCCACCACATGTCGCAGCGGTCCACGACGTCATCGGTGCGGAACTCGCGCTGCAGCTCGGGCTCCTCGAACCCGAGCCACTCCACGACGGCGCGGCTGACCGACTCGAGCGGCGTCTCGGCGAGCGGCGCCGCGCGGTGCAGGGGCCATCGCGCGGCGCGTCGTCCGCGGCTGCTGGGCCGGGCCTCGTTCGCCGCCACGAGCATCTCGACCGTGACCGACGGGTCGGCGCGGAGCGCAGCATCCGCCACCGCGAGGCCCACGGCACCGTGTCGCAGGCGTGCGAGGTCGACCACGGTGTCGATCGCCGTCGTGACGAATGCTCCGCCCAGATCGTCGATCGCCCGGTCGCCCGCCGTCGTGTGCACTCGCACGCCGCCGCCCATCCGCGACGTTCCGTGACCGCCGGCGAGGATGTGCACGGTGCCCGGGTCCCCGAAGACCGGGAGCCCCTGCGCCGCCGCCGCGGACTCGAGGCAGAGTACGACGCCGGGGTGGGTCAGAATGACGGCGTGCACGCGGGCGAGATACCGCTGCCAGGGCGCAAGCGCGTGCCACTGCGGCCCCGGTGCCAGGATGCCGCGGCGCACCCGCACGAGGTCGCCCGAGGCGACCTGCCGCTCGGGATGAGCGAACTCGGACGAGCGCAGCAGCGCGATGGGGCTCGGCGCGAGCGCGGCGCGCCCCCGAGCGAGAGTCGACGTGAACACCATGCACAGACTGTGGGCGCCCGCGCTCGGCCCACGGTGCTCGACGGTGCGATCCGTGGACGCGCGACGTCACGCCCGCCCTGGGGAGGAACCGGCGCACCCGCCCACCCCGCAGCATCCGCCCCCTACCGGCGAGACTGCAACGGCGCGCCGAGACCGTGGGTGAACCCCGCTGTTTCGGCGCGCCGTTGCAGTCTCGCGGGAGAAGCGGGGGTCAGGGAAGCGGGGCGAAGAGCGCCGGCCAGAGCACGACGGCGAGGGGGTAGCCGACGAAGGCGACGACGTCGATGACGGTGTGGGCGATGACGAGGGGCATGACGCGACCCCATCGGCGGTAGCACCAGCCGAACACGACGCCCATGACGAAGTTTCCGATGATCGCACCGAAGCCCTGATAGGCGTGGTAGCCGGCCCGCAGCGCCGCGGTCGAGAGGATGATCGTCCACCACCCCCACCCCAGGCGCCGGAGCCGGTCGAACAGGTAGGCGACGAAGATGACCTCTTCGGTCAGCCCTGCCCGCAGCGCCGCGAGCACGAGCAGCGGCACCGCCCACCACGCCGCGTCGAGCGGCGATGCCTGCACCTGCACCGTGATGCCGAGCGCGCGTCCGGCCGCATAGAGCCCGAGGCCGGGCACGCCGATGACGGCGGCGAGCAGGATGCCGCGACCGAGGTCGCCGCCGAAGCGCCGGAAGTCGAGCCCGATGCGCCGCAGCGCATTCGTCCCGGGTTCCCACAGCAGGAAGACGACGAGCGCCACGAGGCACAGACCGAAGAACACCGACAGCAGCTGGTAGACGGCGTCCCAGATCGCGGCGTCATCGCGTGGCGGGTTCAGCTGCGTCTGCTGATCGCCGATCGGGGTGGGCCGCAGGAGGGCCCGAACGAGCGAGATCACCGAGTAGACGGCCGACTGCCCGACCGTGACGGCGAGGACGAGCCCGATCTCCCATTTCGTACGCGTCCGCTGCGATCCTGGGGCGAGGATCTCGGCGGGGCGATGGGAGCGCATCTTGTCAAGAATGTCACACCGCGGTCACGCCGAGTTAAGGATCTGTAACGGTTTGCACAGGTGTTTTGCGCCGTCATCGGCGCGTGCTTACGGTGTCCGTGTCGTGTCCGGGTAGCACATACCGGGCACTCAACCTTGCACAGGAGGAAATGTGACTATCCAGATCCGGCGCTCTCGCGCCGTGGTGGTCGGGGGCGTGGTCGCGGTTGCGGCTCTCGCGCTCGCCGGCTGCACCACCGACGGCGGTGGCAACGATGAAGAGACTCCCGAGACGCAGGGTGGCACGATCACGATCGCGACCACCAACGCCTTCACGTCGTTCAACGGCGACACCCCCGAGGCGAACCTCGACACGAACGGCATGGTCGGTTACCTGACGGGCGTCAGCGGAGGCCTCGGCCTCGGCGGCTTCGTCCGTCTGGACCAGGACTACACCCTGATCAAGAACGAGGACTTCGGCACCTACGAGCAGGTCTCGGAAGACCCGCTGACGGTGCAGTACACCCTCAACGAGGGCCTCAAGTGGTCGGACGGCGAGGACATCACCGCCGACGACATGCTCGTGAACTGGGCGATCAACTCGGGTTACTTCAACGACGCCATCATCGACCCCGCGACGGGCGATGTCACCAACGGCGGCACCCAGTACTTCTCGCTCGCCGGCAGCACGGCGGGCCTGGACACGACGTCGTTCCCCGAGATCAGCGACGACAACCTCTCGATGACGATCACCTACGACACCCCGTACGTGGACTGGGAGCTGGTCAACCCGATCGGCAAGCCCGCGCACGTGCTCGCCGAGAAGGCCGGAGTGTCGCTCGAGGAGTTCATCTCGACGATCGAAGAGATGCCCGAGGGCGACGTCGACGCTCCCGTCGAGGCGAACCCCGTCCTGAAGGCGGCCGCCGACTTCTGGAACACCGGCTACGACGTCACGGCGATGCCGACCGACGAGAGCCTCCTCGTCGGCAGCGGACCGTTCATCGTGACCGACTTCGTCCCGGAGTCGAGCATCACGCTCGAGAAGAACCCGGAGTACACCGGTGACCTGTCGCCCTCGTACGACCAGCTCATCATGCGCTTCATCGGCGACTCGAACGCCCAGGTCACGGCCCTGCAGAACGGTGAGGTCAACGCGATCTACCCGCAGGCGTCGGCTGACACGCTGACGGCGCTGGACAACGCCGGTGCCACGATCCACGCGGGCGACCAGCTGTCGTACGACCACCTCGACCTGAACTTCACGGGTGTGTTCGCCGAGGCGAACGTGCGCGAGGCGTTCATGAAGACGATCCCGCGCCAGCAGATCCTCGAGTCGATCATCACCCCCGTCAACCCCGACGCCGGTGTGCTCAACTCGCAGATCTTCCTGCCGACGGATGCCGCCTACCCCGACGCCGTCGCCGCGAGCGGTTACGACGCCTATGACGAGCCGGACATCGAGGGCGCTCGCGAGCTGCTCGCCGGTGCGACCCCGACCGTCCGCATCCTCTACAACACGAACAACCCGAACCGTGTCGACAGCTTCCGCGCCATCCAGCAGTCGGCGCAGGAGGCGGGCTTCGTGATCGAGGACGCCGGTTCGCCCGACTGGAGCTCGCTCCTGGGCAGCGGCAGCTACGACGCGTCGATCTTCGGCTGGATCTCGCCGGGTGCCGGCAACGCGGCGCTCCCGCAGATCTTCAAGAACGGCGGCGGCGGCAACTACAACAACTACAACAACGCCGAGGTCAACGCCCTGGCCGACGAGAGCCAGGTCACGCTCGACCCCGAGCGCCTGACCGAGATCAAGATCGAGATCGACGCGCACACCGCGGCCGACTTCTTCGGTCTGCCGCTCTTCCAGCTGCCGGGTCTGTTCGCCGACAACGGCTCGGTCACCGGTATCGAGCACTTCGGCGGTCAGACGGGTATCGTCTGGAATGCGCAGGAGTGGACGCTCGCGGGCTGATGCCCCGGGCATGACACCCGTGTGACGGGCAGTGAGGCGCCGGAGTCTTCTACGGCTCCGGCGCCTCCTGCCTGTCGTTCGGGAATCAGTCCGTCGAGGCGCTCGCCTCGACCCGATCGAAGGAGACCGGATACCCCATGGTGGGATTCGTCCTCAGACGCATCGCCGTCTCGATCCTGGTACTGCTCGCGGCATCCTTCCTGATGTACGTGCTCGCGGCGAACTCCGGCAACCCGCTGCAGGACCTCGAGGGAAGCAACGCGCCGAACCGGGATCAGCTCATCGCGGCGCGGATCAACGCGCTCGACCTGGATGTGCCTCCCGTGCTGCGCTACTTCCTGTGGCTCGGCGGAGCGGCCCAGTGCCTCGTCCCGTTCGTCGGCACGTGCGACCTCGGCCTCACGATCTCCAACGCCGCCGTCACCGACATCCTGCCGCCGGCGATGGCCTCGACGCTGCAGCTCGTGACCGCTGCGTTCCTCATCGCCATCGTGCTCGGCGTCGCGGTCGGTATCGTCACCGCGCTTCGCCAGTACAGCGGCTTCGACTTCAGCGTCACCCTGCTGAGCTTCTTCCTGTATTCGCTGCCCTCGTTCCTCATCGCGGTGCTGTTGAAGGAATTCCTCGCGATCGGGTTCAACGACTTCCTGCAATCGGCCACGACCATCCCCGCCTGGGTGATCGCGCTCGTCGCGGTCGTCAGCGCCATCGTCTGGCAGGCGATGATCGGCGGCCCCGTTCGCCGGCGCCTCGTCGTCGCCGTCGCCTCGGGCGGCGTGACGGCGGCTCTTCTCATCTACTTCGACATCGTCGACTGGTTCCGCCAGCCCGGACTCGGCCCCGTCGGCCTCTTCCTCCTCATCGGGGGGACCGTCGTGCTGACCACGGCGCTGTTGGCGGGGCTCGAGAACCGCCGCGCCCTCATGATCGCCGCCCTCAACGGCGCGATCGCCTACGTCTGCTACTTCGCCCTGCAGGGCCTGTTCAACGTGTCGACGCTCGGCACCCTCATCATCCTCGGGCTCGTGGCGATCGCCGTCGGCATCGGATCGGGGCTCCTGCTGGGCGGACCCGACCGCGGGATGGCGGCGCGCATCGGAGGCATCGTCGCCTTCGTGTCGAGCGGCTTCGTCGTGCTCGACCGCTACATGCAGTCCTGGCCCGAGTACATGGCCAACCCGCGGATCAACAACCGCCCCATCGCCACCGTGGGCGCCAGCACCCCCGGCTTCAACGGCGACGTGTGGCTCACGGGCATCGACAGCTTCACCCACCTGCTGCTGCCGACCGTCGCCCTGCTGCTGATCTCGTTCGCCGGCTACACCCGGTACGCCCGCGCGGGCCTGCTCGAGGTGATGAACCAGGACTACATCCGCACGGCGCGCGCCAAGGGCCTGCCCGAGCGCACGGTCGTCATGCGGCACGCCCTGCGCAACATGCTCATCCCCATCGTGACGCTCATCGCAACCGACGTCGGCGCCCTGCTGGGCGGCGCGGTCATCACCGAACGCGTCTTCGCGATCAGCGGCATGGGCTCGCTCTTCGTCCTGGGCATCACGCGCGTGGACGTCAACCCCGTCATGGGGTACTTCCTCGTCATCGCGATCACCGCGATCGTCTTCAACTTCCTCGCCGACCTCGCCTACGCGGCGCTCGATCCTCGAGTGCGGGTGGCCGCATGATCGCCGAGAACCGCTCGTCCCGGGAGGTCGTCCGATGAGCCAGCAGATCATGCCCGAGCCGCCGACCCCGGCCGCGGCGCCCGACGACGAGAACACGGTCGGAGTGAGCCAGGGGCGGCTCATCCTGCGTCGCTTCTTCGCCAATCGCGTGTCGGTGGTGTCCGGCATCCTGTTCCTGCTGATCGCGATCTTCTCGATCTCGGCGATCGGCATCGGGCCGATCCCCGGCTGGTGGCACCACAACTACACGACGCTCAACACGCAGCAGAACGGCGGGGCACCGACCATCTCGCTCATCCCGCAGTGGCTCGGCGGTGCGGGCATCGCGCTGGGGGAGCACCCGTTCGGGCAGGACCGCATCGGCATCGACTACTTCGCGATGACGATGCGCGGCATCCAGAACTCGATCGTCGTGATGTTCGTCATCTCGATCGTCGGCACGGTCGTCGGCACCGTCATCGGGGCGATCGCCGGGTACTACCGCGGCATCGTCGACTCGATCCTCATGCGGGTCACCGATGTCTTCATCGTCATCCCCGTGCTCGTCATCGGCGCCGTCGTCGGACGCGCGACCGGTGGCCTGGGCGTCTGGCCGCTCGCGTTCTTCCTCGCGATGGTCTCGTGGATGACGATCGCGCGTCTCGTGCGGGGCGAATTCCTGACGCTGCGCGAACGCGAGTTCGTCGAAGCGGCACGCGTCGCCGGCGCCAGCGACGCCCGCATCATCTTCAAGCACATCCTGCCCAACGCGATCGGCGTCGTGATCGTGGCGGCGACGCTGCTGGCGGCGGCGGCGATCCTGCTCGAGACGGCGCTGAGCTACCTCGGCCTCGGCGTGCGTCCGCCGGACGTCTCGCTCGGCTTCATCATCTCGGACAACCAGTCCGCGTTCCAGACGCGTCCGTGGCTGTTCTGGTGGCCGGCGACGTTCATCGTCCTGCTCGCCCTGCTGATCAACTTCGTCGGCGACGGCCTGCGCGACGCCTTCGACCCGCGCCAGAAGCGCTTCTCGCTGCGGCGGACGAAGGAGCCGGTCGAGAGTCGGCGGGAGCGCACATGAGCGCGTCAGATCAGCAGCGCCGCGCACACGAGTCCCGCGACCCCGGCGACGATCGCCGCGACCGACAGCGTGCGCGGGCTCACGGCGACGGGCGTCTCACCGGCGACACCCGACTCGACGCGACCGGTGCGCAGACCCTCCTGCCAGCGCCTGCGCACGAGATCGGCGGCGCGGCCCGAGTCGGTCGTCGGCAGGTCCGACGGGCGGATGCCGGGGGCCGAGGCCGCTTCGGATCGCCGATGCGCGCGCGCGGCGCGGACTCCCGCCATGGCACCCGGCGCCGGTGCAGCGGTCGCGCTGATGCGACGACCGGGCGTGTGCACGAGGAGCGAGTAGCGCGTCTCGACGTGGATGACCGCGGCCCACGGCACGCGGTACTCCACGACGACGTTCGCGATCGTCACCCGGTCGTCATCGACCGCGACGAACGGCGCCCACAGCAGCGCCCATACGAGCACACCCGCGGATGCCGCACCCACGAGCAGTCCGGGTGCCGCCTCGCCCGCGGCCGGTACGACGAGGGCGGTCACCGCGAGGGCGGCCAGCGCCACCCAGATCGTGACGCTCAGCACTCGATTGAACATCGGACGGAAGACGAGCCGCGGCATCCGGTCATTCTGTCATCCCCGCACCCGGGTCGCCTCGGTCGCGGGACAGGGAGGATCTCTTCATGAGCACGACCGAGCAGCCGAACGGCGCCGCCCTCGAGATGACCGACGTCAGCGTCGACTTCGCCGTCGACGACGTCTGGGTGCCCGCGGCCAAGAACCTCACCTATGCGATCGAACGCGGCCAGGTCGTCGCCGTCGTGGGGGAGTCGGGGTCGGGCAAGAGCGCGAGCTCGATGGCCGTCCTCGACCTGCTGCCGCGCAACAGCCGCGTCCGGGGCAGCATCAAGGTGAACGGCCGCGAGATCGTGGGAATGGGTCCGCGCCAGCTGCGCCAGCTGCGGGGGCCGCAGGTCGCCGCCATCTTCCAGGAGCCCATGACGGCGCTCAACCCCGTCCTCACGGTCGGCTTCCAGGTCGTCGAGGCGATCCGGGCGCACACGTCGAAGAGTCCGTCCGAGGCGAGGGAACGCGCGATCGAGCTGCTCGGTCTGGTGGGACTGCCCGATCCCGAGAAGGCGTTCGCCTCGTACCCGCACCAGCTCTCGGGCGGCCAGCGCCAGCGCGCCATGATCGCGCAGGCGATCAGCCTCGATCCCGCTCTTCTCATCGCCGACGAGCCCACGACCGCGCTCGACGTGACGGTCCAGGCCGAGATCCTCGATCTGCTGCGGGATCTGCGCGACCGCCTGGACTCCGCGATCCTGCTCATCACGCACGACATGGGCGTCGTCGCCGACCTCGCCGACTGGATCGTCGTGATGAAGGACGGCGAGATCGTCGAGCAGGGCGACGTGCGGCAGGTGCTCGAGCACCCCCGCCATGCGTACACCCGCGCGCTCCTGGCCGCCGTGCCGCGCCTCGGCGAGGGCGCGGGCGGAGACGTCGTCGATGTGGTCGAGAGCCTCGCGCACGTCGTCGACGTGGTCGAGGCCGGCGCCGCGGGGAGCGAGCGCGCGGCCGACGTCGCCGTCGTCTCGGAGCCCGTGCTGGAGCTTTCCGGGGTGTCGATCGAGTACGGCAAGCGCGGGCGCGTGGCGGCGTTCCGCGCCGTCGACGACGTCTCGCTCGCGATCGGCGAGGGCGAGATCGTCGGTCTCGTCGGGGAATCCGGCTCGGGGAAGTCGACCATCGGGCGCGCCTCGATCGGCCTCCAGCCGATCGCCGAGGGCACGCTCGTCGTCGACGGCATCGACATCAGCTCGGGCTCGCGGAAGACGATCGCGTCGCTGCGCCGCAAGGTCGGCATCGTCTTCCAGGACCCGTCGTCATCCCTCAACCCGCGGTTGCCGATCGGCGAGAGCATCGGCGAGCCGATCCTGCTCGCTCGCGAAGCGAAGGGCGCGGCGCTCGACAAGCGCGTGGAGACCCTGCTCGACGAAGTGCACCTTCCGCGCAGCTACCGCAACCGCTACCCGCACGAGCTGTCGGGCGGGCAGAAGCAGCGCGTCGGGATCGCCCGTGCCCTCGCCCTGCAGCCGCGACTGCTCGTGGCCGACGAGCCGACGAGCGCCCTCGACGTGTCGGTGCAGGCGCACGTGCTCGAACTGCTGCTCCAGCTGCAGTCCGAGCACAAGTTCGCGTGCCTGTTCATCAGTCACGACCTCGCCGTCGTCGACGCGATGGCCGACCGGATCATCGTGCTTCACCACGGCAGGATCGCCGAGCAGGGCACGCGCGACCAGATCCTGCGTGATCCGAAGGAGCCGTACACGCAGCGGCTCATCGCCGCGATCCCCGTGCCCGATCCCGACGTGCAGGCCGCGCGTCGAACACTGCGGCACCAGCTGCTGCGGGCCGAGGGCGACGCGGTCTGACACTCCGCGGCGCGTACGTACGGGAGCCGCCCAGGCGTCTGCGATAAACTGGAACGTCGGACCCTCGAGTTTCGGCCTCTCCGCTTCCCAGACCTCGCAAGGATCCCTCTCATGGCGCGTGCCCTTCGTCCGGACCTCCGCAACGTGGCGATCGTCGCCCACGTCGACCACGGCAAGACCACGCTCGTCGACGCGATGCTGCGTCAGACGGGCTCGTTCGGCTCACACGAGCACCTCGAAGAGCGCGCGATGGACTCGAACGACCTCGAGCGCGAAAAGGGCATCACGATCCTCGCCAAGAACACGGCGATCACCTACAACGGGGCGCACTCCGACGTGCCCGTCACGATCAATGTCATCGACACTCCCGGTCACGCCGACTTCGGCGGCGAAGTCGAGCGCGGGCTGTCGATGGTCGACGGCGTCGTGCTGCTCGTCGACTCGAGCGAGGGCCCGCTCCCGCAGACGCGGTTCGTGCTGCGCAAGGCACTCGAGTCGAAGCTGCCGGTCATCCTCCTGGTCAACAAGACCGACCGCCCCGACGCGCGCATCGCCGAGGTCGAGGAGGAAGCGCACGACCTGCTGCTCGGCCTCGCCTCGGACCTCGTCGACGATGTGCCCGACCTCGACGTCGACGCGCTCCTGGATGTGCCCGTCGTCTACGCGTCCGGTCGCGCCGGCGCCGCCTCTCGCAACCGCCCGGCGAACGGCGAACTTCCGGACAACGCCGACCTCGAACCGCTCTTCGGCGCGATCCTCGAGCACGTGCCGTCTCCGTCCTACGACGATGAGGCGCCGTTGCAGGCGTGGGTGACGAACCTCGACTCGAACCCGTTCCTCGGCCGTCTCGCGCTGCTGCGCGTCTTCAACGGCACGCTGAAGAAAGGGCAGACGGTCGCGTGGGTGCGCCACGACGGATCCCAGGCCAACGCCCGCATCACGGAGCTGCTGAAGACCCGCGCGCTGGAGCGCTACCCTGCCGAATCCGCCGGCCCGGGCGACATCGTCGCGATCGCCGGCATCGAGGACATCACGATCGGCGAGACGATCGCCGACCCCGAGGACGTACGGCCGCTGCCGGCGATCTCGGTCGACGATCCGGCGATCTCGATGACGATCGGCACGAACACGTCGCCCCTCGTCGGCAAGGTCAAGGGTCACAAGCTCACGGCGCGCATGGTGAAGGACCGCCTGGACCGCGAGCTCATCGGCAACGTCTCGCTCAAGGTCGTCGACATCGGCCGTCCCGACGCCTGGGAGGTGCAGGGCCGCGGTGAGCTGGCCCTCGCGATCCTCGTCGAGAACATGCGCCGCGAGGGCTTCGAGCTGACGGTGGGCAAGCCCCAGGTCGTCACGCGCCGCGGCGACGACGGCAAGGTGAAGGAGCCGTTCGAGCACCTCACGATCGATGCCCCCGAGGAGTACCTCGGTTCGATCACGCAGCTGCTCGCGGCGCGCAAGGGACGCATGGAGACCATGACGAACCACGGCACCGGGTGGGTGCGGATGGAGTTCGTCGTACCGTCGCGCGGTCTCATCGGCTTCCGCACGGAGTTCATGTCGACAACGCGCGGCACGGGCATCGCCAACGCGATCTCGCACGGCTACGACGACTGGGCCGGGCACATCCAGGCCCGCCAGAACGGGTCGATCGTCGCCGACCGCTCGGGTGTCGCGACGCCGTTCGCGATGATGGCACTGCAGGAGCGGATGAGCTTCTTCGTCCAGCCCACCGAAGAGGTCTACGAGGGGATGGTCGTCGGCGAGAACTCCCGCGCCGACGACATGGACGTCAACATCACCAAAGAGAAGAAGCTCACCAACATGCGCTCCTCGACGGCGGACACGTTCGAATCGATGACACCGCCGCGCCAGCTCTCGCTCGAGGAGAGCCTCGAGTTCGCGCGCGACGACGAATGCGTCGAGGTCACCCCCGAGAAGGTGCGCATCCGCAAGGTGATCCTGGGCCAGACCGAGCGCGGCCGCGCGACGTCGCGCCTGAAGCGTCAGGACGCCAACGCCTGACCGCCTGATGGCACGCCGGGGCGGCGGGGGTCGGTAGGCTCATCGGGTGACGCTGGATCCCACCTTCGACGACGCGCACGAGCCCGGTGAGGCGCGTCGTGCGGCCCGCGAGGGACTCGGCGTCGCCCTCGCGACGAGCGCGTACGGCATCTCGTTCGGCGCGCTCGCGGTCGCCTCCGGACTGGACGTCTGGCAGACGTGCGTCCTGAGCCTGCTCATGTTCACGGGCGGGTCGCAGTTCGCCTTCGTCGGCGTCATCGGCGCCGGGGGACTCGCCGCCGCGCCCGCCGCGATCGCGTCGGCGTCGCTCCTCGGCATCCGCAACGTCGCGTACGGCATCCGGATGTCGCACGTCATCGGCGGCGGCGTCTTCAAGCGCGCCGCAGCCGCACACTTCACGATCGACGAGTCGACGGCCGTCTCGCTCGCCCAGCGCACACGGCACGCGCGCTCGATCGGCTTCTGGGTCACCGGCATCGGCATCTACGTCGGCTGGAACCTGTCGACGCTCGCCGGCGCCCTGCTGGGCGACGTGCTGGGGGATCCGAAAGCCTACGGACTGGATGCCGCGGCCGCGGCCGCCTTCCTCGCGTTGCTGTGGCCGCGCCTGCGGCGCCGGCAGCCGATCGCCGTCGGGATCGCCGCGGCCGTCGTCGCCACGATCCTCACCCCCGCGCTCATGCCCGGGCTGCCCGTGCTCGTCGCCGCTGTCGTGGCGGTCGTCGTCGGATGGTTCAACTGGCTGGGCGAGCCTGACACGGGCTCTGAGACCGGTCCTGCTCCGGGCGCAGGGGCCGGCGGGGACGTGCCGGAGAGGGACGGACTGCCATGACGATGTGGACCGCCGTGCTGGTCGCGGCCATCGTGTGCGTCGCGCTCAAGACGCTCGGATACCTCGTTCCGCCGCGCTGGTTCGACGCGCCCCGCCCGGCGCGCACGGCCGACCTGCTCACCGTCGCCCTGCTCGCCGCGCTCGTCGCCGTGCAGACCTTCGGGGTCGGGCAGGACGTGACCGTCGACGCCCGCGTGCCCGCCGTGCTCGTCGCGGCGGGTCTGCTCCTGCTGCGCGCACCGTTCCTCGTCGTGGTCGTGGCCGCCGCGATCGTCGCGGCCCTCCTGCGGCTGTGGGGATGGGCGGCGTAGGCTGACCCGGTGGGTTTCTCGTGGACGCGTGTCAGCACGTGGATCGTCGCTCTGGCCGTGGGCGCCGTGTACGGCCTCGCGGGCACGATCGCGCACGCGTACGTCGTCATCGGGATCCCTCTCGGAGTGGTGCTCGGACTGCTGGGGTGCGGGGCGCTCGTCGTCGCCGTGCGGTTGCTGACGGGCGACCGCTGGGCGGCCCTCGCGACGGGTCTGGGCATGACGATCGCGACCCTCGTCTTCTCGGGGCGAGGCCCCGGCGGGTCGGTCATCGTGCCCGAATCCGCGTTGGGAACCGTGTGGACGCTCGCCCTGCCGATCATCGTCGTGCTCGTCGTCGCGTGGCCTTCACGGCTGCCGGTGGCGGCTCCGCCGATCGACCGAGGTGCTGCGCAGGCGAACTAGACTGGCAGGCGTGACGTACGTGATCGCCCTTCCCTGCGTGGATCTCAAAGACCGTGCCTGCATCGACGAATGCCCCGTCGACTGCATCTACGAGGGCGAGCGGATGCTCTACATCCACCCCGATGAATGCGTCGACTGCGGTGCCTGCGAACCGGTCTGCCCCGTCGAGGCGATCTACTACGAAGACGACGTTCCCGAGGAGTGGCAGGACTACTACAAGGCCAACGTCGAGTTCTTCGACGACATCGGTTCGCCCGGGGGTGCCGCTAAGACCGGGGTGATCCCCAAGGACCACCCCATCGTGGCCGCACTGCCGCCGCAGGAGCATTGAGCATGGGGGTCGCCGACCTCGCCGACTACCCGTGGGACGCCGTCGCTCCGTTCGCCGAGCGCGCCCGCGCCCACCCCGACGGGATCGTCGATCTGTCGATCGGGTCACCCGTCGACGAGACGCCCGCCGTCGTGGCTCAGGTACTCGCATCGGCGACGGACGCGCATGCCTATCCGCAGACGATGGGCACGCCGGCGCTGCGCGCCGCGATCGCGCAGTGGTACGAGCGCCGCCGCGACGTGGCGGGACTCACACCCGACAACGTGCTGCCGACGGTCGGCTCGAAAGAGCTCGTCGCGCTGCTTCCGCTGCTGCTCGACCTCGGCCCCGGCGACGTCGTCGTGCACCCCACGGCCGCGTACCCGACCTACGAAGTAGGTGCACGGCTCGTCGGGGCGACACCCTTCGCATCCGACGATCCCGCGGAGTGGCCCGACCAGACACGGCTCGTGTGGGTCAACTCGCCGGGAAACCCCGATGGGCGCGTGCTCGACGTCGCGGCGCTGCGGGCCGCCGTGCAGCGGGCGCGCCGGTTGGGCGCCGTCCTCGCCTCGGACGAATGCTATGCCGAGCTGGGCTGGGATGCACCGTGGGACCGCGCCCTCATCCCCTCCGCGCTGGATCCGCGGGTCACCGACGGCGACCTGCACGGCATCCTCGCGGCGTATTCGCTCAGCAAGCAGTCCAACCTCGCCGGCTATCGGGCCGCGTTCCTCGCGGGGGATCCCGCGCTCGTCGGCCGACTGCTCACGGGCCGCAAGCATCTGGGCCTCATGCTGCCGGCACCCGTGCAGCGTGCCATGACGGCCGCACTCGCCGACGATGAGCACGTCGCGGCACAGAAGGAGCGCTATCGCGCGCGGCGTGACGTGCTGCGCCCCGCGCTCGAGGCGGCGGGCCTGCGGATCGACGGCAGCGAAGCGGGCCTGTATCTGTGGGCGACGGAAGACCGCGACGCGTGGGAGAGCATGGATCGCCTGGCCGAGCTCGGGATCCTCGCCGGTCCGGGGCATTTCTACGGCGCGCACCATCCGCGGCACGTCCGTCTGTCGCTCACGGCGACCGACGAGCGCATCGCCGCCGCGGCCCAGCGACTGCGCGCGGAGGCCGAGGTCTGACGGTTCGCCGGCGGCAGGAGAAATCCTCCATCGGATTCCCCAGACCTTTGGCGGTGTCCGAAGCTGTGTGTCGAGCCGACTAGGCTGTAGGGGCGCAGCGGCGTGGCATCCCTCGCCTCTGCAGCAGTCCGACGACAGCGACCCTGACGGGCCGCCACCCGAACGGGCACCCCCACCGCAGACCCAGGACATCGCGAGGAGGCGGCGTGAGCGACGCGAGCACCCAGCAGGACAAGGCCATCCTCACGATCGGGGATCGCACGGCGGAGTTCCCGGTACTGCGTGGGACCGACGGTGCTCCGGTCGTGGACGTCTCGACGTTCACGCGGCAGACCGGCCACACCGCCCTGGACTACGGATTCGTCAACACGGCGGCGACGAAGTCGGCCATCACCTACATCGACGGCGACGAGGGCATTCTGCGTTATCGCGGGTACCCCATCGAACAGCTCGCGAAGAACAGCACCTACCTCGAGGTGGCGTGGCTGCTCATCTACGGTGAGCTGCCGACCGCCGACGAACTCGCCGACTTCGACAACCGAATCCGCCGGCACACGCTGCTGCACGAAGACCTCAAGCGCTTCTTCTCGGCCCTTCCCCACACGGCGCACCCCATGTCGGTGCTGTCATCCGCCGTCTCGGCGCTGTCGACCTACTACGAGCACGAGTCGGATCCGCACAATCCCGAGCACGTCGAGCTGAACACGGTGCGAATGCTCGCGAAGCTGCCGGTCATCGCCGCGTATGCCCACAAGAAGAGCGTCGGGCAGGCCTTCCTCTATCCCGACAACTCGCTGAGCTTCGTCGACAACTTCCTCAAGCTCAACTTCGGCGTCCTGAGCGAGGGCTACGAGGTCAACCCCGTCATGTCCCGTGCGCTGGAGCGACTGCTCATCCTGCACGAAGACCACGAGCAGAACGCCTCGACCTCGACCGTCCGCCTGGTCGGCTCGACCGGCGCCAACCAGTTCTCGTCGATCTCGGCCGGCATCAACGCCCTCTACGGCCCGCTGCACGGCGGTGCGAACGAAGCGGTGCTCGACATGCTCGCGCGCATCCGCGACTCGGGCGAGAGCGTGCAGCGCTTCGTCGAGCGGGTCAAGAACAAGGAAGACGGCGTCAAGCTCATGGGCTTCGGGCACCGCGTCTACAAGAACTACGATCCGCGGGCCAAGCTCGTCAAGGAGTCGGCCGACGAGGTGCTGCGCGAGCTCGGGGTGCACGACCCGCTGCTCGACCTGGCGAAGGAGCTCGAGGAGATCGCGCTCAACGACGACTACTTCCAGGAGCGCCGGCTCTACCCGAACGTCGACTTCTACACGGGCGTCATCTACAAGGCGATGGGGTTTCCCACGCGCATGTTCACGGTGCTGTTCGCGATCGGGCGCCTGCCGGGCTGGCTCGCGCAGTGGCGCGAGTCGATCAACGACCCGCAGACCAAGATCGGCCGCCCGCAGCAGCTGTACATCGGCGCCGCCGAACGCGACTACCCCGGCATCGCCTGACGCGCGCTCGCCCGTTCGTCAACCCCTTCGCGCCGCGCGAGCTTCATGACAGGCTCTTCTCACGCACGACGAGGAGGACTCCCATGAACCACGACCGTGAGCCCAGCGCGAGCGACGAGGCCCTCGACAACGCCTCCGAGCACGAAGACGATCAGGCCGAGCCCAAGGCCGACGGTCTCGGCAAAGACAGCACCATCCCGTCGGATCCCGACGGCGTCGCCGCCGGCTACACAGGAGTGAAGTCGACCTTCGAGCCCGAAGAGGACGAGCAGGCCTGACGGCGGTGGCGTAGTGCGCGAGCTGACCGCGCGCGTCAGCCGTGCGAGAGCGTCGAAGCGTAGTCGGGCACGAGGCTCTCCTCATCGCGAGGAGGACGCTCGTAGCCGCCCGACGCGGGACGCTCGGGGATCTCGATCGGCTCCCGGTCGACGACCTCGTAGGGGATCCTCGACAGCAGGTGATGGATCATGTTGATCCGCCCGCGCCGCTTGTCTTCGTTGTCCACCTCGAACCAGGGCGCCTCGGGGATGTCGGTGTGCACGAACATCGTGTCCTTCGCGCGGGAGTAGTCCTCCCACTTCGTGATCGACAGGACGTCGTTCGGGCTCAGCTTCCACCGGCGCATCGGGTCGTCGTTGCGAGAGCGGAAGCGCTTCTCCTGCTCGACGTCGGACACGCTGAACCAGTACTTCAGCAGCAGGATGCCCTCTTCGACCAGCATCCGCTCGAAGATGGGCGCCTGGTGCAGGAAGCGGTGGTACTGCGCGTTGGTGCAGTAGCCCATGACGTGCTCGACACCGGCGCGGTTGTACCAGGACCGGTCCATCAGCACGATCTCACCGGCGGCGGGCAGGTGCGGGATATAGCGCTGGAAGTACCACTGGGTCTTCTCGCGTTCCGTCGGCGACGGCAGCGCGACGATGCGCGTCACGCGGGGATTGAGGTACTCGGAGATGCGCTTGATCGTCGAGCCTTTGCCCGCGGCATCCCGCCCCTCGAAGATCACGACGACGCGGGCGCCGGTCGTCTGCACCCAGGCCTGCATGTCGACGAGCTGCGCCTGCAGCCGCCGCAGTTCGTCTTCGTACGTCTTCTTCGCCAGGCGCTGCGTCATGTCCGAAGCCTACGCGTGGAGCGCCTCGTTGAGGGTGACGCCGACGCCCGTCCGGCGGACGGCCTCGATCGCGCCGGTGAGCGAATTGCGACGGAAGAGGAGTCCGTCGTGACCGGACAGCTCGGAGCCCTTCACGACGGGCCGGGAGTTGTCGTGGCGGGGCGGTCCGTCGGCCAGGACGATCTTCGAGCCCGCCGTCACATACAGGCCCGCCTCGACGACGCAGTCGTCGCCGAGTGAGATGCCGATGCCGGCGTTCGCCCCGAGGAGCGTCCGCGCGCCGATCGACACCTTGTGCGAGCCGCCGCCCGAGAGGGTGCCCATGATCGAGGCGCCCCCGCCGACGTCGCTGCCGTCGCCGACGACGACGCCTTGCGAGATGCGACCTTCCACCATCGATGCGCCGAGCGTGCCCGCGTTGAAGTTCACGAAGCCTTCGTGCATGACGGTCGTGCCGGGGGAGAGGTATGCGCCGAGGCGCACGCGGCTCGCGTCGGCGATGCGCACGCCGGCCGGAGTGACGTAGTCGAGCAGGCGGGGGAACTTGTCGAGCGACTGCACCTGCACGCCGTCGCGAAGGAGGAGCGGACGCAGGCGCGTCAGGTCGTCGGGGTGCACGGGGCCCGCGTTCGTCCACGCGACATTGGGCAGGTGGCCGAAGACGCCGTCGAGGTTCACCTCGTTGGGGCGCACGAGGCGGTGAGACAGCGCGTGCAGGCGGAGGTAGGCATCGGAGGTCGAGGCGGGCGGTGCATCCAGGTCGATGTCGAGCGCGATCACTTCGGCGGTCACGGCGCGCCGCGGGTCGGGGACGGCCAGTCGCTCCAGGTCGTCGGGCGGCATCGCCGGGTCGTAGCCCAGGGGCAGACGCCCCGCCGCGGGGGACGGGAACCACGTGTCCAGGATCGTCCCGTTCTCAGCCCTCGTCGCCAGGCCCAGGCCCCATACCGATCGCTCGTCGCTCATGCTTCCACCGTATCGGGGCACAGCCCCTGCTCCGGCCGGGAGGAGCAGCATCCGTCGATAGGATCGGGGGATGCCGGCGCTCGACCTCACCGCGACCTCGATCGACCTCACCCGCACGATCTGCGACATCCCGAGCGTCTCGGACGATGAGACCGCGCTCGCCGACGCGATCCACGAGGCCGTGACCGCGCTGCCGCACCTCGAGGTGCACCGCGACGGCGACACGATCGTCGCCCGCACGAACCGCGGGCGCGCGCAGCGCGTCGCGATCGCGGGGCACATCGACACCGTGCCCATCAACGGCAACGTGCCGACCCGCGACATCGTCCTCGACGGCGAGCCCCACCTGTGGGGCCGGGGCACGGTCGACATGAAGGCCGGAGTCGCCGTCCAGCTCAAGCTCGCCCACGATCTCGCCGACCCCCGCGTCGACATCACCTGGATGTGGTACGACCACGAAGAGGTCGACGCCGACCTCAACGGACTGACGCGCCTCGCCGCGACGCGGCCCGACCTGTTCCAGGCCGACTTCGCGATCCTCGGCGAGCCGTCGAACGGGCAGGTCGAGGGCGGCTGCAACGGCAATCTCCGCGCGATCGTGCGCACCGACGGCGTGCGGGCCCACAGTGCGCGCGCGTGGATCGGCGAGAACGCGATCCACAAGGCCGCGCCGATCCTCACCAGGCTCGCCGAGTACCGTCCGCGCGACGTCGCCGTCGAAGGACTCGACTACCGCGAGGGCCTCAATGCCGTGCGCATCGGCGGAGGCATCGCGGGCAACGTGATCCCGGATGCGTGCGAGGTCGAGGTCAATTACCGTTTCGCCCCGAGCCGTGACGTCGTCGAGGCCGAGCAGCACGTGCGCGATGTCTTCGCCGGATTCGACCTGGAGGTCGTCGACCTCGCGGCGGGCGCCCGCCCGGGCCTGGACGCGCCGCTCGCTCGGGAGTTCCTCGCGGCCGTCGGCGCGCAGCCGCGGCCGAAGTACGGGTGGACCGATGTCGCCCGCTTCTCGGCGATGGGCGTGCCCGCCGTCAACTACGGGCCCGGCGACCCCCACCTCGCCCACCACGACGAGGAGCGTGTGCCGCTCGCGCAGATCATCGAGGTGGAACGCGGGCTGCGGACGTGGCTGCGCTGACACCCCGCACGACGCAACGCGTCCGGGAGACGTGGCGCACGGTGCCGGTGGCCGTGCGGATCGGCCTCGTCTACGTCGTCGCGCGGCTCATCACGACGGGCTTGTTCGTTCTCGCGGCATCCCTGTCGGGCCCCGGCTCCCGCTACGGCCAGAACCCGTCCCTCAGCACCTTCGTGCTGGGCTGGGATGCCCAGTGGTACTGGCTCGTCGCGGTCGAGGGCTATCCGAGCGACCTGCCCGTCACCGATGCGGGGGACGTGGGCGAGAACGCATGGGCGTTCATGCCGGTCTACGCCTACCTCGCGCGGATCGTGGGGCTTCCGCTCGGCTCGTGGGGTGCCGGCGCCGTCGTCGTCTCGCTCGTCGCGGGCTACCTCGCCTGCCTCGCGCTGCACGGGCTGCTGCGCCGCCGGCTGGGCGGGTCCGCCACGATGTGGGCCGTCGTCTTCTTCGCGTGCGGGCCGCTCGCGGCCCTGTTCCAGGTCGGCTACGCCGAATCGCTGTTCCTGCTCTGGCTCTTCCTGTCGCTGCGGTGCGTCCTCGAGCGCCGCTACGCGTGGCTCTACCTGCTGATCCCCCTGATGGGCTACACGCGTCCGGGGGTGCTCGCCTTCGCGCTGCTGCTGGGACTGCACGGCATCCATCGCTGGATCATCCGCCGTCGTGAGCCGTTGCCGGTATCGCACATCGTGCACATCGTCGCGACGGGTCTTCTGGCCGTCGTCGTGGGGTTCTCCTGGCAGGTGCTCGCCGCCATCGCAACGGGCGACCCCGGCGCCTACCTCGCGACAGAACTCGCGTGGCGTCGCAACTGGATCGCCGACGCCGACGCGCAGTTCGTGCCCTTCGACGGGTTCGTGCAGGCCGCGGGCTTCTGGTTCGAGGCCTGGGGCGCGGGAGCGGTCACCGGCTACATCGCGCTCGGCGTCGCGATCGCGGGGGTCACGGCACTGCTGCTGTTCGAACCGCACGTGCGGCGACTCGGTCCCGACCTGCGGCTGTGGTCCGCCAGCTACCTCGTCTATCTGCTGCTGGTGTTCTTTCCGCAGTCGAGCATCTTCCGCCTGCTCGTGCCGCTTTCGCCCCTGTGGGGTGCCGCCGCCCTGCCGCGATCGCCCTGGTGGCGCGGCGGCGTGCTCGTCGCCTGCCTCGCCGGGCAGTGGTGGTGGATCTACAACATGTACGCGATCGCGAACACGTATTGGCAGATTCCGTGACCCGCGAAGAGACCACGCGGGGCACGAGCCTTCTCTTCGGTAAACTTGACGGGCAGACCTGAGGAAAAGGAGCCGCTATGGCAGCCATGAAGCCGAGAACCGGAGACGGGCCGATGGAGGCCGTCAAGGAAGGCCGACTCATCATCGTGCGGGTTCCGCTCGAAGGGGGCGGACGCCTCGTCGTCTCCGTGAACGACGCTGAGGCCAAGGAGCTCTACGACGTGCTCAGCGGAGTCGTGAACGCCGCCTGAGCCGCAGAGACGAAACGAACGGCCGGTCTTCGGACCGGCCGTTCCGTCATTTCCCCCGGATGCCGCGCCCCGAGGTCTCTTCCGTGGCGACGGTCGTCAGCTGCAGAAGCCCCTCACCCGCGATCGCGAGCGCGCCGATCACCGCGGGCGAGGACTGCGTCTCCTGGATGAGGGAGCGGTAGGCGGCGGTGACGGGATCGCGACGAACCGGGTCGGCCACGGCGCCGCCGTGGAGGACGCGCGGAACGAGCACGAGGCCGCCCGTGCGCACGAGGCGGAGGCCGTGCTCGACGTACTCGATCACGCCCTCGGGGTCGGCATCGACCAGGACGATGTCGTAGGACGCTTCGTTCATGCGAGGGAGCACGTCTGCCGCGCGCCCCGTGATGAAGCGGGCACGGGCCGCGGGCACACGCGCGTCGGCGAATGCCTGACGGGCAGCGCCCAGGTGCTCGGGCTCGTTGTCGATCGTCGTCAGAGTCGCGCGCGGGGAGCCGTGCAACAGCCACAGACCGGAGACACCTGCGCCCGTGCCGATCTCGACGATGTTGAGCGCTTGCGACGCCGCGGAGAGCACGGCGCACTGCGCGCCGACGGCGGCGCTGATGGGCTCGGCCCCCAGCTCGAGGGCGTGCTGACGGGCCCGGGCGATGTGTTCGGGCTCGGTCGTCACTTCGGCGACGAATCGCTGATTCGCGTCGTATTCGCGCATTCTGGCTTCCTCCGCGCTCAGCCTACGTCGCGCTCGGGCGCCGGGACGCCAGGCGCGACGGTAACCTTCTGTCATGTTCTTCGGCCTCACGATCGAGAAGCTGCTGCTGATCGGTCTCATCGCCGCGTTCGTCATCGGACCCGAGCGGCTGCCCCGCTACGCCGAGGCGCTCGGCGGGCTCACGCGGCGTGCGCGCGAATGGGTGACGACGGCGCGGACCCGGGTGCAGGACGAGATGGGCGAGGATTTCGCCGACGTCGACTGGAAGACCCTCGATCCCCGCCAGTACGATCCGCGGCGGATCATCCGCGAAGCGCTGCTCGACGATGCTCCCGTCGCCTCGGCGGGCGGCATCTCGCGCCCCGCCGTCGCGACACCGCCCGTCGCGGCGCCGCGCGCATCGAGTCCCTTCCGCGCCGACGAGACACCGCCGTTCGACTCGGAGGCGACCTGAGGTCAGCTCGGGTTCACCGGCAGCGATCGGCCCGCGAGACCGCGCGGCCGCGCCGCGATCGCGTCAGCGAGGGCGTCGATCGCCTGTGCCGCGGGATCGGCGGGGTCGGCGACGACGACCGGCGTGCCGGCATCCCCATCGGCGCGCAGGGCTGTGCTCAGCGGAACCGATGCCAGCAGCGGCACAGGGGAGTCGGGCGCCGACAGGGCCGCCGCGACCTCGGCGCCGCCGCCCTCGCCGAACAGCGCAAGACTCGAGCCGTCGGGCAGGGTCATCGCCGCCATGTTCTCGACGACGCCGATGACGCGCTGACCCGTCTGGCGGGCGACGAGGCCGCTGCGGACGGCGACGTCGGAGGCAGCCGGCTGCGGCGTCGTGACGACGAGCACGTCGGCGTTCGGCAGCAGCTGGCCGACGGAGATGGCGACGTCGCCCGTACCGGGCGGCATGTCCAGCAGCAGCACGTCGAGGTCGCCGAAGTGCACGTCGGTGAGGAACTGCTGCACCGTGCGGTGCAGCATGGGCCCGCGCCAGGCGACGGCGCCGAGCGGCGCGTCATCGCCCGTGCGTCGCAGGAACATGCCGATCGAGATGACCTTCACGCCGTAGGCGACGGGCGGCAGCATGAGGTCGTCGATGCGGGTCGGCTGCGGGGCGCCGCCGTCAGCGTCGATGAGCCCGAGGAGACCGGGGATCGAGAAGCCGTGCACGTCGGCGTCGATGAGACCGACCGACAGGCCGCGCTCGGCGAGGGCGACGGCGAGGTTGGCGGTGACGGTCGACTTGCCGACGCCGCCCTTTCCGCTCGTGACGGCGATGACACGCGTCAGCGAGTCGGGTCCGAACGGCATTTCGCGCGGAGCGCGGCCGCCGCGCAGCTTCTCGGTGAGCGCCGCGCGCTCAGCGGGCGACATGACACCGACCTCGAGCTCGACCGACGAGATCCCGTCCACCGATCCAGCGGCGGCGCGCACCTCACGGGAGATGCGATCGGCGGCGGGGCATCCCACGATCGTCAGCGCGATCCCGACGTGCGCGACCGAGTCCGTGACGGAGATGTCGCGCAGCATGTCGAGCTCTGCGAGCGGGCGACGCAGCTCGGGATCGATGACGGCGCCGACGGCGCGGCGGACGGCGTCGGTGTGCTCGGTGGTCACGATGGGTCCTCTCGGCGTCGCCCGTCGCGCTCGTCGAGCTGATCGAGGAAGGCGCGCAGCTCGGTGCGCAGGGCGTCGCTCGTCACGGCGTCGGAGCGGTAGTGGGCGATCTCCATGCGCAGGGCCACGATCTCGCGAGCGAGGTACTCGGTGTCGGCCAGATTGCGCTCGGAGCGCTGACGGTCCTGCTCGATCTGCACGCGGTCGCGGTCGTCCTGCCGGTTCTGCGCGAGCAGGATGAGCGGGGCGGCGTACGACGCCTGCAGAGACAGCATGAGCGTCAGCGCCGTGAACCCGTTCGCGGCCGAATCGAAGCGCGCCTCAGCCGGGGCGAGGGTGTTCCATGCGAGCCACGCGGCGCAGAAGAGGGTCAGACCCAGCAGGAACGCCGGCGTGCCCATGTTGCGGGCGATCCACTCCGTGGCCCGGCCGAACCGGTCGCGCGAGGGCTGCGGCGCGCGCGGCGCGAGCATGCCGGAGCGGCCACGCGGAGCATCGAGCGCCGGCGTGCGGCGCGGCGCGCGGGCCATCACCGCGGCTCTCCCAGGACGGCGGAGGCGTCGTGGCTGTCGTGCGAGCGCCAGTCATCCGGCAGCAGGTAGTCGAGCACATCGTCGACGCTCACGGCGCCGACGAGACGTCGGGCCTCGTCGACGACGGGCACCGAGACGAGGTCGTAGCTCGCGAGCAGGCGCGCGACCTCGGGAGCGGATGCGGTCGCGGCGACCGGGTCGAGGGAGTCGTCCACGATCGCCCCGAGCCGCTCGTGCGGGGGATAGCGCAGCATCCGCTGGAAATGCACCGTGCCGAGCAACCGCCCCGTCGGAGTCTCGAACGGAGGCAACGTGACGAAGACCGCGGCGGCGAGGGCGGGGTGCAGCTCGTGGCGGCGGATGAGGGCGAGCGCCTCGGCGACCGTCGCGTCGGCCGACAGCACGATGGGGTCGCTCGTCATGAGACCGCCCGCCGTGTCGGGCCCGTACTGCAGCAGGGCGCGGACGTCTTCGGCCTCTTCGGGCTCCATGAGGTCGAGAAGCTCTTCCGAGCGCTCCTCGGAGAGCTGCCCGAGCAGGTCGGCGGCGTCGTCGGGCTCCATCGCATCGAGGATGTCGGCGGCGCGCTCGTCGCCGAGCGCCTCGAGGATGTGCACCTGATCGTCTTCGGGCATCTCTTCGAGCGCGTCGGCGAGGCGGTGATCCGACAGCTCTTCGGCGACCTTGAGGAGGCGCTCGTCGGGCAGGTCGAGCAGCGTGTTGGCGAGGTCGGCGGGTTTGAGATCGGAGTACGTCGCGACGAGGTGCTCGGCGGAGTGCGCCGCGCCCTGCGCACCGCGCTCGCGCACCTCGGACCAGGCGGCGAAGGTTGTCGGGCCCTTCGCGAAGGGCGACGCGCTCGTGCGCGGACGCCGCAGGAAGAGCTGGCCGACGTCCCATTCCCCCGCGCGGTTGCGTTCGACGGCGACGTCCTCGATGACGGCGTCGCCCGACCCGTCGACGAGGGTGACCCGCCGACCGAGGAGTTCGGCCATGACACGCACCTCGCCGCCGCGCTGCTGGAAGCGCCGCACGTTGATGAGCCCCGTCGTGATGACCTGGCCCAGCGCGATCGAGGTCACGCGCCCGATCGAGACGAAGACGTGGCGTCGACCGGGGATCTCGACGATGAGACCGATGACGCGCGGGGGGTCGTTCTTGCGATAGATGACGACGACATCGCGCACTTTGCCGAGGCGATCGCCGGCAGGGTCGAAGACGGCGCACCCGGCCAGGCGCGCCACGAAAACCCTCTGTGTGCTCACGCGATCAAGCGTAGCCCGGGGGTGCGTGGGAGGATGGGGCAATGACCATGTTGGGCGGACGCGTGCCGAAGGGGCTCGGCGAGGTCGGGCAGACCATCGCGAGCTATCCGACCTACGAACGCGCTCAGAAGGCGGTGTCCGAGCTCATCGCCGCCGACGTGCGGGCTCGGGACGTCGCCATCGTCGGTCAGGGTCTGCGCTCGATCGAGCGCGTCACGGGCCGGCTGGGATACGCCGCCGCTGCGCGGACGGGGGCCATCAACGGGCTCCTGCTCGGGCTGCTGTTCGCCGCGATCCTCGTGATCGGCTCGCCCTCCGTGCCGATCCAGGCCTTCGTCGGCGTGCTGTTCGTGGGCATCGCGATCGGGATGCTGCTGAGCCTGGTCACGTACTCGTTCGTGCGCCGTCGGCGGGACTTCGCGTCGGTCATGCAGGTCGTGGCCGACCGCTACGAGATCGCCGTCGCGCCGAGCAGCGCGCAGCGGGCGCGCGAAGTGCTGGGAGAGGCCGCCCACGCCGCCGCGCCGCCTGCCGCAGCGGCGCCCGTCGTGCAGGGCCCACCGCAGTACGGTGAGCGGCTCCCGGTCGACCCGCCGTCACCCGAGACGGCGGGCGAGCAGCCGACGACGGCGGGCGATGTCAGCGAGCGCTGACGAGGTCATCCCGGTCGCGCTGCGAACGGGAACCGTCGAACTCTCGTCCGACGTCGCGCTGCCCGAGGACGCCTGGGCCGCCGTCGCCGTCGCACACGGTGCGGGCGCCGGGTACCGGCATCCCTTCCTCGTCGGCTTCACCGACGCTCTCACCGCCGCGGGGATCGCGACGCTGCGCTTCAACCTGCCGTATGCGCAAGCGGGGCGGCGCATGCCCGGTCCCGCGGCGCACGCCGTCGCGGCATGGGGCGCCGTGCACGCGTGGCTGTCGGCGCACGTCGAGGTGCCCGTGTGGGCGTGCGGCAAGTCGTACGGCGGACGGATGGCATCGATGGCCGCAGCGGAGGGGGTCATCGAGCCTGCGGGGCTCGTCTACCTCGGCTATCCGCTGCATCCACCCGGCGACCGCTCGAAGGCGCGCACCGCGCACCTGCCCGAGATCGTGCCGCCGCAGCTCTTCCTCTCGGGCACGAACGACCCGTTCGTCGATCCGCACGATCAGCTGGTCGACGCCGTCGCCGCCTGCCGTGACGCCGAGCTGACGTGGATCGAGGGCGGCGGGCACTCGTTCGAGGTCGCAGGGCGCAAGCGCCCGGCAGACGAGATCGGGGCAGAGCTCGCGCCGATCGTCGCGGAGTTCCTGCGCCGTCGCGGGCCCGAACCGCGCGCTGTACAGGATCCGGCGTGACGGGTGACGACTCGAACGCTCCGATCCGGGCCTGACCGGGCCGGGCGTCCTGCGCATCGCACGGAACCCGGCACCGGCCGGTCGGGTCAGGGATTCAGACGGGCGATCCAGGCCTCGACCTCGTCGGCCGTGCGCGGGATACCGGCCGAGAGGTTCACGGGGCCGTCCTCGGTGAGGAGGATGTCGTCTTCGATGCGCACGCCGATGCCCCGGTACTCCTCGGGCACCGTGACGTCGTCGATCTGGAAATACAGACCCGGCTCGATCGTGAACACCATGCCGGGTTCGAGCAGGCCGTCGTAGTACATCTCGCGGCGCGCCTGGGCGCAGTCGTGCACGTCGATGCCGAGGTGGTGACTCGTGCCGTGCACCATGTAGCGACGGTGGTGGCCTCCGGCGTCGGCGTCGAGGGCCTCCTGCGCCGTCACGGGAAGCAGGCCCCATTCGGCGACGCGCGTCGCGAGGACCTGCATCGCGGCCTCGTGCAGGGCGCGGAACGGCACACCGGGACGGGCTGCGGCGAAGGCGGCGTCGGCCGCTTCGCGGACCGTCTCGTAGACGCGTCGCTGCACCTCGCTGAAGCGCCCGTCGACGGGCAGCGTGCGGGTGATGTCGGCGGTGTAGAGACTGTCGACCTCGGCGCCCGCGTCGATGAGGATGAGATCGCCGGGGAGCACCGCGCCGTCGTTGCGCGTCCAGTGCAGGTAGCACGCGTGCGGTCCGGATGCCGCGATCGTGTCGTAGCCGACCGCGTTGCCGTCGCTGCGCGCGCGCCGGTGGAAGACGCCCTCGACGACGCGTTCGCCGCGCGGGTGGTCGATGATCGCGGGCAGGTTCGACACGATGTCGTCGAAGCCCTTGGCGGTGACGTCAACGGCGAGCTGGAGCTGTGCGAGCTCGTACTCGTCCTTCACCAGGCGCAGCTCGGAGACGAAGCGGGTGAGCTGGGCGTCCTCTTCGACCACGAGATCGCCCTCGCGACGCTCGAGCCGCTCGATGCGCTCCGTCGCGAGACCGAGGTCTGCCGCGACGCCGCCGATCGCGGGACGCGGTCCGATCCAGAACTCGCCGATCGAGGCGTCGGAGTAGAACTCGCTCGTCGTGCGGTCGGCGCGTTCGCGGAAGTACAGCGTGACGTCGTGGCCGTCGGCGGTCGGCTCGAACACGAGCACGGCACCCGGCTCGGCGTCGGAGGCCCAGCCGGTCAGGTGCGAGAACGCCGAGTGCGCTCGGAAGGGATAGTCGGTGTCGTTGCTGCGCTGCTTGAGCTCACCCGCCGGGATGACCAGACGCGCGCCGGGGAAGGCCGCCGACACGGCGTCCCGCCGGGCCGCGGCATAGCGCGCCTGCTCGCGCTGTTCGGGGACGATGTCGGCGCGGTCGGCCCAGCCGCCGGAGATCGTGTCGAGGAATCCCCGGCCGAAGGGCTGACGCCGGTTCGTGCTCGAGTTGGTGGGGGGCTCGCTGGTCTCGGTCGTCGCGACGGACGCGACGGCGGGGATGTCGCCTGCAGTGCTCATGCCCTCAAGTCTGGCACGTCCTGCGGTGCCGAGAGGCTCTCACTTGACCGGCTCCAGCTGCACGACGAGGGGGCGGTGATCGCTTCCCGCGCCGTCGAGCGAGGTCACGACGAGGGACCCCGTCGCCCGCCAGTGCTCGGACACCATGACGTGGTCGATGGGTGCGCCCACGAGCGGCGGGATCTCGGTCGTCCAGGTGCCGACGGACCCGTTCCCGGTCTCGAGCGCGGCGTCGCGGCACCGTCCCAGCGTGCCGCCGTCCATGCCGAGGCTCGTCATGTGGTCGACCGTGGCGTTGAAGTCGCCCGCCATGATGACGTTCGATCCGGCGCACTGGTCGGCCAGCCAGCGCAGATCGTCACGCCACGCCTGCATGTACTCGCGTCGGGGCGCGACGGCGTGGGCCGCGACGATGATGGGGCCGTCGCCGGCCGTCGGCATCGCGACGGCGCTCGGCACGGTCGAGGTGTTGCTCGAACCGTCGCGCGAGGATTCGATGACGGAGTAGTCCCCGAGTTCGGGTGAGATGAGGATCGTCGTCGAGCCGGCATCCCACTCGGCCGAGGGGTCGGCGGCGTGATGCGCCCACATGGGGTGACCGAGCTCGCGCATCGCGATCGCGACCTGCTCGCCGGTCTCGATCGTCGTCTCGGGAAGAGTGACGACGTCGGCCTCCATCGCGACGGCCAGCTGCGCGATGGCGTCCGGCCCCGTCGCGGGGCCGGCGGTGTTCCAGGTCAGGACGCGCACGCTCGTGTCGGTCGTCGGGGGCAGTTCCGTCACACCCAGACCGCGCGAGACGACCGTGACGCCCCCCGCGACGGCGGCCAGGGCCGAGACGACCGCGAGCGAGAGGGCGAAGGCGCGCAGCGGGCGGGCGATCGCGAGGAGGAGCGCGACGACGGTCGCCACGACGAAGGCGAGCACGAGAACGCTCCGGAACGAGATCAGCTGCGCGACGGGGAAGAACCGATCGACGCGGAAGAAGCCCGGCCACGTCAGAACCGCAGCCGCGATCGCGCACAGGACGGTCACCAGGACACCCAGCAGCCGAAACACGAACGCGACTCTATGTCAGGCTGCTGGGAGATCCGCGCACCCGTGCCGAGAGTCGGCCCGACGGATGCCGCCACCCCGACTACGCTCGGACAGGTGCAGGCGACGCGACGGTTCGAGGGTCCGAGTGACCTGCACCTGCACTCGACGCACTCCGACGGCACCGAGGCGCCGGCGCTCGTCCTGCAGGCCGCGCACCGTCACGGCCTGCGCACGGCGGCGCTGACCGACCATGACACGACGGCGGGGTGGGCGGAGGCGGCCGAAGCGGCGACGTCGCTGGGCATGACGTTCCTCCCCGGCATGGAGCTGTCGGCTCGCCACGAGTGGCGCAGCGTCCATATCCTGGCCTACCTCATCGATCCGGATGCCGCGGGCCTGCGGGCCATGACGGATCGCATCCGCTCGTCGCGGCTCGATCGCGCGCGCCTCATGGCCGATCGCATCGGGCGCGACTACGACCTGCACTGGGACGATATCCTCGCCCAGACGATCGACGGCGCGACGGTGGGTCGCCCGCACATCGCCGATGCCCTCGTCGCGCGAGGTTTCGTGCGGGACCGCACCGAGGCGTTCTCGAGCATCCTCAGTCCGCGCGGCGCGTATTACGTCGACCTGTACGCGCCGGATCCGGTCACGGCGGTCGAACTCGTCGTCGCTGCCGGGGGAGTGCCGATCATCGCCCACCCCGCGGGGCGGGCGGGGGTTCTTCCGCGTGCGCTGCTGCGTCGCATGCTCGACGCCGGTCTCGCGGGCTTCGAGCTGGGACACCGCGAGAACGTCGAGCCCGGCATCCGGATGCTGCGCCGGATCGTCGCGGACCGCGACCTCGTCGTGACGGGCTCGAGCGACTACCACGGCCTAGGCAAGCCCAATGTGCCGGGCGAGAACATGACGTCGGACGACATGGTGCAGCGCCTCATCGAGCTCGGAACGGGAAGCGCCCCCGTCCACCCCTGAGGGGGACGAGGCCGCTGCGGCAGGGCGAGGTCAGGCCAGCGCCCGTGCCTTGAGGTGCTCGTACTCCTCGTGCGAGATCGTCCCGGCATCCAGGAGCGACCTGGCCTTCGCGATCTCGTCGGCGGGACTGGAGCCCGCCACGTGCTTGATGTAGTCGTCCTGCGCGCGCTGGATCTGTCGCGCTTGCGTCGCGCTGCGCTCGGCCATCCCGCCGCCGCGGGCGATGAGGTAGACGAGGGCCGTGACGAACGGGAAGAAGATCAGGAAGAAGACCCACACGGCCTTCCACCACCCGCTCAGCTTGTGGTCACGGAAGAGGTCGGAGATGATCGCGAACAGCGCGAACAGGTACGCCACGAAGATGAAGGCCCACAGGAACCACCAGATGAGGTCCCAGAAGGAACCCCAGAAGCCCTGGTATTCGACGGTTTCGAAGAATCGCACGATCGTGCCTTTCTGACGGGGACGACGGCGCCCCTGCGCCGTCAGCGCTCACGATAGCGCGCCCTCGCGGGCCTCGTGGGCCCCGTGGGTAACGATCCGAGATCAGGCGTTCGCTGCGGGCGCCTGACCCGAGCGGGGCCCGCGGCGCCGACGGCGTCGCCGCGGCGACGGGTTGCCGTCGTGGTGCTCCTTGCCGCCGCCGTCGTGCGTTCCGGCGCCGTCCGCATCCCGCTCGGTGCCGGAGGCCTCGGCGGTGCTCTGTGCCGCGCCCGTCTCGCCGCCTTCGGCGAACGTCGCCCCGACCTTCTCGGACGAGTCGCGGCGGCGTCGGCGTCGACGGCTCGTGCCGACATCGGCCGCCCCCGCCTCGGCGGCGGCGTCGGCGGCCCGGGCCGGGCGCTGCGTCTTGACGGACTGGGTCTTCGGCGCCGTCGCGATGCGGCCCTTCGTTCCCTCGGGGATGTCGAGGTCGCTGTACAGGTGCGGGCTCGACGAGTAGGTCTCGACGGGCTCGGGCTGGCCGAACTCGAGGGCACGGTTGATGAGCGCCCACTTGTGCAGGTCGTCCCAGTCGACGAAGGTCACGGCGATTCCGGTCTTGCCCGCGCGGCCCGTGCGGCCGGCGCGGTGCAGGTAGGTCTTCTCGTCGTCGGGGATCGTGTGGTTGATGACGTGCGTCACATCGTCGACGTCGATGCCGCGCGCGGCGACGTCGGTCGCGATGAGCACGTCCTTCTTGCCGGCCTTGAACCCGGCCATCGAGCGCTCGCGCGCCTCCTGGCTCATGTCGCCGTGCACGGCGCCCGCGTTGAAGCCGCGGTCGTTGAGTTCGTCGACGAGCTTCTGCGCCGCGCGCTTGGTGCGCGTGAACACGACGGTCTTGCCGCGGCCCTCCGACTGGAGGATGCGCGCGATGATCTCGTCCTTGTCGAGCGAGTGCGCGCGGTAGACGAGGTGCTTGATGTTGGCCTGCGTGAGGCCCTCGTCGGGGTCCGTCGCGCGGATGTGGATGGGGTTGGTCATGAAGCGACGAGCGAGCGCGACGATGGGGCCCGGCATCGTGGCCGAGAACAGCTGCGTGTGGCGCACCGCGGGGACCTTCGAGAAGATCTTCTCGATGTCGGGGAGGAATCCCAGGTCGAGCATCTTGTCGGCCTCGTCGAGCACGACCTCGGTCGCGTTCGAGAGGTCCAGGAGCCGCTGGTTGTTGAGGTCGATGAGCCGGCCCGGTGTGCCGACGACGATCTGCGCACCGGCCTTGAGCTGCTCGATCTGACCTTCGTACGCCTTGCCGCCATAGATCGCGACGACGTTCGTCGAACGACCCGACGTCAGCATGTCGATGTCTTCGTAGACCTGGACGCACAGTTCGCGGGTCGGCACGACGATGAGCGCCTTGACACCGTGCTCGGGGTCCTTGCCCAGCCGCTGGACGACGGGGATGCCGAATCCGAACGTCTTGCCGGTTCCCGTCTTCGCCTGGCCGATGATGTCCTGGCCGGGAAGCCCGAGCGGAATCGTCTGCTCCTGGATGGGGAAGGCATCGACGATGCCCTTGGCCGCGAGGACATCGACGATGTCCTGATCGACGCCGAGTTCGGCGAAAGTCGTCACGATATGAGCCTGTCTGGCGGTGAGAAGCCGCCGGGATGAGTGGTCCACGCCCTTCACTCAGCCACAGGCGCGGGGGTCCCGATCCGTCGCCGGGACCCCTCAAGGATACCGACCGTGAGCCGGCGGGGCCGGCAGCCGTAGTCTTGTGGCGTGGTGAAGTGGTTCTGGCAGCGCAAGACACCCGCGACGAAAGCCCTCTCGCTCCGGGCGCGGGGTGACTTCGGCGGGGCGACGCGCGTCGACTTCGAGGAGCTCGCTCCGGACATCGACACGTTCCTCGGGCAGGCCGCGTATCTGCAGCTCGGGTTCTTCGAGACGCTCAGCGAGCTGATCGCGCTGACCCCCGAGCTCGCCGAGAAGGAATCGCTTTCGCGTGCGGCGGGCGCGGCGCTGACGAAGCACCAGGAGCTCGTCGCCGTCATCCGCGAACGAGGCGACGACCCGACGGCGATCATGCTGCCCTTCCGCGAGCCGCTCGACGCCTTCCGTCGGGCCACGCACGGCGGAAGACCGCAGGAGACCATGCTGTCGGTGCACATCACGGCCGGGATGCTCGACGACTTCTACCTGGCGCTCGCGTCGAGCTATGCCGAGACCGGACGCATCGTCGCGCGCATCCTGCAGGCCGATGACGACCGCCAGGCGATCGTGGACATCATCGGCGCCACGATCGAGAGCGACCCCGAATGGAAGTCGCTCCTGGCGATGTGGGGGCGACGGCTCGTCGGCGACACGCTGCTCATCGCGCGTGCCGCGCTGCGTCCGGGCGGCCTGCGCATCGCGGACGAGGAGAAGGTCGAGCCCGTGTTCACCGAGCTCATGGCGGCCCATTCGCGCCGCATGGACGCGATGGGCCTCGCGGCGTAGCCGCGCGGGGGGTCAGCCGATCTTCAGCCGCGTGCGGGCGCGCTCATCGTGCGCGAGACGCGTGCGGGCGAGGACGACCAGCGCCGGCCACACGACGACGGCGGGCACCACGAGCGCCGACAGCCAGGGCCACGGGGAGTCGATGCCGATCCCCGACCAGGTCAGGATCGTCCAGGCGAGGCCGGCCGCGGCGGCGCCGAGCATCGGGGCGACGACGACACCGCGCGTGGGACGGTCGCTGACGAGGAAGTGCAGGCCGACGCCGATGACCGCGCCGACGATGAGTGCGAGCAGGATCTGCATGGCCGTCAGGCGACGAATCCGACGCGGCGGGACTCTTCGGTGCCCACCTCGATGTAGGCCAGGCCTGCCGTGGGCACGATGTACGCATTGCCCTTGACGTCGGTGAAGGTGACGTGGGTCGCGGCCGCGTCGAGCGCGGCGGAGACGGACTTCTTGACGTCGGCGGCGGGCTCGTTCGTCTCGAACGTGAGCTCGCGTCCCGTGTTGGCGATGCCGATGCGGATCTCCACGTGAATGACCTCCTGCGTGCCGGGGCCGGTCCCCGGGGGCATGGCAACTCTACGACACCGCGCCGACGCTCCTCCGCGTCGCGCCGACGCTCTCGGCGAACGGGCGATGTCCGTGCCGCGCGCTAGCGTCGTGGTCATGGTTCCAGGGCAGGATGCCGCGTCGCCCGACGCGTCGCAGCGCGCCGTCGTCGAACTCGCTCTCGACGCGTCCGGCACCGTGGCCGGCATGCCCGGCAGCGGAAAGACGGCGACGCTCGTCGCGCGCGTCGGCGCGCTCGTCGCGCGCGGCGTCGACCCCGATGCGATCGTCGTGCTCACGCCGTCGCGGCAGACGGCGACCGCGCTGCGCGACCGTCTCGCGCTCGCCGTGGGGCGCGCGACGTCCGGACCGCTCGCGCGATCGGTCGCCTCCTTCGCGTTCCAGATCGTGCGCGCGGCATCCGTCACGGCGGGCGGCGAGCCGCCGCAGCTGCTCACCGGCGGCGATGAGGACCAGATCATCCACGACCTGCTCGAGGGCGACGCCGAAGACGAAGCGACCGGTCGCGCACGCTGGCCGGCGTGGCTCGATGCCGCAATCCGGTCGACGCCGGGCTTCCGCACCGAGGTGCGCACGTTCTTCGCCGAGTGCACGACGCTCGGGATCGACGCGCCCCGGCTGCAGGCGCTCGCCGAACGCGACGGCATCGACGTGTGGAGCTCGCTCGCGTCGTTCTTCCGGGAGTACCTCGACGTGCGCGCCGACATGCGCGGCGCGCACCGCGACGCGGCGGGCCTCGTGCGCGAAGCGGTCGGCCTGCTGCGCGAAGGCGTGCCCGGCCTCGACGCGGTCGACGGCATCCGTGTCGTGCTCGTCGACGACGCGCAAGAGCTCACGCTCGGCGGGGTCGAGCTCGTCGAGGCCCTGCGCGACCGCGACGTCGCCGTCCTCGCCTTCGGAGACCCCGATGTCGGATCGGGCGCCTTCCGCGGGGCGACCCCCGAGAACTTCGCCCGGCTCGCGTCGAGCCTGGGCGATCTGCACGTGCTCGAGACATGTCATCGCGGATCGAGCTGGCAGGCCGAGACCGTGCGGCGGGTGACGCAGCGCATCGGTGCCGTCGGGATCGTCGCGCACCGGGGCGGTCCCGGCACCGCCGAACCCGACGACTCGGTGCGCGCTCTGACGGTGCGCTCCGCGGCAGAGGAGTACGACGCGATCGCGCGGCTGCTGCGAGAGCGCCACGTGCACGACGGCGTCGCGTGGAGCCGCTGCGCCGTGATCGCCCACGACACGCGGCAGGTGACGGCCCTCGAGGCCGAGCTCGCCGCCCGCGACGTTCCCGCGCGGTCGGCGGGACCCGGGCGCGCGCTCGGCCTGCACCGCGCCGTACGAGACCTGCTGCGCCTGACCGAGATCGCGATGGACGGCGCATGGACCTTCGACGACGTCGCGGCGGTGCTCACGGGCGCCTACGGCGGCCTCGATGCGATCCAGCTGCGCCGCCTCATCTCGACTCTGCGCCACAGCGAGCTCGCGGTCGGCGGTGACCGGCCGGGTCGCGACCTGCTGCTGTCGGCGATGGTCCAGCCGATCGAGTTCGACCTGATCGACACGCGCGAAGCGCGGCGCGGCGCCGTGCTCGCGCGCACGCTGGCCGAGCTGCGCGCCGAGTTCGAACGCGGAGCGACGGCGCACGAACTGCTCTGGACGGCGTGGGAGCGCAGCGGTCTCGAACGCGGCTGGGGCGAGCTCGCGCGGGGGAGCGGCCCGTTGGCCGAGCAGGCCGACCGCGACCTCGATGCGCTCGTCGCGCTCTTCCAGACGGCGAAGCGATTCGTCGAGCGATCCCTCGACGCCGATCCGCGGGTCTTCGTGCGCGGCATCCTCGACACGGACGTCGCCGAAGACCGACTCGACGCGCCGAGCATCGACGACAGTGTGCGCATCCTCACCCCCGCGGGCTCGCTCGGGCTCGAGTTCGACACCGTCGTCGTGGCGGGCGTGCAGGAGAACGTCTGGCCCAACACGCGGCTGCGCGGCAGCCTGCTCGAGACGTGGCGGCTGGCCGGCGCGGCTCAGCGCGCGCCGGACGAGCCGGCCGGCACGGTCGATCGGCGCCGCGCCGCGATGCACGATGAGCTGCGTCTGCTCGCCCGTGCGCTGTCGCGCGCGACCGCGCGGGTCATCGTGACGGCCGTCGACGACGACGACACCGGACCGAGCCCCTTCTTCGAGCTGCTGCCTCCCGCCCAGCAGCACACGGTCGAGCATCCGCTGTCGCTGCGCGGCCTCGTCGCACGGCACCGCCGCACCCTCACGACGGCGCCGGGCTCGGCGGCATCCGATCACGCGGCACATCAGCTGGCGCTCCTCGCCGACGCGGGTGTCGCCGGCGCACATCCGCGGGAGTGGTTCGGCGTGAGGCCCGTCACCTCGGACGGTCCGCTGCGCGACCTCGCACGCGAGGACATCCGCGTCTCGCCGTCGCGTCTGCACGCCCTCGAGGAGTGCGAACTCAACTGGGTCATCGCCGACCTGGGCGGCGACCCCGGCGGCACGACGGCGGGCGTCGGCACGATCATCCACGCGGCTCTCGAACACGCCGAGTCGAATGACGAGACCGCCCTGTGGCGGCAGGTCGAGACGAGGTGGGGCGAGCTGTCGTTCGAGGCGGAATGGCGCGCACGGGCCGAGAAGGAGCGCGCGCGCGACCTCGTGCACAGACTGCACCTCTACCTGCGCCGCTTCGAAGACGCCGGTGGCGCGCTGATCAGCGCCGAGCCGCACTTCGAGGTGCCCGTCGACGTCGACGACGCCACGGGCGAGCACCGCGTGATCCTGTCGGGATACATCGACCGAGTCGAGCGCACACCAGAGGGCGAGGTAGTCATCGTCGACCTCAAGACGGGCAAGAACGAGCCGCAGACCGACGCGAAGGTCGTCGACAACCCGCAGCTGGCGGCGTACCAGCTGGCGTTCGAGGGCGGAGCGATCCCCGCCGCCGCGGGGCTGCCCCCCGGCGGCGCCCAGCTGCTCGTGCTGAAGCCCACATCCACCAGGGTCGACTACGCCACCCCGCGGCAGCCGCCGTTCGACGATGAGCGACGTGAGGCCTTCCTCGAGCGCGTGCGAGCGGCCGTCACGACGATGCGCGGCACGATGTTCGCGGCTCCCTTCGAAGAGCACTGCCGCGACGAGCACGCGTACGGGCTGTGCCGGATCCACACGATCGGCGCGGTGAGCGCGTCATGACGGCCCCCGCCGCGCCCGTGCTCTCGGCACGGGTCATCGCCGCCGCGCTGGGACAGTTCCCGCCGACCGATGAGCAGGCCGCCGTCATCGAGGCGCCGCTCGCCCCCGCGCTCGTCGTCGCCGGGGCCGGCAGCGGAAAGACCGAGACGATGGCCGGTCGCGTCGTCTGGCTCGTCGCGAACGGACTCGTGCGCCGGGACGAGGTGCTCGGGCTCACCTTCACGCGCAAGGCCGCCGGTGAGCTTTCCGAGCGCATCCAGCGTCGTCTCGCGCGGCTCGGCGAGTTCGAACGCCGGGGCCTTCTCCCGCATCTGCCCGCCCTGCACGCCGAAGGCCGACTCGACGTCTTCGGCCGGCTCGAGCGCGAGACTCCCGACGGCTCGCGCCGGACGCTGCTGCGCCTCGCGTCGCTGGACACGCTCGCGGCGGCGACGTCGGCGATGCCGCAGACGACCGACGACGACGCGCTGCTGGACCGGCCCACGGTCGCGACCTACAACAGCTTCGCCGACCAGATCGTGCGCGAGAATGCGCTGCGGATCGGGCGCGATTCCGAAGCGGCTGTGCTGTCGGAATCCGCCGCGTGGCTGCTCATGCGGCGCGTCGTGTTCGCCTCCGACGACCCGCGACTCGAGATGCGCGCCGAGGCGGTGCGCTCGATCATCGACGGCGCCCTGCGCATTGCGCGCGACGGCGTCGACAACCTCGTCGACTTCGACGATCTCGCCGCGTTCCCCGAGCGGTTCCGCACGGTCCTGCAGCTGCCGTCGACCCGCAAGGGCACGGTCGTCTACGCCGACGTCGCGCAGGCCGTCGAGAAGGTCGACGCGCTCGCACTCCTGGCAGACCTCGCCCGCGACTACGCCGCCGAGAAGCGGCGTCTGGGGGTCATCGACTTCTCCGACCAGGTCGCGGGGGCGCTCGAAGCCGTGCGCGCGCACCCCGTCGTGGCGCAGGATCTGCGCGATCGGTTCCGCGTGGTCCTGCTCGATGAGTATCAGGACACGTCGGTCGTGCAGACGGATCTGCTGTCGGGCGTCTTCGCGCAGACCGCCGTCATGGCCGTCGGCGACCCGCACCAGGCGATCTACGGGTGGCGCGGGGCCAGCGCCGGCAATCTCGGTGGCTTCGCCGAGGCGTTCGCCCGCGGGGACTGCGCGCGCTTCTCGCTCGCGACGAGCTGGCGCAACAGCACGTCCGTGCTCACCGCGGCCAACGCCGTGCTCGCGCCGCTCGCGGCGACGGCGCCTGTTCCCGTCGATGAGCTGCGTGCCCGACCGGCGGCACCGGAAGGAGCTGTCGAGCTCGTCTTCGAGGCCGACCTCGACAGCGAAGCCGAGAGCGTCGCGGCCTGGTTCGACCGGGTGCGGGCCGAACGCGCCGCGCGGGGGGACACGACGACCGGCGCCATCCTGTTCCGCAGCAAGAAGCACATGGTGCGCTTCGGCGACGCGCTCGGGCGACGCGGCATCCCGCACCGGATCCTGGGGCTCGGCGGTCTGCTCTCGACCCCCGAGGTCGTCGACGTCGTGAGCGCGCTGCGGGTTCTCAGCGACCCCGGGGCCGGCTCGTCGCTCATCCGGCTGCTCGCCGGACCGCGGTGGGGGATCGGCCTGCCCGACCTGCGTGAGCTCGCCGGCCTCGCGCGACGGATCGCCCGTCACGACGCCGCCCTGCAGCCGCTCGCGCCCGACGTGATCGCGGCGATCCGCGGCAGCGCGGCCGACGACGACGGGTCGCTCGTCGACGCCCTCGACTTCGTGCTGCGTCACAAGCCCGATCACGGATGGCTCGCCGGCTTCACCGCCGAAGCGCGTGAGCGACTGCGCGAGGCGGCCGCCGTCTTCGCAGGCCTGCGGCAGGCGGCCGGCATGCCGATCCCCGAGCTCGTGCGCCTGGTCGAGCGCGAACTGCGCCTCGATGTCGAACTGGCCGCCAACGAGGCGCGCGGCCCCGCCCGCATCGCCGCCGCGCAGCTGCGTGCCTTCGTCGACGAAGTGCACGCCTTCCTCGCCGCAGACGAGACCGGCTCGCTGTCGAGCCTGCTGGCATGGCTCGACCACGCCGAGCAGCTCGACGAGTTCGCGCCCCGGACCGAGCCGCCCGAGGACGACGTCGTGCAGCTGCTCACGATCCACGGCTCGAAAGGGCTCGAGTGGGATGCCGTCGCCGTCGTGCGCCTGGTGGCCGACGAGCTGCCCGGCACGTCGCGAGATGCCAAGGCGTGGCTCCGCTTCGGCATCCTGCCGTACGCGTTCCGCGGAGACGCGCGGTGGCTGCCCGTGCTGCCCTGGAGCAGCTGCGACACGCAGCAGGAGCTGAAGCAGGCGTACGACGAGTTCGTCGCGGCCAACAAGGCACGGCACCTCGAAGAGGAGCGTCGCCTGGCTTATGTCGCCGTCACGAGAGCACGGGAGCACCTGCTGCTCACCGGCGCGAGCTGGTCGGGCACGAAGCGGCCCCGGGCGTGCAGCACGTTCTATCTCGAGATCGCCGACGCGCTCGGTGCCGCCCGTCCCGACGACGAGATCGGCGACAACCCGTACGCGGGCGAGCGGCGACTGCTGCGCTGGCCCATCGACCCGCTCGGGTCGCGCCGGGACGTCGTCGAGCGCGCGGCGGGCGTGGCCCGTGCCGCCCTCGATGCTCCGCCGGCACGCCCCGACGACGATGTCGCACTGCTCCTGGCCGAGCGCGAGGCGCGGCGCGGGGCACCGGCACCCGTCGCACCCGTGCGGATCGCGGCATCCCGCTACAAGGACTTCGTGGCCGACTACGACGGCACGCTCGCCCGGCTCGCGCGGCCCATGCCCGAGCGGCCCTTCCGCCAGACGCGCCTCGGGACGCTCTTCCACGCGTGGGTCGAGCAGCGCTCGGGTCATGTCGGGCTGAGCGGCTCGATCGACGATGCGCTGTGGGAGACCGACGACGAGCTCCCCGACACGCAGGCCTCCGCCGAAGACGCCGACGCGCTCGCGGCGCTGCGCGAACGGTTCCTGGCATCGGAGTGGGCGCCGCTGCAGCCGCTCGAGGTCGAGACCGAGATCGACTTCACCGAGTCCGACCTCGACGGGCGTCCGCACGTCATCATCTGCAAGCTCGACGCCGTGTACCGACGCGGCGATCGCATCGAGATCGTCGACTGGAAGACGGGCGTCTCGCCGCGCACGGAGGCCGAGCGACGTGAACGGATGCTGCAGCTCGAGCTGTACCGTCGCGCCTACCACGCCAAGCACGGGGTGCCGATGGAACGGATCGACGTCGTGCTGTACTACGTCTCGGACGGCGTCATCCTGCGCGGGTGAGTCCCGCGATCAGTCCGCGAGCCAGCGGCGCAGCGCGGCGTCGGATGCGCGCTCCGCGTCGGCGACCGCATCGCCGTCGTCCGCGCGGCGCGGCGTGACATCGACGGGTCCCGTCGAGACGTCGTCGGGGGTCCACTCCATCCCACCGGATGACGCCGGCTCGTCGGCATCCGCGTCGGAATCCGTCTCGGCGGCGTCCGTGTCTCGTGGCGCCTCGTCGTCTTCGTCGGCGATCCACTGCGACAGCTGCTCGGGATCGTAGGCGTCGGTCTGCATCGAGGTGTCGACGGGCACGGCGGATGCCGCGGGCATGCGATCGAGCAGGGCGATCGCATCGTCGACGTCGAGGTGCCCGTCGGCGACGAGGTCTTCGGCGCCGACACTCGCCGCGAGCGAATCGAGCAGTGCGGAGGCATCGTCCACGATGTCGGGGCGCTCGGATTCGTGGCCATGGATGAGCCACTTCGCGAACTCGAGCTCGGCGTACAGTCGTGCGCGTTCGCGCACACGGGCATCCGGGGCGCGTTCGCTGTGCGCCGTGTAGGCCGCGTAGACGTCGTCGGCTGCGGCGGGCGCCGTGGCGAGCCACTGCAGATCGATCGCGGGGTCACCCACCGCCAGACCGTGCCACTCGAGCAGACCCGTGACGCGAGGGGCGTCGTCGACATCTTCGAAGAGGAACGACGCCGACCCGATGCCGCCGAGCACGACGGCCGATTCGAAATGCCACAGCTCCTCTGCCGTCAGCGCGCGCCGCCAGCGGTCCGCGAGCGCAGGCGGGAGCACGTCCGTCGCGATGGCGCGGTCGACGAGGCGGGAGACGTCGTCGCGCACCTGGGCGGGAGTGCGTACGGGAAGCCCCTCGGTGCGCACGACCGACGTGGGCAGCGAATGCACGGCCGCGAGCGCTTCGCCGAGCGACGTGGCAGCACCTCGCCCCGCGGGAAGATGCCCCGGGTCGACGCGATACCCGGGGAGGAAGTCGACGACGGCGACCCGTTCACCGTCGAGCGCCGTCTCGCCCAGCAGCTCGGGGGCGCGAAACGGCAACAGGTTGCGCACTCCGGGCGTCAGCGCGCGGAGCGCGCGCGCCTCGGCGGCGAGCTCGGCACCGGCCGCGGGCTCGGTCGGAACACGGACGACGACGCGCCGACCGTCCTCGAGATCGGCGACGGCGGTGTCGTATCGACCGCCCGCGCCCTCGGTCAGCGTGCCCACTCCGACGACGCCGACCCGGGGAAGAGCCGACGTTATGGACGCGGCTAGAGTGAACGGAGAGCGTGCCATGTGCCCAGGTTAGGTGGGGCGCGCCGGGCCGTCCTCGCGCCACGCCCGCACACCACGACCCGGTGTCCGGTGGCCACGGTCTGCGAACAGATGTGAAGGGGCCTGCATGACGGTGCGCGATGTGCGTGACGGAGCCCTCGACCGGTCCGCCCACGAGCGCGCTGTCCCCGGTCTCATCGACGACGCGCGAGCCGACCCCGCGACGCGCGTGCTCGTCGTCGCGGGAGACGCGGCGCCGCTGGCCGGCCCCGATCGACTGCACTGGGTCGCCGCCGATGCCGCTCCGCACGGTGCGGAGTGGGGCTTCATCGGCCGTGCGTCCGACGGCGCCGCGCTGCTCGCCGCGGCCGTCGAACCCGCCGAGCTCGACCCGTTCGACGCGCCGCAGGGCTGGGCCGGCCTGCGCACCGCCGGCGGCGCTCTCGCGGGAGAAGACGCGGACGCGTTCGTCGCGGCGGTGAGCCTCGGCCGGTGGCTGCGCGAAGCGCCGCACTGTCCCGCCTGCGGCGCACGGTGCGATGTCGAGAACGCGGGCTGGTCGCGACGCTGTCCCGGGTGCGCACGTGAGCACTTCCCGCGCACCGACCCCGCCGTCATCGTCGCCGTCACGAGTGCGACCGACGCCGAGCGCGTGCTGCTCGGCTCGAACGCACTGTGGAGCGCCGACCGCTTCTCGTGCTTCGCCGGGTTCGCCGAGGCGGGGGAGTCGCTCGAAGCGGCCGTGCACCGCGAAGTGCGCGAGGAGTCCGGCGTCGACGTCGTCGACGTGCGCTACCGCGGTTCGCAGGCGTGGCCGTACCCGCGTTCGCTCATGCTCGGCTTCTTCGCGACGGCCGTCGACGACGACGCGGCGCTCGCCGACGGCGAGGAGATCGCGGCTGTGCGCTGGTTCACGCGTGACGAGGTCGGCGACGCGCTCGCCGGCCGCAGCGAGATCCTGCTGCCGGGGCCCGCCTCGATCGCCCATCGCCTCATCAGCGGCTGGCACGGGGGCCGGTCGTGACCGATCGCGCGCTGGAGGGACTCGACGACCGGCAGCGCGAAGCCGTCACGACGCTGCGGGGTCCCGTCGCGGTGCTCGCGGGTGCCGGCACGGGAAAGACCCGGGTCATCACGCATCGCATCGCTCACGGCGTCGACGTCGGGGCGTACTCGCCCGGGCGCGTCATGGCGGTGACCTTCACGGCCAAGGCAGCGGGCGAGATGCGCGGGCGGCTGCGAGCCCTCGGAGTCGAGGGCGTCGCGGCCCGCACGTTCCACGCGGCGGCGCTGGCGCAGTTGAACTTCTTCTGGCCGACTCTCGCCGGGGACACCATGCCGCGGATCGTCGACAACAAGGTGCGTCTGCTCGCACATGCCGCCGACGGCATCGGGCTCGATCTGGACACGCCCACGCTGCGGGACGTCGCCTCCGAGATCGAGTGGCGCAAGGTCACGATGCGCTCGACGCACCAGTACGCCGCCGCTCGCCCTCGTGGTGTCGGCCGGCTGCCGGTGGATCGGGTCATCGATCTGCAGCGCGCGTACGAGCGACTCAAAGACGAGCGGCGCCAGATCGACTTCGAAGACGTCCTGCTCTCGTGCGCGGGCATGCTCGAGGCCGAGCCGCAGGTCGCGCGGGCGGTGCACGAGCAGTATCGGCATTTCACCGTCGACGAGTTCCAGGACGTCTCGCCCCTGCAGCATCGGCTGCTCGAACTGTGGCTGGGCGAGCGCAAGGATCTGTGCGTCGTCGGCGACGCGAGCCAGACGATCTACTCGTTCACGGGTGCCGAGGCGAAGTACCTCCTCGAGTTCGAGAGCAGGCATGCCGATGCCACTGTCGTGCGGCTCGAGACGAACTACCGATCGGATGCCGCGATCCTCGCGGTCGCGAACGCGCTCATGCGCGGTCGTCCCGGCGCACTGCACCTGACCGCCGCCGAGCGTGCCGCCGCCGAGGGACCTGCACCGACCGTGACGGAGTACCCGGACGACCAGTCCGAGGCGCGCGGTGTCGCAGCCCGCGTCCGCGCGCAGCTTCAGGACGGCGTCGACCCGCGCGGGATCGCCGTGCTCTATCGCGCGCACGCCCAATCGGCGGAGATCAGCCGCGCCCTCGCCGACGCCGGTGTCGCGGTGACGGTGCTCGGCGGTCGTCGCTTCTTCGACCTGCCCGAAGTGCGCCAGGCGATCATGGAGCTGCGTGCGGCGACGGTCGCGCCGATCGCGACGGGTTTCGTCGACACCGTCCGCGACATCCTGCGCTCACGCGGGCTCACCGACGATCCGCCCGAAGCGGGGGGTGCTCTGCGCGATGCGTGGGAGGCGCGTGCCGCCGTGCTGCGACTGGCCGAGGAAGCACCCGCGACGACGACGCTGCGCGCCTTCACCGACGAGCTCATGGCGCGTGCGCGCACGCACGACGAACCCGCCCTGCGCACCGTGACCCTCGCGACGCTGCACGCCGCGAAGGGCCTCGAGTGGGACCACGTGCATCTCGTGGGGGTGGCCGAGGGTCAGCTTCCGATCAGCTACGCGACGACCTTCGAGCAGGTCGACGAGGAGCGACGGCTCGCCTACGTCGGCATCACGCGGGCCGCGCGTACGCTCGCTCTGTCGTGGGCGCGGGGGCACCGGAACCGGCAGCCCTCGCGGTTCCTGCGAGAGATCGGCAGCGGCACTCTGCGTGCGGTCGATGCATCCGGATCTCGCGGTGCGCGCGGTCGCGGTGCAGCACCAGCGAGGTCGTCGACGAGCGCTCCGGGTGCCGGGCATCCTCGCGGATGAGGTGCATGACCGCGATGCCCGCCTCGAGGGCGAGACTGCCCGCGATCGCGGGCGCCGCGCGGTGAGCGAGCTGGGCTGCGACGGCGGGCCAGGCGGCGTCCGCATCGCGCCGATGCGCCGCCAGGCATGACGTGCACGGTGTGCGCCCGGGAGTGACGAGCGGCCCGACGTCGGCCCCGTGTCCCGAGAAGACGATCGGCACGTGTCGCACGTCGGCGGACATGAACCCGCTCACGAGGCGGGGCTCGACGGCGTGATGCGCGATGACGACGGCGATGTCGGGCGGTTCGGCCGCGGGGTCGTCGACGATCTGCACTCCGGTCGACGCGAGACCCCTCGTGACAGCCGCGACGAGAGCGGAGTCGAACACCGGTGACGGTGCGAGGACGGCGCGCACGCGCAGGAGCGGCCCGTCGGCGATGAGCACGGGTCGCAGCACGTCGAGCAGCGCGCTCGCCCCGCCCTCCGGCGCCCCGAGCGCGAGGGCGACGGGATCGACCGCCGAATCGGGGATGCCGATCTCGAGTTCGCGCACGAGCCGTTCCTGCCACGGGACGGTGTCGGTGAGGATCGCGCGCGCATCGGCACCGAACTGCAGGGTCGAGGGGGTGCGCCACACAGGCGGATGCGCGGGATCGAGACGGAGCATGACGAGATCATGCCGCGCCACGCCGTCGCGCGGGCGGTAATCCACAGGCCGGCGCCCCTGGGGAGGAGCCGATCGACTCAGACCGGCTGATTGTCCTCGGGGGTGCCGTCTTCGGGAGCGTCGTCGCCGGGAGTGCCGTTCTCGGCCTCCTCGCCCGCGAGAAGTCGCTCGAGCGCGTCATCCATCTCGTCGCGGGCGGGTGCTTCTCCTCGCGCGCGGGCCTCGAGCCGCGCGACGAGACCGGCGGGGTCGTCGATGTCCTCGGCGGTGGGCATGAGGTCGGGATAGTCCCACAGGGCGTCGCGAGCGGCGACGCCGACGGCGTCCGTCACGGCGCGCCACATCGCGGCGGCTTCGCGCATGCGGCGCGGCCGCAGTTCGAGACCCACGAGTGAACCCAGTGCCCGTTCGGCCGGTCCGCCGACGGCACGCCGACGACGGACGACCTCGGAGATCCGGTCGGCGGAGGGCAGGCGTGCGAGCGCGTTCTCGGTCACGACATCGACCCAGCCCTCGATCGTCGCGAGCAGGTTCTCGAGCCGGGTGAGGGCGGCGGTCTGGGCCTCGGAGCGCTGGGGCAGCAGCGCGCCGCTCTCGATGGCCTGACGCAGTTCGTCGGGTTGGGCGGGGTCGAAACGCGCCGCGAGCTCTTCGAGCGCGTCGGTGTCGACGTGCACCCCCCGGGCGAACTCGGTCACCTGCGAGATGACGTGCAGGCGCAGCCAACGCGCGTGCCGGAAGAGCCGTGCGTGGGCGAGCTCACGCGTCGCGACGAAGAGTGCGAGCTGGTCGTGGGGGATCTCGAGATCGCGGCCGAAATCGGCGAAGTTCTGCGGCAGGATGGCGGCGTCGCCATCGGGCATGAGGGGAATGCCGACATCGCCGCCGGACACGACCTCTTTCGACAGGTTGCCGACGACCTGGCCGAGCTGCGCCGCGAAGAGCGACCCGCCCACGAGGCGCATGAGCTTGCCAGCGCCCTGGATCATGCTCTGCATGTCATCGGGCGCCTGCTCGCTGAGTGCCGAGGTCATCGCGTCGGCCATGCTCGTCGCGACGGGCGCGGCGAGCTCCTGCCAGACCGGGAGCGTGGCCTCGACCCATGCGCCCCGCGTGATCGCGCGCGCGGGAGCGGCGAGATCCGAGATCGTCGTCGCCTCGCTCAGCCACAGCGTCGCGAGCGCGAACGCCTGGTCGAGATCCGTGCGCTCTCCGGTCGTGACACCGAGGCCGTCCTGGTTGGCGATGTGCAGGGCCTGGCGCCGGGCGGCATCCCAGGAGATGCCGTCGTCCTCGCCGCCTTCGAAAGCGCCCTGCAGGTGGCGCATGACCATCTGCATCATGGCCGGATCGATCTGCATGCCGGTGAGCCGGGAGAGCTGTTCGGGGTCGAAGTCGACGCCCTGACCTCCGAACAGCTGACGCAGCAGCTCCTGCAGATCGTCTTCGGGGTTGCGGTCGTCGTCTGACACTTCAGGCGCCTTTCAGCCGGTTCATGACGTCAGGATCTACGCTAGTCGCAGCATCCCCTCGCACTCCCCGGCAGCACGCTGAACGCCTTACGCCGGTCGCGAACGACCAGGCACAGGAAGGTTCCGCCGTGGCGCTCTTCGACGAGAACGTCTCGATCCGTCCCCGCCGCCGTCGCATGACGCGCGGTGTCCTCGCGGGTCTGTGGGCGCTCGCCCTCGCGATGGTCGTGCTGCTCGTGCTGACCTTCCTGCCGACCTCGTACGTCGTGCAGCGCCCGGGGCCGGTATACAACACGCTCGGGACGGCGTCGACCGCCGACGGTGAAGAGGTGCCTCTCATCTCGGTCGACGGGGCCGAGACCCACGAGACCTCCGGTGCGCTGGATCTGCTCACCGTCCAGGTCGTCGGCAACCGCGAGAGAACGCCGTCGTGGTTCGAGCTCGCGGTGGCCTGGTTCGACCAGACACGGGCGGTTCTGCCGATCGATTCGGTCTTCCCAGCGGGGCAGACGAGTGAGGAGCGCACCGAGGAGAGCGCCGCGCTCATGGTCGACTCGCAGCAGGAGGCCACCGCGGCGGCCCTGATCGAGCTGGGCTACGACGTCGGGCGAACGCTGCTCGTGCACGCGATCGCTCCCGACTCGGCCGCCGAGGGCGTCCTCGAGGTCGGGGACGTCATCGTGAGCGCCGACGGCGAGCCGGTGGCCGATGCCGCGGCACTGCGCGCCCTCGTGGAGTCGGGCGACGGTGCGACGATGACGCTCGAGATCGAACGCGACGGGGCGCAGCGCACGGTGCGGCTCACTCCGCGTGAGACGGCGGGCGCCGAAGGCGCCGTGTGGCGCATCGGGGTCACCCTGACCAATGAGTACGAGTTCCCCTTCGACGTCACGATCCAGATCGACAACGTCGGCGGGCCCAGCGCGGGAATGATGTTCGCGCTCGGCATCATCGACGTCCTCACGCCGGGGGAGCTCACCGGCGGCGAGAGCTTCGCCGGCACGGGCACCATCTCGGCCGAGGGGACGGTCGGTCCGATCGGCGGCATCCGTCAGAAGATGTGGGGCGCGCTCGATGCCGGCGCCGACTGGTTCCTCGCGCCGCAGTCCAACTGCGGCGAGGTCATGGGCCACGTGCCGGATGGTCTGCGGGTCTTCTCGGTCGCGACGCTCGACGACGCCCTCGACGTGCTCGAGGCCGTCCGCGAGGACGGCGACCTCGACGCGCTGCCGACCTGCACGACCGGCTGAGCGGCCTCGCCGTGGCGGACTCGGCGAAACCCCAGAATCCTGCCGCGTAGGATGGGGAGGTGACCACGACCTCAGCGCCGAACCAGGCCACGCCCCCCCGCTCCCGCCGGATCATCGCGATCTCGCTCGCCATCATCGCCGCCTTGGTGGTGGCGTTCTTCGTCTTCGCGAACCTGTACTCCGAATGGCTGTGGTTCGAGCAGCTCGGATTCGACGGTGTCCTCCTCACGGAGTGGACCGCGCGCGTCATCATGTTCGTCGTCGGATTCCTCGGCATGGCGGTGCCGGTGTGGGGAGCGATCCAGCTCGCCTACCGGCTGCGGCCCGTCTACGCGCGCCTGAGCTCGCAGCTCGACCGCTATCAGGAAGTGGTCGAGCCGCTGCGTCGGCTCGCGATGTGGGGGATCCCGATCTTCTTCGGCTTCTTCGCCGGCTTCTCCGCGTCGGCGCAGTGGCAGACCACGTGGATGTGGATCAACGGCGTCGCGACGGCCGACAGCGACCCGCAGTTCGGGCTCGACTCGGGCTTCTACATGTTCGCGCTGCCCTTCTACGCCGCCGTCGTGGGCTTCGTCTCGGCGACCCTGCTCATCTGCCTGCTCGTCACCGCGCTCGTGTCGTACCTGTACGGCTCGGTGCGCATCGGGCAGAAGGAGCTGCGCATCTCGAAGTCCGCGCGCATCCAGCTCGCCGTCCTCGCGGGTCTCTACCTGCTCGTCCAGGGCGTCAGCCTGTGGATCGACCGCTATCTGACTCTCGTGCAGCCCGGCGCCGGCGGGCGGATCACGGGCCCCGGGTACACCGAGGTCAACGCCGTCATCCAGGGTCAGATGATCCTCGCGATCGTCGCCGTGATCGTCGCGATCCTGTTCTTCGTCACGGCCGTCATCGGCCGCTGGCGCTTCCCCCTCATCGGCACGGCGCTGCTCGTGGTCGTCGCCATCGTGCTGGGCGTCGGCTACCCGTGGGTCGTCACGACCTTCCAGGTGCAGCCCAACCAGGCCGCGTACGAGCGCGAGTACTATCAGCGCAACCTCGAGGGCACGAAGGCCGCGTACGGGATCGACGAACTCGAGAAGACCGAATTCTCCGCCGAGACGACCGCCGACGCGGGTCAGCTGCGCGCCGACGCCGCCACCACGACGCAGATCCGCATCATGGACCCCGCCATCATCGGCCCGACGGTGCGCCAGCTCGAGCAGTACCGTCCGTACTACCAGTTCCAGAACCCCCTCGACGTCGACCGCTACGAGATCGACGGTGAGATGCAGGACACGATCGTGTCGGTCCGCGAGCTGAACATCGATCAGCTCGGCGCCGGATCCTCGTGGGTCAACGAGACGCTCGTCTACACCCACGGCTACGGCATGATCGCGGCAGCCGGCAACGAGCGCACGGTCGACGGAAACCCCGTCTTCCTCGAGCGCGGCATCCCGGCGGCGGGCTTCCTCTCGGACAACCCGGACTTCCAGCCGCGCGTGTACTTCGGCGAGTCGTCGCCGCCCTACTCGATCGTCGGCGCGCCCGAGGGCACCGACCCGATCGAGCTCGACTACCCGTCGGGCAGCGACGGCAACGCGGGACCGCGCACGACGTTCGACGGCGACGGCGGACCCTCGGTCGGCAACGTCTTCAACCGCCTCATCTACGCGCTGAAGTTCCAGTCCGAGCAGATCCTCTTCGCCGACGGCGTGAACGCCGAGTCGCAGATCCTCTACGACCGCGACCCGCTCACGCGCGTGTCGAAGGTCGCCCCGTATCTCGAGCTCGACCGCGACCCGTACCCCACGGTCGTGGACGGACGCATCAAGTGGGTCGTGGACGGCTACACGCTGAGCTCGAACTACCCGTATTCGACGACCGTGTCGCTGTCGGACGCGATCGCCGACTCGAACAACACGCAGCCGCGCTTCGCGCTCGATGACATCAACTACATCCGCAACTCGGTCAAGGCGACCGTCGACGCCTACGACGGCTCGGTCACGCTGTACGCGTGGGAGCCGGAAGACCCCGTGCTGCAGACGTGGCAGAACGTCTACCCGACCGAGGTCAAGCCGATCGCGGACATGCCGGCCGATCTCATCTCGCACGTGCGGTACCCCACCGACCTGTTCAAGGTGCAGCGCGCGATGCTGCAGGTGTACCACGTCGACGACGCGCAGTCGTTCTACGAGCGTGACAACGCCTGGGCGACCCCGGCCGACCCGCAGAACGAGAACGCCCTGCAGCCGCCGTACTACCTGACGATGCAGATGCCGGGCCAGGACGACCCGTCGTTCTCGATGTTCACGACCTTCATCCCGTCGTCTTCGACGGGGGCCGAGAGTCGGAACGTCCTGATGGGGTACCTCGCGGCCGATTCCAACGCGGGCGGTGAAGCGGGCAAGAAGGGCGAGAACTACGGCAAGCTGCGGATGCTGGAGATCGCGGCCGAGACGACGGTGCCCGGCCCCGGCCAGGTGCAGAACCGGTTCGACTCGGATCCCACGGTGTCGCAGCAGATCAACGTGCTCACGATCGGCCAGTCCGAAGTGCTCAACGGAAACCTGCTGACCCTGCCCGTCGGCGGTGGACTGCTCTATGTGCAGCCCGTCTTCGTGCAGGCGGCCGAGGGCACCCAGCTGCCGCAGCTGCGCAAGGTGCTCGTCGCGTTCGGCGATGACATCGCCTTCGAGGACACGCTGAGCGAAGCACTCGACTCGCTGTTCGGTGGCGATTCGGGTGCGACGACGGGTGACGGCGAGGTCGTGCCCGACGAGGGCGAGACCCCCGCTCCGACACCCACCCCGACGCCGAGCCCGACCGAGCCCGGCACCGAGCAGCCCGCGCCGACGCCGCCGGCAGGCGACTACGCCACGGCACTCGAAGAGGCCCGTCAGGCCATGATCGACCGCAACACGGCGCTGCAGGCCGGCGACCTCGCCGCCTTCGCCGAGGCGGATGAGCGACTGACCGCCGCCGTCGAGAAGCTCATCGCCTTCGGCGAACGCTGATCGCACGAAGAACGCCCCCGCCTCACCGGCGGGGGCGTTCTTCGTCGTGTGGTTCGTCACGCTCGCCGGGCTGCGCCGACCCTGATGGTCGCGGGCGGCCTCTGCAGACTGCTCCAGCCGTCGCCGGGCGCGGAGAGTGCGTCCACGAAGGCCCGGCTCGCCGCCGGGAGTCGCGGCCGTTCAGGCGGTCGTGATCGCGTACCAGATGAGCAGCAGCGTCACGACGAAGCCGCCGAACTGGTTGAGCCAGAGGAACCGGTCCCACCCGCGGGTCGCGGTGTCCGCCGTCGCATCCGTCACGCGGCGATGCGGCCAGACGGTCGCGAGGTAGGGCAGGACGACGATCGCCGCGAGCGGACCGGGCCACGCCGTGGCGAGCATCGCGAGGCCTGCGGCGGCATAGGCGACGAGCGCGAACCAGACCGTCCAGCGAGCACCACGAACGGTCGCGATCGAGGCGATGCCGGCTTCCCGGTCGGCCAAGACGTCTTGCACGGCGCCGAAGGCGTGCGAGGCGATGCCCCACAGCGCGAACGCGACGATGATCGCCGCGAGCTGCCACGTCCACGCCGCACCCGCGAGCACGAGTGCATAGACGGCCGGTGAGAAGAAGTGGATGCTGCTGGTCACCGAGTCGGCGAAGGGGACTTCCTTCAGCCGCCGCGGCGGCGCGCTGTAGAAGACGACGAAGAAGAGGCTGATCGCGAGCACGAGCCACGACAGGGGCGAGCCCACGATGACGAGATACACCACGAACGGGAGTGACGACAGTGCAGCTGCCCACAGCGTGGCGCGGTGCAGGCGGCGGTCGAGGATCGCGCCGTGCGCGCCGCCCTTGCGCGGGTTGCGCAGATCCGATTCGTAGTCGAAGACGTCGTTGATCCCGTACATGGCGAGGTTGTAGGGGATCAGGAAGAACAGCGTGCCGATGATGAGCGTGGCATCGATCGACCGCGTCGTGAGCAGGTAGGCCGCCGCGAACGGATAGGCGGTGTTGATCCAGCTGACGGGCCGAGACGAGACGAACAGCTGCGCCAGGACGGTGCGGGAGCGCATCATGCCTCTCGGGGAGTGCGTCGGGCCAGCAGCGTGTGCACGGCGGGTACCAGGAAGGCGGCGCACACGGCATACGAGAAGTCCTCGATCGGGGCCAACCCGATGCGGATGCCGCTCAAGTGCTGTTCGGGGTAGGTGAACAGGTCAGCCGCGATCATCAGGTTGTCGAAGACCGCCGTCAGGACGACCAGCACGAGTGCGGCGATGCCCGACGCCGCCATACGCTGTCCGAAACGGGGACGGCGGACCGTGGCGAGCGTCACGATCGCCGTGACGGCGACGAAGGGCAGGACGAGCAACGGGTAGGTCATGACCTGCCCCCCGACTCGGCAGCGGCGCGCCGACGGGCGACGAAGCGATCGGCAGCGGCGTAGGCGACGAGGCCGAGATAGCAGAGGAAGGCCAGGAACACCGGCTCTTCGACCGGCAGGTGCGGGGCGAGGTCGATCCCCAGCAGCAGCGGGCTGTCGCCCTTGACGAAGACGCCGAGGGCGATCCCGGCGGCATCCCACGCGAGAAAGAACGCCGTGCCGATCGCCACGGCTGCCAGGGTGCGGCCGGGCGTGCGCCACGCCGCCAGGCGCCAGCGCGCGTCCAAAGCGGCGATGCCGGCTGCGCTGACGAGGATCGCGACGAGGTAGAGGCCGGGCACACTCACACTCTCGCACGTCGCGGCGTGGGCAACGGACCGGGGGTGCGGTCACCGCGCAGGCGCTTGACGATGAGTTCCGCCGAGATGAGGCACATCGGCAGTCCGATCCCCGGCAGCACCGAGGTGCCCGCGTACATGAGCCCGTCGACCTTCTTCGAGACGTTGCGGGGCCGGAAGACGGCGCTCTGACCCAGCGTGTGCGCGAGGCCGAGGGAATTGCCTCGCCACGCGTGCAGATCGGCCTCGAAGTCGGCCGGCGCGACCGTGCGGCGCACGACGACGCGCTCGGCCAGATCCGGGATGCCGCACCACTGCGCGATCTGCTCGATGACGACATCGGCGGCGCGCTCGATCCGGGCGTCGCCGGCGCCGTCGATCCCGCCATGGCCGAGGCTGGGGTCGGCGGGCACCGGGACGAGCACGAAGAGGTTCTCGTGATCCGGCGGGGCGACCGAGTCGTCGGTCGCGCTCGGGCGGCACACATACAGCGATGCGGGGTCGGGGATGCGGGTGTCCTTGCCGAAGATCGCCTCGAAGTTGGTCCGCCAGTCGCTCGTGAACAGCAGCGTGTGGTGGGCGAGCTGCGGCAGTTCTCCGCGTACGCCCAGCATCACCAGCAGCGCACCGGGGCTCGGTGTGCGCGAGCGCCACCACGGCTCCGGGTAGGAGCGCAGCTGCGGCGGCAGCAGCTTCGTCTCGGTGTGGTGCAGATCGGCCGTCGAGACGACGCGATCGGCGTCGAGCACGGTGCCGTCGGCCAGACGGATGCCGGTGGCGGTGGCATCCGTCGTCAGGATCTCGACCACTTCGCTGCCCGTGCGGATCTCGACGTCGCGGGCGCGGGCGCAGCGCTCGATGGCGGAGATGACCTCGGTGAAGCCTCCGCGCGGGTAGAGCACGCCGTCGCCGAGGTCGAGGTGGCTCATCAGGTGGTAGAGGCTCGGCACGCCATACGGCGAGCCGCCGAGGAAGACGGCGGGGTAGCCGAGGATCTGCCGCAGACGCGGATCGGTGAATCGGCGGTCGACGTGCGAGGCGAGGGTGCGGGTCAGCAGCGGCGCGAGGGTCGGCAGGCGCTTGATGATCTCGCGGTCGCGCAGGCCCGACGTCGTCTCGTACGTGTCGTAGAGGAAGCGCGTGACGGCGAGGTCGTACGCATCGGCGGCGGAGTCGAGGTAGGTCTCCAGACGCGCACCGGCGCCGGGCTCGATGCTCTCGAACAGGGCCGTGGCCTGCTCGCGCCCGGAGTGCACGTCGACCAGTTCGGCGCCCTCGCTGTAGACCCGGTACGCGGGGTCGAGACGGACGAGATCGAGCTCTTCTGCCGCGCTCGTGCCCAGCAGCCGGAAGAAGTGGTCGAACACTTCGGGCATGAGGTACCAGCTGGGGCCGGTGTCGAAGCGGAAGCCGTCGTGCTCCCACGAGCCGGCGCGCCCGCCGAGCTCGTCGCGCGCCTCGACGAGCGTCACGCGGTGGCCCTCGGCGGCGAGCAGTGCGGCGGTCGCGAGTCCCGCGATGCCGCCCCCGATGACGATGGTGGAGGTCGTACCGGTCATGTGCGCGTCCTTCGGGGTGCGGCGCCGAGCAGCGCACGCGCGGCGATGGTTGCCTTGACGGGGTCGGGCACGCGTACGCGCCCCGCGGTGGAGTCCGAGGCGCGGAGGCGCCTGGACAGCGCCGCGAACAGGTCGTGCGCGGCCGTCACCGCGGCGCGGCAGTCGCGGGGGAGTCGGGGGATGACCGAGGCGGCCGCCGCGAGGTCGCCGTCGATGCGGTCGAGCACGTCGGTGCGGGTCGTCTCGGCGCCGTCGATGCCGAGGTAGTCGCGCCCGAGCGCGCCCTCGTCGTGGTCGAGGTCGCGCAGGAAGTTGACGTCCTGGAACGCCGCGCCGAGGCGCCGCGCTCCGTCGACGAGGTCGGCCGGGGGATCCGCGGGACGCGGCGAGCCGGCGTTGACGAAGACCCGCAGGCACATGAGGCCCACGACCTCGGCCGAGCCGTAGACGTAGTCGTCGTGCGATGCGGCATCGTGCTGCGTCGTGGCGAGGTCGGTGCGCATCGATTCGAAGAAGGGACGCACGAGATCCTCGCGGATGCCGCACTCCCGCGCCGTCCGGGCGAAGGCGTGCACGATGAGATTCGCGCTGAAGCCCCGATCGATCGCCCGGAGGGTCTCCACCTCGAGCGCGTCGAGGACCTCGCGTACCTCGTCGGCCGTCAGGCCCGACGCTTCGCCGGGGCCGTCGACGACTTCGTCGGCGACGCGGACGAGCGCGTAGATGTTGCGCACGTGCGGGCGTGGCCGCGCGCCGAGCAGGCGCCCCGCGAGTCCGAACGAGGTCGAGTAGGCGGAGATGACGACAGCGGCCGCGTCACGCGCCGTGCGGTCGTAGAGGCGCAGTCCGGTCGGACCGCCCTGGCGGACGGTGCGGTCGGTCACGGCACCCGCTCTTCGACGCGGTCGGCGAGCTCTCTCAGCAACGTGCCCACGCGGGGCGGCAGCACGGCGTCCCCGGCCGAGAAGCGCACGCCGGCGAGGGTGTCGGCGATGAGCTCACGCAGGCTGTCGCGCGCTCCGCTGGCCTCGAGGGCGAGCTGCGCGTCACGCACGGCGATGGGCCCCGTGTGCGCGAGCGCGAGGGCGTCGCTCACGCGCGTCCACTGCGCCGTGTCGCGCGCGAGGGCGACGAGCGGGGTCTGCTTCGCCTCGCGCAGGTCGCCGCCGATCGCACGGCCGGCCTGCGTCTCATCGCCGAAGGCGCCGATGAGATCGTCGACGAGCTGGTACGCCAGGCCAAGCCGTCCGCCGATGCGCTGCAGCAGCTGACGGGCGTCGTCGGGGGCGCCGGCGAGGATGGCACCGACTCCGAGGGGTGCGCGAAACGAGTAGACGGCCGTCTTGTCGTGTGCCGTGTCGAGCAAGGTGGATGAGGGGACCTGCCCGCCCGTGACGCTGTTCTCGACGTCGGCGAGCTCGCCGGCCGCCGACACGTGGACGGCGTCGTCGAGAAGGTCGTAGATCCGGGCGAGCGTGGGCGGGGGCAGTCCCGCCAGTGCGACCAGGCGCGACGCCTCGTGCAGCAGGATGTCGCCCGCGAGGATGCCGGCCGTGTCTCCGAGGAGCGCCGCGCCCGTGGCATCCGCCCCGCTGTCGAGAGCCCGCGCGCGGAACTCGCCCGCCACGTTGGGCACGCCGCGCCGCTCGATGTCGTGGTCGATGACGTCGTCGTGCACGACGAAGGCCGCGTGCAGCAGCTCGAATGCGGCGGCGACGGGAGCCAGCGCGGGCGTCGACGCGGCATCGCCGCCGAAGGCCTCGAAGGATGCCGCGACCAGGCGCGGCCGCATCCGCTTTCCGCCGCGCGCGGCGCGCGAGACGGCAGCGGCGAGGGCGTCGAATCCCGGTCCGAGGGCACGGGTCCGCAGGCGGGCGAGTGCTTCGTCGATCGGGGCGTCGACGTCGATGTGGGAGGCGACGCCGATCATGACGCGCGGCGTTGCATCTCGACGCCGTTCAAGAGCTGCAGCTGCTGGGACTGCAGCACGAGCCACGGGCTGAAGGCCCACGGCGTCGTGCGCAGCGATGCGGCGAGGTCGGCGGGATCGACCCATCTCGCGTCCATGACCTCGAGCGGGTTGAGTACGGGCTCTGCGGATGTGCGGGCGGTGTAGACGGGGCACACTTCGTGCTCGACGATGCCGTTGGCGTCGGTCGCACGGTAGCGGAAGAGGGGGAGGGCCAGCTCGATGTCGGTGAGCGTGAGGCCGATCTCGTACTCGGCACGACGGTGCACGGCGGCGACGACGGGCTCGGCGGGGCGGGGGTGACCGCAGAAGGAGTTGCTCCAGACGCCCGGCCAGGTCTTCTTGTCGAGGGCGCGCCGCGTGACGAGAACCTGGCCCTCGTCGTTGAGCACGTGACACGAGAATGCCAAATGCAGCGCGGTTTCGGTACCGTGGACGCTGCTCTTGGGTGCGGTGCCGATCGCCTCGCCGTCGTCGTCGAGCAGCACAACGTACTCGGTTTCCAGCATCCCCATCCTCCAGTTTGCTAGTTTATCTAGCTATTACGTCGTGGCGATGTTACAACGGGAAGGGAGGAAGCGTCCACATGCCGCAGCCCTGGAGCCCGCAGAGCACCCATGACCATGCTGTCATGGAGGTGCTGCAAGCGATACGCGCGTTCAGCGACGCCATGGACCGCATGCACGGCGGGATGAAGGGCGACATGATCATGAACGCGACCGATCTCGCCGCTCTTCGCATGCTGATCATGCGGGAGCAGCGCGGTGACGCGGTCAGTCCGCACGATGTCGCCCGCCATCTGCGGATCACGACGGCGTCGACGACGAAGCTGCTGGACAGGCTGACGGCATCCGGTCATCTCGAGCGTCGCCCGCACCCGAGTGACCGACGGGCGCGCATCGTCGTGCTGACGCAGGAGTCCCGCGAAGCGTTCTATCACCATTTCGGGGAGCGGCTGCGCGCCATGCGCGGCGTCGCAGAGCAGTACAGCGAGGCCGATCTCGCGGTCATCTCGCGGTTCCTCGGCGACATCGGCGAAGCGGTCGACCCGGTCTAGACGGAAACGAAGAAGGCTAGGCGGAAACGAAGAAGGCGCCCCGTGCGGGACGCCTTCTTCTTCTGGTTGCGGGGGCAGGATTTGAACCTACGACCTCTGGGTTATGAGCCCAGCGAGCTACCGAACTGCTCCACCCCGCGGCACGTCGACTACTCTACCACGGCTTCTCCCGCCCCCGAACCGCCCCCTCCTGACCGCGAGACTGCAACGGCGCGCCGAGAGTACGGGTGAACCCCACTGTCTCGAGCTGCGGATGCAGTCTCGCGGTCAATGGCGGGTTGCCGGGGCGGGGCGGCGGGCGGGAGGATGAGGGCATGGCCACTGAGCGCGACCGCGATCCCCTCGACGACAGGGACGACGGGCGCGACGAGACGCCGGCCGAGCGCGCCGATCGCAACTGGATCGAGGTGCTGCAAGAGCTGCGCGTCATGCAGACCGGCGCGCAGATCCTCACCGGATTCCTGCTCGCTCTCGCGTTCCAGCCCGCCTTCGCGGACCTCGACGGCGGGCAGAGGGTGCTTTACCTCGTGCTCGTCGTTCTCGCGGCCCTGAGCGCCATCGTCGCGCTGGCCCCCGTGGCGCTGCACCGCACGCTGTTCCAGCAGCGGGCCAAGCGCGACGTCGTCGTCTACGGTCACACGGCGCTCATCACATGTCTCGCGACCGTCGCGACCCTGCTGCTCGGCGTCGTCGCGTTCGTCTTCGACGTCGTGCTCGGCACCGGTGCGGCCGTCATCACGACGATCGCGCTCGCCGTCGTGCTGGTCGTCCTGTGGATCGCGACCCCCGTGATCGTCCGCATCCGGCACGCCTCGAAGGAGAACGCATGAACCTGTCCGACGCGACCCCGATCGCCGTCGCCCAGTTCGCGCCGACGGCCGACGAGGCGGCGAATCTCGACCTCATCGCGCAGCTCGTCGAGGCGGCCGCCGCCCGGGGAGCGCGCCTCGTGCTCTTTCCCGAGTACGCCAGCTACTTCGTCGACCCGTTCGACGCCACTCTCGCCGAACACGCGCAGGATGTCGACGGCCCGTTCACGCGGGAGCTGACCCGACTCGCGGCCGCGCACGGGCTGCACATCGTCGCGGGCCTGCTCGAGCGAGCCGGCGATGCGCGTCGTGTGCGGAACACCGTCGTCGCGGTGGACGCGACGGGCGTCGTGGCGACGTATCGCAAGCTGCACCTGTACGACGCGTTCGGCCAGCGGGAGTCGGACTGGGTCGAGCCGGGCGAGCTCGGGGCGCCGCAGACGTTCGAGGCCGACGGCCTCACGTTCGGGCTCATGACGTGCTACGACCTGCGCTTTCCCGAGCTCGGACGGCTCCTCGCCGATGCGGGCGCCGACGTCGTGCTCGTTCCCGCCGAGTGGGTGCGCGGCCCGCTCAAAGAGCATCACTGGCGCACCCTGCTGCATGCGCGGGCGATCGAGAACACGCTGTTCGTCGCCGCCGCCGACCACCCGCCGCCCCTCGGGGTCGGGTTGTCTATGGTCGTCGACCCGACCGGGATCGAGATCGCCGCCGTCGGGACGGCGACCGACATCGCCGTGGCTCATCTCGACCGCGACGCCGTCGCGCGCGTGCGCCGGGTCAATCCCGCGCTGGCGCTGCGACGGTTCGCCGTCGTCCCCCGCGACTGACGCGCTGCCGTCAGTCCGCGAGGACGGCGAGGCGGGATGCCGCCTCTTGCAGCACGTCGACGCGTTTGCACGCGGCGAACCTGACGAGCGTCGCGAACTCGGGCCGGTGCTCGGGCGTCACGAACGCCGTGAGCGGGATGCCGACGACGCCGGCGCGGCGGGGGAGGTCGCGGCAGAACTCGTCTGCGTCGGTCGCGCCGAGCGGCGCGGCGTCGACGACCGTGAAGTACGACCCGGCCGGCTCCGACACGGCGAACCCGGCGGCACGCAGTCCGTCGCCGAGCAGGTCGCGCTTTGCGCGCAGCGTCGAGGCGATCCCCGCGAAGAACGCGTCGGACAGTCGCAGACCCGTCGCGATCGCGGGCTGGAAGGGCGTGCCGTTGGTGTAGGTGAGGAACTGCTTGACGGCGATGACGGCGTCGATGAGGTCGGCGGGACCGCTGATCCAGCCGATCTTCCACCCCGTGGTCGAGAAGGTCTTTCCCGCGGACGAGATCGTGAGCGTCCGCGACCAGGCGCCCGGCATCGTCGCGATCGGCACATGCTTCGCATCGAAGACGAGGTGCTCGTAGACCTCGTCGGTGACGATGACGCAGTCGTGGTGCTCGGCGAGCCGCACGATCTCCTCGCGCACCTCGCGGGTGAAGACGGCGCCGGTCGGATTGTGCGGGTCGTTGACGAGGATGACGCGGGTGCGGTCGGTGACGGCGCGTCGCAGATCGTCGAGATCGGGCTGGAAGTCGGGCCAGCGCAGCGGCACCGGGACGAGCCGCGCGCCGGAGAGGGCCGTGACGGCGGCGTACGAGTCGTAGAACGGCTCGAAGACGACGATCTCGTCGTCGGGGTCGCCGGTGAGTGCGAGCAGGGCGGCCGCGATCGCCTCGGTCGCCCCGGCCGTCACGAGCACGTCGCGGTGCGGATCGAGCGAGATGCCGTGGAAGCGTTCCTGATGCTCGGCGATCGCGTGCAGCAGGTCGGGCATGCCGCGCCCCGGGGCGTACTGGTTGACGCCGTTCGCGATCGCCTCGCGAGCGGCCTCGAGCACCTCCGCGGGGCCGTCCTCATCGGGGAAGCCCTGACCCAGGTTGATCGCTCCGGTCTGGGCCGCCAGCGCCGACATCTCCGCGAAGATCGTGGGCCGGATCGTGCCGTCCCCGTCGACGAGTCCCGCTCCCTGGGCCGTGCGGCGCCACGCGCCGTGAATCTGCTGCATGCTGCTCCACGGTACTCGTCCGATCCACTCCGATCGCATAGATCCATCTCATCCGCGGCATAAGAAACGCACAGGTCGGCGCGGCAGGGTGGATCATGTCAGCAGAAGGAGCACTCATGAGCGACAACAACGACGACCGTCCCGTCGACGCCACCCCGGACACCTCCGACACTCCGGCGACCGCCGAGGCGTCCGCTGCGACTCCCTCCTCACCCGCGGCGAGCGAGGCGACGGATGCTGCGCCGCCCGCGTCGTCCGCACCGCCCGTGCCGTCGACCCCCGCCGCACCGCAGATCCCCGCCGGATCGAGTGGGGTCTCCTCGAATCCCGACCGCTCGAGCGCGAACGGCGCCCCGTCGGTGGCCGCCGGGCCGAGCGCACCCGCCTCGGGTGCACCCTCCGCTGCGCCCTCGAGCCCGGCTCAGCCCGCTGCCCCCTCGAGTGCGGCTCAGCCCGGTGCGCCCTCGAGTCAGGTCCAGCCCGCTGCCCCCTCGAGTGCGGCTCAGCCCGGTGCGCCCTCGGCAGCGGCCCCGTCGACGCGCCCCGTCGCTCCCGGACCCGTGCCTCCCGGATACGTCCTGCAGGCGCCCGGTCAGCCTCGCCCGCAGGCTTACGCGGGTCAGCCGCACGCCGGCTACGCCGCGCCGCCTCGTCCGCAGGTCTACGGGGGTCAGCCTTCGTACGGAGGCTCGTTCGGCCGCCCCGCCGACACGCAGCCGACGCTGCCCCTCGGCGACGTGCCCCGTGCCCCGGAGACGGCCAAGAAACCGAAGTCCGGCGCGGGCAAGGTGGCCGGACTCATCGTCGCCGCCGCCCTCGTCGGTGGAGCGGCCGGCCTCGGCGGAAGCTACGCGGGTCTGCAGCTGTTCGCCCCGAGCATCGCGATCCCGGCGACCGGGCCCGGCACCGTCACGGTCAACAACACCGACGCGGTCGGGCAGACGACCGCGATCGCCGCGAAGGTCGTGCCGAGCGTCGTGACGATCGCGGCCGCGAGCCAAAGCGGTTCGGGCACCGGATCGGGCGTCGTGCTCACGAGCGACGGCTATGTCGTGACGAACACGCACGTCGTGACCCTGGACGGCGCGACGGGGGGAGCGTCGGTGCGCGTCACGACATCGGACGGACGCGTCTACGACGCCGAGGTCGTCGGAACCGACCCGACCTACGACCTCGCGGTCATCAAGCTCGTCGATGCCGAAGGCCTCACCCCGATCGAGTTCGCCGACTCGTCCGACCTGAACGTCGGCGACGAGACGATCGCCGTCGGTGCGCCGCTCGGTCTGTCGAGCACCGTGACGACGGGCATCGTGAGCGCGCTCAACCGCTCGATCGAGATCGCTTCGGCCGCAGCGCCCGACTCGGACGACACCGAGGGCGAGGGCGGCGGCGAGCAGGGCGAGGCGCCCTTCTTCTTCGACTTCGGACAGGGCCAGCGCGGCGGTCAGGCAGCCGAGAGCATCAAGATCTCCGTCATCCAGACCGACGCCGCGATCAACCCGGGCAACTCCGGCGGCGCCCTCGTCGACGCCGAGGGCAAGCTCATCGGCATCAACGTCGCGATCGCCTCGGCGGGTGGTTCTTCGGGTGCGGCCGGTTCGATCGGCGTCGGCTTCGCGATCCCCTCGAACGTGGTCGAGCGCATCACGGGCGAGCTCATCGAGAACGGCACCGCGACGCACGGACTGCTGGGTGCCAGCGTGAGCGCGGCCGCCTACGTCGAAGGGGCGACGATGACGGGCGCCTACATCCAAGAGATCGTCGAGGGCGGCGCGGCCGCCGAAGCCGACCTGCGCGTCGGCGATATCGTCACGGGCTTCAACGGGTTCCCCATCACCGACTCCGTCGATCTGACGGCGCAGGTGCGCGCCGCCGCCGCCGGCAGCGACGCGACCGTCACGTTCGTGCGCGACGGCGAGACGCGCACGGTCGAGGTGACGCTCGGCGAGCTGCCGTAACCTCTCCCGGCGAAGGACGCCACCGCGCGATAGGCTCGCGAGGTGGCGTCCTTCTCGTTCGGTGCGGGGAACGCGCAGAAGCTCGCCGCACTCCCGCTCTACGCCGCCGGGCGTCTCGCGACGCTCCTGATTCCGCGGGCACGCGACGAGTGGGTCTTCGGATGCGCCGCGGGCATCGGCGATGGCGCGCTCGCGCTGTGGCAGACCGCGAGCGGGGGAGACCACCGCATGCGGTGGCTCGTCGCGTCGCAACGTGAGGCGAGGGATGCCGCGGCTCGCGGCATCCCGCACGTGCGCAAGAACTCGCTGCGCGGCTTCTGGCGCACGGCGCGCGCCGGCGTCGTCGTCGTGACGCACGGCTTCGGCGACGTCAACCGCTATGCCGTCTCGGGCGCATTCGTCGTGCAACTGTGGCACGGCATCCCGCTCAAGCGGATCGGGCTCGACTCGCCCGAGACCCTGCGGGTGCCGACGGTGCTGCGTCCCGTCGCCGGGGTCGCCCGGCGCGCCCTCGGCGCCATGTTCCGCGGGGCGGCGCAGCGCATCCGGCTGCTGCCGGCCGCATCGCATGTCGTCCGCGGGCGGCTCGAGTCGGCCTTCGCGTTGGGCGATGACCGCATCCCCGTAACGGGCGAGCCTCGCGTCGACGTGCTGTCGCAGGGCACGGCGGACGAGCGTCGTGCGGCCGCGCGGGCGTGCGTGTCGGAGCTCGTCGGCGACATCGCGTCATCGCGGCTCGTGCTCTACGCCCCGACGTGGCGCGACGGCGCCGTCGACCCCGCGATCCCGTCGGCGGAGCAGTGGCGCGTGCTCGTCGACGCGCTCGGAGAGCACGACGCCGTGCTGCTCGTTCGCTCGCACCCCCTCGGGGCGGGCGAGTACGCGCCGCCCTTCACGACGGACCGGGTGCGCGCCATCGGAAGCGATCTCGTTCCGGATGTCACGCCGCTGCTGCCCGGCCTCGACGCGCTCGTGACCGACTACTCCTCGCTCGTCTTCGACGCCGCACTCGTGCCGCTCCCGGTCGTGTATCTCGCGCCCGACCTCGCCGAATACGCGCGACGTCGCGGCTTCTACGGCACGTACGCCGATGTCGCCGGCGACGATGCGGCCGAGAGCTGGACCGACGCGGCGGAGCAGCTCTCGCGGCTGCTCGGCGACGACGACGAGGATGCTCGGCGGCGAGGTCTGTCGCGTGCCGTGAGCGCGCGCTTCCACGCCTTCCGCGACGGGCGGAACGCCGAGAGGGTGTACCGTGCGATTCTGGCCCGTCACCCGCGGAGGAGAGGACGACGATGACCGACGCGAGGTTCGACGCTGCCGCGGGGGCGCCCGCCCTCGTGCTCTCGGGGACCGGTGAGCGACCGGCATCCGTCGATCTCATCGGCTCGCGCGCACGCACGTCGGCGACCCTCACGGGGCGCGGCAAGACCTGGCGCGCGATCGTGCCGCTCGTCGCGTCACGGTGGGGAGGGCCCGCGCTGCCTCTTCCGATCGGGACCTACCGGCTCGAGGTGTCGGGTATCGAGCCGGGTGAGATCCCGGCGCTGCCGCTGACGCAGCTCGGTCCGCTGCGGGCGAGTCTCGACGGGCGCACGGTGCGCGTCGGACCGCCGATCGACCCCGCCTACGACTCCGGTGAAGGGCAGGAGGCCCTCGAGCGCCGGTATGCCACGCGACCGACGAGCCTCGAGAACGCCGTCTTCTTCGAGAGCTTCTACGGCCGCAACGCCAGTTGCAATCCGCTCGCGATCGATCGCGAGCTGGCACGCCGCGCGCCGCACGTGACGCGGTACTGGAGCGTCGTCGATCTCTCGGTGCCCGTGCCGGAGGGCGGCATACCCGTCGTGGACGGCAGCCCGGAGTGGTGGCGTGCGCGCGGTGCATCCCGTCTGCTGGTCGTGAACGACTGGCTGCGTCGCCGGTTCGCCCGTCGCCGCGGTCAGATCGTGCTGCAGACCTGGCACGGCACACCCCTCAAGCGGCTCGCGCTGCACCGCCCCGGGTTCGACCCGCGGCGCATGGCGGCCGTCGTGAAGGAATCGCGTCGCTGGAACGTGCTGCTGGCGCAGAATCCGTACGCCGCGCGCGTCCTCGGCAAGGCGTACGCATTCCTGCGTCGCCCGATCTGGGTCGAAGGCTATCCGCGCAACGACGTCCTGACGACCGGTGACGGCGCGGCGACGCGTCGCGACCTGGGGATCGGCGCCGACGAGAAGGTCGTGCTGTACGCGCCGACCTGGCGCGATGACCGCGAAGAGATCGTCGACTTCATCGATCCGGCGGCGCTCGCCGTCGCCCTCGATGCCGTCGTCCTCGTGCGAGGACACTCCCGCACGCTCGCACCGGGATCCGACGCGGTCGGCCCCCGTGTCGTGGATGTGACGGGGTTCCCGGACACATCGCTGCTGCTGCTCTGCGCCGATGCGCTCGTCACCGACTACTCATCGATCATGTTCGACTACACCGTGACGGGCAAGCCGCTCTTCTTCCTCGTGCCCGACATCGAGCACTACCGCGGTGAGCTGCGCGGGTTCTACTTCGATCTCGCGGCGCACGCGCCGGGGCCCGTCGTGGGCACGCAGGACGAGCTCGTCGCCGCGATGCGCGAGCACGATCCGGCCGCGTACGCCGGGAAGTACGCGCGATGGCGCGAGCGCTTCAACGCGCGTGACGACGGGCATGCCGCCGAACGAGTCGTCGCGCGCATCCTGGACCAGGGCTTCGTCGACGGCGCGTAGCGCTACGGCAGGGGAGTGTTGCGGTCGCCGAGACGCGACGTGTCGACGGTGTCGTTCGCGCCGCGCAGCACGCCGATGACGAAGCCCGTCCCCCAAGACAGGTGCATCGAGGGCAGCACCGCGAGCGTCCACAGCTTGTCGCGCCATCCCGTGCCCCCGCCTCGCCCCGCCGCGACGACGATGACGAGCAGCGCGTACGCCGCGATCGGCAGGTAGACGACGGATGCCAGGAGCCCGGGCCACCCGCTGAGCAGCCCCGTCGCCTGCAGCACGCCGACGATGAGCGCGAGCGCGACGACCAGCACGAGCAGGGGAGGAGCGAAGAAGCGCAGCGAGTTGCCGCGGCCGAACCGGCGCACCAGCTCGCCACGCCAGCGCCCCGTCGCGAAGAACTGGCGAACGAGGCGTGACCAGCTCTCGCGCGGCCAGTACGTCACCGACAGCGCGGGGTCGAACCACACCCGGTAGCCGGCGCGCCGGATGCGCAGGTTGAGCTCCCAATCCTCGCCGCGGCGGATCGACTCATCGAAGAGTCCGACCTCTTCGAGCACGGCGCGGCGCATGACGCCGAGGTAGGCCGATTCCGCCTCGCCGGCCTGAGCGCCCCCGTGATAGGCGCCCCCACCCAGACCGATCGGCGAGTTGTATGCCCGGGCGACGGCGCGCTGGAACGGCGCGCGCCCGTCGGCGCGCATGATGCCGCCGACGTTGGCGGCGCGAGTCTCGTCGAGCACCGCCATCGCGTGCCGCGTGTAGCCGGGCTCGAGCTCGGAGTGCGCGTCGACCCGCACGATCGTCGGGTACGCACCCGCGCGGATCGCGAGGTTGAGCCCGACGGGGATGTCGGCTGCGTCGTTGTCGACGAGCACGATCCGCGGCTCGTGGGCCGCGAGCTCTCGCGCGAGTTCGGTCGTGCCGTCGGTCGAGGGGCCGAGTGCCAGTACGAGCTCGATGGGCTCGTCGGCATCCTGTGCGAGCACCGTCTCGACGGCACGCTCGAGATAGTCGCGTTCGTTGAGCACCGGCATCACGAAGGTGACGCCCGATCCCGGATCCACCGCGGGGGCGTCCCTGCGTCCGCGGGAAGTCTCGTGCACCCGTCGATCATGCCAGACCAGCCCGTGGGTACCCTGGAGGGGTGGGAGTCGTCTCGGATGCCAAGAAGGCCATCGCGCTCGTGCGGAAGGCGATCACCAATCGCGCCGCCGTCATCGACGTGCGCCGTCGACTGGCCGGTCGTCCGCCGCAGCCGAGCGACCATTTCCGCGTCGCGGTGTACTTCGCCGACGGCGATGTCAACATGTACCAGATGCGGCAGTGGTACCGACCGCTGGCCGAACTCGCCAAGATCTGGCCGGTCGTCGTGCTCAGTCGCGCCGCGACGGGTGCGCAGGCGCTCGTCGCCGACGGTGCGCTGCCGGTGGCGTTCGTGCCGACCGTGCGCGACCTCGAGGGCTACCTCGCGACACAGGACATCCGCGTCGTGCTGTACGTCAACCAGAACACCCGCAACTTCCAGATGTTCCGGTACGGCAGACGCTGGCACGTGTTCATCAATCACGGCGAGTCCGACAAGATGTACATGACCACGAATCAGTACAAGGCGTACGACTACGCCCTCGTGGCGGGGGATGCTGCGCGGCAGCGCCTCGCGCGCGTGCTGTGGGACTACGACATCGAGGCCCGCACGATCGAGATCGGGCGTCCGCAGGCCGACCACTACTCCGGCATGCTTCCTTATACTCCCGACGGGCGGACGGTCGTGCTGTACGCCCCGACATGGGAGGGCGACCGCCCCTCGGCGCACTACGGGTCGATCGTGACGCACGGCGAAGCGCTCGTGGACGCACTGCTCAGCTCGGGCGAGCATCGAGTGATCTACCGCCCGCATCCGCGTTCGGGAGTCGTGGATGCCGCCTACGGTGCCGCCGACCGGCGGATCATCGCGGCCATCGCGGCGGCGAACGACCGCGACCCGTCCGCGCATCACGTCTACGACGACGGCCCGGAGCTCGGGTGGCAGCTCGCGGCGGCCGACGTCGCCGTCGTCGACATCTCCGCCATGGTCTACGACCGTCTTGCCGCCGACAAGCCGCTGCTCATCACGCGACCCGTCGACCCCGACGCGGTGATCGACACGCACGGCTACCTGTCGGCGTGCGAATGGCTCACGGTCTCGGCCGCGCCCGACATCGTCGCCGAGACGGCGCGGGTCCTCGGCGATCCCGATGCGACGACCCGTCTCGATCAGTGGGCGAGGCACTACTTCGGCGACACGGCGCCGGGGGCCGCGACGGCGCGGTTCCACGACGCGATCCGTCGGCTCATGGCGGAGTGGGAGACCTGGCACGCCCGCGCGGCGACCGACGGGAGCGAGCAGATCGAGTCCGACGAGGCCGAGCTCGACGACGAACTCACCGCCTGACCCTTACCGCGAGACTGCACGGGGAGGCCGAGACTGCGGGTATTACCCGCAGTCTCGGCGTCCCGTTGCAGTCTCGCGGGTTCCGGGGTCGGGGCCCGGGGGTCGGGGCCCGGGTCCGGGTTCCGGCATGCGGGGGTCGGGGTCTGGGGGCCCGGCATGCGGGGCCGGGGGCCGGCGGGGCGCCCGTCCGGGTCAGGACTCCGGGGCGGGGAGGGGGACCGAGACCGAGACCGAGGCGGTCGAGTCGGGGGCGAGGCCCAGCGAATCGAGCGACGTCGACGCGTCGAGGTGCGCGGCGGGCGGCTGCGCCTTCGCCGGCTCCGAGGGCAGGCCCGCCCACTCGGTGGGCTCTTCGGGGCGTTGCTGGAACAGTCCCATGTCCGTCTCCGTTCAGTCGTCGCCGTGGTCGTCGGGGTCTGCGCCGGCCGCGATCTCGCCGGTGCGCCGGCGCGGCGTCACGGCACGTCCGACCGTGCGGGCTGCCCCACCGACCGTGCGGGCTGCCCCACCGACCGTGCGGGCTGCGCCGCCGACCGCCGAGGCGCCCTTCGCGACGCCGCCGGCGATCGCGCCGCCCGCGCGGCGCACGGCGCGTCCGGCGGTGGCCTCGAGCGAGGCGGCGCCGGGGCGCGGCTCGAGTTCCGCCGGAAGTGTGAGCGGCGGCATCCCGAAGGCGCGCCGCGAATTGACCAGCACGCGTCGCCCGAGGATGTTGTTGCCCGCACCGCCGACGACGGCGCCCACGCCGAAGGGCAGGGCCTTGCCGATCCACGAAGCGCCGCCGCGCGTCGCGAACTGCCGCACGAACGCCGTCTTGAGCCGATCCACGAGCGGCCCGACCGCCGCGCGGGGGAGCGTCTTGGTGACCAGCTCGCCCCAGTATCTGTCGCGCCCGAAGCCCTTGCCCGACGCCTGCCCCGCAAGCTGGGCGACGAGGTCGGTGCCCTCCTTGCCGAGCATGAGCGTCAGCACGAGCGCTCGCGCACGCTCCGGATCGGCGACGGGGATGCCGTGCACCTCGGCGACGGACTGCGCGAACAGCGTGGTCGCCTCGAGGAACCCGACGGTCTCGACCCCGCTCAGCGCGAGCGTCACGCTCGTGCCGACGCCCGGGATCACGGCGGTCGCCCCCACGGCGGCGCCGCCCGTCGTGACGGCGGCGAGATAGCGCCGCTCGAGGATCCGGACGATTCCGTCGCTCGTCGCGTGCGGATGACGCAGACGGATGCTGCGCAGGTGCGCCAGCACCGCCGGTCGCTGTATCGCGAGCACGCGGTCCAGCAGGCGCACGGCCCGCGGGTGCTCCTCTGAGCCGACGGGCGGAAGTCCTCCCGCCCAGGGAGCGTCCTGGGGCAGGGAGTGGATGCGGTGCACCTTCTCGGCCATCACGCCGATCCTAGGATCGCCACTGTGGATGCCCGCTGAGATCAGACGAAGAGGTTCGCGCGCTCGAGGTCCTCGGCGAAGTCCACCTCGACCGCGTACAGGTCGGAGATGTCCATCGGCTCGAGCAGCAGTCCGTCTTCGGCGATGGCGAGTTCGAGTCCGCGCTCGAAGTAGTCCTGGTCCTCGACGCGCGACAGCTGACGGACGAACGCCTTCTTGTCGGCGCTGGAGATGTAGTTGATGCCGACAGCCTCGCCGATACCGCCCTTGACCGTCTTGGAGAGCTCGTCGATGAAGCCCTCGGCCGTGACCGTGTACTTGACCTCTTCATCGCTCACCTTGGCGGTGTTCACGGTCACGAAGGACTGGTCGCGCTGGATGAACTCGATCGCGCGCCCCAGAATGCGGGGATCGAAGACGACGTCGCCGTTCATCCACAGCACGCCGCTGCGGCCGGTCTTCGTGAGCGCGCGCAGCAGGCTCTTGGACGTGTTCGTCTGGTCGTAGCGGTCGTTGTAGACGTAGTCGGCCGAGGGGAAGGCCTCGACGATCGTCTCGGCACGGTAGCCGACGACGGTCGTGATGCGCGCTTCGTCGCCGAACGCGGCTCGGATGTTGTCGTGCTGCTGCTGCATGATGCTGCGGCCGTCGTTCAGCTCGGTCAGCGGCTTGGGGAGGCTGCGGCCGAGCCGCGAGCCCATGCCGGCCGCGAGGATGACGGTCTGAAGAGTCACGTTCTGCTCCTGGAGTGTGAGGTTCATCGACTGTTCGCCGACACGACACTCCTTCGTGCCGGCGTCAATGCTAACGACGGTGTCTGGGAAGGGGCAGGATGCTTGACCGTCGTTGCAGATTCGTGATAGCCGAACTGTCCGAAACGTGATGACATCCATTGCGATCATGTCGCACCCGGTTGATACCGTTGAACGGTGACAGCCTTTCTGCCGGTGCCACACGAGCCGCTTCCGGACGAGCCGGAAGAGACTGTCACGCACGGGAGTGGAGGGCGCATCGTCGAGTTGTCGAAGACACGAGCGTCGTCGGCGGATGCCACGGCCTCGGGCACGCCGAAGAAGCGCGGCTCCCGGCCCTCTCGGACCGCTGGTCCGCGGGCGATGAACCCGGCCGATCCGGGACCCCCGCCGCCGTTGCCTCACGAATTCGGTGATGCCGCCGACACGATCACGGTGCCGCCCAAGCCCGAACTGCCGGCCGACGTCGCCGCAGCCGCTGCGCCCGTGGCGCCGCCTGTTCCGCCCGCCGACGTCGCTGCAGCCGCCGTGCCGGTCGCACCGCCTCTACCGCCCGTGCCGGTCACACCGCCCCTGCCGCCCGCACCGACGCTGCCGCCCGCGGCGGTCGCGCCGCCGAAACCGAACGTCGCAGCCGATGTGGCCGCGGCGGCGTTCGAGACACCGCCGCCCGCCCCGATTTCCGAAGTGACCGAGGTCGAGCCCGACACCGTGGCGACCTCGATCTCGACGGCGGTCGATCCGGGCGACGAGTTCTCCGAAGCCGACATCGTCGAGTCTGGCGTCGAGTCCTCCGACGTCGACACCGTCGTGGCGGACGACGAGTCCTCCGGCGCCGACACCGTCGTGGCGGACGACGAGGTCTCCGAGGCCGACACCATGGAGTCTGGCGTCGAGTCCTCCGACATCGACACCGTCGAACCTGACGTCGAGTCTCCCGACGTCGATCTCGTCGAGTCCTCACCCGAGGCCGCTCCCGAGCCGCGCCTAGCCGATGCCTCGCCCGCGCTCGCGCCTGTCGAAGCGGCAGCGGTGCCTGTCGACGTCGAGCCTGTGCCCGTCGATGTCGAGCCTGTGCCTACCGACGTCGAGCCTGTGCCGGTCGATGTCGAGCCCGTGCCGGTCGACGCCGAGCCTGTGCCTACCGGCGCCGAGCCCGTGCCGGTCGATGTCGAGCCTGTGCCTACCGGCGCCGAGCCTGTGCCCGTCGATGTCGAGCCTGTGCCTACCGGCGCCGAGCCTGTGCCGGTCGATGTCGAGCCTGTGCCGGTCGACGCCGAGCCCGTGCCGGTCGACCTCGAGCCCGTGCCCACCGACGCCGACGTCCTTCTCTCCGGGCTCGATGAGCCGGTCGCCGAACCGGAGTCGTCGGTCGACGACAGCGACGCCCTCGCGGCCGTCTTCGCCGAAGCCCAGGCCGAGCTCGCCGCGGAGGACGACTCGGCGGCGCTGAGCCTGCGCGGCGTGTCGAAGAGCTTCGGCGACACGCGGGCCGTCGAAGAGATCGACCTCACGGTGCCGACCGGCACGTTCTACGGCCTCGTCGGGCCGAACGGCGCGGGCAAGACGACGACCCTGTCCATGATCGCCGGGCTGCTCACCCCCGATCGGGGTGTCATCCGCATCGCCGGCGTGGACGCGGCATCCGATTCTCTTGCCGCCAAGCGGCTCATGGGTGTGCTGCCCGACCGGCTGCGCACGTTCGACCGGCTGACCGGCCGGCAGCTGCTCTACTACTACGGCGTGCTGCGCGGGCTGCCGCGAGCCGTCGTCGAGAGCCGCACGGCCGACCTCGCGCGGGCCTTCGACCTCACCGACGCGCTCGGCCGCGTCGTGAGCGACTACTCGGCGGGCATGCTCAAGAAGGTCATGCTGGCGGGCGCCATGATCCACTCGCCGCGCGTACTCGTGCTCGACGAGCCGTTCGAGGCCGTCGATCCCGTCTCGAGCGCCGTCATCCTCGACATCCTGTCGGCGTACGTCGCGCACGGCGGTACCGTCATCCTGTCCAGCCACGGCATGGAACTCGTCGAGCGCGTCTGCACGCGCGTCGCCGTCATCGTGTCGGGCCAGGTGCTGGCCGAGGGCACGGTCGACGAGGTCCGCGGAGAGCTCACCCTCGAACAGCGCTTCATCGAACTGGCCGGTGGCCTGAGCGACGTGGAGGGCCTCGAGTGGCTGCACACGTTCTCCGGCTGAGGCTCGCGCTGCTCGTCGGCGCGCTGCGGGGGAGCACGGGCCGCACGGCCCGCATCGCGATGGCGCTGATCCTTCTCGCCGCCGTGATCTCCGCGGCCTGCTGGGCGCTCGTGTCGATGACGGATGCCGCGCCCGAAGCCCTTTTCGCCGTCACGGTGATCGGGGGATCGGCGCTCACTCTCGGCTTCGCGCTCGGACCCGTCATCGGCGGTGTCGACGACCCGCTCGATCCGCGCCGCTTCGCACTGCTCTCACTCGCGCACGGACGGCTCGCCGCAGTACTCGCCCTCGTCGGGTTCGTGAGCGTCCCCGTCATGGCCCTGATCGCGGTCGCGGTGACGTCCGCCGTCGTCTGGGGCGAGCACGGGTCGCCGCTCACGGCGGGAATCGCCTCCGTCGTGCTCGGAGTGACGACGTGCGTCCTGATGGCGCGGGTGTTCATGGGACTCACCTCGCTCTTCCTGCGCGAACGGCGGACACGCGAGCTGACGGGACTGTTCGTTCTTCTCGTCGTCGTCGTGCTCGTGCCCACCGGGGTCTTCCTCGGGTCGCTCGAATGGGACGGCACCGTGCCCGCCGCGCTCGCCGATGCCGTCGGTGTGCTCGCCGTGACGCCGCTCGGCGCCGCATGGGCCATCCCGGGCCGCGCGGCCGCCGCCGACGCGGATGTGTGGCCGGCGGTCCTGGTGGCGCTGCTCACCCTCGTGATCCTCGCGGTGGCGTGGCGCTGGATCGTCGGGCGACTGCTCACGACGACGGAGCGTCCGCTGTCGGTGCGCGAGCGCACGGGCCTCGGCTGGTTCGCCGTCGCACCCGGCACCCCGGGTGGAGCGATCGCCGCGCGCAGCCTGCTGTACTGGTCGCGGGACCGCCGCTACCTCATGAACGTCATCGTGATCCCCGTCGCCGCCGTCGTGACGGTCGTGCCGCTGATCGTGGCCGGCGTGCCGTTCGAGACCGCCGTGCTCGTGCCCGTGCTCTTCGCCGCGCTCTTCCTCGGCTGGCTCCCGCACAACGACGTCGCCTACGATTCGACCGCCGTCTGGATGCACATCGCCAGCGGCGTGCGCGGCTGGTCCGACCGCCTGGGCCGGATCGTTCCCGTTCTGCTCATCGGTCTGCCGCTGCTCGCGGTCGCCGTGCCGATCACGGTCGCGCTGCACGGCGATCCCACGGTGCTGCCCGCGCTCGCGGGCGTCACCGCGTCGCTCTTCTTCTCGGCGCTCGGACTCTCGTGCGTCGCATCCGTGCTCGCCCCCTACGCCGTGTCGCGTCCGGGGGAGAGCCCCTTCCAGCAGCCGCAGCGCACGGGCGCGGCCGGCGCGATCTCGCAGACCGTCGTCATGCTCGGTGCGATCGCATGCTCCATCCCGGCCCTGTGGTGGTGCTGGCAGGCGATGAACGGTGATGAGACACGCCTCACTCTCGCGCTGTGGGGCGGGCTCGGCATCGGACTCGGCGTCTTCGTGCTCGGCATCGCGGTCGGGTCGGTGCTCTTCGAACGGCGCGGCGGCCGGGTCATGGAGTTCGCCGAATCGACCGGCTGAGCGGATGCCGCGGCATCCGGATCGCCGCCCTGCAGTGCGGGCACGCCGTTAGACTGGCGAACCATGAGCACCCCTCTCGACAGCCCTGACCAGGGCGGGCTGGCCACCCTCGACCGCGAACTCGAAGAGCTCATCCGTGAGGAATCGATCGAGCCCGGCGATCACGAGCGCTTCTCGCACTACGTCAAGAAGGACAAGATCCTCGAGTCGGCCATCACCGGCAAGCCCGTGCGCGCACTGTGCGGCAAGAAGTGGACCCCGGGGCGCGACCCCGAGAAGTTCCCGGTCTGCCCCACGTGCAAAGAGATCTACGAGTCGCTGAACAAGTAGGCCGTCGGGATCGCGGGGTCGGACCGGCTGAGCGCGAGCGCACGAACGGGTAGCTCTTCGCGCACGCGCCCGTGATGACGGCGCGCCGGCTCGACGCCGTCTCGTCCTTCGAACCCGGGGTCGATCTCGCCGCCCTCGGCGAAGCGCACCTGCAGGGCCCGCGCGTCCGGATGCTCGGCGGGGGTTCGCAGCGCTTCGAAGCCGTCGGACACGACGATGATCTCCTTCGTCGCGGTGCCCTCGTCGAGTTCGCGGAACGCCGCCTTGCGTCCGCCCATCGAGGCCTTGTCGGCGGACGCCTTCGCGACGGGGATCCAACCGCCCGCGGCATCCTGCCGGGCGACGAGCTTGTAGACCATCCCGGCGGTGGGCACGCCCGACCCCGTCACGACCGACGTCCCCACGCCGTACGAGTCCACGGGCGAGGCCGCCAGAGACGCGATCGCGAACTCGTCGAGGTCGCTCGTGACGGTGATCGTCGTGCCGGTCGCGCCGAGTTCGTCGAGCTGCGCGCGCACGTCGGCCGCGACGATCGGCAGGTCTCCCGAGTCGAGCCGTACTCCGCCGAGGCCCGTGCCGGCGACCCGGATCGCCGTCTCGACGCCGCGGCGGATGTCGTACGTGTCCACGAGCAGCGTCGTGTCGACGCCGAGCGCCGCGATCTGCGACCGGAACGAGTCCTCTTCGGAGTCGTGCAGGAGCGTCCACGAGTGGGCGGCGGTGCCCATCGTGGGGATGCCCCACGTGCGCCCCGCCTCGAGGTTGGACGTCGCGGTGAAGCCGGCGATGTAGGCGGCGCGCGCCGCGGCGACCGCCGATGCTTCGCCCGCGCGGCGCGAGCCCATCTCGGCGAGAGGTCGATCGCCCGCCGCGATGCTCATGCGGGCGGCGGCCGTCGCGACGGCGGAGTCGTGGTTCATGACGCTGAGGGCGAGGGTCTCGAGCACGACGGCCTCGGCGAAGGTGCCCTCGAAGGTCAGGATGGGGGAGCCGGGAAAGTACAGCTCGCCCTCGCGGTAGCCGGTGATCGAGCCGGTGAACCGGTACTCGGCGAGGTAGTCGAGGGTTGCGGCATCCACCACCCGTTCGTCGCGCAGGAAGCGCAGTTCGTCGTCGCCGAAGCGGAAGTCGCGGATGAGGCTCAGCAGGCGGCCGGTGCCCGCGACCACGCCGAAGCGGCGCCCGCCGGACAGGCGGCGCCCGAACAGCTCGAAGACGCAGCGGCGCGCGGCCGTGCCGTCGCGCAGAGCCGCGTCGAGCATCGTCAGCTCGTACCGGTCGGTGAACAGGGCGCTGGAGGCGTGCATGCGGGTCAGCCTAGTGAGCCGCGCACGGAGGCCGTCTGCACGATGGAGTGCGGCGCGTGTCGTGTCGCTGGTCTCCGGCAAGGGGGGTCCTGCCGATCGCACGGGATCTGCTGGCGTAGGCTGGGGCATCGTGAATGACGCGCCGATCGGGATCTTCGACTCCGGAGTCGGCGGGCTCACCGTCGCCCGGGCCGTGTCGGCCCTCCTGCCGCGCGAATCGATCCTCTATGTCGGCGACACGGCGCGCTCGCCCTACGGTCCCAAGCCGATCGCCGACGTGCGCCGGTATGCGCTCGAGGTGCTGGACACGCTCGTCGAGCAGGGCGTGAAGATGCTCGTCATCGCGTGCAACACCGCATCGGCGGCGATGCTGCGCGACGCGCGCGAACGCTACGACGTGCCCGTCGTCGAGGTCATCGGTCCCGCTGTGCGCACCGCCATGTCGACGAGCCGCAACGGCCGCATCGGCGTCATCGGCACGGCCGGCACGATCGGCTCCCGCGCCTACCAGGACATGCTCGAGGTCAACGAGCACCTCACCGTCTTCGCCCAGGCGTGCCCGCGCTTCGTCGATTTCGTCGAGGCCGGCGTGACCGATTCCCCCGATGTGCTCGCCGTCGCCGAGGAGTACCTCGCGCCGCTGCGTCACGCGGGCGTCGACACGCTCGTGCTGGGCTGCACCCACTACCCGTTCCTCGAGGGCGCCATCAGCTACGTCATGGGCGAGGGCGTCAGCCTCGTCTCGAGCGACACCGAGACCGCGAAAGACGTCTACCGCCAGCTCGTGTCGCGCACCCTGCTCGCGGGCCCGGATGCCACGCCCCGGCACACGTACGAAGCGACCGGTGCGTCGGCCGATGAGTTCCTGCGCCTCGCCCACCGTCTGATGGGCCGCGAGGTGCGTGATGTGCAGCTCGTGCAGACCGGCGCGATCGACCTTCCCCGACCGACCCCCTGACCCCGATCGTGCAGCCCCGCCCCGGGGACCGCACACCCGAGAGGAACCCCGCATGACCGAGATCGTCCGCGCCGACGGCCGCACGCCCGAGCAGCTCAGACCCATCACGATCGAGCGCCGGTGGAGCGCGCACGCCGAGGGCTCGGCGCTCATCTCGTTCGGGGGCACGAAGGTGCTCTGCACGGCGTCGTTCACGAACGGCGTGCCGCGCTGGCTGACGGGCAAGGGCAAGGGCTGGGTCACGGCCGAATACGCGATGCTGCCGCGCGCGACCAATTCGCGCAACGACCGCGAGAGCATCAAGGGCCGGGTCGGCGGGCGCACCCACGAGATCTCCCGCCTCATCGGCCGCGCCCTGCGCTCGGTCGTCGACACGAAGGCGCTCGGCGAGAACACGATCGTCATCGACTGCGACGTGCTGCAGGCCGACGGCGGCACCCGCACGGCGGCGATCACGGGCGCGTACGTCGCCCTCGCCGACGCGATCGAGTGGGGCCGCGAGAAGAAGTTCATCGCCCAGAAGGCCACACCGCTGTTCGACTCGGTCGCCGCCGTGTCGGTCGGCATCATCGACGGTGAGCCGATGCTCGACCTCGCCTACGTCGAAGACGTGCGCGCGGGCACCGACATGAACGTCGTCGTGACCGGCCGCGGACTCTTCGTCGAGGTGCAGGGCACGGCCGAGGGCGCCCCGTTCGACAAGCGCGAACTCGACGCGATGCTCGAGCTCGGTCTCGCCGGATGCGCCGACCTGCGCGACATGCAGACCGCCGCGCTCGCAGCCTCATGAGCGGACGGGTCGTCCTCGCGACGCACAACCCGCACAAGGTCGCGGAGTTCCAGGCGATCGTCGCGGCGACGCGCCCCGACCTCGAGGTCGTCGGCTACGACGGCCCCGAACCGGTCGAGGACGGGGTCACCTTCGCCGAGAACGCGCTCATCAAGGCGCGTGCGGCGGCTGCCCACACGGGTCTGCCGGCGCTCGCCGACGACTCCGGCGTGTGTGTCGACGTGCTGGGCGGGGCGCCCGGCGTCTTCTCGGCGTACTGGGCCGGTCATGCGAAGGATGCCGTCGCGAACCGCGAGCTGCTGCTCGACCAGCTCGCTGACATCGCCGACCCGCACCGCACGGCCCGCTTCGTCTCGACGATCGCCCTCGTGAACCCCGCGACGGGCGGCGAGGACGTCGTCGAAGGCCGCTGGCCGGGACGCATCGCCCGCGAAGCGGCGGGTGAGGGCGGCTTCGGCTACGACCCCGTGTTCGTGCCCGACGAGCAGCCCGACGGCGCCGCCGCGGACCGCACGGTCGCCGAGTGGACGGCCGAGCAGAAGAACGCCGCCTCGCACCGCGCTCGGGCCTTCACCGCTCTCGTTCCGCTCCTCGAACGGCTCCCGCACGGGTGAGACTGAGAACCGTACTCATTCCCGACTGGCGGCACGATGCCCGGGCGCGAGTGAACGCGGCCTAGCCTGGGCATATGCATGATCACGCGCCGGGCGGCATCCGCGGCGCGAGCAACCGTCGCCTGCTCGCGATCTCGCTCGCGATCACGTCGGTCGTCATGCTCGTGCAGGTCGTCGGGGCCGTGCTCACCGGCTCGCTCGCGCTGTTCGCCGACGCGGCGCACATGTTCACGGATGCCGCGGCGCTGCTGATCGCCCTCGTCGCGAGCGTCGTCGCGGCCCGCCCGGCAGATGACCGGCGCACGTTCGGATACCAGCGCGCCGAGGTGTTCGGCGCCCTCGTCAACGGCGTGATCCTCATCGTGCTGTCGGTCTGGGTCGCGGTCGAAGGGATCCGGCGTCTCGTGGACCCGGGCGAGATCGAGATCCGCGGGGGGCTCATGCTCGTCGTCGCGGTCGTCGGTCTCGTGGCCAACGCCGTCGCCCTGTGGCTGCTCAGCTCGGCACAGCGGCGCAGCATCAACGTGCGCGGGGCGTACCTCGAAGTGCTCGGTGACCTGATCGGCTCGGCCGCCGTCATCGCGGCCGCCGTCGTCATCATCGTGACCGGCTGGGTGCCCGCCGACGCGATCGCCTCGCTGTTCATCGCGGCGCTCATCGTGCCGCGCGCCGTCTCGCTCCTGCGCGAGGTCGCGTCGGTGCTGTCGGAGTCGACGCCGCGCGGCATGCAGGTCGCCGAGATCCGCACGCACCTGCTGAGCAAGGAAGGCGTCGTCGACGTTCACGACGTGCACGTGTGGCAGCTCACGCGCGGCGCGCCGGTCTTCAGCGCCCACGTCGTCGTCGACGAGTCGGTGTTCCGCGACGGTACGGGCGCGCTGCTCGTCGCGCTGCAGGATTGCCTCGCGCACCACTTCGACGTCGAGCACTCGACGTTCCAGCTCGAACCGGCCGGGCACGTCGAGCACGACGCGCACGCGTGAAGCGCGTCAGCCCTCGCGCCGCACGGCGTCGGGGGACTTGTCGGGCCGCAAGCCCCGCCACCGTGGATGGCGCAGGATTCCGCCCGGTGTGAACTCTCCGTACTCGACCTCTCCGACGAGTTCGGGACGCACCCACAGCGCATCGCGTGCGTCAGCCGGCGGTACTCCCGTGAGCGGGTTCTCGTCGGTGCGCAGCGGGGTGAGGACGCGCAGCAGGTGGGCGAGTGCGGCATCGCTGAAACCCGTGCCGACCCGGCCGGCATACTGCAGGCCGTCGGCGCCGGGGATGCCGAGCAGCAGGGAGCCGAACGTGCCGGCGCGGCCGCCCTTGCCCGGGCGGATCCCCGCGATGACGACCTCCTGCGTCTGTGTGAGCTTGATCTTCAGCCAGGATTCCGAACGGATGCCGCGCCGATACGTCGACGCGGGATCCTTCACGACGATTCCCTCGAGCCGCAGCTGCTCACTCGCATCGAGGGCGGCGTCGACGTCGTCGAAGACGGGCGGCACCGCGATCGCAGGGATCGCCTGTGCCGCGAGCGTCTCGAGGATGCCGCGGCGTTCTCGCAGCGGCAGCCGGGTCACGTCGCGCCCCTCGTGCACGAGCACGTCGAAGAGGTAGTAGCGCACGGGCGTGCGGCGTGCTTCGCGCGCGATGTCACCGGACCGCTCGAGGTTCATGCGGGTCTGCAGCAGCGGAAAGCTCGGGCGCCCGTCGGGCTCGAGCGCGACCAGCTCGCCGTCGACGACGGTGCGGCCACCGCCTAGACCGGCGTCGACGGCGGTGAGCTCGGGATACCGATGCGTCATGTCGTTGCCGCTGCGGGCGACGAGACGCAGGCCGTTGTCGTCTCGCACTCCGACGGCGCGTATGCCGTCCCACTTGACCTCGACCCACGCACCCCACCGTGACGCGGCGGCGCGTGCGATCCCGGGGGTCGCCGGCGCGGAGTGCATGGGGCGCAGGTCGTTCGGCGGGGGCGGCCAGACCGTGTCGGTGGCGGGTGGCTCATGCTCCGATGCCGATGCCGATGCCGATGCCGGTGCCGGTGCCGGCGCCGGTGCCGGCGCCGCGGCCGCGGGCGTCGGTACCGCCGTCCCGGTGGCCGTCGGCGCCGGCGTGCGCGCGGGGGGCGAATCCTCCGCCGACACGCGCTCCGGTTCGCTCTCCGGCGCCGGCCTTCCGGGCATGCGCGGGGGCTCGTCCTCGTCACCCTGGCGGGAGGGTGAGACGGGCGTGGCGTCGGGCTGCGGCCGACCCGCGGCATCCGTCTTCATGCGGTGCAGCAGCCAGCTCGACTTCTCGCCTTCGCCCTCCGTGCGGATGAGCGCGAGACGCACGCGCCCGAGCGGTCCGCCGGGGCGGCCCTGAAGCGTTGCGATGATCTCGTCGTCGCGCCATTTCTCGAGCTCGTAGCGGCCCTCGTCCCAGATCGTGACGGTCCCGCCGCCGTATTCGCCCGCCGGGATCGTTCCCTCGAACGACGCGTAGTCCATCGGGTGGTCCTCGGTCATGATGGCGAGGCTGTTGCGCCGATAGGAGTGCGGAACCCCGCGCGGCACGGCCCAGCTCACGAGCACGCCGTCGCGCTCGAGGCGGAAGTCCCAGTGCAGGCGCGACGCGTGGTGCTCCTGGATGACGAAGACGGGCATGTCGGTGTCGGGCGTCTCGCCGAGCGGATTGGCGGGCACCGGCTCGGGTGTGCGCCCCGCCGTGCGCTTGGAGATGTAGGCCGACAGGGGACCGTGCTCGGCTTCGCGCGCACCGGCGTGGAAACCCAGGGCATCCATCGGGTCGCCGATGCGCTCCATGCGCTCGAGGACCTCGTCGAACGAGAGGTGCCGCAGATCGGGGGCGTCGAGCTCCTCCCACGTGCGCGGTGCCGCGACGGTCGGGTGCGGGCGGCCACGGAGCGAGTACGGAGCGATCGTGGTCTTGGCGCCGTTGTTCTGGCTCCAGTCGATGAGCACCTTGCCGCTGCGTTCGGACCTCTTCATGCTGCTCACGACGAGCTCGGGATGGTCGGCCTCGATCGCGCGAGCCAGTTCGCGGGCGAGGACCGAGGCGGCGTCGGTGGATTGCCCCGCGGGCAGCGCCGCGTAGAGGTGGATGCCCTTGCTGCCGCTCGTCACAGGGTACGGCTCGAGTCCCATGCCGGTCAGGATGCCGCGCGCCCAGCCGGCGACGAGGGCGCATTCGGCGAGACCCACGCCGGGACCCGGGTCGAGGTCGAGCACGAGCCGATCGGCGTCGCCGCGTCCGCCGTCGGGTGCGAAGCGCCACTGCGGCACGTGCAGCTCGAGGCTCGCGACCTGCGCGAGGTAGACGAGCGTGGGCACATCGCCGACGAGCGGGTAGTCCTTGGCTCCGCCCGAATGCTCGATCGGTCGACGCGCGACCCAGGAGGGAGCGCCGCGCTCGAGATCCTTCGCGAAGAAGACCGGCTCGGGATGCTCCTCGGTGCCGACCCCTTCGACCCACCGCTTTCGCGTCACGGGTCTGCCGACGATGTGCGGGAGCAGGAGCGGCGCGATGCGGGTGTAGTAGTCGATCACCTCGCCCTTGGTCGTGCCCGTCTCGGGATACATGATCTTGTCGAGATTGGTCACGCGCAGGCGGCGGCCGTCGATCCGCACGAGCTCACCGGCCGATTTCGCCATGCGCCCATCCTGCCGTGCCTGTCAAGGGGAGCGGCGAGGCTAGCCACGGGGCGTGTGACGGGTGTCTACTGGTGAGATGAGAGCGATCTGGAAGGGTGCGCTGACCTTCGGTCTCGTGAACGTGCCGGTGAAGGTCTACTCCGCGACCGAGGATCACGACGTGTCGCTGCATCAGGTGCACAACAAGGACGGCGGGCGCATCCGGTATCAGCGCGTCTGCGAGATCGACGGCGAGGTCGTGCCGTACCAGGACATCGACAAGGCCTACGACGACGGTGAGAAGACCGTCGTGCTCACGAAAGAGGACTTCGCCTCGCTGCCGTCCGAGCGCAGCCGCGAGATCGACGTCGTCGAGTTCGTGCCGAGCGAGCAGGTGGATCCGCTGCTGTTCGACCGCGCCTACTATCTCGAGCCGGATTCAGCCTCGCCCAAGGCGTACGTGCTGCTGCGCCGCACGCTCGAGCAGACAGACCGCACGGCGATCGTGCAGTTCTCGCTGCGGCAGAAGACCCGGCTCGCGGCGCTGCGCGTGCGCGGCGACGTGCTCGTGCTGCAGACGCTGCTGTGGGCCGACGAGGTGCGCGAGGCTGAGTTCCCGTCGCTCGATGAGAGCGTGCGGATCTCGGCGAAGGAGCTCGAGCTGTCGGCATCCCTCGTGGACAGCTTCGCGAGCGACTTCGCGCCCGAGGACTTCACCGACGACTACCAGCGCGAGCTGCGCACGCTCATCGAAGCCAAGCTCGACAAGGGCGACGCGCTCGACACCGCAGAGGCCTTCGGCGAGAGCGAAGAGGCGGATGCCGGTGGCGAGGTCATCGACCTCATGGACGCGCTGCGGGCCAGCGTCGAACGGTCGCGGGCGGCGCGGAACGGCGGCGGGGCGACGGCGCAGAAGAAGAGCGAGAAGAAGCCCGCGAAGAAGAAGACGGGCGGCAAGAAGAAGGCTTCGTGAGGCCGGTCAGGCCTTCGTGTCGCCCTCGGGCGTCTCGTCGAACACCTCGGGGTCGAGGACGAGCTCCTCGGCTTCGGCCGCGTCGGTCTCGGCGTCGCCGGCCGCAGCGGCCTTGCGGGCCTTGCGTCGCTCGGCGAGGAAGTGCCACAGCACGAAGATCGCGGTGCCCCCGACGGCAAGCAGCAGGATGACGTCGATGTACTCGGCGACGAGGTCACCGACGACGGGGATGTAGCCGATCGCGTAGCCGATCATCGTGAGGCCGAAGCCCCAGATGACGGCGCCGATGAAGTTGTACAGCGAGTAGCGCCGCCACGGCATATGGCCGACGCCGGCGGCGACGGGAGCGAAGGTGCGCACGATCGGCACGAACCGGGCGAGGATGACGGTCAGCCCGCCGTACCGCTCGAAGAACGCGTTGGTGCGCTCGACGTTGCGGCGGCTGAACACGCCTGATTCCTTGCGCTCGAAGACAGCCGGACCGCCCTTGTGCCCGATGAGGTAGCCGACCTCTCCGCCGACGAATGCCGACAGTCCGATCAGGAGCGCGACGACCCAGGCGCTGACGCCGAAGACGCCGTTCTCGGCGCCGGGGATCGGATGCGACAGCAGGCCGGCCATGATGAGCAGCGTGTCGCCGGGCAGCAGAAAGCCCACGAGCAGTCCGGTCTCGGCGAACACGATGAAGCAGACCACCGCCAGTGCCCACGGGCCCGCGGCGGCGATGATCATCGCAGGGTCGAGCCACGGGATCAGGGAGAGGTGCTGCACGAGGGGTCCCGTCGAGGTCGATCTTTCACGGTCGGAAGGGCACGAATGTGCGTGCGGAAGGTGGGACTCGAACCCACACGCCCGGAGGCACAGGAACCTAAATCCTGCGTGTCTACCAGTTCCACCACTCCCGCGAGTGAGATAAGTCTACTGACGCGCGCCGACGTCGCACGGGGTGCTGACCCCCGGATCTCAGTGCTTGATTCCGAAGAGGAAGTAGGTCGCCGGACCGATCCAATTCACGAGGATCGCGGGCACCCAGGCAGGTTTGGGGCCGCGCACCTCGCGCTTGTCGCGGTGTGCCAGATCCCAGAAGGCGAGGAACGCGAAGGCCACCTGCACGATCGCGAGTAACCCGAGCGCACCGCGCGCGGGAAGGGGAAGGTTCTTCTCGACGGACATGGGTTTCCTTTCCCTGGATGTCTCCATCCTGCCTGCCGATCGCCGCCATCACCAGAAGTGCGTGCTGTGGATAACTTCGCCGCGCCGATCGAGCCGCTTGCGAGGATGCTCCGGTGAGTTCCATCGTCGCCCCTGCCGCCCCCGCGGAGCGCGCCGCGCCTGCCGCCGTGCTGGTCGCCGAGCGCGTGCGCGAGCGCTTGCGGCGCGCGCAGAGCGACCCCTCGCGTGACCCGGAGTTCGCCGCGCGCGTCGCGCGAGACGAAGTCCGCCGTCACAACGATTTCGCGCTCGCCCGCGGACTCGTGCCCGTCGACGACGAGGCGGCGTGCGCGCGCGAGGCGCTCGCCGCCGTCGCGGGCTACGGTCCGCTGCAGGCCTATATCGACGACCCGACGGTCGAAGAGCTGTGGGTGAACGCTCCCGACCGCATCTTCGTCGCGCGGGGCGGGGTGTCCGAGCGTGTGCCGCTCGCACTGACCGACACGGTCGTGCGCGACCTCGTCGAGCGGATGCTGCACGCTTCGGGCCGCCGTATCGACCTGTCGCAGCCCTTCGTCGACGCTTCACTGCCGGACGGCAGCCGGCTGCATGTCGTCATCCCGGACATCACACGTCGGCACTGGGCGCTCAATCTGCGGAAGTTCCTGCCCGCGTTCCGCGACCTGGCCGGTCTCGTCGCGTCTGGAGCCCTGCGGCCGGAGGGCGCGCGGCTTCTCACGGATGCGATGCGTGCGGGGCGCAGCATCCTCGTCTCGGGAGCCACGCACGCGGGCAAGACGACCCTGCTCGGCGCGCTGATCGCGGCCTGTCCGCCCGGGCACCGGATCGTCACGGTCGAGGAGACCTTCGAGCTCGCCGTGGACGCTCCCGACCTCGTCGCGCTGCAGGGTCGGCAGCCGAGTCTCGAGGGCACGGGCGAGGTGACGCTGCGACGTCTCGTGAAGGAGGCGCTGCGGATGCGCCCAGACCGGCTCGTCGTCGGCGAGGTGCGCGATGCCGAGGCGCTCGATCTCGTCTTGGCGTTGAACACGGGGGTTCCCGGTACCGCGACGATCCACGCCAATTCGGCGCGCGAGGCGCTCACGAAGCTCGTCGCGCTCCCGCTGCTGGCCGGGCGCAACATCGACGCGGGCTTCGTGATGCCGGCGGTGGCGGGCTCGGTCGACCTCGTCGCGCATTGCGTGCGGGATGCCGGGGGTCGCCGTCGCGTCGCCGAGATCATCGCGCCGACGGGTGTCGAGGGCGGGCTCATCGCCGCGCGGACGCTGTATCGGGCGGACCAGTCATGACCGTCGTGCTCGGTGCGAGCCTCGCGGCCGGGATGCTGCTCGCGCTGTCGCCGTGGCTCTGGCCGGACGGCATCCGTCGATCGCCCGCTGCCGAGAGGACGCGCATCACGCGACTGCTCGAGGAGGCGGGGCTCGGACGGGTCGCCCCGTGGCAGCTCGCGGCGGTGTCGGTGTGCGCGGCATCGCTCGGCGGCGCCGTCGCGTGGCTCGTCGTTCCGGTCGCACCGCTCGCCGTCATCGCCGCGGGAGCGGGCGGGTTCGCGCCGGTCGTGGCGGTGCGCGCGCAGCGGACTCGGCGGCAGCGTTCCCGGCGCCGCCTCTGGCCCGATGTGTGCGATCTGCTCATCGCCTCCGTGCGTGCCGGCATGTCGCTGCCCGACGCCGTCGCGAGCCTCGCGGACTGCGCCCCCATCGAGCTGCGCGCCGGGTTCTCGGCGTACCGGCGCGACCTGGCGGCATCCGGTCACTTCGATTCGAGCGCGCGGCAGCTCAAGGCCGCGCTGGCCGACCCCGTCGCCGACCGCATCGTCGAAACGCTGCGGATGGCCCGCCAGGTCGGCGGCACCGAGCTCGGACCCGTGCTGCGTTCGCTCGCCGCATCGGTGCGCGCCGATGCGGCGCTGCGCGCCGAGGTCGAGGCGCGGCAGTCGTGGATCCGGGGTGCGGCGGTGCTCGGCGTCGCGGCGCCGTGGGTCATTCTGACGCTGCTCGCGATGCGGCCCGAGGGGGCGAGCGCCTACGCGAGCGCGGAAGGCGTCGTGCTCGTGGTCGCGGGAGCCGTCGTCTCGGTCATCGCATACCGGGTGATGCTGCGCATGGGGCGCCTCGCCGAGCCGCGGCGGTGGTTCGCATGAGCGCCGTGACCGATGTCGCCGTCGCCGTCGTCCTGGGCGCGGGTCTCGGCGTCGGAGTGTGCCTGCTCGTCGCCGTCGCCCCGCGCTGGGGAGCGATGTCTCTCGCACAGCGTGTCGGGCCGTATATCCGGGACGTGACCGACCCGCGCGGCACGACCGTGCCGGCGGCGCCGGACCTGTTCGCGCTGTGGCGAGCGGCGCAGATGCGGTTCGCGCGTGCCGTCGGGGGTGCGTCGTCGCTCGAACGGCGGCTGCGGCAGGCGGATTGGGCGATGGATGCCGCGATGTTCCGCGGGCGTCAGCTGACCTGGGGGATCGTCGGTGTCGGCCTCGGCGGCGTGCTCATGGTCGGACTCGCGCTCGTCGGCCGTGCCTCGGCGAGCGCGTGGATCCTGCCGCCCGTGGTCGGGCTCGTCGCCGTCGTCGTGTGCGACGTCGTGCTGACCCGTGCCGCGCGCGCCCGCGTCGCGCGGCTCGAAGAGGAGCTGCCGACCCTGTGGGAATTCCTCGCGCTGTGCCTGTCGGCGGGCGAGGGCATCCTCGATTCGCTCCGACGTGTCGGCGACATCGGTGCGGGGGACATGTCCGCCGAGGTGCGCGGCGTCGTCCTCGCGGTGGGGACGGGGTCGTCGCTGCCGGAATCGCTGGCGCGTCTGTCGGAGCGACTCGACGTGCCCGCGCTCTCACGCGGGGTCGACCATCTCATCGCCGCGATCGAGCGCGGCGCGCCCCTCGCGCATGTGCTGCACGCGCAGGCGCTCGACGCGCGCGAGGACGCCAAGCGCGGCCTGCTCGAACGCGCGGCGCGCAAGGAGATCGTCATGCTCCTGCCGCTCGTCTTCTTGATCCTGCCGCTCAGTGTGATCTTCGCCGTCTTCCCCGGGGTGTTCATGCTCCGACTCGGAATCGGCTGACCCGTAGGAAAGGACTCTCATGCGATACCTCTTCACCCGTGCGCACGCCGCACTGCAGGACCTCCGCGACGACGAGCGCGGCGATGTGCCCGGCTGGGTGCTCATCACCCTCATGACGGCCGGACTACCAGTGTCGACAGTGAGTGGGTAATTCCCGGCCTGACTATACGCCGCGGGGCATCCGGATCCCGAGCAAAGCACCCCCCGGCCAGCACAAATCGAAGACTGACGCGCCTGGCGACGCTCTCCGTCCTCACGAGTGAGCGAGGTCCGGGAGGATCGCGGCCTTCAAGCACACAGAGCGACGTCCTCGGATACGTTATGGCTAGTCAGCGCGAATGCCGGATAGCCAGACTGGGGAGATGGATGCACGTACAAACGAGGTCAATATGGGTGAGCGTCGCGAGCGGTGTCGGCGCTGTTGCTCTCATCGTCGGGCTCAGTGCGTGCAGCGCGGCGAGCAGGTCGGCGACGGCAGAATCCGCCAAGCCGAGTAGCCTCGCCACGCAGACTGCGACGCCAACGCCAACGCCAACGCCACCTACGCTGGACCTCGTCACCTTCAGCCTCGAGTGTCGCTATGAGGATCCGAGCCTCTACGACTGGAAGAAGGTTGGCTCCAGTCCTAGTGACGCGATTGTTCGGCTGAGCTTCGCATCCTTCCGCGATGCGTGGGCAGCCGCCAAGCCATTCGACAGCTGCGAGGCCACGCCTTCTGGAGGTCAGGACTATGGCGCAGAGCAGGTGGCAGCTGCCAAGGCAGCGGGCTATAGCGACCTGAGTCATCTGAAGTACCTCTACGCGCTCTGTGGGGCAACCTCCGGCTTCTACGTGACCAACGGGCCAGTCAGCGATGCGCAGCAGGCCGAGATAGCGGGGATGCTCGTTATTTGTCCCGACTTCCCCGGCGCTGACGCGTTGCGAGCCGCATCGGCTCAAGCGACACAGGCGGAACAGGAACGCGCGGCCGGCACTCGGTTTTGGGGCGCGGGCGTTTACGTCGTCGGTCAGGATGTGCAACCTGGCACCTACCAGGCGAGTGGCTCCATCAAGAATTGTTACTGGGCTCGCCTGGACTCAGCCGGTAACACGATCGACAACAACTTCATCCCTGCAGCGACCCAGGTCCAACTCACGGTAGCAACGTCGGACTATTCATTGGATATCCAGGGTGGTTGCGGCGAATGGGTACGGATCGGATAGCATGTCCGATTTCCGCTAGTCTGCGAGTGTGAACGCGTGACAGGTAGCGGACAGATCGGTATGACAAAAGTGGGCACACGAGGCGACGCGATGCAGAGAGCGGCGCAGGCATGGCACCTTCGCGTGCTCGGCAAGACATGGGCTGAGATCGCCGAAGCGGTCGGCTTCGCCAATGACGCCAACGCGATACGCGCCGTTCGGCGCTTCGTGGGTCGCCTTCCGGAGCCGAGTGCCGACGAGGCGCGCACGGTCTGGCGCGAGCGCATGGAGTACCTCTGGAGCGTTGCCGCCAGGGACGCCGCTGCAGGCCGCCCAGGCGCCCTCAGGGCGGGCGTGGCGGTCGCGGATAGGGCGTCGAAGCTTGACGGCCTAGATGCGCCCCAGCGGTTCGCCGTGACCCCAAACGAGGCTGAGTTGAATCGGCTTGTCGACATGCTGGTGGCGAGAAGCGGCCACGAAGAGATCTCGGATGCTGAGGTGATCGATCTCGACATCGTCCCGGCGATCGAGGCGCTCGAAAGCGACATTCGAGGCTGGGATGATGCCGACGGGGACGACGAGCGCTAGGCGTCGCCGTCCCCGCTTGCAGGTGCTCGGCCTACCCACCGAGACCCCCGTTTGTGACCCATCCCGCGGCGCGGGCGGCCTCAGCCTCCGCCTGGGCGCGTTCGGCTTCGATCGCGGCCCAGACAGCCTCTTGCGCTTCGCGGTGCTCGCGTCGTGCGCGCTCGGCATACTCGTTCCGGATCTGCGGATCCGTGACGGTACTCGGCCATGTCATGCGCGCTCGGTCCTTGATGGCTTCGAGTGCCGCCGGAGCGTATTGCCACGGCTGGTCGGTGCCGCTGTGGTCGTCGCCCGTGAGGTCGATGTATGCCCGGATGCCGAGTCCGTCGCCATGGAATCCTGCCGCGCCCGACAGCGCTTCGAGCGCGCAGCGGCGTCGGCTGTCGCGATCAGTCGGCTTCCCTCGGCTTTCCCAGACAGCAGCGCACGCGCGGCAGAGGGGCGCGTCGCTGCCGTCGGCCCATGTCTCGGGCGATGATCGCCAGCCGATCGACTTCGAGACGCCGCACCAGGCGCACGCTCCGTTGACGCATCGTCGCGGCTCATGTTGGGCTCGTACGCGATCGATCGCCTTCCGCAGCACTTCGCGGTCGGCATCCGTGACGTGAGCCCACGGGCGCGGCTTCTTCGCTCGGTGCTGCACGTCCGCGTGGATCGGGTCAGGGTGACGCCGCTCGATGAGCAGCGATCTCCGCAGCGAGCCGAGCGCGGCGCCCGCGATCTCGTACGGCAACGGTTCGTTGCCGAGGATCTCGGCGACGATTCCGCTGGTCGTGGCGCAGCCATCATGCCTGCGGCGCCAGCCGCAGAGGGCGGGCAGGTTGTTGATCGCACGCTCGCTGTCGACGTGGTCGAACACAGATCGCTCTCCCTGGGGCGCCCATGAATTCACGTTCGCAGCGATTCCTTCCCCCTCGTTGACGACGGCGCCGCACGCACCACAAAGAGCGCGTGGAAGGCGTGCGCGACGCTCGTCGTCTGCGGCTAGTAGTGCGCGGGCTCGCTCTCGAACGGCTTGGCGTTCAGTGGGCACGTTCGGTTCCTTCCTTGCGGTCGCGGTCCTGGCGAGCGCGCTCGCGGCGAGCATCGAGGCGCTCGCCCTCGACAGGCACGGCGCCGAATCCGGTCAACCGGCTCGCGATCGACCCCGCCAGGTAGAAAGTGGTCGGGCCTTGGGAGAGGCGAACCGCCCAGCCACCGGCCACACCCTGATCGAGGGCTCGCTCCGCAATCTCCACGTCCACGCTTAGGAGATCGGCTAGGGCCTCTGCCGTCCACGCATCGACACCGGCGTCCGTGTCGCGGTTCTGGTTCGTCGTCTCGTTCATCGCTTCCTCTTCTTTCTGCTTGAGCCCTTGCGGGCAGGTAGCCGATCGCGGGTTGGCGGCCGGTAGGTCACTGGGTCGGGCGGCTGAATCTCAGTGATTTCGCCCCCACCTAGCCGGGAGTACAACTCACGAGATCCGCACGTAAGTCGCACGACACGACCGGCACGCACCTCGGACTCGAGCAGCCGGAACGCCTGCAGGTGCGTAATCCCCGCGGCGTCGGCCAGCGCGTGGAACGTCCACCCGACAAGGTGTTGCGTCTCGGTAGTCATCGTCCGCGCCTGATCTCGCGAGCCTCGTCGAGCCATTGGCCGGCCCACACTTCCCTGACCTGGACGCCTGCGGCGGCGAGAGCCTCGCGCACACTGATTGGAGTTGCCCGGCTCGGGTCGAGCCGACTGAGCACGAGTTTCAGCACGGAATCGAGACTCGTGCGGAGACCCTCGACGGCGTTGGGCGCGGGCGGCGGGGCAGGGGTGGGGTTCATGCGATGTCTCCTACGAGGCTGCAGATGGCAGCCGTTGCCGCCGGGTCGAGATACGCGGTCATTCGCCGAGGGGGATGCCCGACGATGCAACGGGTCGCGTGGATAAGTTCGCCGCGCGACTCATGTGTGACGCCAGCAACCGCGCCGCAGCCCGGGCAATGGCCGGTGAGGTTCGCGAGCACTCGGCGGCGCATGATCGCGGTGTAGATTCCCGGTGCGTCCTCGGTGAGCGTCTCGATCACGCACGCGACCGGCCCGAGTGACCAGATCGAGATGCCGCCCTCGTGGCGGACCTCGACGAGATCGTCGACTGTGGCGCTCCGATTGGCCTCGAACGCGTTCGATGTAGCGGCTTTCAGCCTGGCGATTGTCATGCGCTCACCTCCACGCCAGACGACGACCTGCCCCGACCTGCCCCGACCTGCCCCGGGGGGAGGTCAATGACCTGCCCTCCTACCCCCGTCCCTAGACGGGGGGAGGTCAGAATGCCGATTGGGGGATGACCTTCCCCGATCGACGGGGGTAGGTCGCCCTCCCGGTATGGCTGCACGAGCGAGTGACAGCGGGCATTGCGCGAGCCGATCGAGATAGTGACGTTGCCCCTGTCCACAAGGGCGGCGATCGCGCGCGCCGCGTATCTCTTGTTGCCGCCAATGGCGGAGATGAGCCGAGCACCTGTGAGCGGCTCGATCGAGTCTTCGAGCGCACGTGATGCTCGCTCCATGAGCGTCGTCGGCTCAAATGCTCCCGAGATCGTCGCGACGGCATCCGGGGCGGCGAGCGTGAGACGCACGGTGCCGCCCTCGGGAGTGACATGCAGCAGAGCGACCTTCTGCCCGCGCGCATACGTGCCGTGCCGGTCCTTGGCAGTTACCAGCTTGGCGGCGCCTGCCTTCTCCCGCGAGAACGCACTCACGATCTCCTGCAGGTACTGAGCGCCGTCGATGGCGGCCCGCTTGCGCTGAGAGCCGATCGGCCATAGATCGTCGGCTGAGGACTTTGGCATGTGGTCGAGGATGAGCACGGCCGGCCCCGTGGCGGCGATCCGCTTTGGCGCCTCGCGGAACCATGCCGCGATCTCTTCGTCAGCGTTCGGATTCGCCCCCTCCAGCGAGAGCGATTCGCCGGTCGAGTCGATCACCACGAGAGCGGCATCCATCTTCTGGAGCGACGAGAGGAAGCGATCCGCGCCGACGTGGAAGCGGCTCTCAGGGTGGTGGTAGTGGAAGCGTTCCACGATGTGTCGCGGCTCCACTCCGAGCGCCAGCAGCCGCCCCACGATGTCGGCAGCGGAGTCCTCCAGGTCGACGTAGGCGACATGGCGGCCGTCGGCGAGCAGTTGCGCGGCGGCGAGTAGCGCAGTCCAGGACTTGCCTGCGCCCGAGTCCCCGTGGATGCCGTTGACCTTGCCCGGATAGAGCAGCGCTTGACCGTCTTCGCGCGTCAAGATCGACGGCGCGGCGGTCTCGACCGTCCCGTCGAGCAGTCCCGCGACGAGGTCCTCGAGCGGGATCTCGCCCCAATCCTCGCCCGCCTCGACAGTTGGTACGAGATCCTCGACGAGATCGTCGAGACTGCCGCCCGCGACGTAGAGGTCGGCGCTGTCCAGCAGCCCGCTCGCATCTCCGAACGTCGGCGGGGTACGCCAAACCTTGACTTCGGCGGCAACCCCGTCCAGCCGCGCCACCAGGGCGCGCAGCGCCCTTTCTCCAGGCTCGTCGGCGTCCGGGCAGATCACGACGGTACGGCCCGCGAGCGGGGAGAGGTCCACCTTGCCGACTCCGCCAGACCCGCCAGGCCATGTCGCCGCGCAGGTCGCCCCCATCCTCACGAGCGCATCCGCCGCCTTCTCGCCCTCGGCGAGCAGCACGACGGCAGATTCTGCGATCGGCCTCGATCCCTCTGGAATCCAGAGGGCCGTCGTCGTGGGCGTTCTTGTCTGCGAGATCCGTTTACCTTGCGGCGTCCGCGTCCGGGTGACGAAATGACCGGCGCCGTAGTTATACCGCGCGCGGCCGTCTGCATCGAACAGCTCCGCGAGCTGCAGCCCGAGCGCGTCGGCGATCTCGGCTTCGGAGCATGCCTGCGACCAGCAGCGCACGAGCACGCCCTGGTCGCCGCGAGCAACCGACAGGTTCAGATCGTCGCCGCCGTGCGCGGGGCACTGCGCTCGCGCCCTGTCGCGGCCGTGGGTTCGCATCTTCCAGCCGCCCGCGCTGAGCGCGGCTGTAACGCGCTCATACGCGGCGGATCGAGTCATGCGATCACCTCGCGCTCGTTGGCGTCTACAGCGGCTTCGGGCGGCTCGTGCGCAGCAGTCCGCGCACGCTCGCGGGCGGCATCACGAGCCTGCTGGATCTCGGTTTGCGCTCGGTAGAATCGATCGAGGCGGGTCATGCTGCACTGCCGCGGAGTCGGGCGGCGAGCGCCTCGGCTTGCTCATCGCTGAGCGCGGGAGCGTCCGCGAGTGCGCGGTCGATGGCGGCGGCGATGTTCGCGGCGGCGAGATCTCGGCGGGCCGTGGTCAGCGCCGGGTCAGTCCGGGAGCGTGACCGGGAGAGCGCGGCGACCTTCGCACGCGCGGGCATCGTGTCGGGTATTGACAAGGAACGCCTCCAACGGGGAGCGGAGGGCATTGCCCTCGCACGTTGCCCCCGTTGAGAGGCGTGGATGATGCGGTTTGCTTAGACCGGCCCACAACTGCCGGTGTGCTTCAAAGTCTAGTTGCTACCGGGCGATGCGGCGGCAATGAGATCCGCGAGCGCGATCCGCGTGTCGCCCCGATCTGCGAACGGTGCGAGCAGTGCGTTCATGGTTGACTGGCGCACTTGCAAGGAGAGCGCGCACCGCGGACACTGCAGCGTGAGCGTGTCGTGAGAGTCGCCGTCGAACGGCAGATAGGGCTGGACGGTGCTGGCCTTCACGATCGCCTCAGAGGCGCCCTGGAGCCCCCAGAACGGTCTAGGGTTCACAGGCTCGCCGTTGGCGTTCACCGTCGGCCACGCCTCGCCGAGGGTTCCGCGGGTGCCGAACCTCGCGACGGTCGATCGCTTGTGGCCGGTGGCGCACGACACCTTGATCGACGTCATCCGATGGCCTCGGCGTTCGCATCGAGCCAATCGAACTGCAGCCGCCGCAGGTCCACGATCGGCTTACCCTCGGCGTCCAGCGGGCGTCGACCGGGTCGAGATTTGTTGACCGTCACCTGCAGCCCGAGATCCTCGATGACGCGCCGTTTGTTGAGCACTGAGAGACCCTTCCAGCGGGTTGGGATCGAGCGGGCGAGCGCCAGATCGGTCAGCGGCGATTCCTTGCGCATCGCGGCCAGTCGACCGGCGAGAGCATCGATCCGGGCCGACAGATCTGCCGCCTGCTGGCGAGCCTTGCGGCGGTCCAGGATGCCTTCGGCGAGAAGATCGGTCACATCCTCTCGCCGCTTGCGCAGCGCGGCGATCTCAGCCTGTAGCGGCGCAGTATCTGGGACGTGGCGCAGCGCGTGGAGGACCTTCTTATCAGCCAGACGTGCGAGCACGATGCCCTCCACGACTGGCTCCACGTCTGCCCCGCGCATACTGACACACCAATTGGTCGTGCATGCGTAGACCTGATGCCCGCGATCGGGGCGCGCGAGCATCCGAGATCCGCAGACTCCGCAGGTCAGCATTCCACTCAGAAGATGTCGCGTCGTCGTGCTCCAGGCGCCCTTACGCCTGCGACCGACGCGGGTCTCGACGTAATCGCTCCAGGTGCGCTCATCGATTAGCGGCACCCACGACGGGGGAGCATCGACGCGATCACCCTGATAGGTCACGATGCCCGCGTAGTGATCGTTCCGCAGAATCTGGCCTACGCGCTTCATCGACCAGGCGCCATCGAACGTCGGCACGTCGCGCTCTGTCAGGTCCGCGGCGATCGCATAGAGCGACTCGCCCGCGATGTATCGCCGGTACAACTCGCGCACAATCTCAGCCTCAGCCTCGACGATCTCGACCCGGCCGTCGCGGCGCTCATACCCGTACGGGCGGCGTGAGAACTGCCAGTGTCCCCGCTCCGCTCGCGCCACGTTCGCCGCGCGCTGGCGCTCTGCCTTCTGCTCGCCTTCGTACTGCGACCACGCGGCTACAGTGCGCCCGACCGCGCGGCCAGCCGGGGTCGAAAGCTCCAGCGTCGAGGACACGACAAAGTGCACGCCGACGCCGAGATCGATCACCTTCTCTAGGTCGCTCGTGAGGCGCAGCAATCTGTCCTGGTGCCAAGCGATGATCGCCTCGGGCCGCGCCTTCAGCATCGCCTCGAAAGCGGGGCGGACCTTCCCACTCGTCGCGGACATGTCATTGTCGCGGTAGACCTTCTCGACGGCGAGCCCGAGTCGCTTCGCGAGCGCGCGGCACTCACGTTCCTGCGTCTCGACTTTCGTCGTGCTCCCATCGCGCGCCTGCGAGATCCGGACGTAGATGACGCACGAGTCCGGCCCATCGAGTAGCGCGGCAGAGCGTCGAGGCTTCGTTCCCATGCCATCCACAATACACCAACTAGGTCGTGACCGGTCTGGTCGTCGTGATCTGGGCGCTCGCCGGGCCCGCGCTCGCGGGGCTGTTCGAGCAGGCGATCTCGCGTGTCGCCGGGTTCTGATGCGCGGCATCCGCTCTCGCCTCGTCGCGGCGTTGCGCGATGACGGGGGATCGGCGCCGGTCGAGTTCGTGCTCGTCGGGGTGCTGCTGACGGCGCTCACGCTCGGCGTGCTGCAGTTCGGGCTCGCGGTGTACGTGCGCAACGTCGTGCACGACGCGGCGGTCGAGGGGGCGTACCACGCGGCGCTCGCCGACACGACCGCCCTCGACGGTGAGCGTCGCACCCGCGAGATTCTCACGCGCACGGTCGGAGGCGGCTACGCGACCGACGTGCGGGCGAGCGCGGTCCGCACCCTCGGCCACGACACCGTCGCCGTGACGGTGCGCGCGACGCTGCCCCTCATCGGGCTGTGGGGCGCGCCCGGGATGCTGGAGGTGACGGCGCATGCGCCCCTCGAGTCGTTCGGGTGAGGTCGACGACCCCGAGCGCGGCTCGGCGGCGCTGGAGTTCATCCTGGTCGGTGTCGTCCTGCTCGTGCCGGTGCTCTACCTCGTGGTGGCGCTGGGCATGATCCAGGCGCAGTCGCTCGGCGCCGAGGCCGCGGCGCGGCACATCGCGCGCGCGATCTCGACGGCGGATGGTGCGACGGATGCCGGTGCGCGCGCGGATGCCGTGCTCGATGCCGTCGTGCGCGAGTACGGCATGGACGCCGAGCGCGTGCAGGTCTCGATCGCGTGTGCGCCCGCCGTCGTGCCGTGCCCCGCGCCGGGTGCGACCGTCGTGGTGTCGTTGCGCACGACGGTGCCCTTGCCGTTCGCGCCGTCTGTGCTCGGGCTCGATCGCGTCGCCGCCGTGCCGGTCGAGGCGAGCGCGGTGCAGAAGGTCTCGCGGTTGTGGGGTGCACCGTGATCGGGTGGCTGCGATGCCGTCTCGCCCGCGACGACCAGGGCAGCGTGCTGCTCCTCACGATCGGGTACGCGCTGCTCGCCGCCGTCACGGTGTTCGTGTGCGTCGACGCCACGAGCTTGTATCTCGCGCAGAAGCGGCTCGACGCGATCGCGGATGCCGCCGCTCTCGCCGGCGCAGACGGCTTCACGCTCGAGATCTCGGGCGCTGAGCCGGTCGCGCGCCTGACCTCCGATGACGTGTACGCGCAGGCATCCGCTCTTCTCGACGTCGTCGCGAGCGACGCGCGCGTGGTGTCGGCGGCGACGCCCGACGGTGTCTCGGCGCGGGTGACGGTGGCGGGGGCGTGGCATCCGCCGGTCTTCACGCTCTTCGTGCCCGAGGGGGTGCCGTTGCAGGCCACCGCGACGAGTCGGACGGCGTTGCGCTGACGGACGGGTTCGGGGCGGATCGTGGCGCCGACACGCCGCCGGGCTGGGCGTGTCGGCTCGGAGATCCGCCCCGAATCCGTCAGCGTGGACGATGGCGAGGTGCGACGCCCCGCCGCGCGAAAGGAGTGCCGACGTGGCGGTGTACCTGAAGTACCGACAGATCTCGCAGGACGCGACCTCGGCCGAGTACGAGATCCAGACGAGCCCGACGGACGCGGATCCGCTGCGGGTGCGCGTGTCGGCGGCGGAGGACGCTCCACCGCCGGTCGTCGCGGGGGAGCGGATCGCGGCGAACAAGGCGATCCGGCAGATCCTGCAGCGTCACGTGACGGAAGGGGCCTGGCCGAAGGGCGGGATGATCCAGAGCTAGGCCGGACCGCGGCGAGTTCGCCCTCTGACCGCGCCGCGGCGAATCACTCGATCGGCAGGTGCCGGACGAAGATCGAGCTGTATCCCGCGTCCTCGATCATCGCGCGCAGCCGGTTCGCGTCGGCGGCCCGCTGCACGAACCACGTCACCGGGTAGCCCTGGCGCACCGCGTTCTGCAGCCCGGCACTGTCGCGATACGCCCCTTCCAAGCCGCCCTCGACTGGGCCCGCTCCGTCGAACTGCCGGGTGTAGTCCGCGATCGTCCAGACCAGGTGCCCGTCGACGAACCCGTCGAAGTCGTACGACAGACCGTTCATGGGGTCCTCGACGCGGTACTGGATTCCCTTCGGGTAGCCGGTGCAGGCCACCTTGTAGTCCTCGTCGGCGAGATGGTGCTGTTCGGACATCGAGCTCCTCCGTTTCGGCGGCGGGTCATCCGATGCTACGACGGCGTGAAGCGCGGCACCCAGCGGATGAAGGCGAGTGCGCCGATGAGACCGACGACGCCGATCACGCCGGTCGCGACCGAGAGGGATGCCGCGGCGGCGACGCCCGACACCACGAGGGGCGCGACCGCGCCGCCCGCATCGGTGAGCGTGCGCCAGGAGCCGAGGAACGGTGCGGGATCGGTCTTGGGGGCGGCATCCGCCCCCAGTGTGAGCAGGATGCCGCTGGAGAGGCCGTTGCCGACGCCGAGGACGGCGGCGAAGAGCGCGAACCACATCGCCGACTGCTCGAGGTCGTGGGTGAACGACAGCGCGACGAAGCCGGCGCCCATGAGGATCATGGCCGGGAGCGCGGCCCACAGGCGTCCGAAGCGGTCCATCACCTGACCGCTCGCGTAGAACAGGGCGAAGTCGATCGCGCCCGACACCCCGACGACCAGCGCGATCGTCTGCGCGTCGAGACCGATCGAGTAGCCCCACAACGGCAGCACGACCTGGCGCGCCGAACGGACGGCCGAGAGGGATGCCGCGGCGCTGCCGAGTCGGGCGAGAACCCCTCGATAGCGCCACATCGTGCGGAACACCCCGATGGGCGCGGCGGTCGGGATCGAGCCGGTGACCGGCTCGCCGGTGTCCTCGACGATGGCGGGGTCGGCGAGCGGCGCCGGAGAGACGGGCGCGAACTGCTTCTCGGGGTCGGGCCCCAGAAGCACGAGCAGGACCGTCGCGACGAGGCACGCCGCGAAGAGCCAGATCGCGGCGTGCTCGTCACCGAAGATCGCCAGGAGCGCGGCGGCGGCGAACGGGCCGATGAACATGCCGAAGCGGAACGTCCCGCCCAGCAGCGAGAGTGCTCGCGCGCGGAAGGCGATCGGCACCCGCGTCGTCATGAACGAGTGGCGTGCCAGGCCGAAGGCGGCGGCGCAGAAGCCGATCAGGAGGACCGCGAGCGCGAAGAGGCCGAGAGATGGGGCGAGTGCGAGCACGACGACCCCCGCGAGGGCCACCGTGCCGGCGATCGCCATCGTGAGCCGCTCGCCCATGCGCGCGACGGCCCAGCCTGCGGGAAGGTTTCCGCAGAGCTGTCCGACGACGAGAGCGGATGCCACGAGCGCGGCGGTCGCGAGATCGGCGCCCAGCTGCGCGGCGATGACCGGGATGAGCGGGATCACGGCGCCCTCGCCGAAGGCGAAGAGCACGGTCGGCGCATAGACCATGGGGCCGAACCGCCACAGCACGTCACGTGCGCGGACGGGGTCGGAGTGATCGGTCACGCCCATCCACGTTACTCTGGAGTGCCATGCTCGAACTCGATCTTTCCGACGACATCCAGGCGCTGCGTTCCACCTTCGACGACATTCGCGCCGTGGTGGACGTCGACGCACTCACCGGCGAGATTGCGCGCCTCAGCGAGGCCGCCGGCGCGCCCGACCTGTGGGACGACGTCGAGAAGGCGCAGAAGGTCACGAGCGCGCTCAGCCACCGCCAGTCCGAATACAAGCGCATCGCCGGCATCGAGCGGCGCCTCGACGACCTCGAGGTGCTCATCGAGCTCGCTCTCGAGATGGACGACGAGGACTCGGCCGACGAAGCCCGCAAGGAGCTCGCCGAGCTCGAGGGAGTCATCAGTCAGCTCGAGGTGCAGACGCTCCTCGACGGCGAGTACGACTCGCGCTCGGCCGTCGTCACGATCCGCTCCGGCGCGGGCGGCGACGATGCGACCGACTTCGCCGAGATGCTGCTGCGCATGTATCTGCGCTGGGCTGAGCGCCACAAGTACCCCGTCAAGGTCATGGACACGTCGTACGCCGAAGGCGCGGGCATCAAGTCGGCGACGTTCGAGGTCGACGCCCCGTATGCCTACGGCACGCTGTCGGTCGAGGCCGGCACGCACCGCCTCGCGCGAATCAGCCCCTTCGGATCGGCCGACAAGCGCCAGACCTCGTTCGCGGCGGTCGAGGTGATCCCGGTCATGGAAGAGGCCGTCGAGGTCGAGATCCCCGAGAACGACATCCGCGTCGACGTGTTCCGTTCGTCGGGCCCGGGCGGCCAGTCGGTCAACACGACCGACTCGGCGGTGCGACTCACGCACGTGCCGACGGGCATCGTCGTGTCGATGCAGAACGAGAAGTCGCAGATCCAGAACCGCGCTGCCGCCATGCGGGTGCTGCAGACGCGCCTGCTCCTGCTCAAGCGCGAAGAGGAAGCAGCGAAGAAGAAGGAGCTCGCCGGTGTCATCACCGCGAGCTGGGGCGACCAGATGCGGTCGTACTTCCTCTACGGGCAGCAACTCGTGAAGGATCTGCGCACCGGTTTCGAGGTCGGCAACCCGGCATCGGTGTTCGACGGAGAGCTCGACGGGCTCATCTCGGCCGGCATCCGCTGGCGCAAGCGCAAGGACGACGACGACTGACGTCTCAGCGCAGCGCGAGGCGCGTCTGCGTCTGTGCGCCGCCGGCATCCTTCTTGATCTTGCGAAGCAGCTGATCGAGGTCACTCATGTCGCGCACGCGCACGCGAAGCAGGTAGTCGTGCGGGCCGGTGACATGCACGGCGTCGCGTATCTGCGGCACACCCCGCACCCACGCCAGGAAGTCGTCTGAATCGCGATCGGCGTGCAGACGCACGTCGATGAAGCCCTCGAGATGGGCCGTGGGGTCGGGCGCATCCGTCGCCAGGATCGCCTGATACCCGACGATGACGCCCGTGTTCTCGAGACGTCGCACGCGGGCCGCAACGGCATTCGTGCTCAGGCCGATCTGCCGTCCGATGCTGCTGAACGATTCTCGGCCGTTCTCGCGCAGATGACCGAGGATCTTCTCGTCGAGGGCGTCCATACCGCCCATCATCCCAGGCGCACCGCGTATCGCTCTGTCGGATGTGGGCGCCGCATGATGCTGGGCGCATGGATGTCGGTGTCGCCTTGCTCTCGGGGCTCGTCGCGGGTTTCGCACTCGCCATACCGCTCGGTGCGATCGGGGTGCTCTTGGTCCAGGAGGGGGCCACGCAGGGCGGCGTGCGTGGACTGACGGCTGCCGCGGGTGTCGCGACGACCGACGTGATCCTCTGTGCGGTCGCCGTGGCGGCCGGCTCGACGGCGGCACCCGTGATCGCCGGCTGGGCGCCCTGGCCTCACCTCGCCGGAGGGTGCGCGCTGGTCGCGATCGGCGCGTGGCGGCTCGTGCAGGCACGGCGGTCTGCCGGCCTCGCGCCGGCAGACGAAGCCGGCACGTCGGCACGCCGATTCGCGCTGTTCGTCGGGCTCACCGTGATCAATCCGACCACGGTGGTCTACTTCGCGGCTGTCGCCACCGCGATCACCGAAGCGACATCGTCGTGGGGGAATGCGGTGGCGTTCGTCTTGGCCGTCGGTGGGGCTTCGTTCGCGTGGCAGGCGCTGCTGGTCAGCGTCGGTGCGGTGCTGCGCACGCGGTCGACACCACGATTGCTCCGGCTCTCGCCCTGCATCGGCAACGGCGTCGTCGTTGCGCTGGGGGTGGCGGTCGGCATCAACGCAGCGCTCACGTTCGCGCGCTGAGTCGCCGCCCGTCGAGCGGGAATCGATCGCGAGAGGGGGCGGGCGCCGTCAGGTTCTGAGTACCGCGTCTTGAAGCCGGGTCGGCGAGGTCGTGACGGCCCGCCATCGACCGCTGGAGTCGTACCACAGTGGTGCGCGCACCTGGGGCACACCCCGCACCATGCGGATCGACCAGCCGCTGGATTCGAGGAATCGATGATGGAACCAGCAGACCAGCACGCCGTTATCGGTGTGTGTGGGTCCGCCTGCCGCGTGCTCCATCACATGGTGGATCTCGCACCAGGCCGCCGGAACACCGCACCCGGGGATCACGCACCCGCCGTCGCGGAGCGCGATCGCCCGACGCTGACGGCGGTTGAAGACGCGCTCTTCGGTTCCGAGCCGCAGGATTCGGCCCTCGTCGTTCATCGTGATGCGCTGGATGACCGATCCGCAGGAGATGTGCAGGGCCGTCTCCATCGAGACGGGCCGCCCGAAACCGTCGATGTGCGCGTAGCCGGTGCCGCGCGCGGCGTCTTCTTCGCGCACCGAGACGACGAGAGTGGGTGCGGCGCCGCCGATCGTCGGCAGCTCGCCGCTCGCTGCGGCCACCGTCAACACGGTCGCGAGCACGTCGTGCTGTTTCTGCGCGCGCGAGCGGGTGTCGGCCGGCCCGGGTGGATCGTCGGCGTGAGCCGGCTCGTCGACGAAGCGCACGCCGTCGACGCGGGGCGACAGCATGGCGTCGCAGAGTCGCTGGAACTGCGCCGCGACTTCGGGCATGAGCGTGCCGCGGATGGGCACGCCCGCGTCGGTCGGTGCTCCGAGCGTGACACCGCGTCGATACGCGGCGAGGCGATCGCGGGGCTCGGCACCGTCTTGGTCGAGCGCGATCTGCCACGCCTGAGCCTGGACCCGCAGCAGATCCGCGCACGCCGGTGGCGCCCCGTCGGGCCCCTCACCGGTCGCCACGGCCGCGAGCAGCCGGTCGGCTTCGCAGAGCGCTTCACGTGAGGCCCGGCGTCCTGTCGCGAGGAGGGGTGTCGCGATCGCCAGGACGCCGTCGACGCCCACTGCGCCGTCGAGCATCACGCGACGCAGCGCCGGGAGCTTCGGTTCCAATCGCTCGCCGCTCACGAGCGCGCGCTCACCGCACACGCCCTTCGCCGCGCGCAGCAGGCGCCCGACGGATGCCGGACCCAGCAGCGTCGTGCGCTGCAGCAGCTCGTTGACGTCGTGGCATCCGAATCGCGAGGTCATCCGATCTTCGACGACTCCGGTCTCGGACCGTGCCGCGACCTCGTCGCCCGCTTCGATCAGCAGCGCATCGAGGCGGCGCTGCACCCGTGCCGCTGCCGACAGCACGAGCAGCACCTGCTCATCGGATGCCCGCCGCAGGCCGTCATCGTCGCTGTGCCGCTCGAGCATCTCGCTCGCGAGCGCATCGAGCGAGTCGAGCTGTGCCAGGAGCGGGTTCATGCCTCCATCCTGGTGACCCCCTCCGACATTCGGGCCTCGATTTCACCCAGATCCGAGGTCATTTCGAAAATCTGTGGAGAACGTCTTTCGTGCCGTTCTGTGGAGGAAGCGATGAGCGCCGCGGGGGTCTGTGCCACGCTGTCATCCGAACACTCGGATGGCGCCTCTCGGGTGTCGCTGGGAGCGCCCGCACCGAGCCCGCTTAGGCTCGATGAGCCATGATCCGGTTCGAAAACGTCACGAAGCGCTTCCGTGGCACCCCGAGGCCCGCCCTGAGCGAAGTCGACTTCGAGGTGCAACGCGGGGAGTTCGTCTTCCTCGTCGGCGCCTCCGGCTCGGGGAAGTCGTCGTGCCTGCGACTGATCCTTCGCGAGGAGGTGCCCTCGGAAGGTCGCGTCGTCGTGCTCGGCCGGGATCTGCGCACGCTGTCCAACCGCAAGGTGCCCTATTTCCGCCGTCACATCGGCGCCGTGTTCCAGGACTTCCGCCTGCTCCCGACCAAGACGGTGTTCCAGAACGTCGCGTTCACCCTGCAGGTGATCGGCTCGTCGCGCGGATTCGTGCAGCAGGCCGTGCCCGAGGTGCTCGCGCTCGTAGGCCTCGCGGGCAAGGAGAAGCGGTTCCCTCACGAGCTCTCGGGCGGTGAGCAGCAGCGTGTCGCGATCGCGCGGGCGCTCGTCAACCGACCGCAGGTGCTGCTCGCCGACGAGCCGACCGGAAACCTCGACCCCGCGACATCCGTCGACATCATGCAGCTGCTCTCGCGCATCAATGCGGGTGGGACGACCGTTGTGATGGCGACCCACGAGGCCGGCTTCGTCGATCAGATGCAGCGGCGCGTCATCGAACTGCGCCACGGCGAGATGGTGCGTGACGAGCGCCACGGCGGATACGGCGACACCTCGGCCATTCCGAGCCTGGCGCCCGAACCGGAGAAGGGCGCGGCCGCCGTCGCCGCCCTCACTGCCGTGCTCGAGCTGCACCGCGAGATCGTCGAGACCGGCGTCGTCGACTCCGAAGCCGTCGACGCCGCCGTCGCCGCCGCGACCGATGCGGCCGAGCCCGCGCTCGAAGCGCGTGCCGTGGCGGCGACGGATGCTGCGATCATCGAGTCCGCCGAACAGCTCGCGCAGGCGGAGGAGACGGCTCCTGCCGGTGAGCAGCCGGCGCCGGCGCCCGTCGCCGAGCCGCAGCCCGTTCCGGAACAGACCACCCCGCGCACGAATCCGATTCCCGTCGTCGAGGCGATCGAGATGGATGTCTCGGAGCTCGGCCTCGCCGACCGGCTGGGGCTTGCCGACGCGGATCGTGACGACGAAGTGGGGCCGACATCATGAGGGTCGGGCTCATTCTCTCCGAAGCGTTCTCTGGTCTGCGCCGCAACGCGTCGATGGTCGTGTCCGTCGTGCTCGTCACGTTCGTCTCGCTCACCTTCGTCGGCGCCGCCGTGCTCATGCAGATGCAGATCGGCACGATGCGCGACTTCTGGGTCGATCGGGCACAGGTCAAGATCTTCATGTGCACCGACGTCTCGACCGAGGCGACCTGTACCGACGGCGTCGCCACGCCCGAACAGTTGACCGATGTCGAAGCCAAACTCGAGAGCCCCGCGCTGGCGGGACTCATCCGCGGCGTCGAGTTCGAAGATCGCGAACAGGTCTACCAGAACGTCATCGACCTGCTCGGCGAGGACTACGCGAGCGTCGTCGCGCCCGAGAGCCTCAACGAGACGTTCATCATCAACCTCGTCGACCAGCGCCAATCCGACGTCATCGTCGAAGCGTTCTCGGGAACCCCGGGCATCGAAGAGGTGCGCGACGAGATGCAGTACCTCGAGCCGCTGTTCGCGGCCCTGACCGTCGCGACCTATATCGCGGTCGGCATCGCGGGTCTCATGCTCATCGCCGCGGTCCTTCTGATCGCGACGACGATCCGATTGTCGGCGTTCGCCCGGAGACGAGAGATCGGGATCATGCGCCTGGTCGGTGCATCCAATCGGTTCATCCAGACACCGTTCGTGCTCGAGGGCGTCTTCGCCGCGCTCATCGGGTCGGTGCTCGCGTCGGGAACGGTGCTGGCGGGTGTCCATTTCGGCGTCAACGGCTACCTGCGCGACCGCGTCAACTTCGTCACGACCTGGGTCGGGATGACCGAGGCGTGGCTCGTCGTGCCGATCCTGATCGTGATCGGCATCGCCCTCGCGGCGCTGTCCGCGGGCTTCGCGATCAGGCGATGGCTACGCGCCTGATTCTCGCGAGCACGCTCCGTTGATAGACTGACGGGCTGTCGTGCGCCGAACCGGTGGATGCGGCATCCGATATCGAGGAGCACTCATGCCCAGGGAACGCGGGGAGCAGGTCGTGGCGACCAATCGCCGCGCGCGCCACGACTATGCGATCGAGAAGACGTACGAGGCGGGGCTCGTGCTCACGGGCACCGAGGTGAAGTCCCTGCGCCAGGGGCGTGCGAACCTCACCGACGGCTACGCCTACATCGATGGAGGAGAGGCGTTCCTCGATGCGGTGCACATCCCCGAGTACTCGCAGGGGCACTGGACGAATCACGCCGCCAAGCGCACGCGCAAGCTGCTACTGCACAAAGACGAGATCGTGAAGCTCTCGCACGCCGTGTCGGCGGGCGGCTATACGCTCGTGCCGCTCAAGCTGTACTTCTCAGACGGACGAGCGAAGGTCGAGATCGCGGTCGCGAAGGGCAAGCGCGAGTACGAGAAGCGGCAGACGATCCGCGAGCGCGAAGACAAGCGCGAAGCCGAGCGCGCCATGCGCTCCCGCAACCGCCTCGGCGACTGAGCCGCGGTCACCCGTCGCGGGTCACTGTGCCGTGAACCGCGCCTCGACCGCGGCAGAGACCACGATGTCATCGGGCTCGAACTCGAAAGCCGGAGCCGCGGCATCCGCACTGAACGACGCCTTCGCCATGCGCAGCATCTCGGGAGCCGCCCCGCCTCCGTCGCTGCCGCGCGTGAGCAGGCCTACATCGGCGAGCTCGACGGGGGTCACCTTCGTCAGCCCGACGGCCGAGGCGTAGGCCGTCGCGCGATCGACCGCGACGCGCACCGCCTCCGCCGCGACAGCAGCCTCGGCGTGCCGTTCGGAGTTCGGCGTCAAGCGCCAGGCGACCCCGTCGATCTGCACCCCTTCGCGCTCGGCCACCTCGGTGAGCCACCACGACAGCGCCGCGAAGTCGGTGAAGGTGGCCGTCACCTCGACCGATGCGTAATGCACGAGCGAGAGCTGCTTGCCCTCGTTGTTCCACGGGCGGTTCGCCCAGAGAGAGACGCGCTGGCTCGACCAGTCGGCCAGCCCGCCCGCGAGCTTTCGCGCGGCGAGGTCGTCGCGCAGCGGGGCGGTGAGCGCGGAGATCCGCTCGACGACGTCGCCGCGCTCGGGCCCCTCGGTCCGCACCGTGAGGGTCGCGACGGCCTCTTCGGGCGCGACGCGCGTCTCGTGCTCTCCGCGGACGGTGATGATCACTTCGCTCATGCTGAGACTCTACGCGTGGCTGCGTTCAGTCGCCCTCCGGCGCCCACCCCTCGGGCACGCGCACGAGCATCAGCTCCGCGCGCGTGCCGGCCCCTGCGATCCATCCGTCCGCGAGAAGGTACGTGATCCCGTAGCCGTTCTCGTCGGTCACCATCGCGAGGCTCGGGTCGATCGTCAGATAGACCCCGTCGGGCGTCTCGTCGGACAGGAATTCGCCGCTGTCGGTCAGCGAGCTGGTGACGGCGGCCGCCTGCGCGGCATCCATCGGCGCCCATCCGAACCACGAGAAGTTGTCGGTGGCGACCGAGTGATCCAGCATCCACTGGCACGCCAGGCCGTCCTCGAAAGGCTCGCTGCCGACGGTCCACGGTCCGTTCGGACGTTCTTGACCCGTCCAGCCGAACGCGGCGAAGTCGGCGACGGCCTCGGGCGTGATGATCGTGTCGCACGTGAGTGCGAGCGGCTCGGGACTGGGCGTCGGGGTGGGGGTGGGCGTAGGCGTGGCCGTCGCAGTGGGAGAAGGAGTGGTGGATGCCGCGGGCGCAGTGCCTGCGGAGCATCCGGCCAGAGCGAAGGCGAGGCACAGGGCGACGGTCACTGCAGAAGTTCGGCCACGACGTTGCTGGCTCATGGCGCAAGAGTAGCGGTCAGAGCGCGCCGCGGGAATGGCGGGGGAGAGTGATCTGTTGTAGCCTGGGATGCTCGGGTTCGCCCGGGGAATGACAACTCCACAGAGTGACAGCGGTTCCCTTCGAGAGAAGGTTCACGGGGATGATCGGTTTCGACATTGCTTGCGAATCCACGAGAAGCGGGCCGAGGATGCAGGGTTATCTCGTGAACGCTCCCTGCAAACCTATAGTTGCCGATTCAAAGCGCAACGACTTCGCCCTCGCTGCATAAGCGAGCCCGATAGTCCGTCAGGCCGTGGCTGATTCCGACACGGTTCCTGGCGTCATCTAGGAATCTTGCTGTGTGACGGCGTCTGGACGTCACGCGGGACTCTTCCCAGGCTGGGCTTGTCGACTTAGTTGTCTGTGACAAAGGTCGGGGCCGAGTAGAACGTCTGCACAGACTGCGCCCGGAGAATGCGCGGAGACTCAGCGATGGACGGGGGTTCGATTCCCCCCATCTCCACAAGCCGCTGTCACGGAAGAGGGTCAGAAGCCCGCGGAACCACGCGGATTTCTGGCCCTTTTCGTTTGCTTGCGCCCGGCGCCGCTTCGCGACCCACAGTGTGCCCGCACTTTCGGGGCTCACCCTCAGCACCTGCGGAGGGTCGGGATCGTGCTGACGCCCCTGCGTGCGGCACCCGCTAGTCGAAGAGAACGGTGAGTGTCCGATTGGCCCTAGGTTGAATGGGAACGTCTGTTGCTGCGCGAGGAGATGAAGCTGACTGTGGACGGAGACATCCTCTCCCGGGTGCCGCTGTGGGTGGTCGGTGTAGCGATCCTGGTCGCCCTCCTCCTTGCCTGGGGGTTCTCGGGTGCCGCGCGTTTGCTCTTGCGTCGTCGTGCGCGGCTGCGCTGGTCGACGGCCATCGTGTTGTCGATCATCGGAATCGTTGCGGGGCTCCTGCTCGCCGATCTGGTCGCGCCGGATCCGCACCTCAGCAGCCCGCTCGCGTTGATCCTGCCGCTGGGCGTGTCGATCCTGTTCATCGCGGGCTATGGGGCGGCTGCCGCGCATTTGCAGAAGCCGGTGCGTGCCACTGTGGCCGAGTTGCTCATGGCAGGGGAGTCGGGCACCATCGAGTTCAAGTCCACCGCCCGCGTCAATCTCCGCACCGGTCAGAAGGACGAGCGGATGGAGCACGTGGTCGCCAAGACGGCTGCGGCGTTCCTCAACGCGGATGGTGGTGTGCTGCTCATCGGTGTCGACGATCACGGAACGCCCCTCGGGCTCGACTCCGACCTGGCGACGCTGAAGACCCCGGATGTCGATCGGTTCGAGTTGTGGCTGCGTGATCTGATCACGACGACGCTCGGGACGGCTGCCGCCGCCCTCGTGGAGGTCGACTTCGCGGAGGTCGACGGCGAGCCCGCCCGCACCGTCTGCCGGGTGCAGATGACTGCGTCACCGTCGCCGGTGTACCTGCGACCCGGCAGGAATGTGCCGCCTGAACTATGGGTTCGCGTCGGGAACTCCACCCGGCAGCTGACTGTGGATGATGCTGCGGCATACATCATGCAGCGCTGGCCGCTCGGACTCGGCGCGAGCGCCGCCGCTCAGGTGCGCGCCGCGGTCCGCTTCTCCGGCAACAGGTGAGGGCACCACGGGGGAGGTTCGACCTCTAGACGGCACCCGAACGGCTCCCGCCCCCGTTCGTCGAGCGGCGCGCTGAGAACGCCGGCACCCCTGCCGCGGCTCACACCCGCCGGCGCACCAGCACGACGGTGTCGTCGAGCGTCGAGGCTGAGCCGTCGGGGGCGGTCACCTCGCGAGTCCGGATTTCAGCGAGTTCGGTGATCCACGCAGCCGCGTCGAGCGCGAGCGCGGCGAGTTCGTCAGCGGGCGAGAGGAACACGTGGTCGTGACCGGGCCCTGTCCACGGCGGGGGACCGCCGTGCGAGACGATCAGCAAGCGCCCACCCGGCGCGATGAGATCCGTCGCCCGCCGCAGCGCGCCAGTGCGGTCCAGCTCGACCGATGAGTGGAAGAACGACGCGGTGACGAGGTCGTACGAGCCCTCGGTCACCGACTTGCTCAGATCCGCGACCTCGAAGCGCGCCGCCACCCCGGCCTCGTCGGCCGCGGCCCGAGCCCGCTCCACCGCGGTCGACGAGATGTCGAGGCCCGTGGCATCCCACCCCTGCTCGGCGAGCCAGATCACGTCGGCGCCCTCGCCGCAGCCGAGATCGAGCGCGCGGCCGGGGTCGAGTCCGGAGGCGACGTCGACCAGCGTGCGGTTCGGTCGCCCCGACCACATCGGGGTGGCGTAGCGCTCCTCCCAATGTTCGGCCGGCGACTCCACCGCACTCGCGAAATCCTCGTCGACGAGCGCGCCGTTGACAGCGGCGCCGGCCATGGCTCCCGCGCCCATCGACTGCGGCACGTTCGCCATCGGGCTCACGACGTTGCCGGCAGCCCAGATGCGCGGGGAGCTCGTCCGGCCCGTGGCATCCACCGCGAGGAACGCGCCGAACGGGGTTTCGGTGCGTTCGAGGTCGAGACCGGCGAGGAATCCGTCGTGCGGTGAAGCGCCGCCCATCGTGAAGATCGCGTCGACGGGCACCGTATGGCCGTCGCGCAGCCGGACGCCCGTGACGTCGGCGCCGTCGCCGAGCACCTCGACGACCGGATCGGTCACGATCTCGACGCCCCGCGCACGCAATCGCCGTTCGACATCGGGCTCGACGCCGCCGAAGACGACGATGTCGTCGCTCCACTGCCGCACGAGCTGCGCCTGGTGCGCCTGAAGCGGCGAAACGATCAGCACGCCCAACCGGCGATCGCGGACCTCCCACCCGTGGCAGTACGGGCAGTGCAGCACGCCGGTACCCCAGCGCTCGGCGAGTCCCGGGATGTCCGGCAGATCATCGGTGATCCCCGTCGCGACGACGAGGGTTCGCGCGGACTCCCTGCGGCCGTCGTCGAGTGCGACCGTGACACCCATCGGGTGCTCTTCGACGCGAAGAACGGATGCTGCGCGCACGACGACTCCATAGGGATCGAGCTCGACGCGGCCCCGGTGCAGGAGCTCGGCCGGCGGCGTGCCGTCCTGTCCCAGCACGCCGTGCACATGCGCCGCGAAGCGGTTGCGCGGCGATCCCGCATCGATGACGAGCGTCCGTCGGCGCGACCGGCCGAGCATCTGCGCGGCGCTGAGACCGGCCGCGCCGGCTCCGATCACGAGGGCATCCCACTGTTCCATGCCTCATAGCGTGCATGGCAGACTGCTGATTGGCAATCGCGTTTGCCGAAATGGCAAAGAGGAGGATCCGTGACGGATGAACTCGCACACGTGGGACGGCGCCTGCGCGACGTCCGACAGGCCAAGGCGCTCACGCTCGAAGAGGTCGCGACGCGGTCTGGCATGTCGGTGAGCACGCTGTCGCGGCTCGAGTCCGGCAAGCGTCAGGCGAGCCTCGCACTGCTTCTGCCCGTGACGCGCCAGCTCGGGATCCGGATCGACGACCTCGTGCGCGACGAGTCCGCCGATCCGCGTGTGCGGCGGCCGGTGATCCGGCGCAACGGGCTCGTGATCGCACCGCTGGCGCTCGAGGACTCGCCCGTCAGCACCTTCAAGATCACCTACCCGCCCGTGACCGAGCTGCCGGATCTTCAGGTGCACGACGGGTTCGAGTGGCTCTATGTCCTGAGCGGCCGGCTCCGCTTGCGGCTGGGCGCGCAGGATCTCGTGCTCGCGCGCGGCGAGGCCGCCGAATTCGACACCCGCACGCCGCATGCCTTGAGCGCCGCGGGCTCGCGCCCCGCCGAGGTGCTGAGCATCTTCAACGCCGACGGCGAGCGCATGCACACGCACGGCGCCGTCTGACATCAGCGGGTCTCGATGCCGATCGCCTGAGCCCATCCGGCCAGATCGACGTCGTCCTGCCAGACCTCGTTGGTGTCCGGGGGAGTGTGCTGCGCGAACTGCGCGGATGTCACCGTGCCGCGCAGCCACGAATCGACGCAGTTGCTGAGGAAGAGTGCGGTCCGGCCGATCTTCTCGAGGTCACCGGTCTCGATGCCCCGGTTCATGACGATCGCGAGATAACGCGGCACGGCGAGATCCTTCTTCTCGAGGTGCGCCGTGAACGCGTTCAGGGTCGACGAGAAGCGCACCGAGGCCTCTCGCGCGCCATCGTGGTCGTTCCGGGCCGCGGTGCGTTCGAGATCGGTGAGCGCTCGCACGAGCGCGACGATCTCGACGCGGGTGTGCGCACGCTCGCTCGCCGTGCGCTCGCGACGCGCGAGCCAGACCGCGATGCCCGTGCTCACCAGGATCGCCACGACCGGCACGACGACGGCGCCGATGACATCGAGCGGGTCGACCGCCAGCATCCTCACGATCATGTGCCGAATCTAGGGCGCAGCCATGATGACGTCTACGGCAGCGGTCTACCGATCGCTGCGAGCCCGGCCCCAGCGGGCGAGGAAGTCGACGCCGATCGCGAGCAACACCCCCGCGAAGAGCCACACGAGGGGGCGCTGCGGGGTCAGCAGCAGGATGCACGATGCGATGCCGAGAACAGGCACCCAGGTCCACACGCGGAAGTGACGCATAGGGGAGCACTTCCGGTGAGTCAACCCGCTGGAGCGAGCCGCGCCGTCGTGCCTAACCTCGGGGGACCTGTCCGACCCCGGCAGTCTCCCGGCTCCGGGCCGATACGACCCAGGGACCATGACGACCATGAGCAACGACGCCCACCCGCCCATTCCCGGAGCCCCCGCATCCGAGTCGCCTTCGCTGCCCGAGCCCGAGACGCCGCGCGGTCCGCTTCCCCCGAAAGCTGATCAGTCCGGGCCCGAAACCCGGTCGCCTACGGGTGCTGCCACCGGAGCACCGGTCGAGACGAACGCGCAGCAGGGCCAGTGGCTCACGACGGCGCAGGGCACCCGACTGCGCGACACCGATCACTCGCTGCGCGCCGGACCGCGCGGGCCCGTGCTCATGCAGGACCACCACCTGCGCGAGAAGATCATGCACTTCGACCACGAGCGCATCCCCGAGCGGGTCGTGCACGCCCGCGGCGCCGCCGCGCACGGCACGTTCACGGCCAACGGTGCCGCCGAGTCGGTCACCCGCGCCGCGTTCCTGCGTGCGGGTGAGAAGACGCGCGTCTTCGTGCGATTCTCGACCGTCGTCGGATCACGCGGGTCGATGGACACCGCCCGCGACACCCGCGGGTTCGCGACGAAGTTCTACACGTCCGAGGGCGTCTACGACCTCGTCGCGAACAACATGCCCGTCTTCTTCATCCAGGACGGCATCAAGTTCCCCGACATCGTGCACTCGGTCAAACCGCATCCCGATCGCGAGATCCCGCAGGCGACGGCGGCGCACGACACGTTCTGGGACTTCGTCTCGCTGCACACCGAGGCGCAGGCCCACGTCATGTGGAACATGTCTGATCGCGGCATCCCTCGGTCGTATCGGATGATGGAGGGCTTCGGCGTCCACACCTTCCGGATGGTGAACGAGGCGGGCGACACCGTCCTGGTCAAACTGCACTGGCGGCCCAAGCTCGGCACGCACGCGCTCGTCTGGGAAGAGGCGCAGATGGCCGGCGGCAAAGACCCGGACTTCCATCGACGCGACCTCGCCGACGCGATCGAGGCGGGCGCCCACCCGCAGTGGGACCTCGCGATCCAGGTGCTGCCGGACACCCCGGATGAGACCTTCGCCGGCATCGACCTGCTCGATCCGACCAAGTTCGTGCCGGAAGAACTCGCTCCGCTGCAGATCATCGGAACCATGACGCTCGACGCGAATCCGACGAACTACTTCGCCGAGACCGAGCAGGTCGCCTTCCACCCGGGCCACCTCGTGCCCGGCATCGACGTGACGAACGACCCGCTGCTGCAGGGCAGGCTGTTCTCGTACCTCGACACGCAGCTCTCGCGGCTCGGCGGACCGAACTTCGCCCAGCTGCCGATCAATCGCCCGCACGCCGACGTCAACGACATGCTTCGCGACGGGATGCACCAGACCGCGGTCCACGGCGGTGTCGCGCCGTACCACCCCAACTCCCTCGACGGCGGATGCCCCTTCCGCGCCGGCACGGCCGACGGTGCGTTCATCGACGTGCCGACCGTCGTGCCCGAGGCCGCGATCACGCGGGACAAGGCCGCGAGCTTCGACGACCATTTCTCACAGGCGCGGCTCTTCTACCTCTCCCTGACGCCGATCGAGCAGGAGCACGTCGCGGGCGCTTACGCGTTCGAGCTCGGCAAATGCTACGAACAGGCGATCAAGGAACGCCAGCTCGCCGCGCTCGCGAACATCGACGCCGATCTGTGCCAGACCGTCGCGGATGCCCTCGGTCTGCCCGCGCCCGCCGCATCCGCCGTCCTCGGCGACGTCGAGCCGAGCCCCGCGGTCAGCATGATCGGCCGCACGTGGCCGGTCGATGGACGCACCATCGGAATCCTCGCCGGCCCCGATGCCGACCTCGCCGAGGTGCAGGCCGTTCGCGAGGCGCTGCACGCGAAAGACGTCACGCCGCTCGTCATCGCCGAGCACGGCGGAACGCTCGGCGACATCCCGATCCAACGCAGTGCCGACACGGTGGCCAGCATCGAGCTCGACGGCATCATCGCGCTCGCACCCTCGACCGTGCCCGAGATCGTGCGCGCGTTCGAAGAGGCCTTCCGACACGGCAAGGCGATCGGCGCGACCGACGCGGGTGCGTCCGTGCTCACCGAGGCGCGGATCGACGGCGGTGCGGCGGGTGTTCTCACGGGCTCCGCCTCGACGATCGTGGACGGCATGCTCGACCTGCTCACGAGGCACCGTGTCTGGGATCGGCTCTGAGGCGCTCCGGTCGCAGAACCTGCGGGACCGCTCAGCGCACGGCGCGGCGGGGGAGCACGACCGGCGCGCCCGTGTCGGGGTCGGGGAACACCCGGGCCTCGACACCGAAGACCTCGCGCACGAGTGCCTCGTCGAGGATGTCGCGCGGGCGACCCTGCGCGAGGATGCGTCCGTCGCGCATCGCGACGAGGTGCGTCGCGTAACGGGCGGCGTGATTGATCTCGTGCAGCACCGCGACGACCGTCCGGCCCTGCGCGCGCAGCGTCGACACGAGTTCGAGCACATCGAGCTGATGCCCGATGTCGAGGAACGTCGTGGGTTCGTCGAGCAGCACGACCGGCGTCTCCTGGGCGAGCACCATCGCGATCCACACGCGCTGGCGCTGACCGCCCGACAGTTCGTCGACGTGCCGCGACGCGAGATCTGTCACGTCGGTGGCCGCCATCGCGGCATCCACGACCCGCTCGTCCTGCGTCGACCACGATGACAGCAGCGACTGGTGCGGATACCGCCCCCGGCCGACCAGATCAGCGACCGTGATTCCCTCGGGGGCGATCGAGGTCTGCGGCAGCAGTCCGACGCGACGCGCGACCTCTTTCGTCGGCAGCCGTCGGATGTCGTCGCCGTCGAGCAGCACGTGCCCGCTCGTGGGCGCGATCAGACGCGCGAGCGAGCGCAGCAGCGTCGACTTGCCGCACGCGTTGGGTCCCACGATGACCGTGAGCTCGCCGTCCAGCACGTCGAGATCGAGGTTCGCGAGCACGGCGCGTTCTCCGTATCCCGCGCTCAGGCTTCGCGCGGACAGGCGTCCCGTCGTGATCCTGTCGACTCCGGTCATGCCGGTCTCCCTTGCAGGTTGCGTCGGCTCTCGCGCGCGAGCAGCCACACCAGGTAGCCGCCGCCGAGGCAGACCGTGACAGCGCCCGTCGGCAGTGCTGTGCCGGGGATCGCATGCTGCGCGACGACGTCGGCGGCCAGCAGCAGCACGGCTCCGACGAGCGCGGATCCGAGCAGGTCGACGGATGCGCCGTGACCGGTCAGGCGCCGCGCGATCTGCGGCGCCGCGAGCGCGACGAACGCGATCGGTCCCGCGGCCGCCGTGACGAGGGCGATCGCTGCGACGCCCAGCACGATGAGGAGCGCCTTCGTGCGCTCCACCGGCACCCCCAGCATCGCGGCGGCGTCGTCGCCGAGTTCGAGACGTCGCATCCGTCGCTGAGCCATCGGACCGAACGCGGCGATGACGGCGAGCACGATGGCCCCGAGCATCACCGACCTCGCATCGACGAGTCCCAGGCTTCCCGCGCCCCACACGGCCGCGCGCAGTGCGAGATCGACGTCGACCTTGACCGAGAACCACGTGTTGACCGACGCGAGCAGCGCCGATACCGCGATGCCGACCACGATGAACCGGAACCCCTGCACGCCGCGCCGGAACGCGAGCACGTACACCGCGAACGCCGTGAGCAGCCCGCCCGCGAGCGCACCGGACGCCATCGCGGCGTATCCGCCGCCACCGAGGAACAGCACGACCACGACGCCCGTGTAGGAGCCCGTCGTGAACCCGATGATGTCGGGGCTTCCGAGCGGATTGCGCGTCAGCGATTGGAAGATCGCACCGCTCAGGCCCAGCGCCGCACCGAACACGAGGGCGCCGACGACCCGCGGCATCCGCCAGTCGAGCACGACCGTCGAGACGCGGTCGTCGGCCGTGCCGGCGAAGGCCGCGACGATGTCGCCGATCGAGAGGGGAAAGCTGCCGAGGGTCAGCGCCCACGCCGCGAGCGCGATCGTGACGACGAGGATGGCGACGCCCACGATGACCGCCCGGCGCGTCGTGCGGAATCCGACCGGGCCCGCGCGCACGACGAGGAATCCGGATGCTGCGGCCCGGACGCCGCTGTCCGCACTCACAGTGCTCTCGCGCGGGAACGCCGCACGAGTGCGATGAGCACGGGTGCGCCGACGAACGCGGTCACGACACCGACCTGCAGCTCGGCGGGGAAGACGACGAGCCGGCCGATGATGTCGGAGACCAGGACGAGGGCCGGGGCGAGCACGACCGAGAACGCGAGGATCCATCGCCAGTCGGGCCCCGTCACCCAGCGCACGGCGTGCGGGATCATCAGTCCGACGAACGAGATCGGCCCCGCGGCCGCCGTCGCGGCACCGCACAGCAGCGTGACCGCGACGACGACGAGCAGGCGCGTGAGCCCGATCTTCACACCGACCGAGCGGGCGAGCTCGTCCCCGAGAGCGAGCGCGTTGAGCGGACGGGCCGCGATCGCCGCGACGATGAGCCCGCCGACGATGAACGGCACGATCGTCGCGACCGTGCCCTCGGGGCGGTCGGCGATCGTCCCCGCGCCCCAGAAGCGCATCCGATCGAACGTCTCGGGGTCGATGAGGGTGAGCGTCTGCGTCACGCCCATGAGCACGGCGCCGAAGGCGATGCCGACGAGCGTCAGGCGCACGGGCGTCGGTGCTCCGCGGCCGCCGCTCGCGATGAGGTAGACCAGCGCCGTGGCGGCGATCGCGCCGATGAAGGCGAACGGCAGGTACTGGTCGATGCGGGTCACGCCGAACAGCGCGACACCGAGCACGATCGCGAATCCGGCTCCCGCGTTGACGCCGAGGATGCCGGGATCGGCCAGCGGGTTCCGCGTGAGTGCCTGGATGAGTCCGCCCGCGACGCCGAGCGCGGCTCCGACGAGCACACCGAGGATCGTGCGCTGCACGCGCGCCTCGGTCACCGTGACCTGCGCCGGCGACCCGTCCGGTGCGAAGAAGGCGTCCCAGACGACGTCGAGCGGCAGCATCGCCGACCCGACAGCCAGGCTGACCGTCGAGACGACGATGAGCAGCAGAACCGCGCCCGCGAGAGCGATGAGCCGTCTCGCTGTGCGCGGCGACGCGGAACGCGTCGGGCGCGGCACGGTCGTCAGGCTCATGTGGTTTCCGGGGGAGGGGCACGGTGGGTCGGTACGGCCGCGCGTGTCCGATTTTCAGAATCGACAGAGCTAAGCATAGCCTTGCCTTACTCGCCGCCTCGAGGGGTGGCATCCATCGAACATCCCACACTGCGAGGCCCCATGCACACCGCTCGTCCGCTCGCCGCAATCGCCCTCGTCGCCGTCCTGGGCCTGACGGGCTGCGCCGCATCATCCGACGCGCCCGAGACCGAGACGCCGGATGCCGCGGGCACGACGCACACCGTGACGACGGACTACGGCGATGTCGAGGTTCCCGACGACCCGCAGCGCATCGTCGTGCTCAACTACGCGCTGGCGGGATACCTCTACAACCTCGACGTGCCCGTGACCGCGACGATCCCCGAGGATGCGAACCAGTCCGAGGGGACCTACTCGGAGTTCTGGGCCGACGACGCCGAGGACGACGGCACGGAGTTCCTGCCGTGGAGCGTCGACGGATTCGACCTCGAGGCGATCCTCGCGACCGACCCCGACCTCATCATCGGCGGAGGCATCGGCTTCCCCCTCGCGCAGGCCGAAGAGGTCTACGACGAGCTGAGCGACATCGCGCCGACCGTCCTCGTCGGGCGCGATCTCGGCGACTGGCGCGCGCAGTTCGAGTTCCTCGCCGGCGTCTTCCAGCGCGACGCCGAATATCAGGAGGCGCTGGCGACCTATAGCGCGCGCGCCTCGGAGGTCGCCGCGGCGATCACGCCGCCCGAGGCGCCATCGGCCTTCCTCGCCATGACGTCGGACGGCACGGCGTACGCGCTCGTCGAGTCGCTCGGCCTGCCGACCGAGTTCACCGAGGTCGGCATCGAGCCCGCTCCGATCTTCGCCGACGGCGGCTTCGAGGTGTACGGCGGGGGCGGCGACATGTTCGAGCTCTCCACGGAGCAGGTCGGCCAGACGATCACCCAGCCGACCGTCTTCGTCATGGGCTTCAACGGCGACTTCGCCGACCTCGACGCGCTGCGGGCGAACCCCGTGTACGCCGCGCTCCCGGCCTTCCAGAGCGACAGCGTGCATGTGCTTCCGTACTGGGTGCTGCGCGGCGACTACGACGAGGCGCTGGCGCTGCTGGACATCATCGAGGAGCGGTTCTCCTGACATGGCCCAGCGCGCATTCTCGACGCATCCGCTCGTCGTCCGCCGCGTACAGGTGCGTCGCGTCACCGACGTGACCCCGCGGATGCGCCGCGTCACGATCGGCGGTGAGCAGCTCGCCGCGTTCGACCGCGGTGCATGGCGGCACCCCGCGTTCGCCGCCCCCGGCTTCGACGACCATGTGAAGCTGATCTTCGCGTCGGACGGCGATGTGACCGCCGCCCTTCCGGAGCAGGTCGAGCACGGCATCGAGTGGGGGCCGAGTCAGACGCGGGAGGGCCGCGACTACACGCCGCGCGCCGTGCGTGTCGACGACGACGGCGCGGTCGAGGTCGACCTCGACTTCGTGCTGCACGGCGACGGACCCGCGGCATCGTGGGCGATGCGCGCCGCGGTGGGGGATGACCTGTGGTTCGTCGGGCCGAAGTCGTCGACGATCCTTCCCGATGACGTCTCCCGCATCGTGCTCGTGGGCGACGAGACCGCTCTGCCGGCGATCGGCCGGTTCCTCGACGAGCGCCCTATCGAGGTGCCCGCGACGATCGCCGTGATGATCGGAGACCCCTCGGCACGGCAGCAGCTCGCTGTGCGTGCGGAGGACACCCTGGAGTGGATCGAGGCGGATGCCACCGACGCCGGCGCGTTGGACGACATCGTGCGGCGGGCGTGCGGCGACGACGGTACCGGGCTGTATGCGTGGCTCGCGGGCGAGAGCCGCGCGCTGCTGCCCGCCCGCCGCTTCCTCTCGCGCGAGCTCGGCCTTCCCAAGGCCCACATCAACGTGACCGGCTACTGGCATGCCGAGCCCCAGACGGTCGCGGACGGCGGCGCGGCGAGCGACGCGGAGCTGCCGCCGGTGGTGTCTCCGCTCGTGTGGCTGACGGTCCGCGCCGCGCTGCAGACGGGAATCGTCGACGCCGTGGCGGATGCACCGGGCCTGTCGGCCACCGACGTGGCGGCACGCTGCGCACTGGCGCGTCGCGACCTCGACCTGCTCTTGGGCACCCTGGTCACGCACGGAGTGCTGCGTGGGGACCCCGCCGAACTGCACCTGGGGGCCCTCGGTGAAGAGCTCATCGCCGACGAGCACGAACGCGAAGAGTACGACGGTCTCGAAGCCGACCGGCTGCTCGCACTGGCGTCGTTCGCGCCCGCCGTGCGGACCGGAACCTCTCCGTGGGCCGAGTATCACGGGACGACCCTCGATGACTGGGCCCGCTCCGACCCCGCGCGGTACGACGAACTCGTGCACGAGGCCGGCGCACTCGCCTACCTGCTCGACGGGCTGATGGCCGACCCCGTATGGGATGCCGCCAGGTCGGTCCGGCTGACGGGACCGGGCGCCGTGCTCGTGGCCGATGCGCTCACCGCCTCGGAGCGGAACCCTCGCGTCGACATCTGGGAATCCGCCACCGCCCTCGCCGCCCTGAGGTCCGAAGCCGACGATCTCACGGAGATCAGCTGGATCGAGCGTGACTCCGGGGCCGGCGCATCCGTCGATCTCGCCGTCGCGGCGCGCGCGCTCGCGCACCGGACCGACACCGAGGCATCCGTTCTGCTCGCCGAACTGGCGGGCGTCACGCGCGTGGCCGTCGTCATCGAGGATTCCCGTCCCGACGGGTTGAACCCGCACGCCGACGAGGAAGCGCTGCACGTCTTCGCCGCCACCGGTTCGCCGCCCCGCGACGCCGACGCGATCGGCGCCCTCGCGGGTGCCGCCGGTTGGCGCGTCTCGCGCGTCGTCCCGCTGGGCTGGGGCGTCGAGGCGACCGTGCTCGAGCGCTGATCGACGGCGCCGATCACCCCGTGCGGTTGCGCGATCGCACCGCGATCAGTGCGCACGAGATGATGGCGGCGGCGCCGAGGAGTGTCGTCCACGTGACTCGCTCGCCCAGCAGCAGGGCCGCCCACACGATGCTCAGGACGGCCTGCACGAGCTGCACCTGACTGACCTGCGCGATGGGACCGATGGCGAGGCCGCGATACCACGCGAAGAAACCCAGGAACATGCTCACGACGCCGAGATAGGCGAAGCAGGCCCATTCGATGACGGTCGCGGTGGGCGGCTGCTCGACGACCGCGACCCCGGTCAGCACCGCCATCACCGGTGACGCGACGACGAGCGCCCACGAGATCGTCTGCCACGACCCCAGCGTCCTCGACAGCACTCCGCCTTCGGCGTACGCCACGGCACAGAGGATCACCGCGCTGAACAGCAGCACATCTGTGCCGTGGATGCTTCCGAATCCGCCGCCCTGGATCGTCGCGAACCAGGCGGCGGCCACGGCACCCAGGGCTGCCGCGATCCAGAACGACCGCGACGGACGTTCGCGTGTGCGAAGCACGGCGACGACGGCTGTCGTCGCCGGAAGGAGCGCGATGACGACGGCACCGTGGCTCGCAGGGGCCGTGGTGAGCGCGAACGACGTCAGCAGCGGAAAGCCCGCGACAGCTCCTGCGGCCACGATGGCCACGCTCAGCCACTCCCGGCCGCGCGGCGCGCGTTGACGTGTGAGAAGCAAGGCGGCTGCCGCGAGAGCAGCGGCGATCACGGCGCGTCCGCTGCCCACGAAGAGCGGCGACATCCTCTCGCCTTCGACGGCGAGGCGGGTGAGCGGCACGGTGAACGAGAACGCGACGACTCCGAGGAGCCCCCACGCCAGGCCACTCCGGGCGCGGAGTACCGGCTGCGGGGGATATGCGATAGCGCTACTCTTGTGCGTCATGGAAGAGAGTAGCAGTGAGCGCGTCGCGGCGGATCTGCGCGCGTGGATTTCGGCTGCCGCGCCCGGAGCCCGGCTGCCCTCGACCCGTGACCTGACCGTGCGCCATTCGGTGAGCCCCGTCACGGTGCAGAAGGCGCTGCGGACCCTCTCACGGCACGGACTCATCGAGACGCGCCCCGGCGTCGGCGCGTTCGTCCGGACGGTCCGTCGTGCGCGCGCCCACGACTACGGCTGGCAGACCGCGGCGCTCGGGCCGCCCCCCGCGACGCTGTCGACGGTCTCGACAGCGTTGCGGCCGACCGTGCCGGAGGTGATCTCGCTGCATTCCGGTTATCCCGACCGCGAGCTCCTGCCCGAGCAGCTCGTCCGATCCGCGCTCACCCGGGCCGCGCGCAGCGATGCGGCAGTGGAGCGGCCGCCGTCGGCGGGGATGTTCGAACTGCGGTCCTGGTTCGCCGCGGAGCTCGCTCGCCAGACGTCCGCGGAGCTCGCCGCGCCCACGGCGCGTGACGTGATCATCCTGCCCGGGAGTCAACTCGGTCTCGGATCGCTGTTCCGCAGCATTGTCGGTCCCGGCGGCACTCTGCTGGTCGAATCGCCGACGTACTGGGGCGCGATCCTCGCGGCGAGCCAGGTCGGGGTGACCCTCGTTCCTGTCCCGACCGGTGCCGACGGCCCCGACCTCGACGCGCTCGAGAGGGCGTTCGTCGAGACCGGTGCACGCGGGTTCTACGCGCAGCCCACCTTCGCCAATCCGACCGGTGTGCAATGGCGACGATCGCACGCGGATGCCGTGCTCGACATCGTTCGGTCCCACGGCGCGTTCCTCATCGAGGACGACTGGGCGCACGATTTCGGCATCACGTCGGATGCCGCATCGCTGGCGGCACGCGACGACCACGGGCACGTCGTCTATGTCCGGTCCCTCACCAAGAGCGTGTCGCCCGCCATCCGCGTCGCAGCGGTGATCGCGCGCGGCCCCGTCCGGGAGCGGCTCCTGGCGGAGTTGCAGGCCCAGACGATGTACGTCAGCGGCGTCCTGCAGGCCGCCGCGCTGGATGTCGTCACTCAGCCGGCCTGGCGCACACACCTGCGGGGGCTCCGGCAACAGCTCGCAGCGCGCAGAGACCTGCTCGTCGACGCGGTCGGCGCACACATCCCCGGCGCGACCATCGAGGTGATTCCAGGAGGCGGGCTGAATCTCTGGGTCCGCCTTGACGACGGAACCGATCTCGCCCGCCTGGTGAAGGAGAGCGAAGCGCGCGGCGTGCTCATCGCAGCCGGCGACGAATGGTTCCCCGCCGAGCCGACCGGGAGTTACATCCGGCTCAACTTCGCGGGCCCGAATCCAGGCGCTTTCGACTCCGCAGCTCGTCTCATCGGCGAGGCCCTCGCCGCCTAGATCTCGACCGAGTCGACGGATTGGCCCTCTTCGTCGAGGATCGCCGGCGCGTCCTCGGGTTCGAGTCGAGCGTCGGTGTCGTCGGGCTCGGCGGCATCCGTCGTGTCGGGTTCGGGCCCCGGCTCACGGGGGATCGATCTGTCGTCCATGTCTCGAGCCCAACCGATACGCGTGCGGAGAGCAAGGGGTTGACGTCGGACGGCGCGGGCGACAAGTGTCGAAGCAGACGAAGGGAGCGACGCATGCGCGCAACGCTGGACGGAACCGTGATCGCCGAGGCCGAGCAGGACGACCTCGTGCGGATCGAGGGCAACTGGTATTTCCCACCGGCGAGCATCAGCGACGGCGCGCTCGTCGAGAGTCCCACGCCGTACACGTGCCCGTGGAAGGGCGCGGCGCAGTACTACCACGTGGTGGTCGACGGCGAGCAGCACGACGATCTCGCCTGGGCGTATCCGGATCTGTTCCCGAGCGCCGTGGAGCGGGTCGGGCGGGACTTCGCGGGCTATGTGGCCTTCGCGCCGCAGGTCACGGTGGAGGACTGAGCGTTCAGGAGCGGGCCGCGTCGGCGTCCGTTCCGGCGTCGTCGTCCGCGTCGGAGGTGTTCGCACGGACGGCGTCGTCGTCGACCTCGGTCGGCGGCATGTCGGCGAGGTCCGCGCGGTCTCGGTTCGGGTCGCCCGAATCCGCGTGCGTCGAGTCGGGCCCTTCAGGGGGGAAGGCGTCGTTGGACATGGTGTCTCCTCCGGGTCGGGTCTCGGGCATCACGTCTGGCGTCTGATGAACCGCATGAGCCAGGCGATGACGGCGATCACGAGGATCACGATGCCCACCCAGAGCAAGAACTTCACGGCTTCCACGAAGATGCCGAAGAACAGCAGCACGAGTCCGATGATCAGCAGGATGATGGCGAGTCCGGTCATGCGTTCCATGCTCTCCGAGCCCGTCTCGCGGCGTCCACGGGTTGACACGGTCCGACCTCTCATGCTCATGGCCGCGCGTGTGGGACGGTGGTGAACATGGACTCCCTGGACGCAGTGATCGTCGGTGCCGGCCCCAACGGACTGGCCGCCGCCGTCACGCTCGCTCGCGCGGGCCTCGCCGTGCGCGTCTACGAACGCGCCGACCAGGCCGGAGGCGGCGCGGCCACGCGCGAGCTGACGCTGCCCGGGTACCGGCACGACGTCTGCTCGGCGATCCATCCGATGGCGTTCGAATCCCGATTCTTCCGCGAGTTCGGGCTTCGCGACCGCGTGGAGTTCGTGACGCCCGACGTGTCTTTCGCCCAGCCGCTCGACGGTGGGCGCGCGGGCATCGCGTACCGCGACCTCGCGCGCACGCGCGACGAACTCGGGACCGATGGACCCGCGTACGAACGGCTCCTGCGCCCCCTCGTACGGCACGCCGATCGCGTCGCGGAGTTCACGGGATCGACGCTCATGCGCGTGCCGCGGCACCCGCTGACCGCAGTCGCGTTCGGCCTGCGCTCGCTCGAGCAGGGGAGCGGCGCGTGGAACGTCCGGTTCCGCGAAGACGTCGCCCCGGCGCTGCTGACCGGCGTCGCGGCGCACACGATCCTGCCGCAGCCGAGCATCGCGAGCGCGGGAGCGGGCCTCGCGCTCACGACCTACGCCCACGCGCGGGGCTGGCCGATCCCGGTCGGAGGCACCCAGGCGATCAGCGACGCGATGGTGGACGACCTGCGTGCGCACGGGGGCGAACTCGTGCTCGACCACGAGGTGACCTCACTGACCGACCTGCCGCGCGCACGGGTGACGTTGCTCGACGTCACTCCACGTGCGCTGCTGCGCTTGGCCGGCGACGCGATCCCCGCCGGTTATCGCCGGGCGCTCAGCCGGTTCCGCTACGGCGGCGGGGTGGCGAAGGTCGACTTCGCGCTGAGTGAGCCCGTGCCCTGGGCCCACGACGGAGTCCGGCGGGCGAGCACGGTGCACGTCGGCGGCACGCGAGCAGAGATGGCGAACGCTGAGAACGAGGTCAACCGAGGACGGCTGCCCGACCGGCCGTACGTCCTCGCCGCACAGCCCTCACTCTTCGACGAGACGCGTGCACCGCGCGGGCGCCACACGCTGTGGACCTACACGCACGTCCCGGCCGGCAGCGACATCGACCGCGAAGAGGCGGTCATACGCCAGATCGAGCGGTTCGCGCCGGGCTTTCGCGACACGATCCTCGCGTCGCACTCGCGGTCGGCGCTCGATGTCGAACGGCACAATCCGAATTACGTCGGAGGAGACATCGCCTCGGGCGCTCCGACCTTCGACCAGCTGTTGCGACGGCCCGTCCTGAGCCCTGACCCGTGGCGCACGCCGTTGCCGGGCGTCTACCTCGCCGGCGCGTCGGCGAGCCCGGGCCCCGGAGTGCACGGCCTGGCGGGGTGGTGGGCCGCGCTCAGCGCGCTGCGGCACGACTTCGGCACGCGGGCCCGCCCCGATCTGTCGCCGTGATCAGGGGTGGGTGAGCGCGGGCTCCTCCGGGAAATCGCGATCTCCGCGCGGATCGGCACCGCTCGCGATACGGTCGGCGGTCGCGCTGTCGACCTGATCGGGGTCGACGTCGGGATCGATCGTCGGTTCACCGTCGATCTCGCGGATCGGATCGTCGGGCTTCAGTCCGCCGTCGTCGCGGGAGGCGCTGTCGCGCTCGGGGTCGTTGGGCGGGATGATGGCGGCGGGCGGAGTGTTGCTCATGATCGGACCTCTCGTCGGTCTCACCGACGCTACGAGAGGCGGGCGGCGGATTCGACGGGGTTGACGAGCGTGCCGGAGCGTCCTAGCCGCGCGGCCATTCGATCAACAGGAGGCCCTGCTTGGTGTCCGCCAGTTCGACCGCGCCGTCGACGAAGAGGTACGTCATGCCGTATCCCTCGTCATCGACCTGGATCGTCGTCTCGGCGGGCTCGGTGATGTACACGCCCCCGGGGGCGTCTTCCCGGCGCCACCCCTGCGCGAGCAGGGAATCCTGCGCCTCCTGCGCGACGGATTCCTCGATGGGCGCCCAGCCGAAGAGCTGCAGGTGGTCGCCCGCCGGTGCCTCGAAGTCGGCCCACACGCACAGAAGCCCGTCGGGGACCTCGAGGTCGCCGATGTAGAAGCGGTCGGCCTGCGCGCTCCAGCCGAGGCTCTCGAAATCAGCGACGATGCTCTCGGGGACGATCGTCTCGCACGTCGGTTCCGCGTCCACGGGAGCGTCGGTCGGCGTCGTCGACGGTGCCGGCGTGGAAGCACTCGGTGTCGGCGCCGTCGTCTCGGCGCCGCCGGGGCCGGGGTCCGCCGACGCGGCACACGCCGTCAGCGCAAATGCCGCGGCTGCGAGGGTGAGAGCGGCGACGAGAGGGCGGGGTGAGGTCATCGGTGGCTCCACGAGGTCAGGGGGAGTGCAGCAGGTCGAGGAACGGCTGGTGGAGCGTGCCGTTCGTCGCGAGGGACGACCGCTCCGTGAGAGAGGCGGCCCCCGAGTAGGCGGTGAAGGATCCGCCCGCTTCGAGCACGATCGGCACGTGCGCGGCGATGTCGTACTCCTGCACGCCGAACTCCGCCACGAGTTCGAGACGCCCCTCGGCGAGGAGCATGTACGGCCACGCATCACCGTAACCCCGGTCGCGCCACACCGCCGACGTCAGTCGGCCGAGGGCGTCGAGTTCACCGGCATCCCGCCACTGCTCGATGCTCTGAAAGCTCACGCTCGCCCGCTCGATCGAGTCGACGTCCGACACCGAGATGCGTCGCGTGTCGCCGCTCGCCGTGCTGGTCCACGCACCGAGTCCGGATGCCGCCCACCACCGCCGTCCGATCGCGGGCTGGCTCACGACGCCGACACGGGGAATGCCGTCGATCGCGAGCGCGATGAGGGTCGACCACATCGGGATGCCCTTGAGGTAGTTGTGGGTTCCGTCGATCGGGTCGATGATCCACTGGCGCGATCCCGAACCGCTCGTGCCGAACTCTTCGCCGTGGATGCCGTCGTCGGGACGCTCGCGCGCGAGAACCGCTCGAATCGCCTCTTCGGTCGCGATGTCGGCCTCCGTGACGAAGCTCGCGTCAGGCTTGGCCTGCACGTCGAGATCGGGGGAGTCGAAGCGGGGCATGGATGCCGCGTCCGCAGCGTCGGCGAGCCTCAGCGAGAGCTCGAGATCTGCCCGCAGATCGCCGTCGAACGGCACGTCGAACGAGGACGCAGAGGAGAGGGCGGTCACGACATCAAGGATAACCGGCGCAGCCCTCGCCGCGATTTCCGGGTGACGCAATCGTGATGCTAATGTGGACCCTCGGTTCGCCTCATCGCGAATCATGCACCTCTAGCTCAATCGGCAGAGCAACTGACTCTTAATCAGTGGGTTCTGGGTTCGAGTCCCAGGGGGTGCACGGATAAGCCTCGGTCACTCTCGCCAGTGACCGGGGCTTTTCTGCTTCGCGGGCGACGTTCAGTCCATGGGCACCTCGGCCGCGCTGCGCGAGTACTCGCGCTGGAGCAGCGGGCCGAAGAAGCGCATGCCGAGGCAGGAATCCAGGTCGATGCAGTTCGCGGTCACCGGGTCCTTGGCGGCGTATGCCGAGAACCCGTCCACCTTGCGCTGGAGGGTCTCGCCGTCGAGGTTCACGTCGTAGTCCGCCGTCTGGTAGCCGATCGCCAGCGTCACGAGCTCCGCGTCGATGCCGGCGCTGCGCCAGGCTGCGCGGGCGAACGATGCACCGGTGGCATGGTCGGAGTGGTCGCCGCGGGAGAGCTCGCCCGCCTCAACGGGCATCCCGGTGACGATCTCGTCGGGATCCGCGTCGGCGATGATCTCGGCCAGCGAATGCGTGATGTCGTCGATCGTCAAGTGCTCGGGACCGTCGACATCGCGCACGGTCGGAATGGTGCCCGCCGCGAGCTTGCCGAGGCTCTCATAGCCCATCGCCTCGAACCCGCTGCCGTCGATGTTCCCGTCGACGAGCCGGAACGACAGCAGCACCAGTCTCGGGTCATCGGCGGGACGCCACTGCTCGACGGTCACGCCGGTCTCGAGCACGTCGGCCTCTTCGCCCCACGCGCCGCTGTAGCCGCGCAGCCTGTCGTACGCGTCGCGGATGCCCTGCTCCCGCCCGCGGGAGTACTCGACGCCGCGGCCCGCGTCTCCCGCGGACAGATAGGCGATCGTGACGCACTTGTCGGCTTCGAGCGCTTCCATGACGCGGCCGTGGCCGAAGATGAGGTCGTCGTCGTAGTGCGCCCAGATGGCGAGCATGCTTCCCGCATCGCACAGTCCGTGGGTCGGCTCGGGCTGCGGCGTCGCCGTCGGCGAGACGGTCGGCACGGGTGGATGCGTGTGGACGGCGGGCGTCGCGACGGCCTGCGGCCGGTCCTCTGACGGGGTGGGCGCACAGGCCGTCAGCCCCAGGATGCCGACGATGCCGAGAGCGGCCGCGGCGCGGCGAAGAGCGGTCGAGGTCATGGGGCTCCCTGGGTGCGATCCGCGCGGCCTGCGCGCGTCACAGCGTAGACCCGCCGCGGGCAGGTGCCCGTGGGTCCGTTGTCGCGAAACGGTAACGACTGCGCGGGTGCCGCCCGGGCGGACTTGACGACGGCGTGGGATGTGCTTACATTTCAGATACCTGAATCAGCTTTCAGGTCGCCCTCACGGGCATCCCTTCCAACGGTGAAAGGCACGCACATGCGGGTTACGAAGAAGTTGCTCCTGGGATCCGTGGTCGCCACGGCCGCCCTCGTCCTGGCGGCCTGCGCGCCGTCGGCCGATGCCGGCGGCGGCGACGGCACGACCCCCGAGGGTCCGAGCGAGGTCACGGTGGGGATCGTCACGAGCGAGACGGGTCCGCTGGCGGGCTATGGCAAGCAGTACCTGGACGCCTTCAAGGCCGGCCTCGACTACGCCACGGACGGCACGGGCGAGGTCGACGGCACGACGATCGTCGTCGAGTACAAGGACGACGCGGGCGACCCCGACAAGGCCGTCACCGCCGTCAAGGACTTCATCGGGCAGGGCGTCACGATCATCGCCGGAACGGCGGCATCGGGTGTCGCTCTCGCCGTTGCCGAACAGGCGGCGCAGAACAAGGTGCTCTACATCGCCGGTCCCGCCGCAGCGGACGCCGTCACGGGCATCAACGAGTACACGTTCCGCTCGGGTCGCCAGAGCGCGCAGGACGTCGCGACCGCCGGTGCCTTCCTCGATGACATCGAGGGCAAGACGATCACCGTCTTCGCCCAGAACAACGCGTTCGGCACGGGCAACGAGGCGGCCGTTCAAGCGATCCTCGGCGCTCAGGGCGCGACGGTGAACTCGGTGCTGGTGCCCGAAGACGCGACGGAGTTCACGCCGTTCGCGCAGCAGGTGCTCGCAGCGCAGCCCGACCTCGTGTTCGTCGCGTGGGCGGGTGCGACCTCGGGCGCGATGTGGCAGGCGATGAGCCAGCAGGGCGTCATGGACCAGATCCCCGTCGTCACGGGGCTCGGCGACGCCGCGACGTTCGGCGCCTACGGCGAGGCATCCGAGAAGATCAGCTTCCTCAATCACTACTTCGCCGGCGCTCCCGACAACGACGTCAACACCGCGATGGTCGAGGCGATCGAAGCAGAGGGCGGCACGGTAGACCTCTTCAGCCCCGACGGCTTCAACGCCGCCATCATGATCGTGCAGGCGATCAAGGAGGGCAAGGGCGACCCCGACGCGATGGTCGCGGCGCTCGAGGGCTTCGAGTTCGACGGACCGAAGGGCACGATGACCGTCCGCGCGGGCGACCACGCGCTCATCCAGGAGATGTACCAGGTCAAGCTCGTCGCCGACGGCGGAAGCTTCGTGCCCGAACTGGTCGGCACCGTCGCGGGCGAGGACGTCGCCCCCGCCGAAGCCGGTTGATCCGAGGCAGCGAACCATCATGAACACCCCTGTTCCGTCCGCGCTCAGGATCGAAGGCCTCGGCCTGCAGATCGGTGGCGCGACGATCCTGAAAGATGTCGCCCTCGACGTCGCCGCCGGCTCGCTCGTCGGCGTCATCGGGCCCAACGGTGCCGGCAAGACCACGCTGTTCAACGTGATCTCCGGCATCATGAAGCCCACGTCCGGGCGCGTCCTGATGGACGGCGCCGACATCACGTCGTCGTCGATCTCGGCCCGTGCGCGGGCGGGACTGGGGCGCACCTTCCAGACCTCGAGCCTGTTCCCGCGGCTCAGCGTGCTCGAGAACGTCCGCCTGGCCGCACAGGTCTCGCTCGGCGGCTCCGCATCGCTGTTGGGCTTCCCGAAGAAGACGGATGCCGCAACCGAACTCGCCCTCGACAAGCTCACCGCCGTGGGACTCGCGCACAAGCTCGACACGGCCGCGGGAGACATGTCGCACGGTGACAAGCGCAAGCTCGAGATCGCGGTGCTCCTGGCGACCGACGCCTCGATCGTGCTGCTGGACGAGCCCATGGCGGGCGTGGCCTCGGGCGACGTCGCCGGCCTCGTGCAGAACATCCGCGATCTGCACACCGAGAAGGGATGCACCGTGCTCATGGTCGAGCATCACATCGACGTGCTCATGGGCCTCGTCGACAAGGTGGCCGTCATGTACTTCGGCAGCATCATCGCCTACGACACGCCGCAGAACGTCATGAACGACCCGCTCGTGCAGAGCGCCTACCTGGGCACCGCGGCATGAGCGCCGAACCGATCCTGACGGTGGCGAACCTGCGCTGCACGATCGCGGGGCAGCAGGTCGTCGAAGACGTCTCCTTCGAGGTGCCGGCCACGGGAATCACGGCCGTCCTCGGGCGCAACGGCGTCGGCAAGACCTCGACCCTCCGCGGCATCCTCGGGCTCCTCCATCGCCGCGGTCGCGTGACGCTGGCGGGGGAGCGGATCGACGGGCTGGCGACTCACCGCATCGTGCAGCGGGGCGTCGGGTACGTGCCCGAAGACCGCGAAGTGTTCGCGAGGCTCAGCGTCGCCGAAAACCTCGCTCTCGCCGAGCGCCAGCGCAATCCGCGGCGTGAGTTCGTCGCCGAGCTGTTCCCGGATCTCGTGGCGCGGCGCGACCAGCCCGCCGGCACGCTGTCGGGCGGTCAGCAGCAGATGGTCTCGGTCGCCCGCGCGCTGCTCAACGACAACCGCATCCTGCTCGTCGACGAGCCCACCAAGGGCCTCGCCCCGAAGATCGTCTCCGAAGTGACCGAGGCTCTGCGCGAAGCATCCAAGATCGTGCCGATCCTGCTCGTCGAGCAGAACCTCGAGGTCGTGCGCCGTCTCGCCGGGCCCGCGATCGTCATCGGCGGAGGCCGCGTCGTGCACACCGGTCAGGCCGCCGAGATCCTCGACGACGACGACCTGACCCGTCGCCTGCTCGGCGTGCACGCCGAGACCCACGCATCCGAAGTATCCACCGACCGGGGGGAGTCGAAATGAGCATGATCGTCTTGACCCTCATCACGGGCGTCGGTCTCGGTGCCCTCTACTTCCTCGTCGCGAGCGGACTGAGTCTCATCTACGGGCTCATGCACGTGCTGAACTTCGCGCACGGAGCATTCCTCACCCTGAGCGCCTTCATCGGCTGGTGGGTCGCGCAGTCGCTCGGCACGGACTCGTGGGGTTCGTTCCTGCTGTCGATCCTCGTCGGCGCGGGCGTCGGCGCCGTGTTCGCGACCGTGACCGAGCTCGTCCTCATCAGACCGCTGTACGAGCGGCACATCGAGCAGGTGCTCGTCACGGTCGGCCTCTCGTTCGCCGCCGTCGCCCTGTTCGAGGGCATCTGGGGAACGGATGCGATCCACGTCGCCGGGCCCGCATGGCTCAAGCAGACGACGGAGGTCCTCGGCGCCCGCATCCCCAACACCTACTGGGTGCTCATGATCGCGGCCGTGCTCGTGCTCGCCTCGCTCGTGCTCTTCCTCAAGAAGACCCGCTACGGCATGATCATCCGCGCCGGTGTCGAGAACCGCTCCATGGTGACCGCCCTCGGCATCGACGTGCGCCGCTCGTTCACGCTCGTCTTCGCGATCGGCGGAGCGGCCGCCGGTATCGGGGGCGTCCTCGCGATGCACTACTCGACCTTCGTCTCGGCCCACCTCGGCCAGACGCTGCTCATCTTCGCCTTCATCGTGACGGTCGTCGGCGGGCTCGGGTCGCTCACGGGAGCCGCGATCGCGTCGGTCATCGTCGCGGTGCTGCAGCAGTTCGCGAACTTCTACCTCAACGGAACCGGCGACTTCATCGTCGTCATCCTGCTCGCTCTGGTCCTGCTCGTGCGGCCCACCGGACTCCTCGGGAGGAAGGCATGATCCTTCGACGCAAGGGGGCGACCCTTCGGCAAGCTCAGGGACCGGGTGGCGCTCAGGGACCGGGTGGTGCTCGGGGAACGGGTGGCGCTCAGGGACCGGGGGGGCTCGGGCGGTACGTGCCGGCGATCGTCGGCGGTGCGCTCGTGGCGTTCATGGCGCTGCTGCCCCTGCTGAACATCTCCATCCCCGGAATCCTGCCCACGCCCACCTACATGCCCGGCACGCTCGCACTGCTCTCGCTGTGCATGGTGTTCGCCGCACTCGCGCTGTCCTACAACCTTCTGCTCGGATCGGGCGGCATGCTCTCGTTCGGTCACGCGCTGTACTTCGGCGCGGGAGCGTACGGCCTCGGCATCGCGCTCGAGCACTTCGGCGTGCCGCTGTGGCCGGGCGTCTTCGTCGCCCTCATCGGCGGCATGATCATCGCCTTCGCGACCGGTGCCGTCGCGATGCGGGTCTCGGGCATCCCGTTCGCGATGGTGACGCTCGCCTTCGCGCAGGCGGGGTCCGTGCTCGTACGCCGCAACTCGCAGATCACGGGCGGAGAAGAGGGCCTCAGCCTCAACACGACGCACGTTCCGGACTTCCTCGTCGGGGTCGTCAACACGCGCAACCTGTACTGGTTCGCCCTGGCCGTGCTCGTCATCGTCTATCTCGTCACGCTGTGGGTCGACACGTCGCGACTGGGCCACCTCGCCCGGGCGACCCGGGAGAACGAACAGCGTGTGCGCGTGCTCGGCCTGCACCCGTACCGCGTGCGCCTGGCCGTCTTCGTCATCGCCGCGGTGCTCGCGAGCCTCGCGGGAGTGGCCTACATGCTGCTGCAATCCGGCACCGTGCCGCGCGCCGTCTCCGCCGATCTCACGATCACGGTGCTCGTGATGGTCGTGCTCGGTGGCGTCGGCTTCCGCTGGGGTGCCATCGTGGGCGGTGTGCTCTACACCCTCCTCGACCAGCGACTCACGGTGCTCGCGGGCTCCGAGGCGATCGCAGGACTGCCCGATGTGCTGCGCATCCCGCTCTCCGAGCCGCTGTTCCTGCTCGGCGTCCTCTTCATCCTCGTCGTGATGTTCCTCCCCGGCGGGATCGCCGGCACGATCGATGCCGCCGTGCGCCGCCGCCGGGGCGAGCGCGTGCGCGGCGCCCTGCAGACGATGGATGACGCGGATGCCACGGTCGATGCGCCCGCCGAGGTGCGGTCATGACCCCGGAATCGCTCATCGACGACGGCCCTCACACGATCGGCCGCTGGCTGCTCGACCGTGCGGCGCAATCCCCGCGCCGCATCGCGATCGACGACCGCGGCGTCACGATCGACTACGCGACGCTCGCCCTGCGCGCGTCGGAGCTCGCCGAGCAGCTGCGCTGCGCCGGATACGGTCCGGGCGATCGCATCGCCACCGTGTCGGGCAACTCGAGCGACCACGTCGTGGCCTTCTTCGCGTGTGCGATGGCGGGCGTCGCGTTCGTGCCGCTCTCGTGGCGGCTGACGCCGCGCGAGCTCAGCGACATCATGATGCGCACGGACCCCGCGCTCGTGCTCGTCGAAGACGAGCACGCCGCCCTCGCCGGTGAGGCGCTGCGCACCCTCCGGAACGCGCCGCCGGTCGCATCGCTCGGCACGACGGGGATCGAGGCGGTCGTGCCGCGGTCCCGCGCCCCCCGGCCCGTGCGACGGGTGCACGACGACGACCCGCTCCTGGTGATCTTCACGTCGGGCAGCGAGGCCGCGCCCAAGGGCGTCGTCCTGACCCACGCCAACTGCTTCTGGAACAACCTGGCCCTGGCCCAGGCCCTGCCGCTCACGCACGAGGACGTCGTCCTGGCGATGCTGCCGCAGTTCCATGTCGCGGCGTGGAACTGTCAGCCGCTGCTGGCATGGTGGGTCGGCGGGACGGTCGTGCTCGAGCGCTCGTTCCAGCCCGCGCGCGCCCTGCAACTCATCGCCGAGCGAGGCGTGACGGCCATGATGGGCGTGCCGACGCAGTACGCGATGCTCGCGGCGGATCGCGGCTGGGCCGAAGCCGACGTGAGCTCGCTGCGCCTGGCCCTCGTCGGCGGGGCCACGATGCCCGTCGCCCTCCAGCAGCAGTGGTCGGGTCGCGGCATCCCGTTGACGCAGGGCTACGGGCTCACCGAAGCGGCGCCCAACGTGCTGCACCTGCCCTCCGCCGACGCGTCGGCGTTCCCGGGTGCCGTCGGCCGGCCGTACCCGCACGTGGCGACGCGGATCGTCGACCCGGCGTCGTCGCTGCCGCTCGAGGGCGAGGCGACGGGCGAGCTGTGGGTCGGGGGGCCGAGCGTCTTCGCCGGCTATCTCGATGACGAGCAGGCCACGGCCGCCGCCCGTGTGGGGGACTGGCTGCGCACGGGGGACCTCGTCCACCGCGACGCCGCCGGCGTGCATCGCATCGTCGATCGCCTGAAGAACATCTACATCTCGGGCGGCGAGAATGTCGCCCCGGCCGAGGTCGAGCACGCGCTCGAGCTGCACCCGCTCATCGCCGAGGCCGCGGTGGTCGCCGTCGCCGACGAGGTGTGGGGCGAGCGTGGCGTCGCATTCGTCGTGCCTGCCGACGGTACCGTGCTCTCGGTGGACGAAGTGCTCGCGCACGCGCGCCGCAACCTCGCGGCGTTCAAAGTACCGGTCCACATCGAGATCGTCGAGGAGCTGCCCCGCTCCACGATCGACAAGATCGCCCTCCCGCTTCTGCGACGGCGAGCCGCGAGCCTGACGAAAGAGGTGCGTCATGACGCTGCCCGATGAGCTCATCGACGACACGGACCGCCCGGTGTCTTCGGCGACCGGCCGCCCGCTGACGAAACGCGGTGAGGCGACGCGGCGACGGCTGCTCGAAGCCGCCGAGCATGTCTTCGCCGAGCTGGGATACCACGAGGCATCCATCGTCAAGGTGACCGAGCGAGCCGGCATCGGCCTCGGCACCTTCTATCTCTACTTCGACAGCAAGCAGGCGATCTTCGAGGCTCTCGTGATCGACCTGAACCGGCGCGTTCGCCACTCCATGTCCGAAGCGATGGCAGTCGCGGATTCGCGTCTCGATGCCGAGCGCGCGGGATTTCGCGGGTTCTTCCGCTTCACCGCGGAGCATCCCGCGCTGTATCGCGTCGTGCGCGAAGCGGAGTTCGTCTCACCCGCGGTGCTGCGCCTGCACTACTCCCGCATCGTAGAGGGATACGAGGCCGGCCTGAGCGCCGCGCAGGAGGCGGGCGACGTCGACCGTGCACTCGACCCGGAGACGACCGCGTGGGCCCTCATGGGCATGGGCGAGCTCATCGGCATGCGCTTCCTGCTGTGGGAGAGGGACGCCGACGGCAAGCCGCCCGCCGAGCTCGACGCCGGCGTCTTCGACGCCATGATGCGCTTCATCGACAACGCGCTGGCCCCCCGGCCCGCGCAGGAAGGCGATCGAGCATGATCGATCAGGACCTCGCGGGCAAGCGCGCCCTCATCACGGGCGGCGCCAGCGGCATCGGCCTGGCGTGCGCCACGGAGTTCGCCGCGCGCGGCGCCTTCGTTATCGTGGCCGACCTGAACGCGGATGCCGCCGCCCAGGCCGCCTCGCAGGTGCAGGGTGAGCCGTGGGTCGTCGACCTGTCCGACACGGCGGCTCTCGACGACCTGATGCTCGACGTCGACATCCTCGTCAACAACGCGGGGATCCAACGCGTGAGCAGCATCCCCGACTTCGATCCGGACGCCTTCCGGCTCATCCAGCGCCTCATGCTGGAATCGCCCTTCCTGCTCATCCGCGCGGCCCTGCCGGCGATGTACGACAGGGGGTGGGGACGGATCATCAACATCTCGAGCGTCCACGGCCTGCGCGCGTCGGCGTTCAAATCGGCCTACGTCGCCGCCAAGCACGGCCTCGAGGGTCTGTCGAAGGTCACCGCGCTCGAGGGCGCTCCGCGCGGAGTGACGAGCAACTGCATCAATCCGGCATATGTGCGCACGCCGCTCGTCGAGAAGCAGATCGCCGATCAGGCGGCGCTGCACGGCATCGGCGAGGACGAGGTCATCGAGAAGATCATGCTCACCGAGACGGCGATCAAGCGGCTCGTCGAGCCCGAAGAGGTCGCCTCGCTCGCGGGATGGCTCTCGTCGGACAAGGCCGGTATGGTCACGGGCGCGTCCTACACGATGGACGGCGCGTGGACAGCGCGATGAGCGGGCACGCGTACCGCGCGGTCGACGTACCCGTCCCCGGCGGCGACCTGCGTGTCGGCGTGTGGGATCCCACGGGCGACACGACGGGCGAGGTCCTGCTCGTGCACGGCGTCACGTCGTCGCACCTGGTCTGGCCCTTCGTGGTCGACCGGCTCACCGGCATCCGCGCGATCGCTCCCGATCTGCGCGGACGCGGGCGCAGCAACGCCGTCGCGGGCTCCGCGGGCCTCGCGGCGCACGCCGACGATCTCGCGGCGACGCTCGATGCCCTCGGAATCGACCGCATCCTCGTCGTCGGACACTCGATGGGAGCCTTCGTCGCGCTCGCATTCGCGCACCGGCACCCCGACCGGGTCACCCGTCTCGTGCTCGTCGACGGCGGTATGCCGCTCGATGCCCCCGCAGGGCTCGACGCCGAGGCGATGGTCGCCGGGATCCTGGGGCCGACGGCCGCACGCCTGTCGATGCGGTTCGCCGACGTCGAGGCCTATCTCGAGTTCTGGCGCGAACATCCCGCGTTCTCGAACGCGTGGACCGACGAGCTGGACGCCTACTTCGCCTACGACCTCGTCGATGACGGCGAAGGGCGGCTGCGTCCCGCGACGAGCTATCAGACCACCGTCGACGACACCGTCGACATGAACACCGGCTCGACGCTCGTCGACGCGCTGGCGGGGCTGGGACATCCGACGCGGCTGCTGACGGTGCCGAGGGGTCTGCAGGACGAAGAGCCCGGGCTCTACGCTCCCGACCATCTCGCGAAGGTGCTGGCGCAGGTGCCGCACATCCTGCACGACCATGTCGACGGCTTCAACCACTACTCGATCGTGCTGTCGGAGGAAGGCGCCGCGGTGCTCGCACCGATCATCCGCGACGAACTCGCCAGCGCCGCGCGGCTCGGGAGCGACCCGGGCTGACCCGTCTCAGCGCGTGATGCGCCGTTCGAGGAGCTTCTTCTCTTTGCCGTGCACGGGGGAGTCGGTCGCGATGAGATGCCCGGTCGACGCGCGCCGCGTGTCGACGATCGCGCCGATCGCGAGCGCGAGGGTGATGCCCCAGCTCAGCCAGGCGAGGGCGGTGCGCCACGTGAACGGGGCATCGTCGCGTGTCGACCGCAACAACGTGAATCCGCTCAGGATCGCGCTGACCAGGCCCGTGCTGAAGAGGTATCTGCGCATGCTCTTACGCTAGCGCCACCTGGCGGTCAGGCGGCCGCCCTTGACACCGCGACGGCCGGCAGTCAAGGCCCGCGGGGCAGAACGTCGCCGCTGTTAGCCTGAGGACACACCCCGCCCCTCAGGAGTACCGTGACACAGGCCGATTTCGTCGTCGTCGCCAATCGACTCCCCGTCGACCGGATTACGGAAGGGGAGGATGCCGGAGGCTGGCGTCCGTCTCCGGGCGGCCTCGTCACGGCACTGGAGCCGGTCATGCGGCAGACGAAGGGCGCGTGGGTCGGCTGGCCCGGCCAAGCGGATCTGGCACTCGAGCCGTTCGACTTCGGCAACATGCACCTCGTTCCCGTCGAGCTGTCCGCGGCCGACGTGGAGAACTACTACGAAGGCTTCTCGAACGACACGATCTGGCCGCTCTATCACGACGTCATCTCGCCGCCGCGCTACCGTCGCGTCTGGTGGGACGCCTACGTCAAGGTCAACGAGCGCTTCGCGCGCGCCGCGGCGGACGCGGCGGTCCACGGCGGCACCGTCTGGGTGCAGGACTACCAGCTGCAGCTCGTGCCGCGGATGCTGCGCGAAGCACGCCCTGATCTGACGATCGGGTACTTCCACCACATTCCCTTCCCGGCATACGGCCTGTATTCGCAGCTGCCCTGGCGGCGACAGGTGCTCGAAGGGCTGCTCGGAGCCGACGTCATCGGATTCCAGCGGGTCGCCGACGCGAGCAACTTCGCTCGTGCCGTGCGGCGACAGCTGCGGTACGAGACGAAGGCAAGCGGCATCCGCGTTCCCGTCGGAGAAGGCACTTCGCGCATCGCCCTCGCGAAGGCCTTCCCGATCTCGATCGACGCCGCGACCTACGTGGAGATGGCACAGCGGCCGGACATCCGGGCCCGCGCGGCGGAGATCCGGGAAAGCCTCGGCAACCCCAAACGGATCCTGCTCGGCGTCGACCGGCTCGACTATACGAAGGGCATTCGCCACCGTCTCAAGGCGTACGGCGAGCTCATCAACGACGGCCGCCTCGATGTCGAAGACGTCACCCTCGTGCAGGTCGCGAGCCCGAGCCGCGAGCGCGTCCAGGCCTACATCGAGCTGCGCGACGAGATCGAGCTCACCGTGACGCGCATCAACGGCGACCACGACACGATCGGCCACTCCGCGATCCGCTACCTTCACCAGGGTTTCCCGCGAGAAGAGATGGTCGCGCTGTACCTCGCCGCCGACGTCATGCTCGTCACCGCCCTGCGCGACGGCATGAACCTCGTCGCCAAGGAGTACGTCGCTTCGCGCATCGACAACCGCGGGGTGCTCGTGCTGAGCGAGTTCACCGGTGCGAGCGATGAGCTGGGGTCCGCCCTGCGCGTCAATCCGCACGACATCGGAGCCCTCAAGGACACCATCATGCGCGCGATCGAGATGCCGTCGGCCGAGCAGGGGCGGCGCATGCGGGCGCTGCGCAGGAAAGTCCTCGACTTCGACGTCGCACGATGGTCGAGATCGTTCCTCGACGCCCTCGCCGCCGCGAAGGAGCGCACGCCGTGACCCGTCGCGATGACGCCGTGCGCCGGGTCGCGGCATCCGATCGACTGCTTGTCGCGCTCGATTTCGACGGCACCCTGTCGCCGCTGGTCGACGACCCCATGACGGCGCGGATGCTGCCCTCGGCGCGGGCGGCGATCGAGCGGCTCGCCGCGCTGCCCGACACGACCGTCGCATTCGTTTCGGGTCGCAGCCTCGTCGATCTGCGCGAGATCGCCGAGCACGGCGATGATTCGATCTACCTTCTCGCCGGCAGTCACGGGGCGGAGTTCTGGGTACCGGGCGATGGCGCGCTCGATCCCGAACCCGATGTCGTCGACGCCGACCTGCGCGATCGCCTGCTCGCCGATGCGCGTCACGCGACGGAAGGCCTCGACGGCGTGTGGATCGAGCCCAAGACGTTCGGGCTCGGCGTGCACACGCGCGTCGCCGATCCCGTCTCGGCCGACCGGGCCCACGCGGCCGTCGACGCGGTGGTCGTCGCAGAAGCCCCCCACTGGCGCCGCCGGACGGGAAAGAACATCGTCGAGTACGCGTTCCGTCACGAGGGCAAGGATTCGGCGATCCAGGCATTGCGCGAGCGGCTCGCCGCGACCGCGGTGCTCTTCGCCGGCGACGACGTCACCGACGAGGACGCGCTGCGCAGTCTCGGTGCAGATGACCTCGGCGTGCGCGTGGGCGATGGCCCGAGCGCCGCGAGTATCGTCGTGGCCGACATCGACGAACTCGCGAGCCTGCTCGGCGACCTCGCGGCGCAGCGCCGCGCGGCGCAGGGGCAGGCGCCCGCGGGGGCCGACGTGCGCGCCCCACGGGAATAGACTCAGGGGATGCCCGAGTCTCGCACTGACATCGACATCAAACCTCGCAGCCGTGTCGTCACGGACGGAATCGAAGCCACGACGTCGCGCGGAATGCTCCGCGGCGTCGGCATGGGCGACGACGACTGGGACAAGCCCCAGATCGGCATCGCGTCGAGCTGGAACGAGATCACGCCCTGCAACCTGAGCCTGGACCGCCTCGCTCAGGGCGCGAAAGAAGGCGTGCACGCCGGCGGTGGCTACCCGCTGCAGTTCGGCACGATCTCGGTCTCGGACGGCATCTCGATGGGCCACGAGGGCATGCACTTCTCGCTCGTCTCGCGCGAAGTCATCGCCGACTCCGTCGAGACCGTCATGATGGCCGAGCGCCTCGACGGCTCCGTTCTGCTGGCGGGATGCGACAAGTCCATCCCCGGCATGCTGATGGCCTCGGCGCGCCTGGACCTGTCGAGCGTCTTCCTCTACGCGGGCTCGATCGCGCCCGGCTGGGTCAAGCTGTCGGACGGCACCGAGAAGGAGATCACGATCATCGACTCCTTCGAGGGAGTCGGCGCGTGCCTCGCGGGGCGCATGAGCGAAGCAGACCTCAAGCGCATCGAGTGCGCGTTCGCCCCCGGTGAGGGTGCGTGCGGCGGCATGTACACCGCCAACACGATGGCCTCGGTCGGCGAGGCGCTCGGGCTCTCTCTGCCCGGCTCCGCCGCCCCGCCCTCGTCGGATCGCCGCCGCGACGTGTTCGCGCACCGTTCGGGTGAGGCTGTGGTGAACCTGCTGCGCCTGGGGATCACGACCCGGGACATCCTCACGAAGGAGGCCTTCGAGAACGCGGTCGCCCTCGCGATGGCGCTCGGCGGCTCCACCAACGTCGTCCTGCACCTGCTCGCGATCGCCCGCGAAGCCGAGGTCGATCTGAACCTGCACGACTTCAACCGCATCGGCGACAAGGTGCCGCACATCGGCGACCTGAAGCCGTTCGGCCAGTACGTCATGAACGACGTCGACCGGCAGGGCGGCATCCCCGTCGTCATGAAGGCGATGCTCGACGAGGGACTGCTGCACGGCGACGCGCTCACGGTGACCGGCAAGACGCTCGCCGAGAACCTGCGCGACCTCGACCCGGATCCCGTCGACGGCGACGTCATCCACTCCTTCGACAACCCCATCCACGCCACGGGCGGCATCACGGTCCTGCACGGATCCTTCGCGCCCGAGGGCGCCGTCGTCAAGACCGCCGGCTTCGACGCCGCGGTCTTCGAGGGTCCCGCGCGCGTGTTCGAGCGCGAGCGCGCCGCGATGGATGCGCTCGAGGCCGGCGAGATCGACAAGGGCGACGTCGTGGTCATCCGCTACGAGGGTCCGAAGGGCGGCCCCGGCATGCGCGAGATGCTCGCGATCACCGCGGCCATCAAGGGCGCGGGGCTCGGAAAAGATGTACTACTCTTGACGGACGGCAGATTCTCAGGCGGCACAACCGGCCTGTGCATCGGCCACATAGCACCCGAAGCGGTCGACGCAGGTCCGATCGCCTTCGTGCGCGATGGTGATCTGATACGGGTCGATATCGCGGCTCGCACTCTCGACCTACTCGTCGACGATGCAGAGCTCGCCTCCCGCCGCTCCGGCTGGGAGCCGCTTCCTCCGCGCTATACCCGTGGCGTCCTTGCCAAGTACTCCCGACTCGTGCGCTCCGCAGCTGAGGGCGCGACGACCGGCTGAGCCCGCGGCATCCGCATTCCGATCCGATCTCTGCGAGGACCATCACACATGCCCGCCGAATCCGCACAGGCCGTTCCCCGGCCGCCCGCCCGTACCGCTTCGGCGCCCGTGCTCACCGGAGCGCAGGCCGTCGTCCGATCGCTCGAGATGCTCGGCGTCACAGACGTCTTCGGTCTGCCCGGAGGAGCGATCCTGCCGGTCTACGACCCGCTCATGGACACCTCCGAGATCCGGCACATCCTCGTGCGTCACGAACAGGGCGCCGGACACGCCGCCGAGGGGTACGCCTCAGCGTCCGGACGCGTCGGCGTCGCGATCGCGACCTCGGGCCCCGGTGCGACGAACCTCGTGACCGCGATCGCCGACGCCTACATGGATTCGGTGCCGATCGTGTGCATCACCGGCCAGGTGTTCTCGAACCTGATGGGGACCGACGCGTTCCAGGAGGCCGACATCGTCGGCATCACGATGCCGATCACGAAGCACTCCTTCCTCGTGAAGGATGCCGCCGAGATCCCCGGCGCGATCGCCGCCGCCTTCGAGATCGCCTCGACGGGCCGGCCCGGTCCCGTCCTCGTGGACATCACGAAGGACGCGCAGCAGGCCGAGGCACCGTTCGAGTGGCCGCCGAGGGTCGACCTGCCCGGCTACCGGCCCGTCACCAAGGCGCACGGCAAGCAGATCCAGGCGGCCGCGCAGCTGCTCGCCGAGGCGAAGAAGCCCGTCTTCTACGTCGGCGGCGGCGTCATCAGGGCGCAGGCGGCGGCCGAACTGCTCGCTCTCGCCGAGACCACCGGCGTGCCCGTCGTGACGACGCTCATGGCTCGCGGCGCCTTCCCCGATTCGCACCCGCAGCACCTCGGCATGCCGGGCATGCACGGTACGGTGCCCGCCGTGCTCGCGCTGCAGGAGTCCGACCTCCTCATCTCGCTCGGCGCGCGGTTCGACGACCGCGTGACGGGCAAGGCGGCGCTGTTCGCACCGAACGCGAAGGTCGTGCACGTCGACATCGACCCCGCCGAGATCTCGAAGATCCGCACCGCCGACGTGCCGATCGTGGGTGACGTGCGCGACGTGCTCGTCGACCTCGACGCCGCCTTCCGCGGCGCCATCGAGGGGACCACGCCCGACTTCGCCGATTGGTGGGCGTACCTCGACGGCCTGAGGGACGAGTTCCCGCTCGGCTATGCGCCGACCACCGACGGTCTGCTCTCACCGCAGTACGTCATCTCGCGCATCGGCGAGCTGACCGGACCCGAGGGCGTCTACGCCGCCGGCGTCGGACAGCACCAGATGTGGGCCGCGCAGTTCATCAAGTACGAGCGCCCCAACGCGTGGCTCAACTCCGGCGGCGCCGGCACGATGGGCTACTCGGTACCGGCGGCGATGGGCGCGAAGGTCGCCCAGCCCGATCGTCACGTGTGGGCGATCGACGGCGACGGCTGTTTCCAGATGACCAATCAGGAGCTCGCGACCTGCGCGATCAACAACATCCCGATCAAGGTCGCCATCATCAACAACTCCTCACTGGGCATGGTGCGCCAGTGGCAGACGCTGTTCTACGACGGCCGCTATTCGCACACGAACCTCAACACGGGGCACGGCACCGTGCGCATCCCCGACTTCGTGAAGCTCGCCGAGGCGTACGGCTGTCTCGCGATCCGCGTCGAGAAGGAAGAAGACGTGGATGCCGCGATCCAGACCGCGCTCGAGACGAACGACCGCCCCGTCGTCATCGACTTCGTGGTGAGCGCCGACGCGATGGTGTGGCCCATGGTGCCGCAGGGAGTCAGCAACAGCTACGTCCAGTACGCGCGGGACCACTCGCCGTCGTTCGATGAGGAGGCCTGAGATGCCCACGCACGTTCTGAGCCTTCTCGTCGAGAACAAGCCCGGTCTGCTCACCCGCGTCGCGGGGCTCTTCGCGCGTCGCGGGTTCAACATCGAGTCGCTCGCCGTGGGCGTGACCGAGGTGCCGGGACTGTCGCGCATCACGGTCGTCGTCGACGTCGATCGGCTGCCGCTCGAACAGGTCACGAAGCAGCTCAACAAGCTCGTCAACGTCATCAAGATCGTGGAGCTCGAGTACGCGTCGTCGGTGCAGCGCGAACACATGCTGATCAAGGTGCGCGCCGACAATCAGAGCCGCTCGAACGTGCTCGAGGTCGTCAACCTCTTCCGAGCGCAGGTCGTGGACTACGCCTCCGATGCGCTCGTCGTCGAGGTCACGGGCGACAAGGGCAAGGTCGACGCCTTCCTGCGCGCTCTCGAGCCGTTCGGCATCAAGGAGCTCGCGCAGTCGGGGCTGCTCGCGATCGGCCGCGGCGGCAAGAGCATCACCGAGCGCGTCCTGCGCAGCTGACCATACGCACATTCCGGCTCCTGAGCTCGTCGAAGGACCGGTCACGACCCCTCGACCAGCTCGGGGACCGAAGCAAAAGGAGAAACACCATGGCTGAGATCTTCTACGACGCCGACGCCGACCTCTCGATCATCCAGAGCAAGAAGGTCGCGATCGTCGGCTACGGCTCGCAGGGTCACGCCCACGCGCTCAACCTGCGCGACTCGGGCGTCGAGGTCGTCATCGCGCTCAAGGACGGCTCGAAGTCGATCGAGAAGGCCTCCGACGAGGGCTTCGAGGTCAAGAACGTCGCAGACGCGACGGCCTGGGCCGACCTCATCATGATCCTCGCGCCGGACCAGCACCAGCGCGGCATCTACAACGACCACATCAAGCCCAACCTGGCGGCCGGCAAGACGCTCGCCTTCGCCCACGGCTTCAACATCCGCTTCGGCTACATCGACGCGCCCGAAGGCGTCGACGTCATCCTCGTCGCGCCCAAGGCGCCGGGCCACACGGTGCGTCGCGAGTACGTCGCCGGTCGCGGCATCCCGGACATCATCGCCGTCGAGCGCGACGCGTCGGGCTCGGCGTGGGCGACCGCGCTGTCGTACGCCATGGCGATCGGCGGCGCCCGCGCGGGCGTCATCAAGACGACCTTCACGGAAGAGACCGAGACCGACCTGTTCGGCGAGCAGGCTGTGCTCTGCGGTGGCGTGTCGCAGCTCGTCCAGTACGGCTTCGAGACGCTCACCGAGGCGGGCTACCAGCCCGAGATCGCCTACTTCGAGGTGCTGCACGAGCTCAAGCTCATCGTCGACCTCATGTGGGAGGGCGGCATCGCCAAGCAGCGCTGGTCGGTCTCGGACACCGCCGAGTACGGCGACTACGTCTCGGGGCCGCGCGTCATCGATGCGACCGTCAAGGAGAACATGCAGGCCGTGCTCGCCGACGTGCAGTCGGGAGCGTTCGCGAAGCGCTTCATCGACGATCAGGACAACGGCGCGAAGGAATTCATCGAACTGCGCGAGAAGGCGGCGTCGCACCCCATCGAGTCCGTCGGCCGCGAGCTGCGCTCGCTGTTCGCCTGGAAGCAGCAGGACGAGGGTTACACCGAGGGCAGCGCGGCACGCTAGAGCTGCGCTGACAGAGGTGCCGGGGTCGAGTAGCGCCGCAGGCGCGTATCGAGATCAGGGCAGCGCGGCACGTTAGCGCCGCGCTGACGTATGGGAAGGAGCCCGACCCTCACAAGGAGTCGGGCTCCTTCATGTCCGCGGGGCGACGAGTACGCTGAACAGCGTGACATCCGGACGTGAAGACGACGCGCTCTCCTGGGGCGACGACGATCCGACGCTCGATGACGGGGGAGGACGGGGCGCTGACTCGCTCTCCGAGCCCGGCACAGTCGTCCCCTCGACCACCGAGCCGCGCGGATACCCCGCGCTGCCGGACGGGTATCGTGCCGTCGGCGCAGGCAGCGATGCCCTTGACACCGAAGAGCCCGCCCTCATCGAGGCTGCTCCGGCGCAAGCCGGCAACGCGGCGCTGCTCGGTCTCGGAGTGCTCGGCGGGATTTATCTGCTCTACACGATCGGCTGGGTCATCGGCGGACTCCGCCTGCAAGGGCGGCGCCCGTTCCTCGTGACCGACTTCATGTACCAGGGGAGCCTCTGGCTCGCCGTGCTCGCGCCGCTGCTTTGGATCAGCACGACGCTGGTCTTGGCCAGACGCTCGCGGCCATGGGTGCGGTTCGCATGGCTTGTCGGTGGTGCCGCCCTCCTCATGCCGTGGCCCTTCATCATGATCGGGGCGGTAGGCCAATGAGCGACAGCACAACGAACGCCTCGGCGACGGCCTTCGCCCCGCGTGCGATGCCGGTTTGGCTCATCGCGACCGTTGCGGGCGTGCTCGGCCTGTTCTATGCCTACGCCGTGTGGAACGCGATCGGAAACCTGGTCGAAACGCTCTCCTTCTACGGCCAAGGCGGATTCACGCTGAACGCGCTCGGCTGGTTCGTGTGGATCTTCGCCGCCGTCTTCCCGCTTCTTGCGTGGGGCGCGGCGTTCGCGATCGGATGGCGCCGACGGCCGCACGAGCTGCTGCTCGTCATGCTCACCGGCCTCGCGCTGGTCGCAGTGTTCTGGCTCAACGTCATCGCTTACACGACGCTCAACACAACGTCGCTGGTCGGCTGACCGGGCGTCACACGGTCGGAGACGGCTCCCGCGGCGCGCTAGGCTGGGCGCCAGCCTCGTCCCAATGGCGTGCGGCGTGGCATCCGTCTGATCTGCCGTCGCACAGCACCCGAAGGATCCACCGTGACGAAGCCTGTCGTTCTCATCGCCGAACAACTCTCACCCGCCACGATCGACGCGCTCGGCCCCGACTTCGAGGTGCGGCACGTCGACGGGACGGACCGCCCCGCGCTGCTGGCCGCACTCGCCGACGCGAACGCCGTGCTCGTCCGCTCAGCGACGAAGATCGACGCCGAGGCGCTTGAAGCCGCTCCCGTGCTCAAGGTGGTCGCCCGTGCCGGCGTCGGGCTCGACAACGTCGACATCAAGGCGTCGACGACCGCGGGCGTCATGGTGGTCAACGCCCCCACGTCGAACATCATCTCGGCCGCCGAGCTGACGATCGGCCACATCCTCTCGCTCGCCCGGCGCATCCCGGCGGCGCACGCCTCCCTCGCGCAGGGGGAGTGGAAGCGCAGCGCCTACACGGGCACCGAGCTGTTCGAGAAGACCGTCGGCATCGTGGGCCTCGGCCGGATCGGCGCTCTCATCGCGGCTCGGCTGCAGGCGTTCGACATGCGCGTCGTCGCGTACGACCCCTACGTCACGAGCGCGCGGGCGCAGCACCTCGGCGTTCAGCTGGTCACGCTCGACGAACTGCTCGAGCAGAGCGACTTCCTCACGATCCACATGCCCAAGACGCCCGAGACGACGGGCATGATCGGCATCGAGCAGATGCGCCGCATGAAGCCGACCGCGTACGTCGTCAACGTCGCCCGCGGCGGGCTCATCGACGAGGAGGCGCTGTTCAAGGCCCTCACGACGGGTGAGATCGCCGGCGCGGGTCTCGACGTGTTCTCGACCGAGCCTCCCGTCGAGGGCGGCCCCGCGCGGATGCTGCTCGACCTGCCCAACGTCGTGGTCACTCCGCACCTGGGCGCCTCGACCGCCGAGGCGCAGGAGAAGGCCGGCGTCTCGGTCGCGCGCTCGGTGCGTCTCGCGCTCGGCGGCGAGCTCGTGCCCGACGCCGTCAACGTCGCGGGCGGCATCATCGACCCGTACGTTCGGCCCGGTATCCCGCTCGTCGAGAAGCTCGGCCAGATCTTCGCCGCGCTCGCGCACTCTCCGCTCACGTCGTTCGACGTCGAGGTGCACGGTGAACTCAGCGCCTACGACGTCAGCGTGCTCAAGCTCGCCGCGCTCAAGGGGCTCTTCACGAACATCGTCAGCGAGACGGTGTCGTACGTCAACGCGCCGCTGCTGGCAGAGCAGCGCGGCGTCGAGGTGCGTCTGCTCGTCGACGACGACAGTCCCGAGTACCGCAACATCATCACGCTGCGCGGCGCGCTCGCGGACGGCTCGCAGCTGTCGGTGTCGGGCACGCTGACCGGCACGAAGCAGATCGAGAAGATCGTCGGGATCAACGGCTACGCGATCGAGCTGCCGATCGAGCGCAACCACGTCGTCATGGTCTATCAGGATCGCCCCGGCATCGTCGCCGTCTACGGGCAGAAGTTCGGCGAGGCGGGCATCAACATCGCCGGCATGCAGATCGCGCGTCGTGAGGCCGGCGGACAGGCGCTCTCGGTGCTCACGGTCGACTCTCCCGCGCCCGACGACCTGCTCGACGAGGTGAGCGCAGCCATCGAGGCCGACCTCTTCCGTCAGATCGAGATCACCGAGTCCTGACGGCGCGAGCCGGTCGTCTCAGAGGCGGATCGCGCGTTCGACGAGGGCGACCAGTGCGTCGAGCTCGGCGCCCTGAGGCGTCGGGCCGGGGAGGGAACCGCCCGCGAGCACGGTGTTGAAGTAGAGCCCGTCGCTCACGAGCATCACGAGGTCGAGAGCTGCGCTGTCCGGCGCATACGGCCGGATCGCGTCCGCCCACTGCTCACGGATGTCGCGCAGCGCGTCACCGGCGGCGGCATTGCCACCCTGAGCGAGACGGGCGGATGCCACGATCGCCCGGTCCAGCGGCGTGCTTTCGAGAATCGATGAGCGTAGGAAGTACGCGACGGGGCCCTCGGGTGCCTCGAGGATCGCGGCGACATCTTCGGCAACGAGCAGCCGTAGGCGTTCGAGCACGCCCTGCTCGAGAGCATCCTTCGATGCGAAGTGATAGAGCAGGCCGCCCTTGGAGACACCGGCGGCGCGAGCCGTGGCATCCATCGTCGCGGCACGCTCGCCGTCGTCGATCAGCAGCGATTCGAAGGCGTCGAGCACCTTCTCACGGGCGAGGGGAGGCCGGCTCACGCGCGAGCCTCGGACACGGTCGGCATCCTGTTACTATACCGTCTGGACGGTTTAGAAAGGCATCCTCATGACAACGGGCCCCATCACGGCCGCGATTCGCGCGGAACACCAGCAGCGTGTCGGCTGGCGTGGCTGGGCAGCCCTGGTCGTGCTCATGCTCCCCGTGCTGCTCGTGTCGGTCGACAACACGGTGCTGAGCTTCGCGCTGCCCGCCATCGCCCTCGATCTCGAGCCCTCGAGCGCGCAGCAGCTGTGGATCATCGACGCGTATCCCCTCGTGCTCGCGGGCCTCCTCGTCACGATGGGCACCCTCGGCGACCGGTTCGGACGACGACGGATGCTGCTGCTCGGTGCCACCGGGTTCGCCGCCGTCTCGGCGCTGGCCGCCTTCGCTCCGTCGGCGGCGCTCCTCATCGCCGCGCGGGCGGGGATGGGCGTGTTCGGTGCGATGCTGATGCCCTCGACGCTGTCGCTGCTGCGCACGATCTTCACCGACCGCGACCAGCGGCGCATCGCGATCGCGATATGGGCGTCGATGTTCTCGGCCGGATCGGCTCTCGGGCCGATCGTCGGCGGCATCCTGCTCGAGCACTTCGGGTGGGGCTCGGTGTTCCTCATGGCCGTTCCCGTGCTCGTGCCGCTGCTCGTCCTCGCCCCGTTGCTCGTGCCCGAGAGCCGCGACCCGAAGCCCGGTCGGATCGACCCCGTGAGCATCGTGCTGTCGCTGGCCACCATGATCCCGATCGTCTACGCGATCAAGGAGCTCGCGGTGTACGGGCCGCTCAGTCTCGCCCCGCTGCTGTTCCTGGCGGGGATCGTCTTCGGCTGGCTCTTCGTGCGCCGTCAGCTGCGCTCCGAGACGCCGATGCTCGACATGGGGCTGTTCCGCAACCCCACCTTCAGCGGTGCGCTCCTGGTGAACCTGCTGAGCGTCGTTGGTCTCGTCGGATTCCTCTTCTTCGTCGCGCAGCACCTGCAGCTCATCGTCGGACTGAGCCCGATGATGGCCGGCTTCGCGCTCGTCCCCGGGCTTGCCGCCATGATCGCGGCGGGACTGCTGGTCGTGCCGATCGCGAAGCGATATCCCGCGCACATCGTCGTGCCCTCTGCGCTCTCGTTCTCGGTGCTCGGCTATGTCATCGTCGCGTTCGCGACGGGGCCCGACAGCCTCGGGCTGCTCGTGGGCGCGTTCGTCGCCCTCGGGATCGGCATCGGTGCGGCCGAGACGATCTCGAACGAACTCGTCCTCGCCAGCGCGCCGCCCGCGAAGGCGGGAGCGGCGAGCGCCGTCTCCGAGACGGCCTACGAACTCGGGGCCGTGCTGGGTACGGCCGTGCTCGGTGGCATCCTGACGGCGCTGTACCGGGTGAGTCTCGTTCTGCCCGAGGGGCTGTCGGCTGCCGCCCAGAACGCGGCGCGAGAGACCCTCGCGGGTGCCGTGCACGTCGCGGACGGCCTCGAGAGCGCGGCAGGCCAGGCGCTGCGTGACGCGGCTGCCCACGCCTTCGACGCGGGCGTCGTCGTCACGGCCCTGATCGGCGCGGGACTCGTCGTCCTGGCGGCCGTCATCGCTGCCGGGACGCTGGGCCGCCGGCGCTAGGCTGAAACAATGTCGCGAGTCGTGAAGCTGGCCGTCATCCCCGGTGACGGGATCGGCCCCGAAGTGATCGCCGAGGCCGAGAAGGTGCTGGATGCCGCAACGGCGGGCACCGACCTCCGCTTCGACAAGACGAGGTTCTCTCTCGGTGCCGATCGCTACCTCGAGACGGGCGACACCCTCACCGACGACGACCTCTCGGCGATCGCCGGTCACGACGCGATCCTGCTCGGCGCCGTCGGGGGAGTTCCCGGCGACCCGCGGCTGAAGGACGCGAACATCGAGCGTGGACTCCTTCTCAAGCTGCGCTTCGAGCTGGACCATTACGTCAACCTGCGCCCCTCGAAGCTCTACCCCGGGGTGCCGGGACCGCTCGCCGCGCCCGGCGACATCGACTTCGTCGTGGTTCGAGAGGGCACGGAGGGACCGTACGTCGGCAACGGCGGGTCGATCCGCCGCGGGACGCCGCAGGAAGTCGCGAATGAGACATCCGTCAACACGGCGTTCGGCGTCGAGCGCGTGGTCCGCTACGCGTTCGACCTGGCCGAGCGTCGGCGCAAGAAGCTCACGCTCGTGCACAAGACGAATGTCCTCGTGCACGCGGGCGGAATCTGGAAGCGGATCGTCGACGCCGTGGCATCCGAGCACCCGGACGTCGCGGTAGATTACCTGCACGTCGATGCGGCAACCATCTTCCTGGTCACGAACCCGGGCCGCTTCGACGTGATCGTCACCGACAACCTCTTCGGTGACATCCTCACGGACCTGGCCGGCGCCGTCACCGGTGGCATCGGCCTCGCCGCTTCGGGCAACATCAACCCCGACGGCACGTTCCCCTCGATGTTCGAGCCCGTTCACGGTTCGGCGCCGGACATCGCGGGTCGGCAGCAGGCCGATCCCACGGCCGCGATCCTGTCGATCGCCCTGCTCCTCGACCACCTCGGACAGCAGGACGAGGCCGTTCGCGTCACCCGCGCCGTCGAAGCCGACATCGCCGACCGCGGCGGCCAGACCCGCACGACATCTCAGATCGGCGACGCGATCGCAGCACGCCTGCAGGCGTAATCTGTAACCGCACACCGCGTCGCCACCCACCAGCCAGGACGTGACATGACCCTCATCGATTCAGACACCGACGCCGGCCTCGATCCGCTCGAGTTCGCCGTCACCAAGAACCTCGCGGCGAAGACGCCGCAGCAACGCGCAGAGATCCTCGCCAATCCCGGGTTCGGCACGAACTTCACGGATCACATGGTCGATATCTGCTGGTCGGTCGGGGGCGGGTGGCACCGCCCGCGCGTGCAGCCGTACGGTCCGATCGCGCTCGATCCCGCCGCCGCCGTCCTGCACTACGGGCAGGAGATCTTCGAGGGCATCAAGGCCTATCGTCACGCCGACGGCTCCGTGCACACGTTCCGGCCCGAGCAGAACGCCCTGCGGATGCAGCGCTCGGCGCGGCGCCTCGCACTGCCCGAACTGCCCGTCGAGTACTTCCTGCAGTCGATCCGCGAACTCGTCGCGGTCGACGGCGACTGGGTGCCCTCGGGCGCCGACCAGAGCCTCTATCTGCGCCCGTTCATGTTCGCCAAAGAGGCGTTCCTCGGCGTGCGTCCCGCCCATAAGGTGGCCTATTACCTCATCGCGTCGCCGGCCGGCGCGTACTTCAAGGGCGGGGTGCAGCCGGTCTCGATCTGGCTCAGTGAGGACTACGCGCGCGCCGGACGCGGCGGAACCGGCGCGGCCAAGACCGGCGGCAACTACGCCGCGTCGCTCCTGCCGCAGTCCGAGGCGCACGAGAACGGGTGCGACCAGGTCGTGTTCCTCGATCAGGACCGCAACGTCGAAGAGCTCGGCGGAATGAACGTCGTCTTCGTCTACAAAGACGGGCGCGTGGTCACCCCGCAGTCCGACTCGATCCTCGAGGGCATCACGCGCGACTCGATCCTGCAGCTCGCCGCCGACCGCGGCCACACGGTCGAGGCCCGGCCGATGGCATTCGCCGAGTGGCGTGAGGGTGTGGCATCCGGAGACATCGTCGAGGTGTTCGCGTGCGGCACCGCCGCTGTCGTCACCCCGATCGGTGTGCTCAAGGGTCGGGACTTCGAAGACGTGCAGCCGCGCGGCGAGCTGGCCATGTCGCTGCGCGAAGAGCTCACCGACATCCAGTACGGCCGACGCGAAGACCCGCACGGCTGGCTCACCCGGCTGGACGGCTGAGCCGTGCGGATCGCGCGATTCAGGCACGACGAGACCATCCGGTACGGGATCGTCGACGAAGCCGACCTCGTCGTGCTCGCGGGTGACCCGATGTTCGCGGGCCTTGACACCACGGGCGAACGCGTGCCCCTCGCCGATGTCGCGCTGCTCGCGCCCGTCATCCCGCGCTCGAAGATCGTGTGCGTGGGCCGCAACTACCAGGACCACGCTGCCGAGATGGGCAACGAGGTGCCGACCGCTCCGCTGCTGTTCTTCAAGCCGAACACGGCCGTCATCGGTCCCGGTGACGCGATCGTCACCCCGCCGCAGTCCGAGCGCGTCGACTTCGAGGGCGAGCTCGCGGCCGTCATCGGGCGCGTCGCGAAGAACGTGCCGGCCGAGCGCGCGCTCGAGCACGTCTTCGGATACACGATCGCCAACGACGTCACCGCTCGCGACCTCCAGCAGACCGACGGGCAGTGGGCGCGGGCGAAGGGCTTCGACACCTTCTGCCCGCTCGGTCCCGCGATCGAAACCGAGTTCGACCTGACGGGCGACGCCGTGCTCACGACGCGGGTCAACGGCGACGTCAAGCAGCAGGCGCCGCTCAGCGACATGATCTTCCCGCTCGCGGATGTCATCGCCTATGCATCGGCGGCCTTCACGCTGCTGCCGGGCGACGTGATCCTGACCGGGACCCCCGCAGGGGTGGGCCCGCTCGCTCCGGGCGACATCGTCGAGGTGGACATCACGGGGCTGGGGATCCTGCGAAACGCCGTGCGCGCCGCGGATGCCTGACACGTCGTCGCTCCTCGAGCACGACGTCGCCCGCGTCCAGCGACGCTCCGTCTGGGTGCTCTCGCTCGGCCAGATCCTCGGCGGGATCGCTTTCGGGGCGACCATCTCGCTCGGCGCCGTATTGGCCGCGGAGGTATCCGGTGACGAGTCGCTCTCGGGTCTTGCCACAGCGGCCGTCACGTTCGGCACGGCGGTCGTCGCCGTGCCGCTCGCCGCGTTCGCGCGCCGTTTCGGCCGCCGCATCTCGCTTGCGATCGGGATGCTGGTGGCTCTGGTCGGTGTCGCAATGGTCATCGCCGCGGTCGGCGCCGGATCGTTCCCGTTCCTGCTTGCCGGGTTCCTGCTCATCGGCGGCGGACAGGCGGCCAATCTCCAGTCGCGCTTCGCCGCCGTCGACCTCGCGACAGATCGCACCCGTGGGCGCGATCTGTCGATCGTCGTGTGGGCGACGACGATCGGCGCTGTTCTCGGCCCGAACCTGACCGGGCCCGGAGAGGCACTCGGGTCGCTCATCGGCATGCCCGCGCTGACGGGTCCGTATCTCTTCACCGTCGCGGGGCAGGGCCTGGCGATCGTGCTGTACCTGCTCGTGCTGCGCCCCGACCCGCTCCTGCTCGCGCAGCGGGTCGTCGCCGATCGTGCGACGAGCATCGGCGCGGGCATCGCGAAGCCGGATCGCGCGCGCGTCGCGCGCTTCGCGATCTTCGCGATCGCGGCATCCCACGGCGTCATGGTGTCGGTCATGGCGATGACGCCCGTGCATCTCCTGCACCACGGTGCCGACCTCGTCGTGATCGGCATGACGATCAGCCTGCACATCGCCGGCATGTACGCGCTCGCACCCGTCTTCGGGATCCTGGCCGACCGGATCGGCCGTGTGCCCACGATCCTCGTCGGCCAGGCCCTTCTGGTCGCGGCGCTGCTCACAGCGTCGTTCGGCCAGGACTCGACGGCCGCCGTCACGGTCGGCCTCGTGCTGCTCGGACTCGGCTGGAGCGCATCGACCGTCGCGGGGTCGACGCTGCTGACCGAAGCGAGCTCCGAAGACCGCCGCACACGGCGCCAGGGGCTGAGCGACTTCGCGATGAGCCTCGTCGGGGCCGCCGGAGCGATCCTCGCCGGCATCGTGCTCGGCGGCATCGGCTACGGCGGACTCGCGCTCGTCGCGGGGATCGCCGTCATCGCCGTCCTCGTGCTGGCCCCGGCAGGCCGCTTCGTGACGGCGCGCGACTAGCGCCCGAGGGCACGCAGCGCCAGGTCAACGTCCTCGTCGTCGTTGAAGATGTGGAAGGCGACCCGGGTGCGGCCCGCGCGGCCCGAGGCCGTGACGCCGGCGGCCGTGAGCGCCGCAAGGTCGTCGCCCGCGGCATCCGCCCACGTCACGATCGCGCTCGCGCGCGGCGGATGCGGCAGCGCCATGCCGTCGCGGAAGCGGGCGGCCAGCCCGGTGGTCTCGTCGTACGCGGCCGAGCGGTCGAGCGCGGCGAACAGCGCGAGCGCGGGTTCGGCGCCGACGAACGCCTGCCACGCGGGCGACACGTCGAAGCGCCGTGCGTCGGGTGCGAGGTCGAACTCGTGGCCGTAGCACGACGCCCACGGGTCGGCCCCGGAGTACCAGCCCGCGAAGATCGGTTCGAGCTCGCGCGCGAAGCCGGGCGACAGAGCGAGGAATGCGACACCGCGCGGTGCGCACAGCCATTTGTACGCGTGGCACACGACGGCGTCGTAGCGTTCGGCGTCGACCGGCAGCCACCCGACCGCCTGCGTCGCATCGGCGAACGTGCGGGCGCCGACCGCGTCGGCGGCGGCCACGACCGCGTCGACATCGGCAACGATCCCTGTCGCCGATTGCACGATCGAGAACGCGACGAGCGATGTCGAGGGGGTGATCGCCTCGGCGAGCTGCTCGATCGGCGCCGTGCGCAGCCGGATTCCCCGGCCCGCATGAGCGAAGGGTCGCGCGACCGACGAGAAGTCGCCCTCGGGTACGAGCACTTCGCCGCCGTCGGGCACGGCGGTCGCGATGAGTCCGGCGAACACCGACGCCTGCGCGCCGATCGCGACGCGATCCGCACCGACGCCGACGAGGCGCGCGAAGTGCCCGCGCGTCTGCTCGACGACGGCGCAGTACCCGGCGATGTCGATGTGGCCGCGTGCTGCCGCGGTGGTGTCCGCGATGACGGCGTCGCGTGCGACGCGGGGAGGCAAGCCCGCCGTGCAAGCCGCGAGATAGCCGCGTCCGCCGTCGAAAGCGGCGCGCGCGGCGACGAGTGAGTCCATGTCCTCAGGCTCCGCCGCGTCGACTCATTCGTCTAGACCAGGTTATGGATCACATGCATCACACATCGTGATGTCACGATTCCCAGATCGAACTCTGCAGATCTGCCAGGAGGGCGGCGCCGTCGAGATTCGTCGCGGACTGGTAGATCCAGACATCGCCGCGCGTATAGACCGTTTCGACCGTGTCGACGGGGTACTGCGAGTTCGGCGTCGTCACACTGCACAGATCACCACCACCGGCACCGGGTCCGCAGGACCAGCCGTCGGCGGCGAGGGACGCGATGTACGAAGCGGATGCCGCGGCATCCGCTTCGCTGATGAGCACGAGGTAGCCCGTGGTGTCGCCGCCGAACCAATCGCACCCGAGCACCAGGGCGGCGTCGGGGGGAACGGGGCGGATGAAGCCCTCGCCGTCACCCTGCAGCACGAGGGGGTCGACCGTCTCGGCGCGTGTCTGAGTCGAGCCGACATGGTCGCACGACGTGGGCAGATTCGCCGCGGGCGGCTGTGGCGGCTCCGGGACGGGTGTCTCGGGCGCGGGGGAGAGCGAACGCGTATCGGTCGGCGCGGGCGTGGGTCCCGCCGGGTCGGGCGCGCACGCGACGAGACCGAGGGCGAACACCGCGGTGAGCACCGCTCCGAGCGCCGCGGCATGCGGTCTGTGGTGACGGATCATGACGTCCTCCTCGCTCGGGGTGAGCCTACGTCCGACGGGGAGGTTGCGGCAGGGGGTGTGTGAGCATCACGGCGGCTTATGCTTCTGGCGTGACCGATTCGATGACGGGGGACAGTGACTTCGACGTGCACGCGCTGCGCGTCGTCAAGTCGATCGCCGACGAAGGATCGATCACGTCCGCTGCCGCTCGCCTCGGCTACAGCCAGCCCGCCATCAGCCAGCTGCTCAAGCGGCTCGAGACCCGACTCGGGGTCGCGCTCGTGGAGCGCGTGGGGCGGGGCGTGCGCCTCACCGAGGCGGGCCGGATCCTCGCGCGTCATGCGCCCGCCGTCACGACGGCACTGGATGCCGCAGCCGAAGAGCTCGCCGAACTGCGGGGCCTGCGCTCGGGCCGCGTGCGGCTCGTCGGCTTTCCGTCGGCGTCTCCCACGATCGTGCCGCGCCTCATCGCCGACCTCGGGGCGCGGCATCCCGGAGTATCGCTCACGTACGTCGAGGCCGAGCCCCCCGAAGCGGTCGACGCCGTCCGCGAGAATCGCGCCGACATCGCGCTGACCTTCAGCTACCCGGGCGATCGCGACGACCCGCACGGGATGAGCGCCCGCGGGCTCTCGTTGCGCAGTGTCGGCACCGACGATCTCGTCGCCGTGCTGCCGGCGGGGCACCCCGCCGCGCGTGACGGCACGCTCGAGGTCTCGTCCCTCGCGGACGAGCCCTGGATCGCCGGATGCCCGCGGTGCCGAGGCCATCTGCTCGAGCTCTGCGGGCGCGCCGGGTTCACGCCGCGCATCGCGATCGAGACCGACAACGTCGTCGCCGTCGAGGGTCTCGTCGCACAGGGCATCGGCGTCGCGACGCTGCCCCGTCTCGCGGTGGACGCGTTCCCGCTCCTGCCGGGACTCACTGTGGTGCCGCTGCCCGGCGAGAGCCGCACGCTCCACGTCGTGACGGCGCACGGAGCGTCTCGCGTGCCGTCGGTCCGCGCCGCGCTCGATGCGCTCGACCGTGCGCTGACCGGCCCGGTCGCGACGGCCGCGCGCAACTAGACTGGGCGACGATGTCTTCTTCACCCGATCCCCGCACCACGACGGCCGACGGCGCCGACGTGCGCGTGCGCTTCTGCCCGTCTCCCACCGGTATTCCGCACGTCGGCATGATCCGCACGGCCCTGTATAACTGGGCCTACGCGCGCCACACGGGCGGCAAGCTCGTGTTCCGCGTCGAGGACACGGACGCCGAGCGCGACAGCGAAGAGAGCTATCGTCAGCTCGTCGACGCGCTCACGTGGTTGCGGATCGACTGGGACGAGGGTGTCGAGACGGGCGGTCCGCATGCGCCGTACCGTCAGTCCGAGCGCGGCGAGATCTACGCCGACGTGCTGCAGCGACTCGTGGCATCCGGGGCCGTGTACGAGAGCTACTCGACCGCCGCCGAGATCGATGCGCGCAATGAGGCCGCGGGCCGTGCCAAGCAGCTCGGGTACGACAACTTCGACCGCCACCTCACCGACGAGCAGAAGGCCGCCTTCCGCGCCGAGGGGCGCGAGCCGGCGTGGCGCCTGCGCGTGCCCGAGGGTGACGTCACGTATGTCGACCTCATCCGCGGCGAGGTGACCTTCCCCGCGGGGTCGTTCCCTGACTTCGTCATCGTGCGCGCCGGCGGGCAGCCGCTGTACACGTTCACCAACCCGGTCGACGATGCGCTCATGGGCATCACCCACGTCATCCGCGGCGAAGACCTCATGCCCTCGACGGCTCGCCAGCTCGCGCTGTACTCCGCGCTCATCGACGCCGGTGTCACGACGTTCGTGCCGCGGTTCGGGCACATGCCGCTCGTGCTCGGCGAGACCGGAACGAAGAAGCTCTCCAAGCGCGACCCCAAGGCCGACCTCTTCCTGCAGCGCGAGAAGGGCTTCATCCACGAGGGTCTGCTCAACTACCTCGCGCTCCTGGGCTGGTCGATCGGACCCGATCGCGACATCTTCTCGCTCGACGAGTTCATCGCCGCCTTCGACATCGTCGATGTGAATCCGAATCCCGCCCGCTTCGACCAGAAGAAGGCGGAGTCGATCAACGGCGACCACATCCGGATGCTGCAGCCCGCCGAGTTCGCCGAGCGCATCGTGCCGTACCTCGTCGATGCCGGCGTCGTCGCCGACCCGCCCACCCCGAGCCAGCTCGCACTCATCGCGGAAGCTTCCCCGCTCGTGCAGGAGCGCGTGCAGATGCTCGGCGAGGTGCCCGGCATGCTGGGCTTCCTGTTCACCGACGAGGTGGAGTACGCCGAAGACGCGCTCGGCGGACTTCCCGCGAACGCGGGGGAGGTGCTCGTGGCATCCGTCGGTGCGATCGAGATGATCCCCGAAGCCGAGTTCACGGCCGCGGCCGTGCAGGAGGCGATGTCGTCGGCGCTCATCGAGGGACTCGGTCTCAAGCCCCGTGTCGCCTACGGTCCGCCGCGGGTCGCCGTCAGCGGGCGCCGTGTCTCGCCCCCACTCTTCGAGTCGATGGAGCTGCTCGGCAAGGCGGAATCGATCCGCCGCCTCGGTGCGCTCGTGCAGAAGATCGGCTGAGACACGCCGGTTTGGTCTGCGCGCGATCGCGGGCTAAACTTGATCCTTGTGCGCGGCTCTGCCGCGCCACGGTGGGGTATGGTGTAATTGGCAACACGGCGGTTTCTGGTTCCGTTGTTCTTGGTTCGAGTCCAGGTACCCCAGCAAGACTAAAACCCTCGGTGATCCGGGGGTTTCTTGCTTTTCGCGGCCGGTGCCGGTGCCGGTGCCGATGTCCCCACGACCTGGCCGGTATCGAACGCCGACGTCGCCGGCTCGCTGGATGGGACGGTTGCTTGCCGTGAACGGTGGCGGGCTGCAAGGTCAGAGTCGTATGTGCTCAATGGCGAGAGGCCGAGGCAGCCGTCGAGATCAGTTTCCCAGAGCTCATCCGGCGCCGTGATCGCTTGCTCTCGCAAGGATCAGCAAGGGATACGTGAACATGAAACGAGATTCGCTACGTAAGCGGACTGCCGGACTCGTCGCTGCCGGAGTGGCGGTGGCGATGGCGTTCGCGGGGCCGATGCCCGCCGTCGCCGACGACATCAAGTCAGGGTCTTCGCTCGACCCGGCGCCGTACACCGGGCCACGGCCGCCGGTGATCGACACGATGCGCGGTAACGTGCTGCCGGTCACCGGGTACTACGTCGAGAACGTCACGGTCGGCGACAAGACGCGAACGAGCAAGGTGTACATCCCCGAAGACATGTACCTGCGCGGGTACTTCACCATCGTGAGCGTGCCGGATGGCTGGGACACCGAGGAGTTCCTCGACGAGAGCGGCTGGATCGACATCGCCGACGAACGCAACGAAGGACTGTTCATCCTCGAGGCCGACCAGGAATCCGGTGAGTGGGGAACCGTGGCCGCGGAATCGGCGTACATCACGGCGGCGCTGCGGGTCATGGAGGCGCGGAGCTTCTACTCGACGCACGGTGTGCACTACATCGCGGGATACGGGTCGGGCGGCACGGCGCTGCAGGACTATGTCGCCAACCACCCGCTGTTCGTCGCGAGTGCGGTGTTCATCGGCACCGAGGACCTCGCCGACATCGAAGAGATCGGCGAACAGATCTTCGCGCCGCAGCCGAGGTTCACCGATACGCATGCCGACCCGCGGTTCGTGGCGGAGCCGTACAACGAGGTGCCCGTTCCGGTCTGGTTCGTGAACGACGATGCCGATGACGTCGCCGAGTCGGTCTGGGCTTGTCAAGATTTCTGTGTAAGTGGGCATCAGCGGGGGTAGTTAGAGGTGGGGGTTGATGCGTTCGGGGTATGCGAGGGCGAGCTGCTCGA